>NC_007645.1:600000-1200000 GCF_000012985.1 Hahella chejuensis KCTC 2396 | reverse complement strand
CTTGGCCGAATCTTCATAGCAGCGCACCACGCCGCCCTGCTTGCGGTAAAACGCGAAGTTCAGATCCTCGTAGGAAGTCCCCGCATCCTTCTCGCTGAAACCACAGAACACCGCATTGACGCCTTCCGAGGGCAGACTGAACTCCACATAGCCTTCACCGCGGATGGTCTGCCGCGATCTCACGCTGCCGGTAAACTCTCTCGCTTCCGGTACGTCCAGCTGCTCAATGCGCGACGAACCGCCCACCAGCGCGCCGGTGCGCTTCGACCACTCCGCCGCCTGCGGCAGCCATTGCTCCACGCCCGCTTCGGTGTAGGTCGCATCCGCCGGCAGCGCTCCATCGTATTGGTAGGTGGCGATCACCCGTCCCGCCGCGTCGTATTCCCGCTCCGTCACATGGCCCAGCGCGTCAATCTCAAACCGCGCCTGCCCCTTGGCGTCATACACCAAACGCCCGCTGCGCGGCTGACTTTGCGCGCTAACGAACTGGGTCAGCGCCGCTTCGCTGTAATCCGAACCGGCGTAAACGCGGTCATAGCTGAGTTTTTCCGCCACCTGTCCCAGGGCGTCGTAACGGTTCTCGGTGACGTAACCCAGGGCGTCGATGATGAAGCGCGCCTGGCCTTTGGCGTCGTAGGCCACGCGAGATCGAGCGTGAACGGTTTTGCCGCTGACAAAGGACTGCAAAGCGCTTTCGGTAGCGCTGGTCCCCGTATAAACGCCATCGTAACTGCGCGTTTCGATCACTTGTCCCAACGCGTCGTAGCGGGTCTCGGTTACTTGTCCCAACGCGTCGACCGTAAAACGCACCTGGTTTTTGGCGTCATAGACCAAACGAGTGCGGGAGGCGGGGGCCTCACCGTTTGCGAACGTCTGCAGGGCGCTTTCGGTGAATACGCCGCCGTTATAGGCATGGCTGTAGCTGCGTTTTTCGGTCACCCGGCCCAGGGCGTCGTAACGGTTCTCCGTCACCTGGCCCAGGGCGTCGAGGATGAAGCGCGTCTGGCCTTTGGCGTCGTAGACCAATCGGGAATGGGAAGCCGGGGTTTTGCCGTTCGTGAACGTCTGCAAGGCGCTTTCAGTAAATGCCGCGCCGGTGTATGTAGAACTGTAACTGAGTTTTTCGGTTATTCGACCCAACGCATCGTAGCGGTTCTCCGTCACTTGACCCAGAGCGTCCAGAGTGAAGCGCGCCTGGCCTTTAGCGTCGTAGACCAATCGGGAATGGGAAGCCGGGGTTTTGCCGTTCGTGAACGTCTGCAAGGCGCTTTCACTAAAGTCCGCACCGGTGTAGATCGCATTAAAGCGTTGTTTCTCCGTTACCCGCCCTTGGGCGTCGTAG
The DNA here is from genome assembly GCF_000012985.1 of Hahella chejuensis KCTC 2396. NCBI lineage: Bacteria > Pseudomonadati > Pseudomonadota > Gammaproteobacteria > Oceanospirillales > Hahellaceae > Hahella > Hahella chejuensis. Next base: position 1,198,658 of record NC_007645.1, on the reverse strand, counting down.
CGGTTCTCGGTGACATACCCCAAAGCGTCGAGGGTGAAGCGCGCCTGGCCTCTGGCGTCATAGATCACACGAGATTTAGTAAGAATGGTTTTACCATTGACAAAGGATTGCAGATCGCTTTCGGTAGTGCTCGCAGCGGTATAAACGCCTTTGTAAGTTAGCGTTTCAATTACCCGCCCCAGGCTGTCGTAACGGGTCTCCGTTACCTGGCCCAGGGCGTCGAGGGTGAAGCGCGCCTGGCCTTTGACGTCGTAGACCAACCGGGAATGGGCAGCGGGCGTTTTGCCGCTGATAAAGCTCTGCAGGGCGCTTTCGGTAAAAGCGGCGCCCGTGTAGGCGGAGCTGTAACTGAGTTTTTCGGTTATACGGCCCAGACTGTCGTAACGGGTCTCCGTCACCAGGCCCAGGGCGTCGATGGTGAAACGCGCCTGGCCTTTGGCGTCGTAAATCAAACGAGAATGGGAAGCCGGGGTTTTGCCGTTGACGAAGTTCTCCAGGTCGCTCTCGCCCCATGCGTCGCCCTGGTAAGCGCTATCGTAGCGAAGGGTGGCCACGACCCGGCCCGCCGCGTCATAGCGGTTCTCGGTGACATAGCCCTGTTCGTCCAGACTGAAACGCGCACGACCCTGGGCGTCGTACACGACTTTCTTGCTCTGCGTGGCGTAGTTCGCGCGCGCGAATTTCACCGCATCGGCCACCACATAGCCATCTCCGCCGCCCAGCAGCTCCACCCGGCCTTCTGCGCCGAAATCAAAGTCGCCCAGCAACACCCACTGACCACCCTGCGTCCGCTGGTTCACTTTCACGTCCGTCACGGTCGCCTTGCCTGCGGCGTCCACATGATGAACCCGATAGGTCGCATTGCTCGCCCGATTGGCGTGCGCGGTCCAGGTCGCGTACACGCCATGGCGTCCCGCCTGCGTCAGCGCCGAGCGCCACTCGACCGCAGCGGACGCCCCTTTGGCCGTCAGGTACTGTCGGCCTTCATAGCCCGCTGTGCTGGTTGACTCGCTCCAGCCCGCCGGCGCCGGCAAGGTTTCGCTGTCCAAGACGACGTCTCCCACGCCGCCCGCCGCGCCGCTGTCCGCCTGCCGCTGCAGTTGCGCCAGCTGCGAAGGCGTCAACGCCTGCGCATCCAGGTAACGCACCGTCTCCACCACGCGCCCCAGTGCGTCGTAGCGGTTCTCCGTGACGTAGCCTTGCGCGTCGATCTCGAAGCGCGCCTGGCCCTTGGCGTCATAGACGTAGCGGGTGGAGACGCCCGCGCTGTGGTAGTCCGCATCGCCGCTGAGCGCCACGCCCTCAATGGCCGCGCCGGCGCCGTACAGGTTGGTTTGCGCCGTGTAATTCGCGTTCGCATCCACCACGCCCGTCAGGGTCTGTATCAATGTGAAGCCGTGCTGGCCAGGGCGCTGAAGCAGGATGCGCGCGTCCGCGCCCCGCATTTCGATGCGCAGGCGGTCGCCGACCTGAATCGGCGTCGCCGAGGTTGGCTCCGTGCGCACGCCGTTCACCTGGATCATCAGGCTGTGGCCCTGCGAACCCGCCCCGTCCGGGTCGCGGATGAAAACGCCCAGGTCCACTTCATTCAGGTAAGCGTTCCCGCTCAGGACGGTCTCCGGGGTCTTGTTGAAACCCACCGCGCCCAGGGACGCCCCGGTCGGCAGCGCCGCCACGGTGAACTCCAGCGCGCCGCGGCCTTGTCGCAGCGTTTCGTTCGCCACCGCCCGGCCTCCGCTGAGTCCGGTGGCGGCGGTCTTGATAATCCGTCCCGCGTCGATCTGCACGACGCCGTCGCCGCGCCAGCTCGGCGCATGCGCCGCCAGCGACGCCAGATTCGCCGCGTTCAGGTCCGCCGCCTTGTCGTAGCGGGTCTTCTTCGCAACGCGCCCTTGTCCGTCGTACTCGTAGCCGGTCACATAGCCCTGGGCGTCGATTTCGAAACGCACCTGGCCCGCCGCGTCATAGAAGCGTCGCGTCGTGATCGCGCTCTGGCCCGCGGCGAACGTTTCCAGCGCCGTCAGGTTCACGTCGGCGCCGCCATAGGCGGCCTCGTAGCGACGCGTTTGCGTCACCCGGCCCAGGGCGTCATAGCGGTTCTCCGTGACGTAGCCCAGGGCGTCGATTTCAAAACGCACCCGGTCCTGGCCGTCATAGATGTAGCGGGTCTGCGCGCCCTGCGCGTCCACGCTGCGGATCACCCGGCCCTGGGCGTCGTAGTACTGTTGCGCCTTGCCCAGCTGGGCGCCGCCGGCGTCGCGCTCCACCACGTCGATCAGCGCGCCGGCGCTGTTGTACGTCTTCACGCTTTGCAGACCCGCCGCGTCGCGGCTCAGGATGGTCGCGCCCTGGTATTCGGTCTGCGTGGTCACCGCGCCCAGCGCGTCCTTCACCGACAGCAGCCGGCCCAGGCCGTCGTAGACGTACAGCGTTTCTCCCGTGCGATGCCCCAGGCTCTCCGGGGCCGCGCTCGCGTTCTCCGTCGGCGCCGCCTGCTCGGGGTTGACCTGTTTCAGCAGGCGTCCTTCCGCGTCGTAGATAAAGTGCGTCGTCGCCGCGCCGATTCCCGCGCCCGTGGCGTCAGTCTTGCTGTAGCGGGTCTGACGGCTCAGCTGGCCGCGGAAGTCGTAGGCGTATTCCGTCAGGCTGGTTCCCTGCGCCCGGGCGCCGGGCGCCCACGTATTAAGAGGTCCTTCGCTCAGCGCTTGATTGGAACTCAGGCCGCTCAGGTCGTAGCGCGCCAGGTACCCCTGGGTCGCCGTCAGCTGGCCCAGGTGGTTGTAGCGGAATTCGGTGACCCCGCCCTCGGCGTCCACGCGGTAACGCAAACGGTGCGCGCTGTCGTAAACGTAGCGCTGGGTGGCGCCGTCCGTGGTCTCCGTCAGGGTCTGGTTGTGGGCGTTATAGGTGTAGTCGGTGGCGCCCCCCAAACGGTCGGTATGGGTCAGCAGATTGCCCATGGCGTCGTAGCGGTAGGTCTCGCTGTGGCCGTCGGCGTCCGTGCTTTGGATGAGATTGTCGTCGGCGTCGTAGGCGTAGCGGCGCACGCTCTGGGTTCCGTCCTGCTGCGGCAGGCGCATTTCCACCAGGCGCGTGCGTTCGTCGTAGCGCAGCACCGTCTGCAGGCCGCTCAGCGTCGCGGGGTCCAACACCCGCGTCACCGTCGCGGTGCGCTGCGCCAGATCGTAGGCGTAAGTGGTGACAATAGCGTCCGCGCCGTCGCCCTGGGTCACCCGGGTCACCCGGTATTCGCCGCCGATGTCCTGGTACTGGAAGCTCACCGACACGCCGTCGCTGGCCTGCATCTTCGCCACCCGTTTGCTGTCGCCGTCGTAGCTGTAGCGCGTCACGAAGGTGCGGCCGTCGCCGATGCTGTTGTCCGCCGGGGTCAGGTCCACCGTCACCGTCGTCAGACGGCCCTGGGCGTCATAGCCGTAATATGTCTGGTTGCGTTGCGCGCCGTCCGCGCCCACCGTCTTCACCAGCACCGCCCGGCCGGCGCCGTCGTACTGAATCTCCAGTTTCTCCCCCGACGCCGTCGTCAGGGTCGTTGCGGCCGCGCTGCGGCTGATGGTCACTCGTCCCGGTTCGTCGCGATGGGCCAGCGCGCTCAGTTTGCCCTGCCAACTGTACACTTCCTGCGCGCCGCTCTCGCCTTCCGTCCACAGGAACGCGTCAGAACCGGTGCCGCCGCGGAACTCCAGGGTGTCGTGGGCCCCTTCGCCGACGCTGGAGACATACAGCCCGCGGCTCTCGTCATAACGATAGTCCGTGCGGCTGCCGTCGCCGGCGATCCGCGTGATCAGACTGCCGGCTTTGTTCAGATTGCCGCCGTTGAATTCCAGACGCTGGTTGAAGCTGAAGTAGAAGTTGTCGCCGTTGTCGTCGGTGAAGCGGCCCTGGCTGTTGTAGGTGCGGATCAGACTGGCGTCGCGCCCCGCGCCTAACAGCAGTTCATCGCGGCGCTGCAGCACCAGGTTGCCCGTCGCGGCGTTGACGTAGACCCGCTCGCCGCTCTGACCGACGCCCGCTTGCGATAACCCCGCGCCCGCGCCTGACAAGGACGCGCCAAACAATCCCAGACCTTCCCCTGAAACGACCGCAACCATTCGATGACTCCTGAAATACTTCGACTGACTTTTTTAACGCATAAAAAAGCCGCTGACGGCAGACTTTGCGCCTGTCGTCAGCGGCCTGGACAATAATAATGTTGTGTATAGCGCGCAGGATGCTGCGCTCTGTTCCATATCCCTATTGGACACGATACCGCTCAATATTTAAACAAAACAGATAGTTAGCTTTAGCGTCGGGAGTTTACCCATCAAGCACATTCAGTGACAAGCACTTTGTTGCTACTTCGGAGCCATCAAAAGTTATTAACATGACAATAATATTGCCATGCTAAAAATCAGGTGCATGAATGCGCCTGCGCGGCGGCTAGCCGCGGGAGACAAATAAAAGGAAGCTATTTGTCTGCCTGATTAATAACGATATAGAACCTGCGGAGTTACTCTGCCAAACGGCTCACATACCGCCCATTAGCCGCATCGTCCAACAGCTGTTCCAGCAAGCCGTTTTCCTGGACTATTTTGAGTCCCTTATTGAAGGCGTTGCGCATTTTTTCTCCGCGTGGATTTTTGGTGAAGATAAGGCGATAAGGCCAGGATTCGATGGGGGTCGGGTGGTAGGTGATGAGATTGGATTCCTGGGGAAAGTTTTTGTGCAGGATATACAGGCCGACGTACTTATCCAGGGAGAAGGCGTCAATGCGGCCGGACAGCAGTTTGGCGAGGTTGAGGCGTTCGTCTGACACGACTTCCATTTCAAGATTAATTCCCTGCTCCTTGGCGGCTTCAAACCAGGGGTAGCTGGCGCTCATCAGACCGCCGAACTTCAATCCCACAAGGTCTTTATAGTTCCGCCACTGAAAAGGGCGCGCTTTAGCATAGAAGAACACTGCGGAACCTTCGAACACCACATCGGAAAACAGATAAACCTTCTCCCGTTCTTCGGTTTTCACCCAAAGAATCGAGGTGTCCCAAAGGCCGTTTTCCACAAACAGCGCGACCCGATTCCAAGGAAAGAAGCCAACCTCTACCTCCACATTCGCGGCGTTGAAACAGACCTCCGCAATATGCGCCGCCAAACCGTAATGTCGCAGTTCTTCGGAAAGATAGGGCGGCCATTCGCCAATAGCGATGCGCACCGTCTCAGCGGCGGATGCGGTATGCCCGGCGAGGATGAGCAGCCATGCCAGGACTACGCCACGAATTCGCGCCATATGCTACTGAGACTCTTCTGAGATTATTCTGTCTAGAAAGCATAAACAGCGACACACAAGGGGGCAAGTTGAAGCATTTTTCTGGACCTGCTTATAACAGCCATTTTTCAACTACACTACATGCCATAGACAAGTAATTGTTGAATGACCCGGGACCCGCGCTTGTGACAATTCGTTCTATGCCGCGCATCTACCATAAACTCCAAACCGCCTGGCGACTTCCGCGCCAGGAGAAGCTGTGGCTGGCGTTTTTGTTTCCTTACAGCGCGCTGGTGCGTGTGATGATTTGGAGTTTACCGTTTCGACGTTTCGCCTGGATATTGGGGCGCGTGACTGCGAATCATGAGGCGCTGTTTCACGCCCCTGCGGAGCAGCAATTATTGGCGCGACGCATCGGGGCCGTCTGCCGCTTGGTCGCCCGCTATACCCCGTGGGAGTGCAAGTGTCTGGCGCAGGCGATTATGGCCAGAACGCTGCTGGGCTTTTACAAGGCGCCTTACGTCATCCACCTTGGCGTTCTTAAAGAACGCGGTTCTGACGGCGGGTTGAAAGCGCATGCCTGGCTCAGAGTTGAGAGCACAATCATCACCGGGGGAGCGGACAGCGAGAGCTATGTGAAGGCTTCCACTTACCTGCCGCGCTCCTTATCCGAGTAATTGCCGATGTGATTGCAGGCGCGAATAAACCTCCTGCAAGGCAAGCCTCATGGCCGGGTAGTGTTGCTCAAGCTGCGCATCCAGACGTTTTAGCTTGTCCCTCGCATCAGGCGGTTGGTAAGTAGAGTCGCCTTTCGAATAGAGCTGGGTCGCTTCCGACATATCCTGCTGTAAACCCGAATACGGCTGCAAGCCAAAGTGCTCAGCCAGCGCCGCTGACGCGCCCGCTATGGACTCATACCCCATCACCCGCACTGACGCATCAGATTCCAGCGCCGCCAACATCGCCCGCCCGAACCCCAGATAGGTTCCCGCCGCCGTTCCCAGCAATTTAGACTCCGCCGACATGACGCCGGATTGCAGCGGCGCCAACAGCGACGCATCCGGTAACAGCCTGGCGTCCACCTCGGTGAAGGGGCGCGGCGGCCAATCAGCGCCAAGCCACTTGGGCGTCCCCCGCAACAATGACTCCAGCACAGATAGGTAGTCGCGATAAAGGCAAAGCATCGGACAATCAAACGCACGCTGATAGAGATCAATATGCATCAGGTTCCAGGAAGACAACTTGATCACCAGACGCCGTCCCGTCTCCGCCGCCCATTGCGCCCATAGGCCAGTGCAACGGCGCAGCGCTTCAATCTTGCGAGCGGGGGACAGCAGATGGTGACGCACAATCTGATTCAGCAGAAACGGCTCCCCCAACACCAGGGCCTGCGGATGCTGCTTCAACATCTGACACACTAAAGTGGAGCCGCATCGGCTGGTATGAAAGATCAGGCCCGCAGGTTGAGGCTCCGCGCCCTCCCCGTTCAGCAGCTCATCGAAATGGGTCAGCCCGGCGCACTGCTCCTCCTGCGGCAGCGCCTCCACCGCCTCATGAAAAAATCCCGGCCGCAACTCCAGCCGGTCGGGATTAATCCACCGTAGCAGCAGGCGCTCGTTCACCGTGGTTAGTTCATAGGGAATCAGCATAGATACCTATCCTTGCTCGCTTTTGACAACCCCATGGATATTAACGGGTTCCTCCCTACAGTATCGAGCCTCCCGCTCCCCTACGCCTGCATTTTCATATCAAACACCAGCACTTCCGCATTATCCGCGTTGGCGAAAGTGAGCTTGTTGACGTTTTCCAGCGCCGCGCCATCGCCTTCCGTCAGCGCTTCCCCGTTCAACTCCACACTTCCTTTGACCACCTGCACCCACGCGCCGCGCTGTGGGTCGATGTCGAGACACACAGGTTCTGCGCCATCAAGGCGGGCGGCGTACAAGTTGACGTCCTGATGAATCGTCACCGAGTCTTGCGCGCCATTGCGGCTGCCGATCAGGCGAAAGACGCCGGTCATGGATTCCGGCGCGAACGCCTTCTGTTCATACCCCGGTTTCAGCCTTTTTTGCTCCGGGTGAATCCAGATTTGCAGGAACTCCACGCCTTCTGTGCGCGAATGATTGTATTCGCTATGGCGAATGCCGGTTCCCGCGGTCATCCGTTGCAGCTCTCCCGGCACGATCACAGAACCGTTGCCGATACTGTCCTTGTGCTCCAACGCGCCGGACACCACATAGGAAATGATCTCCATATCGCTGTGTCCGTGCGTATCGAAGCCCGCGCCGGGCGTTACTTGATCCTGATTGATCACGCGCAAGGGACCAAAGCCCATGTGTGCAGGATCGAAGTAGTGTCCGAATGAAAAAGTATGTTTTGAGTGCAGCCAACCGAAGTTGGCGACGCCACGCTCATGCCCTCGACGGATATTCATACTGTCTCCTCCTGTGTTCGTTATGAGGAGACAGTTTATATTCCTCAAAAAAGTAAACAATTAGTCAAAAATAAGCCATTGTGTCGCTCAGTATGCGACAATATACGAAAGGTAAAAGGTATTTATGCAATGGCCTCGGAGCAGGGCCCGGCAATAACAAAGAGGCGTACATGGATAAACTGGCGGGGCTTACGGCCTTCGTAAACGTGGCGGAAGCAGAGAGCTTCGCCAAAGCCGCGCGCGAGATGGGGCTGTCGCGCTCGCAGGTGAATCGGCGGGTGATTGCGCTGGAGGATGAGCTGGGCGTCACCCTGCTGGCGCGCACTACCCGCCACGTATCTCTGACGCCCACAGGCCAGGCGTTTTATCTGCGCGCAAAATCCATTCTCAACGACCTGCGGGAAGCGGAAACCGCCATTCAATCCGATCATGCGGAGCCTCAAGGCGATTTGAAAATCAACGCGCCCATGTCTTTCGGCACGATGCATTTGAGTTCCGCCCTGGCTGACTTCATGACCCGCTATCCCAACATCCGCGTACACCTGGTGTTGGACGACCGTTTCGTCGATCCGGTTTCGGAAGGCTTCGACATTACAGTGAGAGTGGCGGAAACCCGCGAAGCGCCCTCGTTGATTGAGCACACCATCGTGGAAGCAAAACGTTTGCTTTGCGCGTCGCCGGGCTATCTGCAACAGCATGGTCGCCCTCGCACTATCAAAGAACTCGCCAGCCGCCCCTGTCTGCATTACGGCAATCTCGCCTCCGGCTACACCTGGCGACTGCGTCGCGGCGACGCTCCGGAAACCAGCGTACGGGTGAACGGGGTGCTGTGCTGCAATAATGCAGAAGCCCTGCGCGACGCGGCGGTGGCGGGCCTTGGCGTCGCCTTGCTGCCCACGTTTATCGCCGGCCCGGAGTTACAGACTGGCCGCCTGGTGAGCGTGCTGCCCGAATATCAGGCCCCGCCGGTTTATCTGAGTCTGCTATACCCGCCTAACCGGCATTTGGCGGCCAGAGTACGCGTCTTCGTCAAGTTCATGCAGGCCCGATTCGGCGATCAGCCCTACTGGGATCTGTTTTCGTGACGTTCTCCACAAGTTTTTGAAATAAGGCCGCATTTTCTAGCGAAATTAAACATTTATGTAACATTATCCCTCTATCTTCCGCGCAACTTTCACAGGCAGGACAGAGAAAGGAATAATGAAAAGAATAAGCAGACGCGAATTTATCAGAGTCACCGCCGCCGGCATGGGGGCGTTGGCGATATCCACTGGTCTGGCGGGGTGCAGCTCCGATGACGACGCCAATTCAACCTATCAGGTGACCTTCAGTCACGGCGTCGCCAGCGGCGATCCGCTCAGCGACCGCGTGATCATCTGGACCCGCGCCCTCCCCGACGATACCGGCGCTGAAGTGTCGGTATCCTGGGAGGTGGCGGACGACGCAGGCTTCAGCAACCTGCTGCATAACGGAACCACGCAGACATCCGCTGCGCAGGACTTCACCGTCAAGGTGGACGTGCTGAATCTGCAACCCGGAGCGACTTATTACTACCGTTTCACCGCAAACGGCTCGGCCTCTCCCGCAGGCGCCACCAAAACCCTACCGACGGTCAGCCCGGAACAGGTCAAGTTCGCCGTTTTCTCCTGCGCCAATTATCCCGCCGGACACTTCAACGTATACGCGGAAGCAGCCTTGCATGACGACCTGGACGCGGTCATACATCTGGGAGACTACATCTACGAATACGGCGCCGGCGGTTATGCGACGGAAGACGCCGCCGCCATCGGACGCACGTTGCCGGACGACAACGCCAACGAGATCCTCTCGCTTGCCGATTACCGCAAGCGCTATGCGCTGTATCGCAGCGACGCCAATCTACAGGCGCTGCACCGCAAAACCCCGTTCATCACCGTCTGGGATGACCACGAGATTGCTGACGACACCTGGAAGTCCGGCGCTAAAAACCACAATGACGGCGAAGGCGAGTTTGAAGACCGCAAAATAGCGGCGCTGCAGGCTTACTTCGAATGGATGCCGATTCGGCCGGTTGTGGATGACAATCAGGAGATCATTTATCGCCAGTTCCAGTTCGGCGATCTGGTGTCCCTCTACATGCTCGACACCCGCGTGCTCGCCCGCGACAAACAACTGGATTATCTCGATTATCTGGACCCGGTCAGCGGCGCCTTCAACGCGCCTCAGTTCAGCGCAGACGTCAGCGACGCCAACCGTACGCTGCTGGGCGCGGAACAGCGAAACTGGCTGCAAAACACCATGGCTGCGTCCAACGCCACCTGGCAGGTGCTGGGACAGCAAATATTGATGGGGCGCATGCTGCTGCCTGCGGAACTACTGACCCAGCTGCTGAATCCAGATCCCAACACCATCCTGCCTGCATTCGCCGAGCTGGCGAACATCAAGGGCCGTATCCTGATGGGCGATCCCAGCGTGACGGATGCCGAGCGCGTAAGGGTAGAGACCGTACTGCCTTACAACCTGGACGCCTGGGACGGCTATGCAGCAGAACGGGAAGTGTTGTTCGAGACGGCGAAGGCCATGAACAAGAATCTGGTGGCGCTGGCGGGAGACACCCACAACGCCTGGGCCAGCGACCTGAAAACCCTGTCCGGCGACCATGTCGGCGTGGAGTTCGCCACCGCGTCAGTGTCCTCTCCCGGTCTGGAAACCTACCTTTCCCTGCCGGATGACGAGGCCACGATTGCCCAGACCGAGTTGGGCGTGACCACGCTGGTGAGCGACTTGCGATACCTGAACGTCAATCAACGCGGCTACCTGCTGACCACGTTCACCGCAGACGAAGCCAGGGCGGACTGGCGTTTCGTCGACACCGTGAAGAGCCCCACCTACCAACTGGCCGCCGCGCGTTCCGTCAGTTATAAAACGCTGCCGGGGTCGAATAACCGCAAGTTGATTGAAGTTTGATGTATTAATCAGGCCCTGTATCCCGCGGCTAGCCGATACGCCGGCCTCACAGGCCGGCTTCACTGTTTACGAACTCGCCCAGATAATCCATAAACGCCTTTACGCAGGCTGGCGTGTATTTGCGGCTGGGGTAGATCATCTGCAGCCCTACTGCGCCCGCATCTGCGCCATGCAGGCCGACGACCTGATCCGGCAACAGTTGGAGCAGCCGTCCTTGCGTGATATCCCGACTCACATCGCACCAGGATTTCAGCGCAATACCCATCCCCGCCAACGCCCATTGCCGGATCAGCGCGCCATCGTTACTCGCCAGAAAGGCCTCCACCGTCAGCGTTCGCCAGCCTGAATCGGACTGAAAACGCCACTCCGCCAACATTTCTCCAAAACGCGTCATCACCAGACAACGATGCGCCTGCAGGTCTTCCGGCGTTTGAGGCTGTCCAAATGACGCCACATACGCAGGCGACGCGCAAAGCACGCGACGATTGTCAGCCACCAGAGGGCGCACAATGAGATTGCTGTCCGGCAGATTGCCGTAGCGAATGGCGAGATCAAAGCCTTCTTCAATCAGGTTCACGACTCCGTCATGCAAGTGCAAAGCGGGACGCACCTGGGGATGCAGGCTGACAAACTGCGCCAGCGCCGGGGCCACATAATGCCGGCCAAAATCCGAGGTGGCGGTGACGCGCAACGAGCCGCGCAGCTCCCCTTCTTTCTCCAGCAGCGCCGCTTCCGCCTGCGCCATTTCCGCCACAACCCGCTGACCCGCCTCGTAAAAACGCGCGCCCGCCTCAGTCAATGCGATGCTGCGGGTGCTGCGCTGTAATAACCGGGTCTGATAACGAGCCTCCAGCGCATTCATGCGCGCCGTCATACTCGCCGGCGACAAGCCCACTTCCCGTCCGGCCGCCGCCAGTCCGCCTGCGCGCACCACTCTGACAAACAGCTCAATGTCGTCAATCTTGCTCATATTATTCAGCTTTTACGAAAACAGATTACACATTTACGGCGATTATAAACTTTTTCTATAAGGATTAGGCTGCATGACATCAGCATCCGTCAACAGAGTGACTCCCATGTATATCAATCATGTTCTGATTCGCAGCAAAGACCTGACGGCCATGACGACGTTTCTCGTAGAGGTTATCGGACTCAGGAACGGCGACCGTCCCGGCTTCCGCTTTCCCGGCGCCTGGCTGTACAGCGACGACCGTCCCATCGTTCATTTGGTCGGCGCGGATGCGTCGGACGAAGAGCAGGCCGCCTATCTTGGCGATAACGCGTTGGAAGGACGCGGCGCCATTGATCATGTCGCGCTGGCGGGCGCCGATTACGAGCAACTCTTAACCCGTTTACGCCATCACGGCGCGACCTATAACGAGCGCACCGTGCCCGCTTCACGGGAACATCAGGTTTTTGTGGAAGGTCCAGAGGGACTGAAGCTGGAACTGTTGTTCGCCGAAGACAAAACCCCTTATCCCTCTTGAGCGGAGTATTCCCATGCATTATCCATTACTGTTTAACCCGGGTGTAATTGGCGCACTGGACATCGCCAACCGCATTGTCATGGCGCCGATGACCCGCGCCCGCACGGCCCAGCCTGAAGACGCACCTCGCGATCTCATGGCGACCTATTACGCCCAGCGGGCGCAAGCCGGATTGATCGTCAGCGAGGCCACGCAGATTTCGGCACAGGGCAAAGGCTACTCTTTCACCCCCGGGATCTATACCAACGCACAAATCGCCGGCTGGCGCAAAGTCACAGACGCCGTCCACGCCGCCGGCGGACGGATTTTTTGCCAGCTCTGGCATGTCGGCAGAATGTCGCACGCTTCGTTGCATGAAGACGGCATGCCGGTTGCGCCCTCCGCCATCGCCCCTGACGCCAAAGTCTGGATCGTAGGCGAGGACGGCTTAGGAGAGATGCTGGATTGCCCCACCCCGCGCGCGCTCACTCAGGCGGACATCCAGGCGATTATTCGGGATTACCGCCAGGCGGCGCTTAACGCGATGGAGGCGGGATTTGACGGCGTGGAGATTCACGGCGCCAATGGTTATTTGATCGACCAGTTCCTGCGCGCCACCGCCAATCAGCGCGACGACGACTATGGCGGCAGCCTCGACAAGCGTATCCGTTTCGTGCAGGAGGTGGCGCGTACTGTGTGCGACGCCATCGGCGCACATCGGGTCGGCATCCGCTTATCGCCGTTCATCACTCAAAGAGGCATGGACGATCCGGAAGCGCCTGCGGCCATCCTGACGGCGGCGAAAACCTTCGACGAACTGGGCATGGCGTACATCCATCTGGCGGAAGCGGACTGGGACGACGCCCCACCCGTGCCGGACAGTTTCCGCCGCCATCTACGGGAAGTCTTCAGCGGCGCGGTGATCGTGGCGGGCAATTACAACGCCGACAAAGCCAACGCGATCCTCAAAGCAGGCCATGCCGATTATGTCGCCTTTGGACGCATGTTCCTGGCGAATCCAGACCTGCCCTACCGCCTGCAACACAATCTGGAGCTGAACGCCATCACCGATCCATCTACCTTGTTTGGCGGCGATGCGGCGGGATATACGGACTACCCCGCCTATAGCGGCGCCGCGCAAGTATCATGAAGCTTAATGGACTTAAAAACGGTTAATCAGAGAGTCGAGATATAAACAGGCCGCCATCGGCCTGTTTACCCTGAAAAGCGGGCTTAATTTGGATTCAACTGAATATCCGCCGGTACGAGAGCAGGTCCAGCCAGGACAGGAATATCATGGTTCGAAACGTTATTCTGCTCTACAGGGTCGTTTGTCGCCGCGCCCACAGTGAGCGACATGGGCAAGCGCCCTTCCTGGCTGGGCTTGAAAGACAATACGAATTCTTTCTCCGCGCCCGGTTCGAGTTCGCCAGCGAAACAAGTGATCAGATCGCCTGCGCGTTCGCATCCGGCAGGTGTGGACAGGGTGCGGGCGCTTACCGGTAAAGTCAGTTTGGCGCGAGCGCCCACCGCCTTATAAGAGCCCAGATTAGTGATATTAAATTTAACCTCGGTGTCGGCGTTGACTACCGTTTCCACCGGAGCAGCGAACGCCGCTTCCAGGTCCGTTGCATCGCCGACATGCCTGCCCGTCAATAACAAATCCCCCCAGTCTCTGCCGTCGTAGCCAAATTTGCTGACGCCAAATTGCTGGAAGCGTATTTTGAAGTCGGGACCGTATTCAAAGGTCGAGTCCAGTGTGGCGCGAATACGCTCGACCTGTGCGTCCAGATCGACTTCAACCCGTCCGCCCGCAGCGCCGAGGTCGAGACGGTCCGCATTGACGACCGGATACCAATCCACGCCATTGTTGCTGATGCTGACGCCATCCCCCTCCGCAGAACCGGCAAAGCTCTCGGGAAGCATCGCGGCCTCATCACTGGTTTCAGCCTGATAAAAGCTCAACCTGACTTGCGAAGCATTGCTGAGATCCACCGTCCAATCCATCTCATTCGACGTTGGCGTGGAAAAATAGTTGGTCTGATCCATCCGCAGACGGCCATTGACGACGTTCATACGCCCGCCTCGGTTGCTGCTTCTGAACTGGAAGCCTTCATCCTGGGAAGGCATTCCCCATTCAAAATGATGCTGGAACAACACATTGTCGGGAGTATAGGGCGCGCCGGGCTCATCACTCATGAGGAAGCGAACGCCTTTAAATACATCACTGTTGCTCTGATATCCCGGAAAAGTGATTTCATCGTCGTAGGTGGTCTCCCTTTTGCCCTCGTTGGTGGAGCGAATATTCACGCCGAGATAGCGCTTCCCTTCAGCCTTCAACTTGCGCGCATACTGGCTCAGATCCACCCGCCAGTCTCCAGTACCATCAATGGCCTGAGTCGCAATCAGCGCCTCTCCTCTTTCCGCATCGGATAAGTCCACCACGCCGTCGCCGCTGTAGCCCCAAAAAGCCACATTCGGCTTATTGCTGTATCCAGTCAGATCAAACTCAAACCATGCCTGCTCCAGACGACGGTCGTCTGGAAATTCGCTCAGATCTATCTCAATGACCGCTCGCCGCGCATAGCGTTGATTCAGGTAATTAACGTTGCGCCAGTGCACATAGAGATAGCTGGTGGAATAAATGGACTCGAATCGCCCATCGACATCGTTATCGGAAAAGGTCGCATTGCCCACTATCGGCGCACTGATTTCCAATGCAAAACCCAGGGCCGGACAGCTCAACAAACCCGCAGCTATTAATTTTTTCATCACAGAAACTTCCTTTTAAGACCAATACAAACCATCGCTTCCCGTCTCGCTTGAGAGCGGTTGTGCGCTATTCAGGATAGGAATCGAAACGTCTGGTTATGGTTGCGATGGGCGTCCTTGCCCGGATAGATGAATGTCTCAGGAACAGCCGTCAGGCGTACAAAACGGCGCGTCGTCCGTGTCGTCATTCTGCGCCTTGCTCCCTATCAATGCTCCCAGATGTGCGGCGAAGGCGTCGGGTTTGCCGAGATAGGGGCCGACAGTCACCGGAACCACGGAGCCGTCGATAATCAGCGCCAGTGAGGGATAGCCGCGCAGGCTCAGGCGCATCATCTCCCGTCGCGCTGCCTGAATATGGGCGGCGGTGGAGCTGGCGTTGACGGCCATCTGCGCGGTGAAGCGTTCGCCATCCAAGCCAAGGCTTTGCGCCAGCCGGGTCAAGGTCGCCAGATCAGCAATGCGCTCGCCTTCGACATAATGCGCCTGTTGCAGGCGGCGCAACATCGCCAGTGCGTCGCCGCCCAGGCTTTCCGCCGCCAGTACCGCGCGGATCGGCGGTTCCGAATCGAATACCGCCTCCTGATCCCGCAACAGGCCATTGAAGTAGGCGTCTCCAAAAGGCTGCCCTGTCAGCGCGTGAATCCGCTGGTCATGGGGCATCACATAATTGCGCAGCGCGTCATTCACCGGTTGTCGATTGGCGCCGATCATCAAACCGCCAGCGCGCAGGTTAACCGGCATCAGCTCTCGCGCTTTGCTGATCAACGGGGCTGCGCCGTAGCACCACCCGCAGAGCGGATCGTAAAAGTAGTCGAGTTCTACCACTTCATCTCCCCTTTCTCTACTTTCGCGCTGATTTCCAGAGCGATGCCGGTTTCCAACTTCGGATACGCCTGCTCCATCGCCTGCATCAGGGCGTCTGCGTTTTTAGCATCCTTGGCTTCTTCTTCAAAGCGCTTCAGATACGTGCGGGTAAAATCGATGGCGCTCACGTCCATATCGGAATCCGGCAGCATGTGTCCGGGCACCACGATAGCCGGGTGCAGCGCTTTCATTTCGTCCAGTTGCGCAACCCAGGCGTCGCGTTCGCTTTGCTTCTGCGTATCCGCCATCCACACATGCATGTCCGCCAGCACGCCGACATTGCCGACAATCGCCCGCAAAGAAGGTACCCACACATATGGGCGGTGCGCCAGCTCGCCCTGCATGCCGCGCACTTCCAGTTTCTCTCCGTCCACGGTGATGAAGTTACCTTTCAACGCCGCCGGGACAACCGGGTTGCGCGGTGCGTTAGCGCCCATTTTCGGGCCCCAGAATTCCACTTTGAACGGCAGTTTGGCCTTGATGTGTTCCAGCACCGCAGGCGGCGCCACAACGTCGGCTTCCGGAAAGATTTCCTTCAGCACTTCCACACCAAAGTAATAGTCAGGATCAGCATTGCTGACCAGAATAGTTTTCAGCGTTTTACCGGTGTCCAGCACATTGGCGGCGATGCGATAGGCGTCAGCGCGAGTGAATCCCGCGTCCACCACCACCGCTTCGGTCTCACCGCTAATGACGGTGGAAGTAACGTTGAAGCTGTTGCCGTCAGCGTTGTAAACCTTCAATTGCAGCGGTTCTTTCGCTTCAACAGCGGCAGTAAATGAAACAGCGACGGATGCGGCTAAAACTAATTTGCGAAACATGATCAGTGACTCCTCATATGAATAATTGATGGGAGCACTATAATTTCCAAATAAGCGCAGAAAAACGGCCAAATCCGCACAACTTTGTTGCATGGATTAAGCGAATGGAGAGCAGGCTTGGTGCATTAGTCGCTGATAGCAAAGGGGCGAGGCTATCTCAGCCACGCTCGGTGAAGGTAGTGATAACTTAACTAACCTTGGCAAAGCATCAAAAGTAACAATCTACACAAAACGTGTGGGGACTTCATAAGGTGGAAATGGCAACCAAAAGCGCATATTGATGGAGACGTAGAGCTCCATCAAAGTTAAAGGTTTGTCTATGGGTGCGGTATATCCCAATAATTATCTTATTAATCTGGCTCCAATGTAGGCATTCTATGCCGCACATTTGATGCCGGATTAATCGGTCAATTACAGTAACTAAGCAACCTACTAAGCACCTAAACGAAATTAATCTTATATTCCTGTCCAAACTTTGACAGGATGTCGTTCACTGACTCTTTCAGCCTGTCGAAAGTCTCATACGAATCCAAAGGCAGCCAGCTGTACTTCACCTTTCGCCACAAGATCTCTATCAGGTTTAGCTCCGGTGAATATTTCGGCAAATAGATCGGCCAGATGCCTTTATCTATCCAATCCAACCTATGTCGGCGAAACTCCGCAGAGCGATGTATGGAGGCGTTGTCCAGAAGCACCACGGCTGGCTTAAGCGGATCTTTGCTCTCCGCCAGCTTATTAAAAAGCGCTACGACTTTGGCGGAGTCCACCCGCTCCTCTGTGGCATGGAATATCAGCTTCTGGCGGCGACTCATAAACCCCAGAACGTTCAGTCTCTTATTGTGTGGATAGGATTTCATTTGCGTCGGCTTCCCCACAGGGCTCCAGCCATAAGGTAAGTTGGAACGCTGACTGAAGCCTGATTCATCAAAGTAGTAAAGCTCGATTTCGCCTGCATCCTCCCAGGATTGAAGATCTTTCACAACGCCCTGAAACTGGCGGAAGGCGACTTCATCCCGAAGCGCGCGCAGCGAAAAGCGGAATCGCTTGAAGCTATACTTTGATTTTTTTTAAGTTCCGTTTAACGGTCTCCAGACTAGCGCTTTTTCCAGTTTCTTTCTCCAGACGTATCTGGACGTCTCGTAGTTGTTGGGGCTGCTCGTCAATCCACTTACAAACCTTTTCTTGTTCCTGCTCCGTGTAAATGGGCGGTCTTCCCGGGGAGGCGTCGCTAATGAGGCCGCATATTCCCATGCTTTCCCACTGCTCAATCCAGATCGAAATGGTGTTGCGGTGGAAGTCGATAATGTCGGCAATTTTATCGATTTTATACCCCTTATTGCTGAGCAGTATGGCGTGACAGCGAATACGGAAGCGGGAGCTCGGGCTGTAGCGAAATCCATCGGTAAGAGTCTTTATTTCAGCGGGCTTAAGATGATTGACGTACTTCACGGTGCAAAATATGATCAGATTGAGTGGTCGTAAGTCGCCTATTTTATTAGAAAATTTTTATTTTGCTACTTAAACTACGAAGTCTTTAGCTGGTAAATAGTACGTAGATTTCTTAATGTGTCTTCAAGGCTACTAGGAACTCCAAAGTCTTTCAGTCTTATCCCTTCTTCATTATTCATGGCTAAGAGGAACTCCTCCATATCCTGCATGATGGATTCAGGCAGCTCAACTCTCTGAGCGGGAGCAAGCAAAACCGACAAACGAAAAACATCATTGCGATGTTTTTTAATGACCTTGCTGTCTACCGACTGCCCTTCATGTTTGCGCTGGGTCAGATCAAGCCACGCCTTGGCCTTAAACGGCAAAATAAACTCTGCTCCCAATACTGGCACATCACTAATAAAGCTTTTACCCTTCTGAATACATTGATAGTAATCATCATCCAATAAAATGGCTGACAGACTCGATATTTCCTCATCAGCGGGTATGGGGGTTAAATGTGCATCATCTGATATGTCCAATTGATCCGGTGCTCTGGAGAATAGCTCCAGCATAAAAGGGTACCCATCAGCAGTAGGTCTATCGAACCGATAGAACTGTTTATCCCCGGTACTTTTCTGCTGATTTTGGTAGCCTCCGGCTTTGATAAAAGTCCAGAAATGAGCTATGAATGTCGAGTCTAGAGCTTCCGCACACAACACAATATCCAAATCTTTGGTAGCTCTGAAATCCAAACCAGCGTCTTCCATAAGGAGATAATGCGTATTCCAGACCAAGGTTGCCACTGATTCCAGACGAAGCCTGCCACCCATTCCACGGCAAAGCTGCCACTGATTCCACGGTAAAGCTGCCACCCCGGCACGCTGCCTGAATTACCCATCAAAACGTCCGGCGCGGGATAACTAACGGTACTCTTGACCCTTTTCATCCGGAGAGGGCCAGATGCCAGCGAAGAGGTTATCCATGCGTAAAATTAAAGAAGTCCTTCGCCTCAAGTGGGAGCGAGGGCTGAGCAACCGGCAGGTTGCAGAAGCCTGCGGCATCAGCCGCCCCACCGTAAGCGAGTATCTCCGACGGGCCGCCGAAGCGGATGTTAGCTGGCCGTTGCCAGAGAATCTGAGTGGAGCCCAGTTGGAGCAGTTGCTCTTCCCGCCGCCGCCAGACCTGCCAGCACAGGCCCGGGGTATTCCGGACTGGCGGCGAATCCACGAAGAACTCCGGGGCAAGAACGTCACCCTGTTCCTGCTCTGGCAGGAGTACCGGGAAGCCAATCCGAACGGCTACCAATACAGCTGGTTCTGCGAGCACTACCGAATCTGGCGCGGCAAGCTGGACTTGGTGATGCGCCAGGACCATCGGGCCGGTGAGAAGCTGTTTGTGGACTATGCCGGGCACACCGTGCCCGTTATTGACCGCACCACCGGTGAGATCCATGAAGCACAGGTTTTTGTGGCGGTGATGGGCGCATCCAATTACACCTATGCCGAAGCCACCTGGAGCCAGTCGTTGCCAGACTGGATTGGCTCCCACATCCGGGCCTTCGAGTTCTTGGGCGGGACGCCGGAACTGGTGGTTCCGGACAACCTTCGCTCCGGTGTCAGCAAGGCCCACCGCTACGAACCGGATCTCAACCCAACCTATCAGGACATGGCCGCCCATTATGGCGTCGCCATTGTCCCGACAAGGGTTCGTAAGCCCCGCGACAAGGCCAAGGTGGAAGGCGGCGTATTGATCGTCGAGCGTTGGATCCTGGCGGCCCTGCGCCACCGTCAGCACTTCTCCCTGGGGCAACTCAACGCCACCATTCGTGAGCTACTGGAGACGCTCAACAACCGCCCCTTCCGTAAGTTGCCCGGCTGCCGGCTCGATCACTTCAAACAGCTGGACAAACCGGTTCTACAACCGCTACCCGCAGAGCCGTATGTCTACGCTGAGTGGAGGAAAGCCCGGGTACACATCGACTACCACATCGCCATCGACGGGCATTACTACTCGGCGCCTTACACCCTGATCAAGAAAGAGGTGGAGGTCAGGATGACCCACAACACCATCAAATGCTTCTACCGAGGCAACCGGATCGCCAGCCATCGGCGTTCGGATCAGAAGGGCCGGCATAGCACCATCGCCGCTCACATGCCAGAGTCCCATCGCCAAGCCGGTGAGTGGTCTGCGGAGCGGCTAATCGCCTGGGCGGCCAAGACCGGGCTGGCGACGGAGAAGCTTATCCGCACCGCATTGGGCGCCCGCAAACACCCACAGCAGGCTTACCGCTCCTGCCTGGGCATTCTCCGGTTGGGGCGGAGCTATGGGGAGACACGGCTCGAAGCCGCCTGCCAACGGGCGCTCACGCTGGGTAGCTACCGCTACAAGAGCATTGAGTCCATCCTCAAGCATCGCCTGGATCAGCAACCTCTGGAAGAGCAGCAGGAGCTGGCCCTGCCCGACACCCACGACAACATCCGCGGTCCCGCCTACTACCACTAAAGGAACCTGACATGCTGAAACATCCCACACTGGATAAACTCCACGCTCTCAAGTTAACCGGCATGGCCGCCGCCCTGGAGGATCAGTCGGCCACCCCCGACATCAGCGACCTGAGCTTCGAGGAGCGCCTTGGATTGCTGGTCGACCGGGAAATGACCGAGCGGGACAACCAGCGCATGAGCAGCCGGTTGCGCCGGGCCAAGCTGCGACACGCCGCCATCCTCGAAGACCTGGATTACCGGAACTCACGAGGCCTGGATAAAGGACTGGTCCAGTCACTGGCTGGATGCCAGTGGGTAAAGGAGCGCCTGAACGTGCTCATCACCGGCCCCACCGGGGTCGGCAAAACCTGGTTGGCCTGCGCCCTGGCGCATAAGGCCTGCCGGGAAGGCTACACCGCACAGTATGTGCGCCTGACCCGACTGTTGCGGGAGCTGATCATTGCCAAAGGCGACGGCCAATACTCGAAACTCCTGACCAGCCTCGCCAAGGTTGACGTGCTGATCCTGGATGACTGGGGGCTGATGAAGCTGAGCGCGGAGAACCGAAGAGACTTGCTGGAGGTTCTGGAAGACCGGCACGGAGGGCGCTCCACCATCGCCACTAGCCAATTACCCATTGAGGAATGGCACGGACTGATCGGTGACGCGACCCTCGCAGATGCCATTCTGGATCGTCTGGTTCACAACGCCTACAAGATCAATCTCAGGGGCGAGTCCATGCGGAAACAGCAGGCAAAGTTGACGGGCGCCGAGACTTTGGAGTAAGAAGAGAAACCCCGCGTCGCTACGCTCCGATGGGTGGCAGCCTTGCTCCGGTCCGGGTGGCAGGCTTCACGTGGAATGGGTGGCAACCTTCAGCGGTTTACGCAGAGATAACACGCGACGCCTCCAATCAAGATGTAGCTGCCTTGAAAGTCCTTAAAGTGATCCCTGAATATATCGAGGCCTTTTACCATGACAATGTGCTCCATACTTGTTCCAATAAAGATTCACGCGCTATTTCTATTCGATCATCAGTGTTTGCTTCAAAGCTCAGCCAGAGAGAAAGCGGGTCAACCCAAGATTTGTTACTCGTAATAACATCTGGATTGTACGCCCACAGCTCCAGTTCTATAACTTCCCGATCTTTGCGCAAATGACTAGTTTCATCAGAGGGCTGGCTTGCCAATATCTGCACATCCTTGCTTTTAGTCAGGGCAGACCATGTATCAGAGGTAATGGCCCACTGACTGGCATGGGTATCGGCTAAATCCGTGTAATGAGCCAGGGCAGATTCGCCAGTCATACGTCCCATTAAATTCACGTTTAATGATTTGTGGCTTAGCTGGCTTACCCAGACACGTTTCGTCACTGGGCTTTGCAATACAGACTGTGCAGCTTCCCATAAAGAACGGCCACCATATGGAAAACTCAGGTGTTTTTCGCGCCCCACTTTCTCTGCCATGGCTAATTGACAATTAGTCAGCTCATTAACAGCTCGAGTAATTGTCATGGCACTATAGCCCAACATTTGGGCTAAATCCTTAGCTGGCATGCCGGAGCAGTCATGATTCAGGATCTCTCGTAGCACCACCACCTGTGCCGGAGCGCTAAGATGAGTTACCTCGGCCTTTCTACCGGGCCTGAAATACTCTCGTAAATCCACACCCAGTGCGGGTAGGAAAAGTTGGTTGCCCGGCACCAGAAACGGTACCCCATGTTCTATCAACCGTTTGCGATTATAAGAACTGACTGCTGCAATCATGTAGATCACATCGCCATTGTATAGTTTGCTAACCACCTGCCAGTGCTTACGTACCACTGCAGGAGTTTCCCCCTCCGGAGAACGGGCCAGCATCAGCAGCCAAGGCTGTCCGAAAAGCGTGGCATGAAAGTAGTAGTAAGCGGTCTGCAGAAAAAAAGGCAGTTGGCTGGCTTCTGCCCAAGGCTTTGCCCAATCATCACTACAAGCATCACTACCAAGGATACCCTGCAAATACTTTTTGGCTTCTATGAGCAAGCTGTCTGGAACCATACCAGGAACACTCTATCAGTAACACTTATATCGCACAATAACATTACATAAGTTATCGAGCAATATTCATGTTATAAAGTAAAACATCTCTCTGTAAGGTTTAGGGAACCTCTGACAAACTACCTGCGTTGCTATTACTGCGTCAAAAGTCGGCTCAAAATGCTCATTTATTCACGATAAACTGCGCTTTTTCGCCGACTTTTTCCTTGCACTGGCGGCCTCGCCGACGTTTTTCAGAGGCTCCTTAGCTACGACTCACCAAAAAATAATCAATTGATTTTAAAATAATTATCTTGTCATTTTCACAAGCGACCTATTTCATGGCCACTTAATAGTTCCGAAGAACACTGACGTCGGTACAAAATAAAAGACATGAAGCCGCAAACTTTCATCTTTGGTCCGCTCTGGCGGATATGACTAAGCATCCATGAACTTTGAATTGACGCTCCTGCTGTTTGGCGCTGCGGTGATTGCCTTCGCGCTTATTTCTCGTTGGTCCCAGCAGGGGCCCATGACCGCGCCCTTGTTTTTCACTTTGGCTGGATTGCTGCTCAGCGATCGCGGTCTGGGCCTGCTCGCCGCTGATCCCGAGTGGAGTCTGGCGCACTGGTTGGCGGAGGTTACCCTGGTATGGGTGCTGTTTACCGACGCGTCGCGCATCAATCTGCGCCAGCTCAAGGAAGGGCACAATATTCCACTGCGTCTGCTCGGCCTCGGGTTGCCGTTGTGTATTGGCCTCGGCGCATTGATCGCCTACCCGATGTTTCCCGAGCTGGGGTGGGCGGGGGCTTTCACCCTGGCGGTGATTCTGGCGCCGACGGACGCGGCATTGGGGCAGGCGGTCATCAATAACAAACGCGTACCGGTGCGCATCCGTCAAGCGTTCAATGTGGAAAGCGGACTCAATGACGGCATGGCGCTGCCTTTGCTGATCATCGGCCTGTCCTGGCTGATTGGCGAAAACCACAGCGCAAGTCATTGGCTGGAACTGGCGGCGATGCAACTGTTGCTGGGTCCGGTGTTCGGCGTCGCAGTCGGACTGATCGCGGGACGCGTCCTGGACACCGGCGTGCAGCGGCTCTGGGTCAGCCCTACTTATCAACGCCTGGGCCTGCTCGCCATCGCCATGGCGTCATACGGTCTGGCGGAGCTGTGCGGCGGCAACGGCTTTATCGCCGCCTTCTGCGCCGGCGCGGCGGTAGGCACGCGCACTCACGTTTTCTGCGCGCCGTTGCATCGCTTTGCGGAAACCGAAGGACAGTTGTTAAGCCTGATCAACTTCCTGCTGTTCGGCGCCATCATGATTCCCCATGCCTTGCCAGACCTTACCTGGACGCACTTTTTCTATGCGCTGCTGAGCCTGACGGTCATTCGCATTGTCCCTGTCATTGTCAGCCTGACTGGCACCCAGTTACAGTTCACCAGCAAACTGTTTCTGGGCTGGTTTGGGCCACGGGGACTGGCCTCCCTGCTCTACGTGCTGCTGGTCATGCAGGAAGATCATGCGCCGGGGAGAGATCAGCTTTTCAGCGTCGCCGTGCTGACCATCCTGCTCAGCGTGTTGTTACATGGCGTCACCGCCGCGCCGCTGGCGCAGCGATACAGCCGCTATATTCAGCGCAATATCGCAGACACCGGCGCGGAGCAGAAACAAACGTCCACCTTCCCCACCCGGCGCCCCTTTGGACGCGAGGACACCTGAACGCTCCAGCAGAGCGTTTAAGCAGACGACCGCTAGCCCTTCCATTCGGCGTCGCGCGCCATGGCGACGAAGGACGCCAAGTAGTCCGTGCCGGCGTCCTCCTCGCGCACGCCGAGAAAAATCTGTTTGGCGATGCCCTGCGGCCCCAGTCGCACCGGACGCACTGGCATCTTCTGCGCATACTCCGCCACCAGCCACTTCGGCAAAGCCGCCACCCCCCGTCCCGCCGCCACCATTTGCAGCATGATGTCAGTGGTCTCAATGGTCTTGTGCTGCCGGGGGTTACAGTTGGCCGGCAGTAAGAACTGGTTGTAGATATCCAGGCGGTCGATGTCCACAGGATAGGAAATCAGGGTTTCCTGAAGTAAATGGACAGGCTCGACGAACGGCGCCTGCGCCAGTGGATGGTTCTCGCCCACTACCAGCACCTGCTCGTAATCAAACACAGGCTGAAAGGACAACCCGTCCTTGCGCACCGGGTCCGGCGTCACCAGCACGTCGATTTCATACCCCATCAACGCCCCGATGCCGCCAAACTGAAACTTCTGCTTCACGTCCACATCCACATCCGGCCAGCGCTGCAGGTAGGGCGACACCACTTTCAGCAACCATTGATAACAGGGATGGCATTCCATACCGATGCGCAAAGCGCCTCGCTGCCCCTGGGAGAACTGGCTCATCACCAGCTCCGCGTGCTCGAATTGCGGCAACAGGCGTTTGGCCAGCGCCAGCAGATACTCTCCAGCCTGGGTAAAGCGCAGATTGCGACCTTCCTTGGTCCACACCGCCGCGCCGATTTGCTGCTCCAGTTTTTTCACCGCATGACTCAGGGCGGATTGCGTCAGGCACAGGCTTTCCGCGGCGGCGGTCAGCGATCCTAAACGATCTACCTCCCGCAGGATGGCGAGATGATTGCGTTCCAGCATATTGGCGACTCATGAATTTATTTAATAGATAGATGAAATATTAACATTATTTTTCATAATTCCGACCTTCTATGATGACGTCATCGACATAGGAGGCACGACATGATTACCACTCACAACCTGGGGTTCCCCCGCATTGGCGCAAAACGGGAATTGAAATTCGCTCAGGAAGACTATTGGAAAGGACGCATTTCCCAGGAGGAGCTGCTAAACGTCGGCGCGGAGCTGCGGCAGCGCCATTGGCGTAACCAATCCCAACTGGACCTGACTCCGGTGGGCGACTTTTCCTTCTACGACCAGGTTTTGGATATGAGCTTCACGCTCGGGGTCATCCCCGAACGGGTCAGTCGTCTGCAAGGCGGCGAACTTGATAATTATTTTCGGGTCGCCCGCGGTCGTTCAGCGCAAGACAGCGACTGCCATTGCGTTCACGCCGGCGAAATGACCAAGTGGTTCGACACCAACTATCACTATATCGTGCCGGAATTCACTGCGGACACCGCATTCTCTCTCAATCCGTCGCGTTTGCTGGCGGAAATTGCGGAAGCAAAGCAAACCGGCGCGACCATCAAGCCGGTCATTATCGGTCCCGTGACCTATCTGTGGCTGGGCAAGAGCAAAGACAGCTCTAATAAACTCGATCTGCTGGAGCGCCTGTTGCCGGTCTACGCCGCGTTGCTGGACGTACTGGCGAACCAGGGCGTGGAATGGGTGCAGATCGACGAGCCCATTCTGGTCACTGAGCTGGACGCCGAGTGGAAATATGCGCTCAACCTCGCCTATCACACCCTGAAGTCCAGCAAAGCCAAACTGTTGCTGGCCACTTATTTCGGACAACTGCAGGACAACCTGCAACTGGCCTGCGAACTCCCGGTAGGCGGTTTACATGTGGACGCCATCAATGGGCGCGCGGAAATCGGTAAGCTGATCGACTGGCTGCCGAGCCATAAAGTGTTGTCTCTGGGCGTCGTTAACGGACGCAATATCTGGAAGACCGACCTCAATCAGACTCTGGACTGGCTGCAACCGGTTTACGACAAACTGCAATCGCGTCTGTGGCTGGCGCCGTCCTGCTCACTGCTGCACTCGCCAGTGGATCTGGACAGCGAAGAGAAGATGGATGCGGAGATCAAATCCTGGCTGGCGTTCGCCCTGCAGAAGCTGGATGAAGTGAAGATCCTGGCGACGGCGCTCAGCGAAGGCCGCAACACCGTGGCGGACGCATTGAAAGAAAATCAGGACTGCGTGAGCAGCCGCAAACACTCTCCCCGCGTTCATAATCCGGCGGTGAAAGAAGCGGTGGAAGCGATCACAGCGGAAATGGGCGATCGTCGCAGCGACTATCAAACCCGCGCCGCCAGGCAGGCGCAAAGACTGCAATTACCGGCTTTCCCGACCACCACCATCGGATCGTTTCCACAGACTGCGGACATTCGCAATGCGCGCCGCCGTTACCGTCAGGGCGAGCTGCAGGACAACGAATACCGCACGCTGATGCAACAGGAAATTGAGCGTTGCGTGAGAGAACAGGAAAACCTGGGCCTGGACGTGCTGGTGCATGGCGAAGCGGAACGCAACGACATGGTGGAATATTTCGGCGAGCAGTTGGACGGCTATGTCTTCAGTCAGTTCGGCTGGGTGCAATCCTACGGCTCCCGTTGCGTCAAACCGCCGATTATTTTCGGCGATATCAGCCGTCCGCAGGCGATGACCGTGGAATGGATCAAGTATGCGCAGTCTCTTACCGACCGCCCAATGAAAGGCATGTTGACGGGGCCTGTGACTATCTTGAACTGGTCTTTCGTACGGGACGATCAGCCCCGCGCCCTTACCTGCTATCAACTGGCGCTGGCCATCCGCGCCGAGGTGCAGGATCTGGAGCGCGCCGGCGTTCGCATCATTCAGATCGATGAAGCGGCGTTACGGGAAGGCTTGCCGCTGCGACGCGCACAGTGGCGGGAATATCTGCAATGGGCGGTCAGTTCCTTCCGCATCGCCGCCAATGGCGTCGCGGATGAAACCCAGATTCATACTCATATGTGCTATTCCGAATTTAACGACATTATCGAAGCCATCGCCGGCATGGACGCGGACGTTATCACCATTGAGACTTCCCGTTCCGACATGGAGCTGCTGGACGCCTTCGATAACTTCAAGTATCCGAACGAAATCGGCCCCGGCGTGTATGACATCCACTCGCCGAACATCCCGAGCGAGACGCACATCGTGCAGCTGATGCGTAAAGCTGCGGAGCGCATTCCCGCCCACCGCCTGTGGGTGAACCCGGACTGCGGCCTGAAAACCCGCAACTGGGAGGAAGTACGCCCGGCGCTGCAAAACATGGTGAACGCGGCCAAGCAATTGCGCGCCGATGTTGTCGCCGCCTGATATTCCCTAACCACCCCCGCGCATGTGCGCGTTCAGAGGACCGGAGCCATCGCCGGTCCTCTTCTTTTTTGTTGTTACTGCTTTGTTTTTCCGCTTTTTCCGCTTTTTCTGCGCGCCAGCTGGAAGCTGCGGCGCCAGCACGATCATGGGCGACGAAGTCTCCCACACGCCATCCCGAATCATTTTGGGAACCCCGGCTCCCGCCACTTTGTTCAGAATCTGCATATTCAGAGAGTAAGTCCCATCGCCGTTATTGACGGTGGCGTCGCCGCATTCGCCCAGTCCATGAAAGGAGATCAGCAGTGAATAACCTTCCTCGCGCAGGGGATCGTAATCAGTGGGAAAGTGCACGAAACCGGGTAACGCCTTTCATTATTGCGTAAGGAAATGTAATCCCGCCAAGAGCGCCTATAATTATTAAGACAGCTCTAACGTCGCAGGTGCATGTTTATGTCCTCGTCTATCGTCCGCCCATTCCGCTCCGCTTTCGCCGTGTTATTCAGCTTTTTCCTTATCGCTCCTCCCGTCGCCTCAGAAACGCTGACCGTGGCCACCGGCGACTGGCCTCCTTATGTGTCGCCTCAGTTGAAGCACTATGGCGTCACCGCGCGCATCGTCAAAGAGGCGTTCGAAGCGGCGGGAGATGAAGTCGTGTTCCAGTTCTTTCCCTGGAAACGCACGCTGCTGATGTCCGAAGAGGGGCTGGCGGACGCCTCCTTTCCCTGGAGCCATAAGCCAGAACGGGAAGCCCATCATTACTACAGCGATTCCATCGGCAGATACGGCTATGTGTTTTTTCACCTCAAAACCAAGACGTTTGAGTGGAGAGATTTAAGCGACTTACGCTCCCTGAAAGTCGGCGGCACCAACAGCTACAACTATGGTGACGACTTTGTGAACGCCTCAAAGGACGGGCTGTTTGAGATTGAGTGGGTACACTCCGACGAGCTGAACTGGCGAAAAATGCTGGCGGGCCGCCTCGACATCTTTCCCTCTGACGTGGAAGCAGGTTACGCCGAGCTTCGCGACCTGTTTCCAGCGGAACAGGCCAGACGCATAACCCACCACCCGCACCCGCTTAAACCACTCACCACCATGCATCTTCTGTTCTCCATGGAAAAACCGGAAAGCCTGGAACGTCTGAAGCGCTTCAACACGGGCCTGCAACAACTGCATGCAGAGGGGAAAATTGAGCAATACCTGAGAGAATCCCGAGAGGGACAGTATAGACTTGTCAGTGAAGAAGTGCGGGAAGAAGGGTTATAGCCGAAAGAGTAGCTGAGTTACGACGTATCTGAATTACGCCCACCGCTCCGGTTGTGAGTAATAGATAGCAATTACCTTCATCCACGACGAACGGATAGGTTCCCGCCAGCGTCCTCTGATTATAATACCCCCTAGCATATACCCATCTACGCCAAGGAAAAGCTATGAATGACGCGTCTTTAGCTGCGCAATTGCAGCGTATTTTTGATGATGAGATTCCCCTTACCCGTGCGATGGCGTTACGCGTCGATCAATATGACGGGCAGGCGCTGGCCTTGTCGGCGCCGCTGGCGAATAACATCAACGACAAAGCGACGGCGTTCGGCGGCAGTCTGTATTCCATGTGCGTGTTGTCCGGCTGGGGACTGCTGACTCTGACCTTGAAGTCTCACGATCTCAAAGGGGACATCGTTATTCAGGACAGCCAGATTCAGTTTCTGAAGCCGTTGCGCGACAAGCGCCTGACGGTGCGCTGCGCCTTTGCCGAGCCCCGGCAAGTGGAGGAATTTATCAACGCCTATCAACAACGGGGCAAAGCCCGTCGGGAGCTGGTGGCGGAGATTCTTGCGGGCGGCGAAACGGCGGTGCGCTTTACTGGCCGCTATGTGGCGTTGAAGGCGGATTGAGCCGGGTCGTCGTTATGTCAAAACGCCCGACGATCACCGATCTCGCTCAGGCGGCGGGGGTCAGCCCGGCCACGGTGGACCGCGTGTTGAATAATCGCTCCAAGGTGCGCGAAGCGACGGCGCAACGGGTGTTGCTGGCGGCTGAGGACATTGGCTATCACGCATCCGGATTACTAAAGAAACGCTTTCAGGAATCCAAGCCCCACAAAACCATCGCGCTGCTGTTACAGCGCAGCGCCGAAGCTTTTTATCAAACATTGGGCGTTGCGCTGGTCAACGCCGCCTCGCGACAACGCGATTACCAGATCCAGACGCAGCTGATTTTCATGGACGAGGTCTCTCCCGCCTATATCTCAAGTCAACTGCAACAAGCGGCGGAAACCTCAGACGCTATCGCGTTGGTGGCGCTGGATCATCACTCCATCAATCAAGTGATCGAGCAACTGGCCAACCAGGGCATACCGGTCATTACCTTGCTGTCGCAACTCTCAACCCAGGCCTGCGCCGGACATCTCGGCCTCGACAGTCGCAAAGCCGGACGCAGCGCCGCCTGGGCGATTTCCAGACTGGCGAAAACAGAAGGAGAAGTCGGAATTCTCCTTGGCAGTCACCGCTACCTGAACCAGGAAATTTCCGAGATCAGTTTCATCAGCTACTTTCGCGAGCTGGGCCGCAGCTTCCGTCTGCTTGATCCGATTCTCAATCTCGACGACGACCGCCTCGCTGCCGAAGCCACCGCTCAATTGCTGGCGTCGCATCCTGATCTGACGGCCCTGTACAGCGCCGGCGGCGGCATGGCGGGGATGATCTCCGCGCTGCGTAGCGAAGCCGCTGACAGGAAGCTGATTGTTATCTGCAATGAGCTGACGCCCAGCACGCGAGACGCCTTAAATGAGGGGCTGGTGGACATGGTGATCGCCACCCCGGTGGAACGGCTGGCCGCCGAAGCCATCGCCCTGTTCGTGCGCGCTTTCAACGACAAGGGCGAACCCCGCTTTGCGCCGGTCTTGCTGGCGCCGGAGCTGCACATTCGGGAAAACATCTAAGTTCGCCAGCCCCCATAAGAAAAAGCCCGACCGCAATTCGCGCCGGGCTTTTTCTTTGGGTGAGTCACCGTGAATCGCAGCGCAGCGTCAGCTGGTCTTCTTACGCTTGTTCTGCCGGTGCTGATCCACCACCACCGCGCAGACGATAATCGCGCCTTTGATGATGTCCTGGTAGTAGGCGTCCACTCGCAGGAAGGTGAAGCCGGACAGCATGACGCCGAGAATCAACGCTCCGATAACCGTGCCGGTGATGCGGCCGCGTCCGCCAGACAGCGACACGCCGCCGATTACCGCCGCCGCGATGGCGTCCAGTTCGTACATCAATCCCATGCCCGCCTGTGCGGTCTTGATGCGGGCGATCGCCACCATCGCCGCCAGTCCGGCCAACAAGCCTGCGATCATATAGACCTTGATCAGATGCGCATCGATATTGATGCCGGAAACCCGCGCCGCCTGAGGGTTGGCGCCGATTGCGTAGGTGAACTTGCCGAAGCGGGTGTAGCGCATGATGACATGGAAAAACGCCGCCACCAGAAGAAACACGACTACCGGCGCCCAGCGTCCCAGACCACTGCCAAGCATGGTGAAGCTTTCGGTGAAACCGGAAACCGGGCTGCCGTCGGTATACCAGCGCGCAATGCCGCGGGCGGACACCATCATGCCCAAAGTGGCGATGAAAGGAGGTATCTTGGTTTTGGTGATCAGCCAGCCATTGATGAAGCCGGCCAGCGCGCCAATCAACAGTCCCGCCGCCAACGGCACGACAAACGGCATATCCACCAGCGCGGGATAAATAATCTTGGGCCAGTTGCTGTCCTGGGCGAAGGTCGCCGCGATCATGGCGGTCATCGCCACCACCGAACCGGAGGACAGATCAATGCCGCCAGTGATAATAACCTGGGTGACGCCGACGGCGATGATGCCGATCACCGACACCTGGAGAATAATAATCTGCAGACGGCTCATGTTGGCCAGAAAGCTCTGCCCGACAATGAACCAGCCGAGCACCTCAAACAAAGCGGCGATGCCGAAAAGCACCATCAAAATGCTCAGCTCAGGGGGCATGCGTTTCTTTGACGCGGGAGTCAGGCGTCCGTTATCCGTCGACATGGGACCACTCGTTGTTGTCGTTGCCATTTCAACCTCTCTCAATATTAGTCACTGACGGTTTACTGCGCCGCCAGATCCATAATCTTCACTTGATCCGCTTCCGCCCGGTCCAGAATGCCGGTGACGCGCCCTTCATGCATAACCACGACCCGATCGCTCATACCGAGAATCTCCGGCAGTTCAGAGGAAATCATCACCACCGCCACGCCCTTGTGGGCCAGCTGGGTGATCAGGCTGTGTATTTCCGCTTTGGCGCCGACATCGATGCCCCTCGTAGGCTCATCCAGAATCAGAATTTTCGGGTGGGTCAACAGCCAGCGGCCGATCAGCACCTTCTGCTGATTGCCCCCTGACAGGTTCTCGATCACTTCGTCCATGCCGGGCGTTTTCACCCGCAACTTATTGCAGATCTCCACCGCCTCTTTCGCCAGCTCCGCTTCCGCCACGAAGCCTTTCTTGACGAAGTTTTGATGCAACACCGCCGACTGAATGTTTTCCTGAATGGTTAAAGGCAGAAAGCAGCCCGTCTCCTTACGGTCTTCCGTGAGAAACGCCATGCCATGCTGAATCGCTTCGTTGGGAGATTTGATCTGCACGAATTCGCCGTTGATCTGAATCGCCCCACCGTCGGCGGGGGCGACGCCGAACAAGGCTTCGGCGACGTTGGAGCGACCGGAGCCGACCAGCCCGGCAAACCCGACAATCTCGCCAGCGCGCACATCAAAGGACACGTTACGGAATACGCCTTCCCGGCTCAGGTTTTTCACGGACAGCACCACATCGCCCAGCGCCACCTCTTCTTTCGGGAACATCTGCGATACCTCCCGTCCCACCATCATACGAATGATGTCGTCGCGGGTGACGTTGGAAGACAGGTGCGTACCGATGTACTGGCCATCGCGAAACACCGAAAACTCATCGGCGATTTCGAACAGCTCATTCATCTTGTGCGTGATGTAAACGATGCCAATGCCCTTGGCGCGCAGGTCGCGAATAATGTCAAAAAGGTGGGCGACTTCGGTTTCGGTGATCGCCGACGTTGGTTCGTCCATGATCAGCACGTCTGAGTTGAAGGACACCGCTTTGGCGATTTCCACCATCTGCCGGCTGGCCACCGATAGCTCACTGATTTCCGCTTCCGGATCGAGATTGATATTGAGGCGGTCGAACAATTCCTGAGTGCGGCGACGCATCTCGTCATGATCAATCAGTCCGAATCGCCCCTTAGGTTCGCGGCGAATCCAGATATTTTCCGCCACGGTCATGGGATTCATCAGCAACAGCTCCTGATGAATCATGGCGATGCCGGCTTCCTGTGCGTCGAGGGGCTTTTCCAGCCGCACCGGTTCGCCGCGCAGCAACACTTGTCCTTTGTCGGGCTGATAAATGCCGGCGATGATCTTCATCAAGGTCGACTTGCCCGCCCCGTTCTCCCCCATCAACGCATGCACCGTCCCGGGACGAATCCTGAGGGATACATTGTCCAGAGCCACCACGCCGGGGAACTCCTTGCGGACATTGGCCACTTCGAGCACGTATTCGTAATTGCGATTTTGGGGAATTGCGCTGTTCACAGACACCGCCTCCACTACTGATGCGCTACTCATAACGCAATCCCTCCGCATTGCCAAAGGTGGAAACTCGTCTTACTTGCTCAGGTATTTATCCAGATTGGCCGGCGTCACCAGCTCAAAAGGCACCCAGACTTTTTGATCTACATTTTCACCTTTGGCGAGACGAACGGCGGCGTCAACCGCGCCCGCGCCCTGGCCTTTGGCGCTCTGGAAAACCGTGACGTCCAGATCGCCGGATTTCATGGCGGCCAAGGCGTCAGGGGTCGCGTCAATGCCGGCGACCACGACGGAGTCCATCTTACGCCCCGACGCTTTCAGCGCCTGGATGGCGCCGATCGCCATTTCATCGTTGTTGGAGATGACCGCGTCGAACTCCAGCCCGGCGGATAGCCAGTTGGTCATCAGGTCGTTGCCTTTCAGGCGGGACCACTCCGCCGTCTGCTCCGCGACGACTTTCATGCCGGAGCACTCCTTGCGCTTGATCACGTCATGAATATCTTTGGTGCGCTGGATAGCGGCCTGGTTGGAAAGTTCTCCCATCATGACCACCACGTTGCCTTTGCCGCCCAACAGACGACACACTTCTTCCGTCTGCAAGGTGCCGGACACTTCCTCGTTGGAAGCGACAAACGCCTGGTTGTCCGGAAGCTGGTTAACGTTGATAGGTTGACGGTTGACATAAATGAGGGGAATGCCGGCGGCTTCCGCGTCGCTGCTTATGGACACGGTGGCGTCGGTATCGACAGGGTTGACGATGATGGCGTCCACGCCCGACGCAATGAAATTCTGAATCTGATTGAGTTGCGTTCCGACTTCGTTCTTACCGTCCTCAATCTGTACATCTACGCTCTTATCCTTAGCGGCGGTTTCAATGCCGTTACGCAAAGCGGTCAGGAAGTTATCATCGAATACGGCCATGGATACGCCAATTTTAAGATCAGCGGCCGCAACGGAGCCGGCAAACATGGCTGACGCCAAGACACTCAGGGCTAACTTTTTCATCTTATAATTATCCTCTTTGATTTCGAGTACCCGTTGCACTCACTTTTTTATTGTTGGTTCCGGTTTGAATCACGTCGGCGCAACGCGTATTGTGGTCATTTTCTGTGCGTCCGCAAAGGCCGCAGTCCCCATTCCGCTATTTCGCCTCAGTGTTGTTCCGAATCCTTGATATCGAGATTTTTATTCCAGATATTCATACGATGGAACATATATTCCAATTTGCACCTGCCGCCTAAATTTGTCAACCCTTTTTCCACCACTGCATGAGTTTTCCCTCAGGCCTTGTTATATAAAGCCGGCGCTCCGCCTCGATATAAACGGAATATTTATTTCATTGGAGTTTTATATGGAGCGATCAAGAGCCTGAAACTGATTTCTTCTGAACCTTCAAAATCTTCCTGGCTGAATCGTTGATGTAATCACCTCAGGATTCCCCCTGACTTCCATCCCTAAATGATGTTTTTTGAGGTAATTTGATGGCGCAGTGATGGGATTGATTGACGCAAAACCGAGAGTCGATTTAATTTTTTCGCACGTATCTTGGGCGCCGCTCAGCCAATTAGCGATGCGTCATTTCCGCCGTCAATGACGGCGACAGATGCGATAACCGTGACGTCCACGACGCACAGAGATAACAACAAGGTAAACCGACTATGTCTCACCCCTCTCCCGACTTGCTTCGTTTCGCTTTGAATCACATGGTATGCCCTTCCCTGACACCGCTGGCGCTGCTGGACGCCGCCGCTTCGCTGAACCTTAATGCGGTTGAGTTACGCAACGATATCGGCGACAACAGCCTCACGGATCTGAATCAGGCCAAAGCCGTTGGAGCCAGGGCGGCGGAAATGGGCATTGAGGTTCTTAGCGTCAACGCCCTCTATCCTTTCAACATCTGGAATGACGAACGCGCCGCACAGGCGGAGCTACTCGCACGCCTGGCCGCCGCCTGCGGCGCCAAAGCGCTGGTGATGTGTCCTTTAAACGAAGGAACCCAGGTAGAGCCGAACGCAGGCAAAAGCGCAGAGCTTAGCCGAGCGTTACAGGCGTTAAATATCATTTTGCAAAAGCACGGACTACTGGGCTATGTCGAGCCCCTCGGTTTCCCTGTTTCCTCCCTGCGTTTCAAACAGGAAGCGCTGGAAGCCATTGACGCCATTGGCGGGGCGGACCGCTTCAAGCTGGTCCATGATACCTTTCATCATCGCGGCGCGAATGAACAACAACTGTTTCCCCTGCGCACCGGGCTGGTCCATATCTCCGGCATCGAAGATCCCAATCTCAGCTTTAGCGACATGCTGGACGGCGACCGCGTATTGGTCGGCCCCGCCGACCGACTCGGAAATATCGAACAACTTCAGCAATTACTGGTCGCCGGGTATCGCGGCCCGGTCTCTTTCGAACCTTTTTCCGAAGCGGTCTGGAGTCTCACGGACCCTCTCTGCGCCGTGAAAGAGAGCATGGAGTACATTCGCAGCGCACTCTCCCACTGTTAATCCGGCAGACAAATAGCTTCCTTCTATTTGTTGTCTGCAACGACAGAGGCTGCGACCTGTTCATTTCCGAATTCGGTCGCGGCGGCTCTCCAGAGCGCTCCGCCGCCATCACCGCCGCTATTGGAATATTTGTTCCACAGATCGTTAGAAATCCCCGCTATTCCACCTGTAGCAATAAGAAAAGTCCCTCTTCACGATGTCGTCAGGGATCGCCTCGCTTAAGTTTTGCGCCGCTTGCGCCAGGGGCTGCAGCCTACTCACTCTGATAAAAAGAAAGTATTTTCCATCTATTGTCATTATAGAATTTTTATTCTATTCTTTTGGAAAAATGAAATGTCGGCGATGTCTGCGTCAGCACGGAGACAGGCCGGGGGAATTCGATGTATGGTTATGGGAGCCGCAGTTCCCGGCCACGGGAGATAAACAATAATATGAGTACAGACAAAACTCTGGACCTGATCTGCCTCGGCAGAGCCGCCGTCGACATTTACGGCGAACAAATCGGCAGCCGACTGGAAGACATGAGCAGCTTCGCCAAATACCTTGGCGGCTCCTCCGGCAACATCGCATATGGAACCGCCCGCCTGGGCCTGAAATCCGCCATGCTGACACGGGTCGGCGACGAACACATGGGACGCTTCGTTCGCGAAGAACTGGCCCGCGCCGGCGTCGACGTCAGTCATGTGGTCACTGATAAAGAGCGCCTGACCGGACTGGTGCTCCTCGGCATCAAGGACAAAGACACGTTTCCCTTGATTTTCTATCGCAACGACTGCGCCGACATGGCGGTGGACAGCGGTGATTTCACCCCCGAATTTATCGGTTCCTCCAAAGCTTTATTGATCACCGGCACTCATTTCTCCACCGATCAGACTTACCGCACCAGCATGACGGCGCTGGAATATGCCAAAGCCGCCGGCGCCAAGCGGATTCTCGATATCGACTACCGCCCCGTGTTGTGGGGCCTGACCAGCCTCGGCGACGGCGAAACCCGCTTTATTTCCAGCGAAGGCGTCACCCGGCATTTGCAAAGCATCCTGCCTCACTTCGATTTGATTGTGGGCACCGAGGAGGAAGTGCACATCGCTGGCGGCAGCACCGACACCATCACCGCCCTGCAGGCGATTCGCGCGCTGACCGGCGCGACCATCGTCCTGAAGCTGGGCGCTCAGGGCTGCACCGTGCTTGACGGCGACATTCCCGCCAGTGCAGACGCTTTCGTGACGCACTCCGGCGTACGTGTAGACGTGCTCAATGTACTCGGCGCCGGCGACGCCTTTATGAGCGGTTTTCTGCGCGGCTGGCTGCACGGCGAATCCTATGAACGCTGCTGCGCTTACGCTAACGCCTGCGGCGCCCTGGTGGTGTCCCGGCACGGCTGCGCGCCCGCCATTCCCAGTGCGGAAGAGCTGGACGACTATATGGCGCGGGCGCAATCCATTCCCCGCCCGGATCTGGACGAGCGCCTGAATTATCTGCATCGGGTCACCACCCAGCGCAACAGCGCCCAGTGGAGCGACCTGTGCATTCTGGCTTTCGACCATCGCAAGCAGTTGTTCGATATGGCCAGAGAAGAAGGCGCCGACCTGTCCCGCATCAAACAACTAAAGCGCTTGCTGGTAAAAGCCACTGAGCTGGGCGCCAAAGGCATCGGCGACAGTCAGGTCGGCGTCCTGGTCGACGACACCTATGGACAGGATGCGCTCAATGACGTCAGCGGACGCGGCTGGTGGATTGGTCGCCCGGTGGAGTTTCCCAGCTCCCGCCCCCTGGAACTGGAAGGCGGCCGCAGCGTCAGCGCGCGCCTGAAGACCTGGCCCAAAGAGCATATCGTCAAATGTCTGGTGTTCTACCACCCGGAAGACTGCATCGACCTGCGCATGGCGCAGGAGCGTCAGGTGCGCGAACTGTACAAAGCCTGTTGCGATTCCGGTCATGAAATGCTGCTGGAGCTGATTCCGCCCCGCGACCAGGACGTCACCGACAATGTTTATATCGACGCCATGGCGCGCTTCTACAATCTGGGCGTCAAACCGGACTGGTGGAAACTGCCGCCGCAGTCGCCCGCCAACTGGCGTCGCATCAGCGACCTGATTGCGCAACGTTCGCCCCATTGCCGCGGCGTGGTGATGCTGGGTCTGGACGCGCCGGCGGAGGAACTGAAAAAAGGTTTTATGGACAGCGCCGGCTTCGATATCTGCAAAGGCTTCGCCGTGGGCCGCACGATTTTCAGCGCCCCCAGCCGCAAGTGGCTGCGCGGCGAATTCAACGATCAGGCGCTGATCGACGCGGTCGCCGCCAATTACCTGGAACTGGTCGCCTGCTGGAAGCAACGCAACAGCC
Organism: Hahella chejuensis KCTC 2396; assembly: GCF_000012985.1. Classification (NCBI taxonomy): domain Bacteria; kingdom Pseudomonadati; phylum Pseudomonadota; class Gammaproteobacteria; order Oceanospirillales; family Hahellaceae; genus Hahella; species Hahella chejuensis. The sequence goes on along the minus strand of NC_007645.1, from coordinate 1,160,670 downwards.
TGCAGCCCTGACCGATTTACTTATTCACCCGGCAGACAAATCGCTTCCTTCTATTTGTCTGCAACGACAGGAACTGCACAGGTCAGACCCTGTCTCCCGCGGCTAACCGCCGCGCAGGCGCATTCATACGCCTGATTATCAACATGCCAATATGATTGCCATGTTAATAACAGCCCGCCATCCCTGCGTGAAACACATGGGGAAGGCGACCGGACCAAGGTCCGGATCAGCAAAGACGAGAGGCTAAGCCGAATGAAAACAATAAGACTGACCATGGCGCAGGCGGTGATCAAATATATGATCGCGCAAAAGGTGGACGTGGATGGCGAGATCAAGCCGCTGTTCGCAGGGATGTGGGCCATCTTCGGCCACGGCAATGTCGCCGGTCTGGGCGAAGCGCTGCATCATGTGCGCGACGCGCTTCCCACCTATCGCGCCCACAATGAACAGGGCATGGCCCACGCCGCGATCGCCTACGCAAAAACCCAGAACCGCCGTCAGATGATGGCCTGCACCGCCTCCGCCGGTCCCGGTTCGGTGAATATGGTGACCGCCGCCGCCGTGGCGCACGTCAATCGCATTCCTGTACTGTTCCTGCCCGGCGACACCTTCGCCACCCGTATTCCCGACCCGGTGTTGCAGCAGGTGGAGAACTTTCACGACTACACCCTGACTTCCAACGACTGCTTTAAACCGGTGAGCCGCTTTTTCGATCGCATCACTCGTCCCGAGCAATTACTGGCGTCGCTGCCGCAGGCCTTGCGTGTCTTAACGGACCCCGTCGAGTGCGGTCCGGTGACGCTGGCGCTGCCGCAGGATGTGCAAACCATGGCGTTCGACTATCCGGAAAGTTTCTTTGTGGAGAAAATCCATCGGCTGCGTCGGCAGGCGCCGGACGCCACCGAGCTGGCTGACGCCATCGCCATGATCAAAGCCTCGAAAAAGCCGTTGCTGGTGGCCGGCGGCGGCGTGCATTACTCCGGCGCGCTGGCGGAGCTGGACAGACTGGCTTCGACATATGCTCTGCCAGTCGGAGAAACTCAGGCAGGTAAAGGCGCCCTGCCCTGGGATCATCGTCAAAACATCGGTTCGCTGGGCGTCACCGGCGCCGCTTCCACCAATGCGCTCGCTGCGGAGGCGGACCTGATCATCGCCGTCGGCACGCGCCTGGGCGATTTCGCCTCCGGCTCCCGCGCGATCATTGATCCCCACGCCAAGTTGTTGAGCATCAACGTCGCCTCTTTCGACGCGATCAAACACAAGGGACAACCCCTGGTGGGGGACGCCAGACTGACGCTGGCGCAATTGCAGGATGCTCTGGGCGACTGGCGCCCCGACGGAGAGTGGATTGAAAAGGCCGAACGCTTACGCGCGCAGTGGCATAAAACCGTGGACAACGCCACCGCCGACCATCAGGCCGACCTGCCCACCGATGCAGAAGTGGTCGGCGCGGTCAATCGCGCCGCCGGGGAAAAAGACATTGTAGTTTGCGCCGCCGGCGGTCTGCCGGGAGATCTGCAAAAGCTCTGGCGCACCCGCTATGACAGAGGCTATCACTTGGAGTACGGCTATTCCTGCATGGGTTATGAGCTGGCGGGAGGCGTCGGCGCCAAAATGGCGAAGCCGGATTCCGATGTGTTCGTCATGGTCGGCGACGGCTCTTATCTGATGCTCAACTCCGAAATCGCCACCTCGGTCATGTTGGGGCAGAAAATCATCATCGTGGTGCTGGATAACCGCGGTTTCGGCTGTATTCATCGTCTGCAACAAGCCTGCGGCGGTCCCGGTTTCAATAATCTGCTGGACGATTGCCTCACCGCTGACGGCGGGGCGCCCAAAATCGACTTCGCCGCCCACGGCGCTGCGTTGGGCGCCAAGTCGGAAAGCGTGCGTAATATCAAGGAGCTGGAAGCCGCCCTGGAGCGCGCCAAGGCTTCCGACATCAGTTATCTGATCGCCATCGACACCGATCCCCTGAAAGTCACTGAAGACGGCGGGGCCTGGTGGGACGTGGCGGTCGCAGAAGTATCCGAACGTCCGCAGGTCGAGGAGGCCCGCCGCCGTTACGAGAGCTTCAAGGCTCGTCAGTTCAAAAATCTGTAATCACTTTTGGCGGAATATCTGGAGATATCTCATGAGCGTACGTATCGGCATCAACCCTCTGACCTGGACTAACGACGACCTGCCCTCCCTGGGTGGCGACACGCCGCTGGAAGTGTGCCTCAGCGAGGGTAAACAAGCAGGCTTCGCCGGCTTCGAACTCGGCCATAAATTCCCGCGTAAGCCGGAAGTACTGGGACCCATTCTGGACAATCACGGACTGCGTCTGGTGTCCGGCTGGTTCAGCGGCCAACTGCTGGAGCGCAGCGTGGAAGCGGAAATCGCCGCCATTCAGGATCATCTGCATCTGCTGAAATCCCTTGGCGCCACCGCGATGGTGTATTGCGAGGTCACAGGCTGCGTGCATGGCGATCAAAACACGCCAGTGTCCCACCGTCCGCGCCTGGCGGAAGACCAATGGGAAACCTTCGGCGCCAAACTGACGCAAGTGGCGGATTACTGCCTGGAGCACGGCGTGAAGATCGCTTATCACCATCACATGGGCACCGTGGTGGAAACCGAAGAGGAGATCGACGCGCTGATGGCCAACACCGGCGATTCCGTGGGCCTGCTGCTCGACACCGGGCATCTTACCTACGCGGGCGGCGATCCCATTGCGGTGCAGCAACGTCACGCTGATCGCATCAACCATGTGCATTGTAAAGACATTCGTATGCAAGTGCTGGCGGACGCCAAAAACCGGGATCTGAGTTTTCTGGATGCGGTGCTCAACGGCGTGTTCACGGTTCCCGGCGACGGCGGCATTGACTACGCGACCCTGTTCAAAGGCCTGCATGCCAGCGGTTACAGCGGCTGGCTGGTGGTGGAAGCGGAGCAGGACCCAGCGGTCGCCCATCCCCTGACTTTCGCCACCCTGGGCGCCAACAACCTGAAACGGCTGTGCGCCGAAGCAGGCATAACGCTATCGGCATAACCGCCAGCGCCTGATCCACACAGCAAAATCCGGCCCGGCATGGGCCCTGCATCTCCGATGACGCGCGCCTCTGCGCAGGCGCGCCGCAGCAAATGAAAAAGGTATTCGACATGCAAACTCTTGGTAACTTCATCAACGGCGTTCGTTGCGACAGCGCCTCGGGCCGCGTCGGTCCGGTTTTCAATCCCGCCACCGGCGAGCAGCGCCTGAACGTCGCCCTGTCCAGCGCTGACGAGACCCGAGCGGCCATCACCGCAGCGCAAACCGCGTTCGCCAGTTGGAAGGAAGTCACACCGCTGCGCCGCGCCCGCGTCATGTTCAAATTCAAAGAACTGATGGAGCAACATGCGGACGAACTGGCGGAACTGATCACCCTGGAGCACGGCAAAGTGTTCTCCGACGCTCAGGGCGAACTGGTGCGGGGTCTGGAAGTGGTGGAATTCGCCTGCGGCATTCCCCATCTGCAAAAAGGCGAGCACAGCCTGAATGTGGGCCGCGGCGTCGACAGCTACAGCCTGATGCAGCCTCTGGGGGTTTGCGCCGGCATCTCGCCATTCAACTTCCCGGCCATGGTGCCCATGTGGATGTTCCCGGTGGCGATCGCCTGCGGCAATACCTTTGTGATGAAGCCATCGGAAAAAGATCCGTCCGTTCCGTTGCGACTGGCTGAACTGCTGAAAGAAGCCGGCCTGCCTGATGGCGTTTTCAACGTGGTGAACGGCGACAAAGAAGCCGTCGACGTGCTGCTGACCGACGAGCGCGTGCAGGCGGTGAGCTTCGTCGGCTCCACGCCTATTGCAGAATACATTTACGCCACCGCGTCCGCGCATGGCAAGCGGGTGCAGGCTCTCGGCGGCGCTAAAAATCACATGGTGGTCATGCCGGACGCCGATCCTGAGCAGGTCGTCGGCTCGTTGGTGGGCGCCGCCTATGGTTCCGCGGGTGAACGCTGCATGGCGATTTCCGTCGCGGTCTGTGTGGGCGATGAGGTCGCGGACACCCTGGTCAGCCGCCTGCAAAGCGAAATCGACAACATGCGCGTCGGCCCCGGCCTGGGCCTGCCGGAAGAGGCCCATATGGGACCGCTGGTGTCAAAAGAGCATGCCGCCAAGGTGCGCAGTTATATTGGTTCTGGCATCGAAGAAGGCGCCGCGCTGATTCGCGATGGCCGCGACTTCGTCTGCGCCGGCAATGAGAAAGGATATTTCGTCGGCCCCACGCTGTTCGATCATGTGAAGCCGAACATGCGCATCTACAAAGAGGAAATCTTCGGGCCGGTGTTGTGCGTGGTGCGCGTCGATAGCTACGCGGAGGCCATTCGCCTGATCAATGAACACGAATACGGCAACGGCACCGCAATCTTCACCCGCGACGGAGACACCGCCCGTCAGTTCTGCGAAGAAATCCAGGTCGGCATGGTCGGCGTCAACGTCCCCATTCCCGTCCCCATGGCGTTCCACAGCTTCGGCGGCTGGAAACGCTCCCTGTTCGGCCCCCTGCACATGCACGGCCCAGACGGCGTACGCTTCTACACACGCATGAAAACCATCACCAGCCGCTGGCCAACAGGCCTCCGCGCCGGCGCCGAGTTTTCCATGCCGACGATGAAGTAGACGCTTTCTGGCGGAAAAACCTAACGATTCAGCAAATCAGACAAATACAAAAAGCATCTACAATAATAACTAATTGATTTTCAAAGAGGCAGGGATGTGCGGCTAAACTCTCGCCTCTTTATCAAAATGTAATTTTATATAAATGGTCGCACAGAATGTATCACCTAGTGTCTTCACGACATATTCTGATTACCCCGAGACTCGTCATATTTCTCACTTAATAAGAGAAAATATTAAAAAACACCCTTTACGCATTAAATACATAAATTTACGCCCCCTCCAAATAGTCATATCACTTAAAAATTCACTCCTGTCCATTAGTCAATATTTGTAAAATATAATTTACAGGCACTCTCCAATTTATCGCAGATGATTGCCACTAGAGCATCGTCTATCTTGAGCTTCATACTAGCACCGGATGAGCAGCTTTTCTGATATAGGCCCAACTCACTATTCCACCAAATTTACCAAGCCATATAATGGAAGTAGATTTCTAGAGGAGTATTTTTATGTCAGAAAAAGACGTTCAAGGTAAGAAAAAAGCACTTAAACAGCCAGAGGCACTAACTATTCATGAGCTGGAAGAAATTAAAGCAGCTATGACGAAGGCCCGTAAAGAGCGAGAAATTCGAGAGGAAATGAAGTCAAAAGGATTTAAAGGACATGGCGGTTAAACTTTTCTACGGTAAAGACATTGAATATCAGAAAAACATTCCTGCTGTAAAGAAGGTGATTGATGCCTTCGAATATTATGTTGAAACCGGAGATCCAGGTAAAATGTTTGGCAAGGATGTTCTCACTATGAGCCCCAAGCTAGCTTGGGAAGAGAAGGTCAAACACGTCCACTTGCTTGACGAAAAGCGATTCCGAGTTGAGAAACTTCATTTACGAATCCAGGACAAAAGAACTAGTGATGCATTTTTGCTATATTGTCCAGGATACTTAAACCCAGATTATTATATGCTACTTACAATTATATGGAATAATGGTCACGAGTTTCTTCGAACTGAGGAAAAAACTCTCAAAAGTTATGCGGAAGAAGCGCTAGAGTTTAGGATGAAATGGTAATGAAACGCGAACTTAAGAAGGTCCAGTGGACCCGAGCAGAGGCGCCCCAAAAAGCAGGGCGTTACGTTGTAGCTATTGAGCATGAGTGTGGGTTGGGTGCTTACGACTTCAGTGCGTGGAGTCCACTCGAAGGCTGGGAAATCAAGGATCAGTCAGGCAAGATCGTTGCATTTATCGACTTTGATGATGTCGCCGAGTTGCTGCCGTATGCGTGGGAAGATCAAGAATAGCGCTCCCAGCTCAGAGACAACCCGGATTTCCTGATCATTTTTTTGCATTTACTAAAATACTCTCCCGGACTGGCCAACCATTCCGGGATACTGCAAACTATCCGTCCCGTCGATGTTTACCCTAAACGTCGCGTCAACTCATCACCCGGAACATAGAGACAACGCCCATGCAGCAACGAGATTTGGAATTTTTCCGCCCGGTATGGAGACGTGTCGCCATCACGGTATTCTGCTTGTTCTGGGCGACGCTGGAATGGGCCACCGGCGAACCTCTGTGGGGCATGATCGCCAGCGGCGCAGCGCTTTACTGCTACTGGCAGTTGTTTTATACGTTTGATGCGAACACAGCCGAGAAACAAGGAAATAAAACGGACGCTAATGACTGAGCAGTCCGCCTCCATTCTGCTTACCCTCTTCCGCTACCTCTCTGCTTGTTAATGCAACTTCATCACCGCCGTCGTTACCAAACGATATATCAGGTGTAGTTAGCATTAGCTCACTTCACACCCTCAAAGCCCTTAACGAAGGTTTGGATTATGAACCCCAAGCAGAGAATCAATACGCTTTTAAAAGAGTTTTCTCAGATAAATGATCTCCCAGAGTTTCAGCTTAATGAAGAAAATGTCTGCGGATTTCAGTATGTCGGCGACACGGTCATAACGCTGTTCCTTCCCGATGATCAAAATCAACTGGTATTTTTGAGCGACTTAGTTTCCCTGGATGAGCTTAGCTCCAATGCGTTAGTTAAAGTTCTTGAGTACAGCTTCCCTGGCCTAAGAACCAAAGGCGCGGCGATCAGCGTCAACCCGAAGGAGCACTCACTGGTGTTGAGCTTTGTACAGGAAATAGAGGGGCTGACCGCCATACTGTTTTCCAACATACTCAAAAACTTCATTGAAACCGCCGTGCACTTCCGCGCCGTGATAGCCGACTATCAACATGAAGCGCCAACCGGGCAAGCACCCGCCCCAGCTCCCAAAGCGCCATCCCCCAATCACATGCACATGATCAGAGGCTAGAGCACCATGCAAACCAGCGGCGTTAATCAACAGAGCGGCGTTCATCACATAGATACCGCTGCAACCCAACAGTCGTCATCAACTTCGCAAAATCATCCGCAAACCATGAGTCTTGGTCAGGAAGCGACCCAGCAGACTGGAACCTCCATGGCCTCCACCTCCTCTACACCGCTTACCAGCAGCAGCCGCCTTACCGGAAGCACACCCGGTGACGTTCCGCTAGTCCGCATCAGCATGGACGGCGCCAACGCACACAATAATACAAGAGCAGAGGCGCATGGTTCGCAAGAAAGCGCCGGGAGCAAGAAATACGAAGGGCTCAATACCACAAACCAGGCGTTAAGGTGGATTTCCAGCCTCGCGCTGGAAAATACCAAGGGCGCAGTGGAAGTCCAGGCGACGGTTCATGAAGGCAAGCTGCTTATCAGTTGCAATAAAAATACAGCCGGGTTGCTTGAAGGGCTGAAAGCGTCTTTTCAAGACCTTGGCAAGATAACGGGCAATGAACGCAACGACCGTCACCGACAAAACATCTCAAGCCAATTACTTGATGAAAGTGGCTTCGCCAAATTTAAGAGCGCAGCCGCCACGCAGACTGAAAAGGTGTCCGCCAATGACTTGGGACGTCAAATGTCGGACGCGGAGGCAGAGCGAGTTAAGCAGCAGGTGGGCCCCATTCTCGATACCATTCAAAATGCAGCCAAGGCGCTACAAAGCGGCGATGATAGCCAGATCAACCAATATGTGAAAGTGGTCGATAGCCAAGTGCATCCAGATAAAAACAAGTCCCTGGTTGAAGGCGGCACTAAAAAGAACGATGAAGGCAAAGCGTGTATGCACGCAGAGCAATCTCTTTACGACTATCTCGCCAAGAATTTGCCTTCAGATAAAAGTGAAGGGCCGCTGTTGATCCCCGTAGCGGGGGTAAAACGCCCCTGCGCCGTGTGCGATCATGTTGAACGCTCCGCCGCCTCATTGCAGGATTCGCCTTTCGGGGAAAGCGGAGAGCTTTACCTGCACCGCGCCAGCAACCGACCAGGCGTCGTGTTTCCAGGCATTCAAGGCATTTCCGAAGGCGCACTGGGAAGCAAAAGTAACGTCGACACCACAGTAAATAACCTGCTGAACGGCCAGATTAACGCGCAATCTCACCCGGTAATAAATGGGTCGACCGATACAGACTCAGAGCACAGCAGCAGCGACTCTGAAAGCGAACATAAAGCTAATTACTAATCAGGCCGACGAATAGCACATTCGGGAAGCGGTCTTCAAACTGCTTCCCGAGAAAAATAACGACCGCCGTAGCGCCACTTCACCCATCTGAACTGGGCTTGATAACCTTAGTCCACAGGAGATAGGCGCCGATAGCCAGCACCGCGAAGAACACCAGCTTGCCGATTAATTTGAACGCCCACCAGGCGACGACAATGGCTAGCACGCACCCGACAAGAAACAGCAGCTTTTTTAACATCAAAGGTTCTCGAAAACAGTAGAAAGTCTTGCGTCATAATGGCTTATGCGAGAGGAGATTTAAATACAAAATCTTCGGCGAACGCCGTTTATTAAAGCCCCGGCGCCCGATTCATTTCCTTGTAGTAGATATATTTGCTGGAGATTTTCCCCGTCGCGGCGAACCATTGTTCCAGATAAGGCCCCATCCAGATCGCATCGCCCTGCTCCACCAGATGCCAGTCGCTTCCCAGACGGTAAACGCCCTGCCCCTGCAGAAAGTACAGACCATGCTCCATGAAATGCATTTCCACGATGGGCAGTGTGGCGCCGGGTTGAAACTCAAATACATTGACGCCCCAATCCCAAGCCGAATCCTCGGGCAACAAGGTTTGCAGTAAGGCGCCGTCATCGCCGAGAAACGGCTTCGCCGAAGTTTGCGCCAAGGAACTGACGAAAGATATGACAGCGCCGGTCGCCCCAGGCATAGGCGCGTACTTTTTCTGAAACGCTAATATCCGTCCAGTATCGCCAGGATTCTTTAACTCAAAGCGCTCACCCGCTTTCAAGTGCGCGAATCCGTCCTGCTGCAGGCGGTGTGTAGCGCCGCCAAAAGTCAGTTCGATAGCGCCTTCCAACACTAACAACAGAAACTCATCCGTCTGGCTCTCCGAACAAAAACTACCGCCGGCTTTCATATTCACCAGAAACTGACAAAACTTCGCCCCCATCTCCGGCGACGCCGTATAAATCACCTGACAGTTTTTCCACTGCGGCAGATTCAATGGCACATGGGAGTCGGGACACATCAGAGAATAGTTGCGGGACAATTTACTGCGGGTAGCGCCGGTCAGGGTCATGTTTGTCAGCCTTCTAGTTATGGTTCACGATGAGTCTGCAACTCTAAGCCCACTCTGCAACGCAGGCTTCACTCCGTCCATTGTCAGAACGGTATCAACAATCAAACCGCACAATTCTGTGCCTGGAGATGAAACCCGCCCGGGCGATGGCTGTCTGCGCAGCGATATTTTCTCTTTCTGTGGAGCAGATTGGACGCCGCTGAGTTTCTCTGATTCGGGAGGACAAGGTTCGGATCACTTTTTCAGCGATGCCTTGCTTTCTGTGCTCCCGCGCCACAATCACGCCAATATCCACACAATCGGATTGAAAGGTCGGATCATGCCGCATTTCCCCACTGGCGACTAGTTCGCCTTCCCGCCAGTAGCCCAAAAGTTGCCTGCGCTCGATCAAGCCCCCCAGATAATAATTCAGCCACTCCTCCGGCGCTTGAATATTATGCGCGGTAAAAGCCACAAACTCTGAGAGCTGTTCGTTACTGGCGAACGCCATCGGCAGCATGTCTGACACACTTTGCGTCTCTGTGGCGTTAACGTCGTATTCGTACATCAATGCATTCACCTGGAAACTGTTGAACACATCCAGACACGCCGATAGATATGCAGGCTCAGCAGTGCTGACAAAAGCTCCTGCAATTTGTGAATAGTCTTTTCCACCCTGTTCGAGAATACGGCGCAATGTTGGCGCGTACTGGTTTTGGTGGCTGGATGGCAGAAAAAGCTGCAATACATACCCCTCACTGTTGACGCAGGCGTACCCCGTCAGCGCACCGCCGTCGAACAGCCCAAGATGCTGCGAAAAAGGCAGGAACCCGTTCAACCACATGCCATCGAGAGGGGCGACGCAACCCTTCAGATAGGCGATTTTTAGCGGCGTCAGGGAGTCATTGTTTTCAACAGGCGTAATTTTCAGCATGTCACTCATCCTTATGTTGGCGACAGAGATCTAATATGTTTCGCGTGAGCTGTTTCTGCACGGCGTCGAGCGGATATTTGTCGTAGATCGATAAATAATGCAGGGCGACGCCATCCAGCATGGCCAGGATGATTCGGGCGTTATCGCGACTTTTCTCAACCCCCAAATCCTTCATCCAACGGCTCACCTGTTTCAGCAGCATTTCCGCTCGCTGCTTCACGGCGGCGTCCACAATTTTGCGCAACTCGGGTGTGTGCAGAATGGTTAGCTGGAGCTTTAGATAAGTCTTTTCCGTTTTTAGAAACGTAAAAAACACGTTCAGGAAACTAGCAACAGACTCAGAAGCGCTGCGTCCTTCGGACAACTCAGAGGATACTGACGCCATTCTACTGGTAGCGTCTTCCACCAAGGCGATGAGCAGTTCTTCTTTGCTCCTGAAGTAGTTGTATGTCAGTCCTTTGGAAACTCCAGCCTGCTGCGAGATTTGCTCAATTGTTGTAGCGAAGTAGCCATTTGCTTCAAACAGCGTCATTGCCGCCTGCAGTAACTTCATTCTTCCCGTCTGCGGTCTCACCAAACCTCCCATCAATCATCTTAACTGACCACGCAGTCAGTTAAGATGATGAGGCGCGACATCATTTCTGTCAAGTTGACGGGCTTAGGTCCGCCTGATTCAGCCGAATATGTTGCGGCGAATGTCCATTCAACAACTCAAAGGAAGGTGATGAATAGAGTGAGTTGATATGACGCCGCCAGCGCTCCGCCCAATATTCGAAACGCGGTTCATCGATGACATTGAACGCAGCGAAGCTCTCCAACGGCGTGAGGCCGACATATCGCTGGGTGATATGCATGGAGGTCAGCACTTGATCCGCCGCCAGTCCGGCCAGCACGCCGCCGTCAGGATGGAAGGCTTTTTCAGCGGCGTTCCAGGTGGTGGAAAGCAGATAGCGTCGGCCTTTGAGTAATCCGCCTTCGCCATATCGCTCTGCGCCGGCGAAGAAAACGCCATGCGCATACACATCGTCGATGTAGCGCTTCAATGCCGCGGGGGCGGAAAACCAATACACGGGAAACTGAAGAATAATCAAATCCGCCCATTGATATTTTTGCTGCTCCTCGGCGATATCGTAGCCGTCCATAACTCGAGTGGTCCGCACCTCTGCGAACGGTTGCAGCGTCTGTTTCGCCACGCTGATCAGCCCCTCATTGAAGCTTCCGTCCGCCACCCCGGCTTTAGGTTCCGCGCCGTTTACGATCAATACCTTATTCATCCGTCATGCTCCTGTTATTCGGCGCCGCCACTCATAGCTCGCAGCGCCTTGGCTATATAAACGGGTTGTAGATTAGCGAGGCGGGCATTATTGTTTAATCTCGAATTATCTTTTTCATACTTTGAATATTCGCAACAATGATCCGATCCCTGCACGCCCTCCGCGTTTTTCTGTCCGTCGCTAAACATTTGAACTTCGCCCAGGCTTCCGCCGAGTTGCATTTGTCCGCATCGTCCGTGTCCCGACAGATAACTGAGCTGGAGAAAGAGCTGAATGTGGCGCTGTTCACCCGCAGCACGCGCATGGTTGCGTTAACCCAGCAAGGTCAGCGTTTGTATGAAGAGGCGGCGCCGCTGGTCATCTCTCTGGATGAAGTCAGTGATTGTCTGCGCCAGCAAAAAGAGGAAGTGGGAGGCAGAGTGAGTCTGTCCGCTCCCTGGTGGTTCGCGTCCTATTTCATCGCCCCCGCTCTGGCGGGTTTGAGAGACCACTACCCTGATCTGACGGTGATTCTGGATTGCGACGACCGCGTCATTGATCCCAACGAGGGATTGCATGATATCTACGTTCGCTTCGGCAGACTGAACGACTCCCGCCTGCTGGCGAAAAAGTTCGGCGCCTACGAATTCTGGCTGATAGCCTCACCCCAATATATTGAGAAATACGGCGACCCCAAACATCCCAAAGACCTGCATGATCACCGGCTGCTCGCATACCGGTTTTCATCGCCTCACAGTAGCTGGATATTTGATGATGGCGCGTCGCAACAACGCATCGCCATGCAAAGCCCTTATCTGCTCACTAACAATACCGAAAGCATCCTGCACTGCGCGTTGAACCACGGCGGCATCGGCCTGCTGGCGGATCATGGCGTATTGAACTCAGTGAAACGCGGCGAATTGATACGCCTGATGCCAAACTACGCCATCACGCCCAACCGGTTTGAAAATGGCATGTATCTGGTTTACTCAAAAGATAAAGCAAAGATAAAGCGCGTCAAAACCGTTATTGATTACTTGGCGGAGCATTTGCGCAGTTAAGATCCCATGACCGCAAGATCGTCACGCAGCGTCTGAAAGTGTTAGTCAGGCGGCATGCGTTGTCACAAAGATTGTACTGTGCGTTGAAGTGGGCGCCATAGAAAACTATGACTACCCTGTTTCTTCATAAGCTCTGTTTTGAGGCGTGGCCAGTATGAAATCTTATCCCTTACTTCGTGCATTGGCTTTATTCGCACTTTCCATTTTGGCGTTAGCTCCTGTCATTGTTCTGTTCTCCTACGCTTTTGTGGAAATGGGCTTGCTTTCTTGCGCGATTGTTAGCGCGGTATTGAGCACACGCTATTACTGCAAAATCAATGGAAAGCCCCTTGCCAACGCGGAACTCGGCGCCTTCGCGACGTTGGGTGCTGGCTATTGCCTGTTATTGCAAGCCAGCGCCTATTTTATATTTCAGGCGTCAGACCAAACATTGAACGCCGAACGGCTGATCGCGCACGGGCTAGTCGCCTATCTGATATATCTGATCACTATTATTTTCTGCGCCCGCGTATCCAAGCAGGCAAATCAGCAGAACAAGCCAGCCAGTCTTCTCCCCCGCAATATCATTGACCGCTGGATAGAGCGCCTCAGCAAGCCGCTCGATACACTGAGCAATGACGAACTCATACGGAAGATTGCTGGCTCTCCATCGGGAGGGATAAAAGGTTTTATACTTGGCGCAGCGTTTATGTGGCTGCTGATCAATCTATTTTTCCCGGTAAGCAATCACGTCAGCGCAATCATCAGCATGCTTCTATTGAGCTTCCTGTCGCTTCTGTTGATATCCGTGTTGAGCAAAAGAAACTTATTATTGGAAGAATTGAGAAAGAGACTGAACAGCGTGCCTGACAGCGCTTCGTCCGAACCATCATCGACGCAATATACTTAATGAAAACCCGCATACTATATATCGAAAATCACCCCGTCTTCGCCGCCTCGGCGCAGGATGTCTTTTTATCGGACTGTGAGATCACCGTGGCGCCGGATATGGCGTCCGTGTTGGCCGCACTGGAATCACAACGCTTTGATCTGGCGCTGGTTGATTTCGACCTGGATGACTGCAAAGGCGATGAAGTCACGCGAGTGATTCGTGAGCGCTTTCCCCAACTGAAAATCATCGCGGCGTCATCTCATGCGCAGGGTAACGCGAAAATTCAGAAGGCGGGCGCTGACGCGGTTTGCGGGAAAATGGAGTTCAGTAAAATCAGGGAAATAATAGAGCAGGTTTTAGAACGCCCTATATAAGCGGCTAAGTGAAACGCCATAGCGATTCCACAGATCGCACTCAAATTATTACACCTGGCTTCTCGTTAGCTTGATATCGAAGACGCCATACACGATAGAGGCCATTCCCAAAAGAAGAATGACAAGCGCCTCCGCGCTATCTTTCCCGCTTGCGACAAATTTATCGCCCATGATGCTCTTCACCGTGAACAAGTCGGACGCTCCCCACAGGAAAAGTATTCCACCCAGAACAATCATCGATATTGCAAACAGCCTTCGAAGAAAAGCGCCCATTCTTATACTCCCTTTTTACTCGCTTTACTTCCGATGCCTGATGTCCTCGCCAGCCATCGGAGGGGCATTCACAGTCCCTATTTCAACATCCTGATTTTTCGATATAACGTTCTTTCACTAACGCCGAGCAGTCTGGCCAGAGATGCATCGTCGCCCCTGCGTCGGTCGAAGACGCTTTGCAGATAACGACGCTCAGCCTCATCGCCTGTTCAGCCCGGTTGCGCAATTCACGGATGTTACCGGGAAAGGACTGTCTCCGCAGCCAATACTCCGCATTTTCTGCGAAGTGAAGAATACGTTGTTTGTTGAGACTATCGAGCAGATGCCGGGGCGGATCGAGCTCATCGCCGCCAACTCAAACACGACCTGCTGACGCTCTTCCTGTGGGGCGTCGGCTACGTACCCTACCTGACGATCTGGCGCTGGACGCTGGCCCCTTACGTAGGTTGGCCAGTGATGGCGTTATGCGTGTACTTGTGGGTGATGTGAGCGTTTGGAAGCTCTTGTAAGAGAGACGCAGAAAAAGCCTGCTCAGGCGGGCTTGAATCTGGTTAGAGAACCGCGACTCTTTTATCCAACATTGAACGCTGAAGCCATTATTTGTCGATCAGCTCGGCTGATACCGATGTTTTTAGCCACCGATTCCCACTGACTAACGCTGTGCAGCACTTCATCTTTTATCGCATTCGCTTCACTGACGCTTAGTTGAAAAAAGTCGATCACATCCACCGCTAAGTCGTAGTCCAGGCTATTGTCATTATCAGTAATATTCAAATGCAGTCCATTAGAGGGTGTAACAGGATTAATATCGTAAGCCGGAGATAAAACCCATCCCCCCTTTTGATAGATAAACCCATGGTTACGCAAGTGATCATCCGTATTGGAAATCGCAATGTTAAAAATGATACGGCGCCATAGTTGCGCCAAATCATCTCTGGTGTTGGAGCCTCTCTCCGTAAGAAACTGCGCCAATTCGATGTAACTGGCGTCGTAGTCGCCATCATAGTAACCAAGCTGCGTTAACGCTGAGGTGAAATGCAGACGACTGGCAGCAGTGCGATCAAAACGCTGGGTTAAAAACGTGTGGTGATGGCTATTGAATCTCTCAATTCTGCACGGAGCCATCACTATCCCCGCCTCCAACGCCAATTGATAAGCCGTAAACTCCCACGCAGCAATGTCATGGTCGTCATGGCGACTCGGAAATTTAGCGATCCACAAGTGATTCGCCTCATCCACCACGCTTGCCTTGGGGCGAGCGCCACCTAGAGATGAGCCTGGCGACATCAACATGTAGAGCCATCTTAGATACTCGGGATCATCACTGTTGCTGTCTTCTACTTGCTGGGCAGCGTACTCCAGCTCCCTTAACGATGATATGGGCGGGGCCGCCAGCCGCTCGTCGTTATCAAGAAAGGCGCCCTCTATTGACTGTTTAAATCTCAAGGCGCCTTGGCGATAAAGATCATGGACGCCGAGGAGATAGTCCATCTCATGAAGCACCTTGGGACGCCTTTCCTGCTGACGCGCCAAGACCGCTTCGCGACGGTTCATCAGCAAGCGTCCCCAACGATCAGGACAAGAGTCCAGAAATGCGCGAAAGTTATTTGTGTTTGAGCTATGTTGCTCGCCAGAGAACAAATGGAGGTCAGGGTCTATTTGCTGTGCGCTGGGAAGCTTCAGCCACCCCTCATCATAATGAAAGCTGAAATGCTCTCTATTCTTGGTGACAGTAGAGCGGAGTCTCCCAACCAAAACCGGTTCATCGAATTCCTCCCAGTCAGCAAATACAAAGACTTCAGTGTTCATTTTTGCTTACTCAGAAGCTTAATATCCTGTAGCTTGCGTCCCAATTCATCGTCACTGGCCACTTTCACCAAGTCCTCTACTAATCCCAGTACGCCTAATACCGCCACATAATGCCCCATAGACACTTTGGCGTCTCCTTGCTCGATTCTGCGAATGGTTAACCGGCTGAGCCCAGTCCGCTCGGAAATCAGAGTCTGAGTATAGTTTCTGCGCTTTCTGGCCAACTTTATGTTCTCACCTAACTGGGAGAGAACCTTTTGGTTCTTGGGAAAAACAATAGCGCTTCTTTTTTCACCAGGCATATCGAGCGATCACTACAGTTATCAAAAGGTGGCAATTTGATAATTATAGGAACCACAAAAGGATATAGCAAAGAAACTTTTTGACCACTAAAGCTACCAAATTCTCAGAAAAAGATAACCATAAGTCTCAGAAGACTGAATTGGAATCGCGCCAGCCATTAGCGCCAATAACTGGTTCAAAAGGAAAAGCCGTTAAGCTACAAGGCAGGATGGTTCTGAGCCCGCCCCCGGTTAAAGGGGCGGACTGGGTGGGTTTAGTTTAGAAGCGGCACACCAGGGTCCAGCTGCCGTCGCTGCCTGGGGTGGATTGGGTCCACCAGCCTGCGCGGTAGACGACCTTGTTGTGGGACATCAGGTCGCCGGAGCCGGCATGGGTGGGGTTGCCTTGCCAGTCGCTCTGGGTCCAGTTGGGATAGACGTTCACTTTGCTGGGATCGACGTTGGCGTCGGCGCAGGAGCCGCCGTCGTTACCGCCATCATCGCCACCGTCGTCTCCGCCATCGCCATTATCGCCGCCGTCCAAAGAGCCTGCGGGCAGTTCCGGGTGCTCTTGTTTCAGAGCGAAGGTGGCGCCGTCTATTTTCACTCTCCAGCTGGAAGGCGTCGCCATGGGCAGGTGGTAGTTGAGCGTGATGTCCATGCTCTCACCGTCCGCCAGGGCCTGGTAGTTTTTCAGGGTGAACGCCACGGTGTGGTGATCGTTCTCCAAACCGCCAATGTTGTTGCCGGAGCTGTTAGCGCCGCTGGCGATAACTTTCAGGCCTACACCGCTCTGATCGCTGATGGTGTCGGGAATCGCAGTGGGCACATTGAACTCAAAGGTGGTTCCGCCGGGAATGGTCTGGCCCGAGTTATTGGTGATTTTCAGTTTGGGGTTGATCGGGTAGTTCTGATCGCCCAACTTGAAGCCGCTGATGCTGTACTTGATGTCCAGGCTGGTCGCCGGCACATCGGAGCCGACCTGGTCACCGTATGGCGCCGCGTTTTTGAATGCGTCGTAAAACTGGGTGGTCAGGGTGTCGCCCATGAAGTACTCGCCCTTGTCCTCGTTCCAGTCGTAGTCGCCGGCTAATTCCCAGAACATGACGCCGCCGATGCCGTTGTCGACCACATAGTTGGCCTTAACGCCAATGGACTCCTCATCTTCGATAGACAGGAACACGCGTTTTTCCGCATTCCACAACCAGGGCGCCACCGCGGTAGCGTCATAGTGACGGCTGTAGGAGCCGGTCAGTACGTCAGTAGGGTCGTTGGCCGGGTCAAGGCCATAATCCGCGATGTAGCTGCCCGCTACGCCTTCCGCCAGGTTCTTGGCGTGCCACAGCGGGTTAGAGCCGGCGCCCATCTCATTGCCCTGTTTGTCCAGGTCATGCCAGATGTTGTCGATACCCACGGCGCCATGGCCGCAGTCGTTCTTATCGCCGGTTCCGGTTCCGGGAGGACAGTTATTCTGGTCCGGCGCGGACGCCGTGCCCCACATCCCGTTGTCGCCGCCGTTCACACCCTGCCAGCCACGGCTGTAGTATGGCACGCCGATATTAATCCGACCCGCCTGCATGGTTCCGCGGAAGTACTTGTAAGCCCAGTCGGTATTGAGATAACCAATGCGCTGATACTGAGAGGTGTTGTAGTAGTTCCAGGCTTTCAACTCCACGTCTTCGCCGGTGTCATACAAGGCCGCGTTGGGACCAACGAACTGGTTCCAGGCGCCGTGCAGGTCGTAAGTCATGATGTTGACGTAGTCCAGATACGGCGTGATCTGCATCACTTCCATACCCCGCAGCAGGTAGCCTGAAGAGGGCGAGGCGATGGTCAGCATGTAGTGCTTGCCGTCTTCGGCTGAGGCGGCGTCCAGCTTCTCACGCAGGGTTTTCATCAGTTCCACGTAAGACGCCATCAGACCGGCGCGACGGGCGTTGGCGATGGCGAAATCGTCCGGATTGCCGGCGTCATTCATGCTGGTGGGATATTCATAATCGATATCCACCCCGTCAAAGCCATAAGAGCGCAGGAACGCCACCACTGAATCGGCGAAGGTGTTGATGCCCTGCTGATTGATGCTGTTATCCGCGTTGGTGGTCATGGTGTAGAAGCCGCCACTGTCGACGCGCTTGCCGTCTTCGTCGAAATAGCCGCCAGTTTCAGCCCAGCCGCCGACGGAGATCAGCGTCTTCACGTTCGGATACTGCTTCTTGAACTTGTTCAGCAGGTTGAAATGCCCCTTATAGGAATAGCTCGGGTCCATTTCCGCGCCTTCTACGCCGTCCCAGGTCAAGCCGGTGGCGGCGTTTTCCGGGTTGTTCACGTTGCCCACGGAAATCTTGTTGTTCCCGTCCACATGAGCGAAGGCGTAGTTAATGTGGGTCAGCTTCTCCCAGGGAATGTCACTGGCCAGATAAGAGGGCGCGCCGTTCTTGCCGGTGCGCCAGGACGTGAAGTAGCCGATGATGCGGCGGGGATGATCCGCGCCCATTTTTTCACGGCCGTTTTCGTCGTAGATGCTACAGTAAGGCACATCGACGCCCGGCGTCTGATACAGGCCTTCTGGACGACAGTCTTCTCCGCCAGGATCGGTTCCGCCATTCACTTTGATGGCGACCGCCGGCGCCATGCCGCCCAGGCCTTTGTCATCAATCGCCTTGGCCGAAATACGGTGCGCGCCGGACTCGGCTTTCCAGTCCATTTCATAGGGCGCCGCGTCGTCTTCGCCGATCAAGGCGTTGTCTACATAGAACTCCACCTTGCTCACGGAGCCGTCTTCATCGGCCGCGTCGACACTGATATTAACGCTGGCGTCCGCTTCGAATTCATCGCCTGCTTTGGGGGAAGTGACGCTGGCGGTCGGCGCCTTGTTGTCCGGCGGCGTATCGTCGTCGGCGACTTTAATGCTGGCCTTGCCGGACGTCGCGTCCGCATCGTCGTCATCCACAGCGGCGGCGCTGACGGTGTGGGCGCCCAGCTCCGCCTTCCACTCGACGGAATAAGGCGCGCTGTCATCTTCGCCGACCACTTCGTCATCCACCATAAAAGTCACTTTGGCGACGGAGCCGTCCTCATCGGACGCCTGTGCGGATAGCATGACAATGTCGCCGACGGCGTATTCAGAACCGGAGGTTGGCGCCGTCAGAGTAACGCTGGGCGGCTTGTTATCGACAGGGCCGCCGTCATCGCATTGCCCCAGTGGCTTCCATTCCTGCCAGTCGCCGGAATGAGTTTCAGGATCGGCGCCCTGCGACCAGTAGGCCGCCTCATAGGCGTTGTTCTTGTGTTTCACTTTCGCGCCGCCGGTGTATACGGCGCCGCTGTCCCAGTCGGAAAGTCCCGCGCAATCATAAGCGAACGCCGATTGGCTGAGGGCTCCCGCAGCAATCAAGGTGGCGGTCAGCAATTTCATTTTCATAATTTACAGTCCTTTTACGGTCGCGGGCTTCATTGTCCCGCTGTTTGTTGTTTTTCATCAGTCACGACGGTGACGTCGAAAAAGTTCTCCACGCAGCGGCGATAGTCACCTTGCGCCAGCGCGAAGTACGGGGTCTGATAGCCGACCAGCTTGCAGGCGAAAGATTTGCCTTCGGGCATGTCCGGGTAGTAACCCCAATCCTGATCCCAGTACACCTGCAATGCGCCGGAGCCCTGAGTGTCGAAGCTTTTCTGATCTTTACATCCCAACTCTTCATTGGCGCCGATGGCGACATTGAGCGCCTGGGCGTGGTTGCGGTAGTAATCGATGCGGTTGACGGATTGCGGCTTCTCATAGCCGTGGCCGCATTCGATGCCGCCATTGATGATATTGGTGGTGGCGCCGAAGCCAGGCTTGATGCCCAGTTGCTCATCGTGAGCGTTAGGCGTCCAGGTCCCGTCCACCACATGCAACATGCTGGGTTTCGGAGACGCCGGATACACAAAGAAAAACACAGCGGAAGCCAGATTGAGCCAGGTGTCGGCGACTTTTTCCGGGTCGTTCAACAGCACTCGCACATCGCCATACATCGCCTGCGAAAACGGTCCGTAGTTGTAGTTGTAACTCAACTGCTTGGCGCCGCGGCCAAAGTACTTCAGGTAATCGCCGCTGGCGTCTTTACCGCAGGGCCAGGTTTTACCCTGCCAGGTGTCCGGACTGCATTCCGCGTTGTAACCGCACCCGGCGTTGTTCGCGTCGCATCCGGCTTCTCTGACGAACACCAGGCCCTGACGCCACTGGGGAATGGAGGAGTTACCGTCATGACCGCCGGTTTCCTGAGTGAAGTGGGCGAACATAGTCGCCAGGGACTTACGACAGATGGCGTCGCTGTCGCGACCGTCGTCATAGGTTGAGCAGAAGCCTTCGAACTTCGCGACCGCCCTCAGGAAACGCGTGTAGGTGTAGGACTCATGACGCTGCGGGAAGGTCTCTTCAAACTGGGCGTTGGAGATGATGCTTTCCACCCGCTTGACGTTGGCGGGATTGGACGCCGCCCCGGGAACCACCGCCTCCACCACGCTGTTATCCCTGGTTTTGACGGAGTCTTTAACTTTATTGAACAGTGGAGTATCGGTAAGGCTCGCTTCCGCCGCATGAATGACGGAGGCTTTCATGCTGTATCCGCCGCCCGGTAGCGGCTGCGGCAGATCCCCGGCGCTATCGTCGCCCTGCCCCGGATCGCCGCCGTCGCCGGGACTGTCGCCCCCGTCGCAAGAGGCGTCGCAGGGTCCGACCGGTTTCCACGGCCCCCATTGTCCGGAAGCGGTGGGATCATCCCCCTGCGTCCAGTATCTGGCCTGATAAATCGTATTGGCGGTGTGCGCCTGATCGCCGCCCTGATAAACGGCGTTGCTTTTCCATTCCGGCACGGCGGCCAGCGCCACGGCGCTGGAAAGGCAGAAGGCAGAGGCTAATATCCCCATTCCGAATGTGTATTGAGTACGCATAGTTATTTCCTTGAGGCAAAACGTCCCGACGCTTGCGGGACTCCTTATTGGATTTTTGTAGTAAGCGGCCCAACCCGGTTTACCTGGCTGCGCCTTGCACCCTTCGTTAGGGTTTTATTGGACCGCCTATACCGTACCACTTATATCAATGGACCTACCTACGACATGAGATTACTTATTATTGGTATCTCAATGGTATATATTAGTACACGAATTGGTATCATCCAGAAAGGTATTTTTTCTATGCAATTTGGCGTATGAAGTGAGTGGCCGCCAAGGCTGAAAGGCAATACGCAACAGTTTGTTTTATTTGGATTTAACTTAGGTTAAGCGTTAATTATTTGAGGAAAACAGGCAGGAAAAACAAAGCGACAGGCATAAGAGGCCCTACCTCTTATGCTTTTTTATTCTGAATATTAATATGGCAATGATATTGGCATGTTAATGATCAGGCGCATGGATGCGCCTGCGCGGCGGCCAGCCGCGGGAGACAGGGCCTGACATGCGCAGGCCCTGTCGTTGCAGACAAATAGAAGGAAGCTATTTGTCTGCCTGGTTAATAATTACACCTGAAATGCTGTGGAAAGCGTTTTGAGTTCGTCCGCCAGACGACTCTGCTCGCCTGCGGCGGCGGAGATGTGATCCCCGGCTTCTGCAGCGACCTGGGATTTTTCGCCAATAGATTGCATCTTGGAAGCGATATCGCTGCTGGCCTGCGCCTGCTGCTCCACCGCCGCTGCAATCTGTATGGCGCGTTGGTTGATATCGTGAATGGCCGCCAGTATCTCATCCAGCACCTTGCGCACTTCGCCGGCGCCCACCACGCTTTTGTTGACAGCGTCCTTGCTCGCCTCCACTTTCAACACCGCCCGGCCGCTTTCGTCCTGAAACGCTCTGATCATGTCTTCAATTTCCGTAGTCGAGCTTTGGGTGCGCTGCGCCAGCGAACGCACTTCATCCGCCACTACAGCGAACCCCCGCCCCTGCTCACCGGCGCGAGCAGCTTCAATGGCGGCGTTCAGGGCCAGCAGATTGGTTTGTTCAGCAATGCTCTTGATCACATCCACCACTTGGAAAATACGCTCGCTGCTGTCTCGCAGACCGCGAATAGAGGCGGAGGCTTCTCCGACTTGCGCCGCCACGGCGTCGATGGTCGCCGCGGCGTCTGAGATCAGGCGATGGGCTTTGCCGACCAGACTGTCAGCGGAGCCGGCCGCGTCGGACGTGTTGGCGGTATTCTCCGAGACCTCCTTGATGGAGGCGCTCATTTCTTCCACGGCGGAGGCGACCATCAGCGTGTCCTGTTTCTGCATGCTCAGACTGTCCGCCGTCGTCGCCACCGTCACAGCGCTTTCTTCCGCTACCGACGCCAATTGGCCGCTGCAGGCGGATATTCGGTGCACGGCGTTACGGAAGTTATCCAGCATATCATTCAGCAGACTGGCGATTTCCCCCAGCTCATCGCCCGCCAGAACGTTCGCCCGGCTTCGCAGATCCTTGCGGATGGATACAGCGCGCATGGTTTCCATCAAGCTGCGCACCTGTTTGCGCACGCCATGGGTCAGAAAAGCCGCCATGCCCCCGACAATGGCCAGAGAAATAAGAGTAAGCGCGCAATGCCGCCATAACAAACTCAGATCATCGCTCTTAAC
Source organism: Hahella chejuensis KCTC 2396 (assembly GCF_000012985.1). Classification (NCBI taxonomy): domain Bacteria; kingdom Pseudomonadati; phylum Pseudomonadota; class Gammaproteobacteria; order Oceanospirillales; family Hahellaceae; genus Hahella; species Hahella chejuensis. Next base: position 1,137,981 of record NC_007645.1, on the reverse strand, counting down.
CTGCTCAGCCAGCGCCAGCACCTCATCCGTAAGCTTGTCTTCTATATTTTTCAATAGGTTGATGCGCCCGGTAGCCTGCTTGAACCAGTCCGCCGCATCCTGCTGCAATTCACCGCTCAGGGCCAGGCTGCGATACCGTTCCACCTGCTCCACCGCGCCGCCCTGCAGGGTGCGCTTGCGATACTCAACCTGTTCGGGTTGGGCGAATTGATCAAAGGTTTCCAGGTAGGCGTTCTGTTCGCTGACCAGCCGGATAAACTTTTCATAATTCCCTGGCGCAAATTTCCCCGCGACGAAGGTATTGCTGAGCACTGCGCGTTCAATTCCCGCCCGCTCCTTGCCCTGCAGAAAGTTGTAGTAAGCCATCAGCGCCGAGCTGATTTGAGGCGTCACCGCATCGTCGGCGATGGTTGACGCGGTGGACAACAGCAGCGTATTGATTTGGGTGTAATAGCCGATGGCTTCGGCGGCGGAAATATTCAGGCTGTCCACCCGTTGCCGCATCTGTGGCATTTGCGCCATCAGGTCATCAACGGTTTGCATCAGGGTGAGCAGTTCCGGCCTGGAGATCATTTCCCGGTGGGCCGCCAGAAAGGTTGTTAATTCTGAGCGGCGCTGGTCGGTCAGAATGCGCTGCTCTTTCAGCGTATCGCCGAAGGCCTTGCCTCCCGCCCCCAGATAACCCGCACTGGCGCCGCGCTCCTTTTGCAGCTCGTGGGTCAGATAGCTGCTTTTCCCCGCCAGCGCCACCATGTAGGTGAGATCATCCGCTTGTCGGTACTCGCGTAGAGACTCGGAAATAATCACATAAGCCAATATCAAGAGACAGGCGGCGGCGGGCGCCACCAGTAAGACAAGCTTTTGAAAGAAGTTGAGTTTCATGTGCAACTCCATCCGCTGGGTGGTATCCATCAAGGCGATAATTCTGACGCGCGGACGCTTAAAGCGACCGCAACGTCTTTAACAATAGACTATCCACTACACTCATGCGGTTATTCAGCACAAAAACGCAGGCAACAACCCTTTCTATTCAGCTTTCGTTAAGGCAGTGAAGATTACATTCCCCGCCCTAGCGGGCAGGAACATTCCTTTTTTCATTGGCAGAAGTGAACACGTCCGCAATTAGACTTATATAACCGCTCTTGATTTTCAGCAGGAAGAAAATATGTCTGAACCATTTATACCAACAACACGCAAAGCCTTACTGGCAATCTCGATGATAGCGCTATCCAGCTATTCCATTGCTGATCCCACCCCAGCCAAAGATCTTTTAAATAATGAAACGATAAATACTCTGAACGGCGTTTTAGGTCGAGGTAAAGTATTGAAAACAGGAGAGCTAAAAGAGGTTTGCTTCAGCGGAGACCTGGTCGTACATGATATTAACGGAATCAAACAGCGTCCTATCCGCAAGTTGGGCTACACGCTACTCGAAAAAGCGCCTGAAGAATTATTTAAAGCATCGGTAGGCGAACTTCTCGGCGCAGATGAATCACAAGAAGAAATCAAGCAGTTCCTGGAATTTATACATCCGACCCCCACCAGTCTGACATTCCTGGCGAGCGCAGAATATAACTCTAGCTGGATAAAACTAGAGGTTAATAGTTCATCGCCCAAGATTAATGAAGTTGGCGAGCAGGCTCTGTCGCAGTCCAACGACGAGTTTGTAAACCACTGCGGTGATAACCTGATAAACTATGCAAAGCTCGGCGGTCGCTTCTACTTTGCAGTGCGCTTGGACTTTCCCAATCAAAAAATGGCGACTCATGCAGAAGCAAATTCACCAGGGAATTATAGCTTTGTTGATTCCGATATTTTAAAAGGCTGGATAGACCAACAGGCAACGGAACTCAGTCCTAATATAAATATCACCACAAGTGTTCTGCAACGAGGCGGAGACAAAGAACTACTTTCAGAGGTAGAGAATCTATTAAAAGAGTCAAAGGACTGTCTGGTTAAGGGCAGCAATACTAATAAGTGTCATGCGCTGATTAATACCGCAGAGGAGTATGTCAAAGCCGGCGCACTGGACACCTTTCAAATGAAGCCAATTATTACAGAAATTGACTCTGACCATTACTATAGATTTCCAGTCAATATTAAAATTGGAGGCAATCTTCCAGAATACGACTTATATACCGCCCGTAGTAAACTAGCGACCAGCTGGAAAAAACAATTTGAATATAAGACAGCCCTCAGCGCTTTGCTTTATCAAAATATTGACGAGATAGTCAACGAGCACTGGGAAAGTTATTTTCAGGACTATGATGACGCACTAGGTAACGTCAACCATAATATAAACATGTTGAATGAAGCCATCTCGATATGCAAGGCAGCACAGGAAGCTTGCTACGCTTCATCCACCAATACTATCGCCAACCTCATACCTGTATCGTTGCCGTTAAAGCCTGCTTCCGTCTATCCAGGCACAGTTTACATTGGCGACCCCCATCCAATGGAGCTGAGCTGCCAGGCCCCCGCAGGCTCGGTGATCACGGGATTTGGCGCAAAAGTCAGGAACGACAACGTAGAAGGAATAAAAATAGCCTACCGCGCCTTAAATGCTGACAATACTCTTGGCAAGTCTCACTACAAACAATGTGGCTCAGGGGTAGAGCTGTTCGCAGAAGTTCCTGACGGCAATGTATTGACAGGTTTAGGAGTAGGAGCGCATAGAGATAATCTTACCTCCATCAAGTTGTACCAGTCTCGATGGAACTCTGAAAGCAGAATTCTCAACTACAGCGGGGAGGCCCCATTTGGTCGAATCTATCATTCAGAGAAGACGATCGTCCCACACAATCTCCAGACTCCTAACTATTTCGTACAATCCTCTAGGGCTGCAATCTCCTATATTGGCCTAAAAGTCACTAACGACAACATCTCTGGGCTGCGTTTGGGGTATAACTGGATGGAATAGATTCATTCACATCACACTAACGCTGACGCCATAAACTTTGCTTTTTCATTGCGAAGGGAGTTTAAAGGCACGTCAGCGAGCGGCGCGCCTGCCAGGCCATTCGTTCGCTGACGCCGCAGCCAGTGTTCCTGCCGCTGCAGCATCTCCCGGTATTGCGCCGGGGGCATGCCGGTCCAGCGTTGGAATGCGCGGCTTAAGGCGCTTTGTTCGGAGAAGCCGACCTGAACGGCGATGGCGGCGAGATCAAGCTTGGTGGTCTGCATGAGCGCCAGGGTCTGCATGAACTTGCGGCGATCCAGCAAGGTGCGGAAGCTGGCGTGTTCGCTTTTCAGCTGTTTGCCCAGTTCAATGGGTTCCATGCCCAGGCGGGACGCCACCATTTCCATACTGGGAAACAGTTCTCCCGGCAGTTCCACCAGCACTCGATTGACCTGGGCGGAGATATTGCGGGACCCTGGCCCCAGCATCTTCAGCAGGCGCTCTTTCAACGCTTCGAAAACCAGACTGTCGCCCACGCAAAGCGTTTCGTGGCTGACGCCTTGCAGGGAAAAGCGCACCGAATCCACCGGGCTGTGAAAGCTCACCCGGCAGCCCAGCTCTTTTTCATACTGCACCGGATCGCCGACGGGCGCATGCTTGAAGGTGACCAACGTCGCCCGCGCCTTGATGCCGGAGATACGACTGCCCAGAGCCTTCCAGCAACTGATGAACGCCTCCACCAAATGGTCCAGCATGAGTTTGCGCGGCCAGTTGTCTTTGAAAACGCAAGTAACGGCGTCTTCCTCCACAATCAGTTGCAGCTCCCCGATGGAGCTGACCGCCCGTTGCGCCTTGCGCAGCACAGACAAGGCTTCCTCCACAGAGGGCGCGGAGCTGACGATATAACCCAGAATGGAATAGGTCGAGGCGTCGATTTCCGCTCCGAACCTCAACCCCATATAGGGATCGCGGGTTTCCGACAGCGCCCGTGCGGTCAGCTCGTTGAGCATGCGCGCGGGAACCCAGCAACGTTCGTCCAACACCTCCCTCAGCCCCTTCACCGCATCCACCAGCGCCTGCTCATCAAGCCGGCTCTCTCGTAGATAAGCGAGATATGAAAATACGAAGCTACAGTGAATAGATGGCTCAACACCTTGTTTTACGAACGACATAGACACTTCCTTACAACGACTAAAACTCGATTACGTCCTTATGATCACGCGTGATGGCAGGCGACGCGACGTTGGCCGTCCGCTACCGCGCGAAGCTCTGGTTTGGTCTGTTCGCAGACCTGCGTCGCCATGGGGCAACGAGTGACAAAGGGACATCCCGCCGGCGGATTGATCGGCGACGGCAAATCCCCTTCCAGCAACAGTACTTCCTTGCCGCGCTCCAGCTCCGGGTCTGGAATCGGCACTGCGGAAATCAACGCCTTGCTATAGGGATGCAGCGGCTCCCGATACAGATCGCGACTGTTCGCCACTTCCATGACATGTCCCAGGTACAACACCATGACCCGGTCGCTGATGTACTTCACCAGATTGAGGTCGTGGGCGATGAAGATCAGCGACAGGCCCAACTCCCGCTGCAGCTTTTTCAGCAGGTTGACGATCTGCGCCTGAATGGAAACGTCCAGGGCGGACACCGGCTCGTCGCAGATGATCAGGTCCGGCTCCAGCACCAGAGCGCGGGCGATGCCCACGCGCTGACATTGACCGCCGGAGAACTCGTGAGGATAACGATTGACCTGATTGGCGTGCAGGCCGACCGTTTCCATGATGCTGACCACTTTCGCTTCCCGCTCCGCAGAAGACATGGCCGGATAATGGGTCTTCAACGGCTCGGCGATGATCTCCCCCACGGTCATGCGCGGCGACAGCGAAGCGATGGGGTCCTGAAACACCATTTGCAGCTTTTGGCGTCGCTTGCGCAACTGTGAGGGAGAGAGTCCGAGCATGTCCTCTCCCTGCCACACGACTTTGCCCTGCACGTTCTGCAGCATGCCGAGAATCGCGCGCGCCAGGGTGGACTTGCCGCATCCGGACTCACCAACGATGCCGAGAATCTCTCCCGGATACAGGTCAAAGCTGATGTTATTCACCGCCTTGAGCTGTAATGCCTCCCCCCGCCATGGCCAGACGCCGCTGCGCGGCAAATCGAAGCGGACGCAGAGATCCTGAACGCTTAATATGGGGCTGGCGCTGCTCATTGGGCCACTCCTCTCATCATGTTGGCATTCCCTTTGTTCTTATATTGCAACGTCTTCATATCACATCTCCGCGTACGCCGGCCTCCAACTCCAGGCGCGCGCCGGCGGCGGGCGGCTCTTTTCTGTGCGGCGGCGTCCAAGGCTTATGACAGGCCCGCAAACGCGCCCCGGACAACGCCTCCAGCGCAGGCGCGCGCGCCTCGCACTGCTCGCCCGCCTCGCAGCAACGCTCCGCAAACGGGCATCCCGCCGGCGGATTCAGCAGATTCGGTGGATTGCCGGGAATGGAGTAGAGCTCATCGCTCTCGTCATCCGGTCTGGGAATCGCTTTCAACAGTCCCTGGGTATAGGGATGGGACGGCGTTTTGAAAATATCCAGAGTGGAGCCGTATTCCATCATGCGCCCGCCATACATGATCATGGTGTGATCGCAGGCGCCGGCGACAATACCCAGGTCATGAGTGATCAGAATGATCGAAATGCTGAGTTCCCGCTGCAGCTCCTTCAATAGATGCATAATCTGGGCCTGAACCGTCACGTCCAATGCGGTGGTCGGTTCATCCGCGATCAGCATCTGTGGATTGCAAAGCAGCGACATGGCGATCATCACCCGTTGTCGCATGCCCCCCGAAAATTCATGGGGGTACATGTTCACCCGCTCCCGCGCCTGGGGAATGCGCACGGCGTCCAACATACGGACGGCTTCATTGAGCGCGTCCTTCTTCGACATCCCTTTATGGTGCATCAACACTTCTGACAACTGATCGCTGACCCGCATAAAGGGGTTCAGCGAGGTCATCGGGTCTTGAAAAATAATGCCGATTTCCTTTGAGCGGATGCGATTCAGCTCCTGCTCGCTGAGGCCAATCAGTTCGCGTCCGTTGAACTTAATGCTGCCGGACACCTGGGCGTTGTTGGCCAGCAGGCCGAGGATGGCGAACACGCTCTGGCTCTTGCCGGAGCCGGATTCGCCGACAATACCCAGAGTGGCGCCTTTTTCTACGGTGTAGCTCAGGCCGCTGACCGCCTTGACCGATCCTTCGGGAGTGCTGAAGGACACGCTTAAATTTTCTACTTGCAACAATGACATAACCTTCGCCTCAATTACCCTTGGGATCTAATGCGTCGCGTAACCCGTCGCCGATAAAGTTAAAGCAGAACAGCGTGGCGATCAGCAGCGTCATGGGAAACGCCAGCATCCAGGGGGTGCTGCGCATGTTGTCGGCGCCTTCCGAAATCAGCGCGCCCCAGGAGGTTTGCGGTTCGGAAACGCCCAGGCCGAGGAAGGAAATAAATGACTCGAACATGATCATTTCCGGCACCAACAAGGCGGCGTAAACGATAACGACGCCAAGCAGGTTGGGAATTACATGTCGCAGGATGATCACCATGGGATGCACGCCCACGGTGAAGGCGGCCTCAATAAATTCCTTGCGCTTCAGACTCAAGGTCTGGCCACGCACGATACGCGCCATGTTCAACCAGCTCACCGCGCCGATGGCGACGAACATCAGCAGCACGTTGCGCCCGAAAATCGCCATCAACACGATGACCAGAAACATGAACGGAAACGCGCTGAGCACGTCCACCAAGCGCATCATCAGGCTGTCGACTTTACCGCCGACAAACCCGGAGATAGCGCCGTACAGGGCCCCGATAACCACCGCCACAAACGCGCCAAGCACACCGATCATCAATGAAATCCGGCTGCCCTGCACTGCTCTTTGGTAAAGGTCGCGCCCTACATGATCAAGGCCGAAGTAGTGTCCATTTTCGAGGCTGGGTTGACCCTGTTCGTAAATATTGCTCAGGCGTCCCCAATCAATGGTTTCATTGCTCCAATCTGAGGCATAGTGCCCCAAAAGTGAGAACGCCAGCAGCAGCGCCAGCACGCCCAGGCTGATCAACGCCGCCTTGTTGCGCGCGAAGCGTCTGGCCGCATCCGCCCACAGGCTGCGGCCTTTGTATTTGCCCATATTGGCGGCCATCGCCGCCACGCCTTTGTCTTTGCCCATCAACAGCATGATTCGTATTCCTTGTTATCCGGTTCGCTAAGTTCGCCGCTATCAGTAGCGGATGCGCGGGTCGAGCACGGTGTAGAGGATGTCCACTAACGCGTTGAAGAAAATAGTCAACGCGCCCACCAGAATGGTGACGCCGAGAATCAGGGAATAGTCGCGATTGATCGCGCCGTTGACGAAGTGCTGGCCGATGCCGCCGGTGGAGAACACTTTATCCACCACCACCGAGCCAGTGACGATGCCCACAAAAGCCGGCCCCAGATAGGAAATGACCGGAATCATGGCGGGCTTAAGGGCGTGACGCAGAATAATATGGCTGCGCGGCAGTCCTTTGGCGCGGGCGCGCTGGATAAAAGTGCTGTTGATGGTTTCGATCATGCTGCCGCGGGTGATCCGGGCGACCTGCGCCACATAGGAGGTGGCCATGGCGACGATAGGCAGAATCAGATATTCAATGCGCCCCCCTTCCCAACCGCCGGCGGGCAGCCATTTCAGGTATACCGCGAAAATCATGACGCACAGCGGCGCCAGCACGAAGTTGGGCAGCATGACCCCGGACATGGCGAAGGTCATACCCGCGTAATCAGGCCATCGGTTCTGATTGAGCGCCGCCACCACGCCAATCCCGATGCCAAGAACCACGACAATCACGAAAGAGAGCACCCCAATATAGGCGGACCTGGGGAAACTCGCCGAAATCAGTTCATTGACCGTATGGTCTTTGTATTTGAAAGAAGGTCCCAAATCCCCCTGAACCAGATCGCCAAGATAATAGAAGTACTGTTTCCACAGTGGCTGGTCTAAATGGTATTTGGCTTCGATGTTTTTCATCACCGCTTCCGGGACCTTGCGCTCATTGGTGAAAGGTCCGCCCGGGGCGGCGTGCATCAATGTAAATGAAATAGTGACGAGTATCAGCAGCGTAGGAATCGCCACCAACAATCTTCTGATGATGAAGCTCAGCATGTTTTTATTTTCCCACTAGAGTAGAGCCGCCTGCGCGCGCAGGCGGCTAAAACTGACTTATTGCGCCTTGATGTACATATCTTTGGCGTAAGCGATGTCTAGAGGATTATTAGTGGCGTATCCGCCGAGCTGAGGGCTGACCATACGCAGGCCGCGGTAGAAATAGATGGGGGCGACGGGCATTTCCGCGCTGAGGATCTGTTCCGCTTTCTCGTAGAAAGGCGCTGGATCAGTGGAGTTGCGCGCGTCAGCGAGCAGTTTGTCGAATTCTGCGTTGTTCCACTTGCCGTCGTTGTTGCCGCTGTTGGACAACATCAAGGTCAGGAAGGTGGAAGCTTCGTTATAGTCACCGTTCCAGCCGTAACGGGCCACTTTGAAGTTGCCGGCGGCTTTCTCGGTCAGGAAGGTTTTCCATTCCATGTTGGTGGGGGTCACGATGGCGCCCAGTTTTTCCTTCCACATCTGACTGATGGCCACAGCGATGGATTTATGACCTTCACTGGTGTTGTACACCAGGTCGAACACCAGGGGGTTGTCTTTGTTATAGCCGGCTTCGTTCAGCAGACGAATCGCTTCGGCGTCTCTTTCCGCCTGGGTCAATTTGCTGATTTCAGGCGCGACGTAATGGAAGCCGTTCACTTCTGGAGGCGTGATGCTGTATGCGGGTGTCTGCCCGCCTTTGGTGATGTACTTAACGATGATGTCGCGATCAATGGCGTAGCTCAGCGCTTTACGCACACGCACGTCGTCGAAGGGTTTTTCCTGCAGGTTGAACTGATACATGTAGGTGGCCAGCTTGGGCACGGAGATCAGCTCGTCGTTCATGTCTTTCTTGATGCGCTCCATCTGGGAAACCGGCACTGTGTTGGTGTGGTGCATCTCGCCGGCTTCGAAGCGCTGCATTTCAGCGATGGTGTCGTCGATGGGCAGGTACACCACTTCGTTGACGATAGTGTCCGCGTTACCCCAATAGTTTTCATTGCGCACGGCGACCATTTTCTCGCCGACGCTCCATTCTTTCAGTTTGTAGGCGCCGTTGGAGACGATGTTGCCGGGTTTGGTCCAGTCGCCTTTGTATTTTTCCACGACTCTCTGGGGCGAGGGGTAAGTGGTGTAATGGGAGACCATGATGGGCAGATAAGTCACCGGGACTTCCAGAGACACCTGCAGGGTGTAATCGTCCAGCGCTTGCACGCCCAGATCGGTAATCGGTTTCTCGCCGTTGACGATGGCGGTGCTGTTGGCGACGCCGGCGACTTCCATGTAGTACGCGTAGTTGGAGCCGACTTCAGGATTCACCGCCCGTCTCCAGGAATAGACGAAATCATTGGCGGTGACAGGTTCGCCATCGCTCCACTTGGCGTTCTGACGCAACTTGAAGGTCCAGGTCTTGAAGTCTTCGCTGGCGCTCCAGGACTCCGCCACCCCTGGCGTCAACTGACCATCGGGACCGCTGCTGGTCAAGCCTTCGAAGAGATCGTTGACGATGGCGCCGCCGACGCTGTCGTCCACCAGCTGAGGATCTATGGAGCCGGGCTCCGAACCATTACCCCTTATCAAAACCTGCTCCGCGGACAACGGCTCTCCCGTGACCGGGTGCATTCGCGTCGATTTGCTCCCAGGTTGCTTCGCCCCCGACCTGGTCTCCATCTGGCTGACTTGGGCGGCTTCCGCTTTTGGCGCGACGGATACCGGCTCATCACCAGAACCGCCGCATCCTGACAAGGTAAAGGCGGCGGCCAACATGGTCGCGCCGGCAAACAGGTGTAATGTTTTCATAGATACTCGCAAACTCCTTAGCTGGTTATTTTATTCCTGAACGGTTACGTGCATCGCCACGCAACCCGCCATCGGCCCCCTGCTCACACAGGGGCGCCTGACGACGTAAGTAAAACCGCTCCTGAACGGACGATGATTCAGATATGTCGGTGGAATGTTTTCAACAAGAAGAAAAGCAGACTCAGAGACTTCATGACTTCCCGTCTTGAAGCGCCTCTTTTTCTTTGGCGAGAACATCCCTTTTTTTGTGATCGATCCAATCGGTCACCAGTCCATCCAAAACATTTAACGGAACGGCTCCGTCACGTAATACAATATCATGGTACTCTCGAATGTCGAATTTCTCACCTAATTCCTGCTTGGCTTTTTGTCTTAGAGACTGGAATTTAAGCATGCCGATCTTGTACGCAGTGGCCTGCCCTGGCATGACGATGTAACGCTCAATAGACCTGACCACGTCTCCGCGGGCGTTAGGCGTGTTCTCCGCCAGATAGTCGATCGCCTGTTCCCGGGTCCAGCGCTTGGCGTGAATGCCGGTATCCACCACCAGACGACAGGCGCGCCACAGTTCCATGGACAAACGTCCGAAGTCCGCATAAGGGTCTTGATAGAACCCCATCTCCTTAGGCAGCAGCTCGGAATACAGTCCCCAGCCTTCGATATAGGCGGTGTAGTCGCCGAACTTACGGAAGGTGGGCAGGTTGTCCAGCTCCTGGGAGATGGAGATCTGCATGTGGTGACCGGGAATGCCTTCGTGGTAGGCCAGCGCATCCATCTCATAAATGGGCATTTCGCTCATTTTGTAGAGGTTGGCGTAATACAGGCCCGGGCGATCGCCTTCCAGCGCCGGCGCTTCATAAAACGCCTTGCCCGCCTCCTGCTCCCGGAACGGCTCCACCGCTTTCACCTTCAGGTCCGCTTTGGGCAGAGTCATGAACAGCTTGGGCAGGTTGGCTTTCATATCGTCGATCAGCGCGGTGGCTTTCTGCAGGTAGGCCTGCTTGCCCTCTTCCGTTTCAGGATAATAGAACTGCTTGTCCTCGCGCATGAAGGTGAAAAACGCCTGCAGGTCGCCTTTGAATTTCACCTGCCGCATGATGGCGCGCATGTCATCGTGGATGCGGGCGACTTCCTTGAGGCCCAGCTGATAAATCTCCTCCGCGCTCATGTCCGTAGTAGTGGTGCGACGCAGGGCGTTGGCGTAAAACGCATCGCCGTCCGGGAATTTCCAGACCCCGGCTTTGTCGTCCGCGCGCTTTTCCTGGTCAGCCAGATAGGCGATCAGCTTTTCATAGGCCGGTTTCACGGAAGTCAGCAGCGCTTTATTGGCTTCCGCGATCAAAGCTGTTTTACGCGCTTCTGGAATCTCCGCCGCGGCGACTTTCGCAGAGAAATCCGCCAGCAACGCGCTGTCTTCCTCACCGCCGAATGGCTTGCCGGTAATAATATTGCGGCTGGACTGAATCACTTTGGGAAACACAAAGCGCGGCGGAATCACGCCTTTCTCCGCCCGCAGCGCCAGCTGCTCAATCAGTTGATCGAACAGCGCGGGAACGCCATTAAGACGACTGATATAAGCCTCCGCATCCTTGACGTTGTCGATGCTGTGTTGATTGATCAACAGAGACGGCGTGCCGGAATGAACGCCGAACATCTGATTCACCGGGTAGTCGTAGTGACGCCAGCGGTAGTCTTCGATCTGAGCTTCCAGCTGCTGTTGCATCAACTGATAACTCAATTGGTTCGAGGCGCTGAGACGGGAGGCATCCAGCGCCAGCAAATCCTGCAAATCCGCCTTGGCGATGCGCAGTGACTCTTCAGAGAACGCTTCGCTCATATCGTCCCATTTGTCGTAGTCAGTTTTGATGCCCAGATAGGACTGGAAGGTGGGGCTGCGCGACACCCAGCCTTTAAAAATACGGTCGAACAAGGCTTCCGCCTGTTGATCCGACGCTTCTGTCTGCGCCATCGCTGGTACGCTCCCTGTCTCCGCGGCCCAGGCCGCATTAGTGACAATGCCGCCTCCCACACTCAGGGTGGACAGCAGCACGCAGGAATACAATTTTAACTTTGCTTTATACATCCGTTGGTTTCCATTCACTCATACAGTCCCCGTCCCTCTACTGCCTGGACGGGACGCTCGTTGCTCTTATCGTACCGAAGCCGGCCAGCTTGCGCAGGTTGTCGCCATTTCGAGAACGGCTATTCACTGCGGCGTCCTTTTCAAGGTTGTACATACTCGCCGGACAACTGCATCCAATACTGCTTTTTATCCGGTTATGCAAGCAACAGCGCCTTGATGCCGGCTCATATTCCTTATGCTCGTATTGCCCAGCCAATAACGATTCTTTTAATCGGTTCGAAACTGGGATGAATATTGGGAAAAGCACGGTATTGGAGGCGCATTAAACGCAGTAGAATCCGCTCCGTGAACCAATCACGAGCGTTATTACCGGAAAGTCTTACATTAAAAGGAAGTATCTTATGTCCATCAAAAAGCATCTGACCAAAATGTTGGCCGCCCCCCTGGCGTTCTGCGCCGCCACCGCCTCCTCCGCCGAGGTCGCCTATTTCGAATTCACCGACGTCAAGCCAGAGCAGACGTTTGTCATCCAATTGACGGATAAAGCGAAAATTCAACAGGCGCGGGACATTCTGGCCAACGGCCAGGCGGACTTTTATCACGTCATGGGCTATGTCACCCCCTCCCCGGCGCCTTACAACCCAAGATGGCAATATCATCTGGACACGGACACCATCAGCTTCTTTGAGTTCGCCATAGAGGTCTGCGACGCGTCCATGCAATACGTACAAGAGCATCTCGACGAAGTCGGCGGCGCCTTTCTACCCGGCAATATCTGGTGCCCCTGGAGTTCAAAACTGGTGAGAGAAGTCGGCGTTCCAACTCAGGAATAAAACGCTCCCCTCACGACCCGCGCAAAGGCCCGGCTCGGGCCTTTGTCCGCCGTCCCTCTTAACACTCCTTGATGCGTTTTCTTACAGGTCCGTCACAGGACTGCAACAAGCCTTCGCAACGATTCGGCTATAGTTAAGAGTACGACGCACAACCCCTGCTGCACTTCATGCTTTATTGGTTACGCATTATTTTATGTCTGGTTTGCGCCGCTTATGTGAAAGCGGAGGAACGCCCACGGATAGTTCTGGCCAATGGGGAGTGGAAGCCTTTTTTGTCCGAGAAGCTGCCCCATTATGGTTTCGCCTCACACTTGGTCACGGAAGCTTTCGCCATTGTGGGAGTACAGGTCGAATACCAGTTTTTCCCCTGGGCCCGCGCCGAGGCTATGGTGGAGAGCGGGCAGATCGACGGCTCGCTGCTATGGACGCAAACGCCGCAACGGGAGGCATTCGCCTATTTCAGTGATGTGGTGGCTACTCAGGACGAAGTGCTGTTTCATTTGCGCAGTCAGCCGCTGGAGCCCGCCTCGCCTTCAGATTTGCTCGGCGAGTCCATCGCCGTGCCGCTGGGCTCCAAACTTGGGGTATGGGAAAGCCTGGTGGAATCCGGTCAGGTCAAACTGGTCTCAGTGCGGGACATAGAAGTGGGCATGAATATGCTGTTACGGGGCCGCGTCGACGCCTTCCCTCTGGCCAGGGCCGTCGGCTACAGCGCGCTCCGCATGCATTTTCCCGCTAAAGAACAGGTTCGCATCACGCATTCATCCACGGTCTTCGACCAGCATAAGTACCGCCTGATGCTGTCTCGCAAGCAGCCGCTGAACGCCAGATTCATACTGCAGTTCAATGAAGGATTAGGGCGCCTTCGCGACAGTGGGCGCTATCAGGAGATGGAAGCCGACTACTACCGCGGCGCCTACGACGCTCCCGCTCCAGAAGCGCAGCCCAGCAGCGACGACTAAACGATTCAACTGTGGGGAAAGCGTCGCATAAAGCGCCTGTCGATGGAGTCTTTCCAGCGCCACACCCATTGCCCCGCCAGACTGATGCGTCCTCGCGCGCCCACCGCATCACGACCGCCGCACGCCAGCAAACTCAGAAAGCGCCGCTGAGGGCGATACGCCCGCATCGGCAATCCTCGCAGCAAGCGATGTAAATTATCCAGCAAGAAGGGAGCCTGACGCACGGCGTACACCCCCGCCCTGGGCGTGGGCGAGGCGTCAATCCAGGCGCAATCCCCAACGGCGAACACTTCCGGAAAAGCGATGCTTTGCAGGCTGGGAGTAACACGGATAAAACCCTCAGCAGTCAGAGACAGCTCCGTCTCGGACAACCAAGGCGCCGCCTTGCCTTGCGTACACCAGAACACATGGTCCGCCGGCGCCGTCCGCCCCTTATCGTCAATCAGCCGATCTGACGCCACTTCCGCCACGTTGAAATCCGTCAGCGCAATCACGCCGCGCTGGTCGAATCGACGTTGCAGCCAGCGCCGCATACGCTTCGGATAATCCGCCACAGGCGCATTGCGCGCCGCCAGACTCACCTGATGAACGACTGGCGCCGATTGCAGCGCATAGGCGATAGCAAACGCCAATTCCACTCCGCCAGCGCCGCCGCCCACCACAACAATATTCCGCACTTCTGGATCGACGCTCAGGCTTGCATAGGCCTCACGCCAGCGGGGCCAGAAGTCGGCGATGGGTTTAACGGGAATCGCATAGTCAGACGCTCCCGGCGTGCTCAAGTCCGGAACCGCGCCAATATTGAGAGACAGATAGTCATAGTGCAGCGCCTCCCCGTTTTCCAGGTGCGCCACACGTCGGGAGCAATCCAGCCCTTTCACTCTACCCTCGACAAACTCAGCGCCCACCTGACGGCACAGCGCCAGCAAATCGATATGCGCCTCCTCATACTGATAGTGCCCCGCCACCAGTCCCGGCAGCATGCCTGAATAAGGACTCAACGGCCGCTCGGAAACCAGAACCACCCGCACATTCGGCAAAGGATCACGGGCCAGCGCCAGCAACAACAACGCATGGGTATGCCCGCCGCCAAGGAGGAGTAAAGTCAGGGAGCCAGGTTGTTCAGCCATCAACATTATTCATCCGCGCGTCAATGAAATATTGCACTGCTTCTCCCTGAATAATAGCTGGTCAGCAACCCGAAAGTCGCAGTAATCTTGAAACGCCCATGCAGTACCCTGGCGTTGTGAGCTATCTTTCTTCTATTAATAGCGGAGGTTTATCGTTATGACGGCTCGCTCACTTTGGAAGTTGTTCATCCTGATTTATGTCGCATTGGCGCAGTATGCGTCCGCGCAGGACATAGCCGGCGCAGAGGATCATCCCATGGTGTCCCGTTATGCGGGAGCCGAGATCATCAAATACGAGAAACAGGCCTTCACCGAAGTATCCCTGGCGCAGACGCCGATCCAACAACGGGGCGGCAAGGACAAGAATCCCGGCGCGTTTCTGGAGTTGGAAGGAAAATTAACCCGTGTGGCTTACCGTATCCCCGAAGGACGCAGCACGCTGGAAGTGTCCCGTAATTATGAGGAAGCGCTGACCGGCGCGGGTTTCGAGATTCTATTCAGCTGCAAGAATGAAGAGTGCGGCGGCAAACCCGCCGGGCGTCCATTCAACGAAATCGTGACGCCCAAAGACCTCACTGTAAAAATGATGTTTCACGAAAAAGACCAGCGCTACCTGCTGGCGCGCCTGACCCGGGAAGATCAAACCGTGCATGTGGCGGTGTATATCACCAAAGCTTACTCCATCGGCGGGCAGGATAAAAACCGGGTGTTCGTGAATACGCAGGTAGTGGAATCCGCTCCCATGCAGTCAGGCATGGTGAAAGTGGACGCAGAGGCTATGGCGAAAGGACTGGATGCGGAGGGGCATATTGCGTTGTATGGGGTATATTTCGACACCGACAAGGCGGATATCAAACCGGAATCAGCGGAAACCCTGGCGGAAATCGCCAAACTGATGAAGTCCCAGCCGTCTCTGAAGGTGTTAATTGTCGGCCACACTGATAACGCCGGCGCGCTTGATTACAACCGCAGCCTTTCCGAACGCCGCGCCAAAGCCGTGATGGATGCGCTGGTGAGCCAGTACAAGATTGGCGCTGAACGCATGACCGCCTTGGGCGTCGGTATGGCGGCCCCTGTCGCCTCCAACGAAAACGAAGCTGGCAAAGCCAAGAACCGCCGGGTTGAACTGGTGAAAAGGTAGCCGGATAAGACGTCCCTCGTTTAAGAGAGATAGGCAACCAGAGGCCCGCAAAAGGGCCTTTAGTGTATATTAATATGGCAATGATATTGACATGTTAATACTCAGGCGCATGAATGCGCCTGCGCGGGAGACAGGGCCTGACATGTGCGGGCCCTGTCGTTGCAGACAAATAGAAGGAAGCTATTTGTCTGCCTGATTAATAAGTGAAATAACCGGCATCTCCGAATACGACCTTTCCTTCTCTCCAGTCTATCTCTACTCCGTTCGCCCTGAGCCTGTCGAAGGGCTTCCCAGAGAGCTAATCCATAGACAACGATCTTTAATCAACATCCGGGAAATCGGCTTTTTTCCTGAGTCGCCCTGGAAGGCCCTTCGACAGGCTCAGGGCGAACGGGGGAGATGAGGAAAGACTCAGGGCGAACGGGAAGATGAGGACAGGGAAATTCAGAATGCCTGATAAATCAGGTGGATTTCCCCATCCATTGTGCACAGTAGATGATTGATCGAGGGGTTACCTAACAAAGCATCAGGCGGTCAAAACCAATCGCGAAGCCAATCCCTTGCTTGTATGCGCCGCCTCCGACCACTTGCTTTTGCGCTCCCAACTTGGGTACGGAGATTTCGAAGCCATCCTCCATGTAGTAACTCAAGCCGCGCTTCACGGCGCTGAATACCTCATACTCCGTGGTTTGCAGAGCCACCATCTTCTCCGCCAGATCGATCAACTCTTGCCGAACGGTTGGCGTAGTGGGGTTAATGACCTCGACGCCAAACTGAAAGAACTCCCGATAGCGCCCTTCCTGCGGCCGTTCATAGCGCCAGCAGCGCTCAAAATACCAGAGCCGCACGTTCTTTCTGCGTTTGAAGTGTTTATCCGCCACCATTTGTACAGTCGCCGTCCCTTCTGGACGCAGACACAAAGAGCGGCCTTTCTTATCCGGAAACACATACATCTGCCCCAATATTTCCTCGCCAGCTTTGTCCACATAAACTTGTGACGGCTCAATGGAAGGCAGAATCACCTCTTCAAAACCGCTCGCTTCCGCCAGCGCAATCATCTGATTCAGCAAGACTCTGCGCTTCTTCGCCGTATCGCCGCTGATAATGCGGACGCCTTTGGCCATACCTTCGATTTTATATTCCATAACGAATTCCCATTCACTGAATTAAAAACAATAAAAAAGCCCTCGCAGCAGCGCTGGGAGGGCTTTCTCAGTGAACGGGCTTAACTTTCAACCAAGCAATAGCTCTCCCAGCCGACGATGCGACAGTGAATGCAGATGCATTGGATGCGAGTTGAAAGTAATCATGCCGGACATTATGCGTCCGAAGAGAAAGATGTCAACCCGTCAGGCTGACGCCATGCGCCGAAGAAAAAAAGGCAATGAAAAGGCGGCGCCTCATGGACAGAGATCGCCGCCCAGGTTCTCACTTAGTCGAGTCGTGTTTTATATCAGTCGCTACTCACCGCGTTGCGCCGCCATAATAAAGAACATCGGTCGTTCCAATTCGACTTTCAGTTCCGGGCACTCATCGATTTGCTCCGCGCTGGGACGCCATTCTTCCAGATGCTTCAAGGTGAAGCCGGTATTAATCAGCATCGTCAGATACGCGCTAAAAGTGCGGTGTTGTTTAACCACGCCGTCCGCGAGCCAATCTGTGGTTCTTGGTCCTTCCACCAGATACTGGTTGATAGGCCAAAGCGTGTTCTTGTGCTGGTCTTCCGCCCAGCCGGGATTCCTGGGCGCCGTATAAATCGGATGTTCCGCCGAAAAGACCAACCAGCCGCCGGATTTCAGGCTCTTATACACCTGCTCGAACAGGCCTTGCAGATTGGCGATGTAATGCAGCGTCAGCGAGCTGTAGACCAGATCGTAGGTGTTCTCGGGCAGGGTCAGTGTCTCCAGGTCCTCGCGCACGTACTGAATATGGGCGTCAGAAGTCATCTCTTCCGCCTTGGACAGCATGTTTTGAGAAACGTCGACGCCCAGTACGCTGGCGGCGGACTGCTCACGCGCCCAACGGCAGAACCAGCCAAATCCGCAGCCTAAATCAGCCACACTGGCATTCGCCAATGGCGGCATCAGCGCTCTGATGGAAGCCCATTCCGGCGCTCCGTCCAGCCCTTTCAGGGAACGTGGCAGCTGACTGTAGCCTTCGAAGAAAGAATCGGTGTCGTAAATATTTTGTGTCATGAGTGTGTACTCCGTTTGAAAATGCCGGCAACGAACGGGATACAACTTCCTACAGGCGTGACGAAGCCCCGTCCGTTGATACGGCGGGGCTGATTTCGCAATTACGCGAACTTAGATTTGCTCACGAATTACGGACGCCCCACCAGGAACGCCCTCAATTCGCGACACAATATGAATATCAATGTAAATCATCGCGCGATTATTTCAGGGGGAAAAAACGGAGTCAATAAAACCCGCCATCTGACACATTCGGCGATCTGGCGCGAGAGCCCCTGCCAGGCCAGGCCCTTCACGCCATGCTCCCCTGATCCAGGTACTGAATCATCCGTCCTTCTTTCTTCTCCAGTTTGAAGTCGCTGCTGGTAAGACGAAACTGCACGATATAGTCAGAGACACACCGGGGGTCGTGTATATCGCCAGGTAAAAACACCCTGCAATCGCCGGGGATCAGGGTATCGCAACCTCTACTCACCAGCCGGGTTCTGCCGCGCTTATCCGTAATGGGCTGGTAGGTGGACATTTCCAGGGCGCCATACTGTAAGGCGTACAGCACCCAGCCGGCGCCATGATCATGAGGCATGCGATACAGCCCCTGGGGCTCGGTATGAGCCAGCAGTCTGTATCCGTGCTCTGGGTCGGTATACAACTCAACCATCTCGGGACGATCCGCATGAATCTGCGCCAGCCAAGGCTCTTCAGCGGACGTTTTCGCCAGATTCTGCAGCAAGCGGCGGAGCCTTATTACATTACTTGTGGTCAAGCCATCCCAGCCCTCGCGAGCCAATTCGATAAAGTGATCGAGTGCGGTAGGTTGCATAAGTCCTCCAAAGGGTTAAACAAGTTTTATTAACGCGTCTCAGTAGTTAAAGCCGACTTTAGGTTAGTGTTCTTATTCCGTCCTTTTCTCTGTATTCCCTGAAATGCCAGTACCCGCGCACAACAAGACCAAAGCACAACACTACGGAGACGCAGACGTACACACGATGCAAGCCGGTTTCAGCCAGTTGCAGAGTCAGCGCGCTAAGCGCCGACGCATTGGTGACACTATCGAACAAAGCGCTCATCAAGGCTGCGCCGGTCAGCATTCCCAGATTGCGAGATAGATTCAGCAGGCCGGATATCTGCCCTCGCTGTTCTGGAGCGGCCCGAGCCATTAATTGAGTGTTGTTCGCGACGGTGAAGATCGCATAGCCGATGGCGGTCACCATAAGACAGGCGATATAGCCGATGACGCCCGTCGCGGCGCTTAGATGAGCGAGGCCCAGGGAGCCGAAGAATAGAAACAGCACGCCGATTGACGCCATGTTGCTGCAAGTTTCCTGTTTTACGCGGCGACCGATAAGGCTTGAGGTAATCATCACACACACAGGGCTGCAGCCCATCACCAGCCCGGTCATGGACAGATTCAACCCGAGGGAAATCAGATAAAACGGCCCAATCACCAAGGCGGTCATTACCGCCGAAGCCACAATGAACTGAATCAGATAACTCAGGCCATAGCGATAATCGTGCAACAATGAAAGGTGAAGCAAAGGAGAGGGCTTCGCCCGTTCAACCAGGACAAAAGCGACCAACAGAACAAGCGCAAGCCCCGCCATAAAAAAGCGCAGCAACGCCCCCTCAAGTTTGAGCTTAATCCCGAACGAATAGATGAGCACAATCATCGCCAGCAGGGCGGCGCCCATCAGGTCAAACGGTTTCGACCCCTTACCCGCTCCTTGGCTGGCGCGAGGAAGATAACGCACAGCGAGCAACAGAGTAAGCGCCCCCAAAGGGAGGTTGAGCCAGAACACCCATCGCCAGTCTGCGAAGCCAGTTATCAGGCCACCCAGAACAGGACCCGCAGCGGTGCCCACGGCGGACATGCCCCCTACCCAACCCATTACCCGTCCGGTGTGCCCCGTCGGCGCAACATCTCTCACCAAAGCCAGATTCAGAGATACCACTATCGCAGCGCCGATGCCCTGGACTCCACGGTACGCCGAGAGCATCCCTATGTTTTCCGTCATTCCGCACAAGGCGGAGCCCACCATAAAAATACCCAGGCCAGCGATAAACAATGGGCGACGGCCGTAGGTATCCCCCAGCCCCCCGGCAATCACCAGGAAAGAAGACAGCGCGATCATGTAGGCGAGAACCACCCACTGGACCTGGGCGTAGTTGGCGTCGAGGCTGGACACCAGTGCGGGCAATAGAATGTTGACGCTACTGATCGCCAGGGATGTGAGAAAAGTTGACAGCAGCAACGCGGCCAGCGCGCCATGGTATTCAGAGAGAGGCTCCACACTGTTGGCCATAACGACTCCACTTCCTCTTTAACTACCGTATTGAGGAAGTTACTATGCAAGTTAAAGTCAGCTTTAGGTCAACACCTTTATGAAAAACTGTAATGAGCTGGATATCGCCGAAGTGGCGAAGCTGTCCGGCTTGCCTGCTTCCACCCTTCGGTACTACGAGGAGAAGGGGCTGATAAAGTCCATTGGGCGAGAGGGGTTAAAAAGGATTTTCCGCTCCACGGTCATTGACCAGTTGGGTTTGATTTCCCTGGGCCAATATGCGGGCTTTAGCCTGGAAGAGATTGGGGCCATGTTCTCCCACGATGGGAAGCCCAAAATAGACCGGGCGCAACTCATCGAAAAAGCCAGCGAGCTGGACCAGCTCATTCAGCGAATGGAGACGATGCGGGACAGCATCATCCATGTCGCTAATTGCCCTGAGCCCAATCAGCTTGAATGTCCCCGCTTTCAAACTTTGATCAGATCGGCAGCGCGAAAGCGACACAATGAAGGCCGCTTGAAAGGCAAGCCTGGGAAATCACAGCAAGGGAAAGGAGAAAAAGATTAAACCGGCGGAGGAGAGACCCCGCCGGGTTTCAGAGAAGCCGGATGAGAACTACATCCGCTCCAGGGTTTCGATGCCCAGTAAATCCAAGCCTTGTTTCAGGGTCTTGGCGATGAGCAATGACAGCATCAAACGCGAGCTGCGTACGGGTTCTTCCGCTTTCAGCACCGGACAGCCTTCGTAGAAGCTGGCAAACTCTTTAGACAAATCATAGAGATAGCCACACAGAATGTGCGGACAGCCTTCAGACGCCACAGAGTGCAGTATTTCATTGAACTGCAACAATCTGACCGCCAGCGCGCGCTCGATAGGCTCCGCCAGTTGCAGGTCGCCCTCAAAAGTCAGATTACCGACTTCGCCTTTCTTGAAGACATTCACTACCCGGCTGTAAGCATACTGCACATATGGCGCAGTGTTGCCTTCCAGGCTGAGCATGGCGTCGAAGCTGAAGATGTAATCGCTGGAGCGGTTCTTGGACAGATCCGCGTACTTCACCGCCGCCATACCGACGACGTGAGCGATGCGATTAAGCTCTTCTTCCGGCATCTCCGGATTCTTTCCTTTCACGACGGCGTAAGCCCGACCTTGCGCTTCGGTGAGCAGATCCGCCAATTTGACAGTGCCGCCATCCCGAGTCTTGAAGGGTTTACCATCCGCGCCCAGAACCATACCAAACGCCATATGCTCCAAGGACATATCCGGGCTGACGAAGCCCGCCTTGCGGCCAGCCGCATAAACCTGATTCAAGTGCAATGACTGCCGCGCATCGACGAAATAAAGCACCCGGTTCGCCTTCAGAACCCGCTCTCTGTAGCGCAATGCCGCCAGGTCCGTGGTGGCGTACAGGTAACCGCCGTCAGACTTCTTCACGATCAGCGGCAAGGTCTCATCGTCTTTGCCTTTGAACTCATCCATGAAGACGCACTCAGCGCCGTCGCTGTTAGTCAGCAGGCCTTTCTCGCGCAGATCATCGATAACATTCGGCAGGTCTTCGTTATAGGCGCTTTCAGGCATTACGTCCGCCCGCGTCAGGCTGACATTCAAGCGTTCATATACGTCTTCACAATGCTGCAGGGAAATATCAATGAACGTTTTCCACAGCGACACACACTCTTGATCGCCGGACTGCAGCTTCACGACGTACTGGCGCGCGCTATCCTTGAATTCAGGATCTTCATCAAAACACGTCTTGGCCTGACGGTAGAAGTTTTCCAGGTCAGCCAGCTCCATGGACAGAGTCTGCTGGTTCTCCGCCTTCAACTTGTTCATGTAAGCCAGCAACATGCCGAACTGGGTGCCCCAGTCCCCCACGTGGTTCTGACGAATCACCCGGTGCCCCAGGAACTCCAGGGTTCTGACGACGGCATCGCCGATGATGGTGGAGCGCAGATGGCCTACGTGCATCTCTTTCGCGAGATTAGGCGCGGAGTAATCCACCACGACGGTCTGTTTGGGGCTGTCCAGAGGAATGGTCAGGCGTGGATCAGCCAGCACTTGGCGCAGGCTCTGACTCATCCAGTCTTTACTCAGGAAAATGTTGATAAAGCCAGGGCCGGCGATTTCAACTTTCTCAGCCATGTCGCCCAGATCCAGAACGTCCAGGACTTTGGTGGCCAATTCGCGCGGATTCATTTTCAGCGCTTTGGCTGCGCCCATCACGCCATTGGCCTGATAGTCGCCGAATTGGGGCTTGCCGGACGGCTTCACGATCGCCGGGGAGCCTTCTGGAGCGCCCGCCGCATGCAGCGCCGCGCTGATTTTCTGTTCAAGCAATTGTTGCAGATTCATAGGAAGATCTTCGTTACTCACAGCAACGGGAGTCCGCCGCTGAAACTGATGGAAATGGCCGCC
Source organism: Hahella chejuensis KCTC 2396 (assembly GCF_000012985.1). Taxonomy (NCBI): domain Bacteria; kingdom Pseudomonadati; phylum Pseudomonadota; class Gammaproteobacteria; order Oceanospirillales; family Hahellaceae; genus Hahella; species Hahella chejuensis. Next base: position 1,115,071 of record NC_007645.1, on the reverse strand, counting down.
ATGATACCGCAGTATCCGGTCAAGGAAAAATCCGCAGTTATCCGGGTAAGACAGAATGTCATGAATTGAAGGGAACGCCCAGTGCGGCGGTGCGCCAGGCGTAATAAAGAAATTAAGAAATTAAGAAATTAAGAAATTAAGACAATGGCTTATTCCGGTTCGTATATGCGAATGACGGTCGAGTAAGTAACGTCAGAGCCATAACGTGATTCAAACTCTTTATTAACTGCTTCCGCTAAACCTTCATAGCTGATATGGCCAAACAACGATTCAACTTTATACGGCGAACGAGATTCTACAGGAGTATTTTCCGCGCCTTCCAAGCCGCACTTCCAAGGGTTACTCAAGTCCTCTTGCTTCAATTTATGCAGTATCTGGACGGCCGGACCATTTAGCAGAAAACCGTTTTTTTCGGATATATGAGTTATCGCCACTTTACCCTCTCCTACCGACGTTATCACATAGGGCGCATCTAGAGTGGGATAGAAGTGATAGCCGTTAGCGCCAGCATATAGTGCGCCATTTTCATCCATACAAAAATCAATATCTTTAACGTAGACAGACTCGCCAAGTTTCAATTCAGGAAACAGAGAAACCCTATCCAGATGTATAAAGCCATACTCAACATTATTTTCGACTTGAAACTGTGCGGATGCGGTGGTGGAAATTGCTAAAAGTAGCCCTGCTAGTGTTTTGGTCATACTGACTTCTCCTTTTTAATAAGTACTTCTCACCTGTCCAGGTGAAGGCGGATCATACCCACTATTAGATATTTTTCATACTAATCAATCACATGGAAAGTTCATTATGTACACTAAAACGACGCAGCAGGCTTGTCGTTCGACCAGTTCCCTTTGTTTTTCAGCTCGCTCACCGAATTGCTTTATATCCACAAGTGGAATGTAATTGAACTGAACTCAATCCCCCCCCAAGTTATCCAGGATATGGCCAACTCCTGTCGACCATATCTTTTACGCAGATCAAATCAGCGAATCACCAGATAAAACGCGCCGCCGCCTCGCTGCACCAACAGGAGCAACTTGGTCTCTCCCGCGTCCACCACTTTTTGCAAGTCGCTTACGGAATTTACCCGGCGATTATTGGCGCCGATGATGACATCGCCAGGGCGCAGTCCGCTGTATGCGGCGTTTGAGTTAGGCGCCAATCCGGTCACCACGACGCCAGAGCCGTCTGGATTATCTTCAAAGGAGGCTCCTTCAAGCAGCTTGTGGATACGGGTGGCGCCTGCGATGCTATTGGGCGGTTCCTGCAAGGTTACCTTTACAACTGCCTCCACGCCTTCGCGCAAGATAGTCACGCGCAGCTTGTCGCCGATTTTGCGTTGTCCGATCTGGCTGCGCAGATGACCTGCGCTACGAGTGGGCTTGTCATCAACAGCGATAATGATATCTCCCGTCTTCAGACCGCCCTTCTCCGCTTCAGACCCTTTGGCGACGCTGGTGATCAAAACCCCGCGCTGGCCATTGCGTAATTTGAAGGCTTGCCGCAGATCCGGGGTGATGTCCTGAATCCCCACGCCCAGTTGCCCGCGTTTTACTTCGCCGTGCTCAATGATTTGATCGATGCTGGCCTTGGCCATATTGACGGGTATAGCGAACCCGATGCCGACATTGCCTCCAGACGGGGCCAGAATTGCGGTGTTGATGCCGATCAGCTCGCCACGCAGGTTGACCAGCGCGCCGCCGGAGTTACCCGGGTTAATGGAGGCGTCGGTCTGAATAAAGTCTTCATAGCCTTCAATGCCCAATCCAGTGCGTCCCAAAGCGCTGACGACGCCCGTGGTGACAGTCTGTCCCAATCCGAAGGGGTTGCCGATTGCGACCACGAAATCCCCCACTTCCAGTCTGTCCGAGTCCGCCATTTTCACTTCACTAAGATCGTCCGCCTCAATTTTCAGAACGGCGATGTCGGCGTCAGGATCGCCTCCCTGCACCTCCGCCTTCAAGGTGCGGCCGTCCGTCAACGACACATGCACCTCATCCGCGCCTTTGATGACGTGGTAGTTGGTGACGACCGTGCCCTTATCTTTATCGACAATGACCCCGGAGCCGGCGCTTTGCTGGCGACGCTGTTCGCGAAGCCTCCGGCTGTCCGGGATGTTGAAAAAGTGACGAAAGAAAGGGTCCTGCATTAAAGGACTGTAGCTTTCCTGTTTGGCGTAGGTCGCGATGTTGACGACAGCGGGGTTCACTTCCTTGAGCATGGGCGCCAAGGTAGGCAGTGGCTGGCCCTGGGAGTCGGCCAGTGGCAGTGCGGCGGCGCTGGAGGCCGCCCAGCCGACGCAAGCGGCCAGTACACATAATCTCAATCCAGTCAGGGTTTTACCCATCAACATGTATCATTCCTCCGCTGACGCAGACGGGCCGACGGCGAACGCACGCCACACGGCCTGAAAGCGCGTTTGAAAATTTCCTTAGTTATAACGTCCTATGAGATGGGAGCGGTTTTGTCATAAATCCAGGTTAGATTTACAATCGCGGCTCTCTGTCACGTATGCTTCCATAACCTGCCCAACGCGGATATTACCAGAGTATGAATTTTTCTAAATCAGCGCCTAATGGACTGAATACTATTACCTTTTTCTGCGCCCTGGCGCTGGGCGGCAACGCCCTTCCCGCTCAGGCTCAGTTGCATGAAAAAGATCAGGATGAAACCGAAACCTGCATCTTCAAAGCGCTGACCCAGGGGCCTGGCGATATGACCATCGACGAGTTGAAAAGCCGTTGCGGCGTAGAAATCCCCAAAATGCCTGAAGACGCCAGCCCCACGGTGAAAAATGGAGAAAGCGTTATCGCCGAACGCATTATGCGGGAGCAGCTTTCCAGCAACAGCCGCAGCGTGATCACCCCCCACCTGCGCAATTACCTGATGCCGGTGTCTTACCTGAAAAACCCTAACAGCGAACCGTTACGCGAAGCTTACGACCTCGGAGAGGACGCCGAGCTGGACAATCTGGAGGCGAAATTTCAGATCAGCCTGAAAGTGCCGCTGGCGCAGGAAACCTTCATTGACTCGGACGCAATATTTTTCGGCGTCACCCTCAAGTCCTTCTGGCAGGTATACAACCACGACTATTCCGCCCCCTTCCGGGAGACTAATTACGAGCCGGAAGTTTTCTGGATCGCACCGGTGGACTGGACCTTCTCCACCGCTGATTTCAGTCTGCTGGCGGTTGGCTTCAGTCACCAGTCCAACGGTCGCTCACAGCCGCTGTCGCGGAGTTGGAACCGCATCTACGCCAACTTCATCTGGGAGCATAACCGCTTCGTTTTCAGCTTGAAGCCCTGGTGGAGAATTCCAGAAGATCAGAAAAAGGACAAGCTTGATCCCAAAGGCGACGACAACCCCGATATCGACGATTACATGGGACATTTCGAGTTCACCACCGCTTACCGCTGGGATAGCTACGAAGCCAGTCTCATGCTGCGCAACAATCTGCGCGAAGATAACAAGGGGGCAGTGGAGTTAGGGTTTACCTTCCCCTTATGGAAACGGCTGCGCGGTTATGTGCAGTATTTCAATGGCTACGGCGAAAACCTGATGGACTATAACGCGTCCGTGGAGCGCATCGGCGTCGGCGTGTTGCTGACGGACCTGCTCTGATCAATCGCTCCACAGCAATCCATCAATTGGCGAGCAGGCGGTCGAACATTTTTTCCAGTTCCGCCTGCCGGTCATATTGAGAAATCTGATATTGAGGCTCCAGGGCGCTCGACAGATCCTCGCCATAACGAGCCAGGCCGCGTAGAGATTCCAGGGCGTTCTGCGCCTCCGCAAGAGAGGCGTTATCCGGTAGACCCGCCTGAGTCAGCGCAGCGGCGCTCTCTCCTGAAGAAGGGACGAGCAATCGCCACTCGCCGCGGCTGTATGGCGCTATCGGTTCTCCTCGCCACAAACCCGGCGCGTCCAGGCCAAACGCCCGCAGACGCAGCCAGCCCTGCTCTGGCGCAAATACACGCAGCCCCTTTGGAGACAGCCGCCAGGGGCTTTGATTCTCCACTTGCAGCACCAGCTCGCCCTGCCCGATAACTTCGTCATACAAACGCTTATCGACGCTGATATGCGTGCGTCCCTCCACTATCAATTGACGCACGGAGCTGATATCAATGACTTTATGCAGGCCCAGCATGTTGTAGACAGGATAGGTGACGGCGACGATACCGGTTTTGATACCTCGCCAGCGCGGCGTATCCGCCGTCTTGCCCAGCAAACCGATCAGACCCAAGGTGACCGCAAAGGCGATAAAAAACTGCGTGGTGCGGCGGCCGTAGATATTGGGAAAGATCACGCCCGCGGCGCAAAACGCGGCGAACGCCAGCCACCATAAGATGGCCGTCGGCGTCACCCAGCCGAACGGCAGCGCCATCACGCCCGCAGCCGCCAGGATAGCGACGCCGGCGAAGACAAAACGCCGGGAGCGAAGGTGAGAGGCGAGCGTTTTTTTAACGTCGGGGCGCACCACCCGCACCGCCCGGTTCATCGCTTTGGGTTCAGCGACGACGCCATTGCCGGTTTTAAAAGGCGTCGACTGCGGTTGCGGCTTGGGTTTGGGAGAAGACTTTTTCAGTTGCAGGTTCCAGAATTTATGCTCCAGACCCTGCCTGCACAGGCTATCGACAATCCCCTGGTTAATAGCGTCCTGAACCCCACTGTCTTTATCCGACCCACCGGGCGCATCAAGCAGCACCACGCCCAGACGTTCCTGCAGCTGTTCGCCCAACTTGCGCCAGACTGTTTCCACCTGCGCCATCGCCGTCTGCAACTCTTCCGAGTCCGCCGCCCGGTTGTTGCTCATCGCCCTGCCGATCAGTTCATTCTGCAAGCGCGTCCAAAACGCCCGCCAAGCCGATGGCGACAGGATGTCATCCACCGTCCCCCGGGATTTTATAAATTCTTCGATCTGCGCTTTTTCCATTCCGTCGTAATCCGCCGTCACCTATCGTTTCTATCGTTTGTTCGGCACAAGGTCTCGTTGTTCTTAGGCGCGCCCTAAACAGGACGCATGGAATTACAGGGTTCCGCCGGACATCGTCGGAGGCGGACGTTTCTTGTCAGTGCGATTGGCGGAATCTTCCGGAGCGGCGTCAGGGGTCATGCCCCCCGCCATCAATACCCGGCGCAGGTTGTTCAATGACTGTTCCGCCTGCGCCAGCGCCCCCTTCGCGTATTTCTCCAGCCAATGGCGAAACAGGCGTTCCTGCTCCGCTTTGCGCTGAGCGGAGAAAGCGTCTTTTTGAGCTTTATCCCGGCTCAGCCGGTCATAATATTGCTCCATCGCCAATAAATTATCGGCGATCTCTTTCTCGACCTGCTCGTGCGCCTCTTCGATTTTTTCCCGCAATTTACCTTTCGCCGCCGTGGCGTCATGCAGGTCCAGCAATGCTTCCGTCTGCGCCAGCTTGTTGAGCAGGTAGCCATCATACTCCTGTACGCATTCCAACCGCTCGCGCAACTCTTCTTCGCTAGATTCCGAAAACGCCAACAGGTATTCTTCACAGCCGAAAGCATCCAGCGTCTTCACGCCAAATCGCTCCGCCTGCTGCAGCAGATAGTCATATTGCGCCTGCAGGCGCAGCGCTTCGTTGGTTTCATCCCGCCACACGCGCCGATACAGCGCCTGCTCCCATTCCAATTTCTGGGAACGCGCCTGTTTGTCCAGTTCCGCCACCCTTCTGCTGTGGGCGACATCTTCGCGCGCCATATCAGAGCGCACCCGCAATACCTGCTGTGACAGCGCGTCGCGACGTTCCGGCTCAAGCATGGGGTCCAACAAACCCGCGTCAAAACTGGCGAGAATCGCCTTGAGCTTATCCCTATACACAATAGGCGTATGCGCGCTTTTATAGATGTCCAGCTTTTCACGGATGGGAGATAGAGATAAGCGATGCGCTCTGGCGATAACATCCAGCTGGCTGAAGACGCGAGTCTCCAGAGTTCGAATTTCTTCAAAGGGGTAGAATTCTGCGGCCCACCGACGCAAGCCGGATAAGTCCCATTTCATCTTGGCGATACGCGCTCGGGTTGGTTTAAACCCTTTGCGCGCCACGCCTTTGGCCTGCTCTTCCGTCAACCAGCGACGGCTATCTTCGCCGGGAATCCAAAAAAGATTGCTCCAGTCGAGCTGATGAGGCAGCGATAGCGACCAATCGCCGCCGCCCGGTTTCGCCATGCCCGGGTCCACATCAAGACAAACCGGTTGTTTGAACGCATTACTGGGTCCGCAGAGGTAGACAGTAATGTCATAAGGCAGGATGGTGGCGGCGACCTCCGGCGGAATACTGTCGCCCTGAACGCCGGCGCCCAACTCGGCGTCCACCAGTCCGGGCAGGGCCTTCCACTTGATGGACCCGCTTACGGCGGGACCGCTCAACAACGGATACAACTCCCAGCGCAGGGAATACGCCATAGGGCGCAAGCCGTCTTTGTCTTGATGTTCCCCGGAGATCTCGCCTTTATGGCCATAGGAAGAAACAGAAGGCGCCGCCGCCAGGGGCGCAGTGAATATAAGTAGGATAAGCGCCGACCACCAATGATTATTCAAAGCGCCAACCATGAAAAACTCTCATTGCCATTCCTGTTGATGACCCGATATACACTTTACTTCCATTTGCTCGGTCTTCCCCTAACCGTCAAGCGAACAGCGATCTCTTAACGGCGGGCTTCAGCCGGTGTGTGATTGTGCATAATCCTAAAAAAATAGTAATCCCGCCTTGCACTTAGGCCGAATGCCCGAGCTGGAGTCGACTGCTTCCTCCCTCAGTTTATACGTCTATTTATTGACTATATTGCCAAAATGCGGAATTGAACAGATAATGGCCTCCGATTTACGGCGACCGAACGGTTTCCATGCCGATTTCCCGGTCGTCGCCAAGCAGATTCATCTATCAAACCATCCAGAGTTAGCGCTGGTTGTTGTGCACGGAGTGTGTGGCAATGAGTGTGGACAACCCCTGTTTGTCCTGTGGCGCCTGTTGCGCCAGTTTTCGCGTGTCTTTTTATTGGGCTGAGGCGGACGCCGAGTCCGGCGGCGTGGTGCCGCTGGAGTTTACGGAGAAGCTGAATCCCTGGCGTAGCGTGATGATCGGCACCAATCAGCCGCAGCCCCGTTGTCACGCGTTATGCGGCGATATCGGCGGCTATACGACCTGCTCCATTTACGAGCAAAGGCCCACTCCCTGCCGGGAGTTCGAAGCCGGTTCAGAGGGCTGCCTGAAAGCCAGGGCGAAGCACGGGCTATCTTTGGACCTTTCCGATTGGCGGGCCGCCTGACCCAGGCGCCCGCACATCGTTTTGGAATGGAGCCTTAGCGCAGTCGACCGGCGCAATCCGCGCACTCCTGCAATTGCACGCGCTTGGTGAACGCCGGCGGCGCCCCACTGTGAAAGGCGTCGCTTTCACTCAACCTCCGGTAAACCGCCACATCGTAGGTCAATGGGTATTGCCGCTCGGAAGACGCAGAACTCAAATTGGTAAGCGCGCGGCCGCACCAGCTCTACCGTCTCGGTCGCTAAACAAACCCGGTCACTGTCGAAGAAAAGTTCCTTGAACGCGAAAATTTATCGTATTGACGCCCTGTCAGGGAGTTTTGACGCCGCAGCCTTTCAGAATAATGCGAATCAGGTTATCCGCCGCAAAATCGAAATCCTTGGAGGTCAGCTTTTTGCGTCCCAGCACGGCTTCAATCTGAGTGCTAAAGTCCGCGTAATGCTGGGTGGCGCTCCAAATCAGGAAAATCAGGTGCTCCGGGGAAATGGGATCGATTTTGCCCTGATCAATCCAGGACTGGATCACCGCAGATTTTTCCCTGACCCATTGGCGGTTATTGGATTTCAGGTATTTGCCCAGCGTAGGCGCCCCACTGATGATCTCCGTTGCGAAGATCTTGGAAGCCAATGGATGGGTTTTCGCCAACATGACCTTGGAGCGGATATAACGTCCCAGAGCGTCCGCCGGACTGTCTTCCGGGCGGATGGCGTCAAAGGCGGAGTTCCAGAGTTCGACGATGTCGCTCAGCACCGCCAGATAAAGGTCGTGCTTGCTTTTGAAATAATAATGAACGTTGGCTTTGGGCAGCCCTGCGGTGTCTGCGATCTGCTGAACTGTCGCGCCCTTGAAACCGTGGCGGGCGAATTCTATTTCCGCCGCCCGCAGGATAAGCATTTCATTCTTTTGCCTGATACGGCCCGGATTCTCCACACGGTTTGTTTTCAATACCATAGTCGCCCTAACCATCCCCTGCTGCTTAATGGGTGAACAGTTCGCGGGCCGCCGCGACAACGGCGACGACGCCCACGGTTAACTCACTGAATTAACGTATTGTTCATGTTATGGCGTTAACTGCAAGCGGCTTGGCGCAAACGCAGCGCCGCAGCGGTATGTTCCGCGCGCAATCGAGCCATATCCACATCCATGAGAACACTGTTTTTGACGCGCCAGCGCCCGGCCACCATCACCGCATCCGCCTGATGGGCGCCGCACAACACCAACGCCGCCAGCGGATCGCCGGAGCCGGAAAAGCGATTCTCATCCAGCTTGAACAACGCCAGGTCCGCTTGTTTTCCGACGCCCAGCACGCCCAGTTCAGGACGCTTGAGCAGCTTCGCCGAGCCCTTGGTGGCCAGGTCCAATGCCCATTGATGGGTGATCTCTCCCGGCGCATAGCGCAAACGCTGTATCAGCAGCGCCTGACGCACTTCCTGAATCATGTTGGAGCAATCGTTGGAAGCGGAGCCGTCCACCGCCAGTCCGACGGGAGCGCCCCGCTTCTGCAGATCCAGCGTCTGACACACGCCGGAGCCCAACAGCATATTGGAGCTGGGGCAGTGCGCGACGCCAACGCCGCGACGCCCCAGTTCATCCATTTCTTCATCGGTGAAGTGAATGCCATGGGCCAGCCAGACGCCTTCGTGCATCCATCCCACTTCCGCCAGATATTCCACCGGTCGCACGCCGTAGACCCGCAGGCAGAAGTCATTTTCGTCCTCGGTTTCCGCCAGATGGGTGTGCAGCAAAACACCTTCCCGGGAAGCCAGATGATTGGTTTCCTGCATCAGTTCACGGGTGACGGAGAATGGCGAGCAGGGCGCCAGGGCGATCTGCAGCATGGAGCCGTCGTTGCCGTCATGATAGGCCCGGATCAGACGCAGGCTGTCATCCAGGATCGACTGTTCATCCTGCACCACCGACTGCGGCGGCAGACCGCCGTCTTTTTCCCCCAGGCTCATGGAGCCCCGCGTCAATAAAGCGCGAATGCCCATCTTGCGCACCGCTTCCGCCTGGATGTCGATGGCGTTGTCGATCTGCATGGGAAACAGATAATGATGATCCGCCGCCGTGGTGCAACCGGACAACAGGAGTTCCGCTGACGCCATCTCGGTGGCCAGACGCACCATGTCCGCATCCAGATGCGCCCAGACTTTATAAAGGCTCTGCAACCAGGGGAACAGCGACTTGTTCAAGGCGTCGGGCAACGCCCGCGTCAGTGTTTGATAAAAATGATGATGGGTGTTGATCAGTCCCGGCAGCAATACATGCTGCGAGGCGTCGAAGGTCTCGTCATAGGGCGTTGCAGGCGCGCCGCCCGCCGCCACCAGTTCAACGATTTCCGAGCCGCGCGTCACTACGCCGCCGCCAGCGTCGCAGTCCGCTTCCTGGCCGTATATCGCCAGTGGATTCTTTATCCAGAGAGTCGTCATCTGATCACCCGTATTTTGATCGCCCTGATATCCTGGCGCCGGAAAAACCGGCGCCGGGGCCATCATAAGTTAAAGCAGGACGGGCGCCTACTTGGGAAGCTCTCCTTCCACGCCTTCCACATACCAGTTCAGAGAGAGCATGTCTTCATCACTCATGACCTGGCCAGCAGGCACTTTGATCGCGCCAGTCTGATCTTTGACCGGCCCCTGGAAGGGGTGCAGTTTGCCCTCAATGATGGCCTGCTTGCGTTCTTCCACCAGTTTGACGACGTCTTCCGGGATCGCCGAATTGAGCGGCGCCAGCGCTGTGGCGCCGGTCGCCAGGCCACCCCAGAAATCCGTAGAAGTCCAGTTGCCGTCTATCACAGACTTCACTTTATCCAGATAGACCGGTCCCCAGTTGTGGGTGGCTGCGGTCAGATGCGCGTCTTTGCCGTACAGAGACATGTCGGAGTGATAGCCGAACGCATACACGCCTTTGGCTTGCGCCGCCTGGATAGGCCCTGGGGAATCCGTGTGCTGGTTAATAATGTCAGCGCCTTGCAGAATCAGAGTTTCCGCCGCTTCCCGCTCTTTCGCCGGATCATACCAGGAGCTGACCCACACCACCTTCACCACCGCCTTGGGATTGACGCTGCGCAGACCCTGTGTGAAGGCGTCAATGCCGCGCACCACTTCAGGAATCGGGAAGGAGCCGACATAGCCGATGACGTTGGACTTGGTCATCTTGCCAGCGATAACGCCGGTCAGGTAACGACCTTCATAGATACGATCGAAGTAAGTGCCCACATTCTTGGCGCGCTTGTAACCGCTGGCGTGTTCGAATTTAACCTTGGGAAACTGCTTGGCCACCTTCAGGGTTGGATTCATGTAGCCGAAGGAAGTGGTGAAGATCAAATCGTTGCCGGACTTGGCCAACTGACGGATTACACGCTCCGCGTCTGCGCCTTCCGCCACGCTCTCGACATAAGTGGTTTTTACTTTATCGCCAAGCTGCTCTTCGACATACTTACGCGCTTTGTCGTGAGAGTATGTCCAACCCGCGTCGCCGGTAGGTCCGACGTAGACGAAACCGACCTTCACCGGTTCCGCCGCCGTCACGGACTGCGCCGACATAAACAGCGCCAGTGCGACGCCCGCGGCCTTGGCGAAGCGCTGCGCCAACGATTTCTTTTCTTGCTTCATACAATGTAACCCCTTCAGCAGGATAGTTTTTGAGTTATCCGCAGCTCCCTGCGCGTCGCCTGGCGCAGGCCGTCCGGGCCTGACGCGTAAACAAACGGTGCTTAGTCCGCCGGATGGAACGGTTTGCCCAGCGATACCGGCGCATAGAGCTTCACCCTGGCTTTATCCGAAGACAGCATCACCAGCACCACAATGGTCGCCAGGTAAGGCATAATCGCCAGCAGATTCGGCGACACCGAAAAGCCCAGCCCCTGCGCCACCAGATGCATGATGCTGAACGCGCCAAACAGATACGCCCCCAGCAACACCCTCTCGGCCTTCCAACTGGCGAACACCACCAGCGCCAGAGCGATCCAGCCGCGCCCGGCGGTCATGTTTTCCGCCCACAGCGGCGTATAGGCCAATGATAAGTAGGCGCCAGCGAGCCCCGCCATGGCGCCGCCGAACATCACCGCCAGATAGCGAATCTTGAACACTGGCAGTCCCGTAGCTTTGGCGGACTGCGGCGACTCGCCCACCGCTTTCAGCGCCAGTCCGGCGTGGGAGCGGTTCAGGAACAGGTAAACGCCGACGAAGAGTCCGAATGAAAGATAGACCAGTGGGTCATGACTGAACAGAATGCGGCCAACAAAAGGAATGTCCGAGAGCAAAGGAATATGCCAGGGTTGAATGCCTTCCAGCGGCGTCCCCACATAATCGCTGCCTACGAAAGCGCTAAGACCAGCCCCGAATATGGTCAGAGCCAGACCGGTGGCGACCTGATTGGCGCTCAGATTAAGCGAGATGAATCCGAATAACAGCGACATGAGCAGTCCCGCCGTCATGGCGAAGGTGACGCCCAGCCACAAGTTGCCGGTTTCCAGCGCTGCGATAAAGCCGATCACCGCGCCCATCAGCATCATGCCTTCCTGACCCAGATTAAGCACGCCAGACTTTTCACACACCAGCTCGCCCAGCGCGACAAGAATCAGCGGCGTGCCCGTGCGGACGGTGGCGTACAGAATATTGACTATCAAATCGTAATCCATGGCGACGCCCCGTTATTGCGAGTGAGTGGATAGTTTTGCGTCCGCGCCGTTCACCAGCGCCTCCGGAGAAGGCTTGCGCATCGTGCTGAAACGCGGATTCAGGCGGATGCGGTATACGATCAGCACATCGCAAGCCAGCAGGAAAAACAGCAGCATGCCTTGAAACAGCCCCGTCAGCGCCAGCGGCAGGTTCAGTTCAATCTGCACCAGCTCGCCGCCGATATAGATCAACGCCATCAACATGCTCGACAGGAGAATGCCCACCGGGTGCAGACGCCCCAGAAAGGCGACGATGATCGCCGCATAGCCGTAACCCGGTGAGACCTGCGGCACCAGCTGACCAATCGGCCCGGACACCTCGCACACACCGGCCAGACCAGCCAGAGCCCCACTCAACAATAGCGCCAGCCACACCAGACGGCGTTCTTTAAAGCCGGCGAAGTGGGCGGCGCGGGTATCCAGCCCCAATACCTTGATCTGAAAACCAACAAAGGTTTTGCTCAACAGCACCCATACCGCCACCAGGGCGAACAAAGCGAAAAGAATACCGATATGCATGCGACTGTCTTCCAGCAACAACGGCAACGTCACGGCTTCCGTGAACAGGGCGGACTCGGGAAAATTGAACCCGCCAGGGTCTTTGAGAGGCCCATGCACGCTGAACAGCAACAGGTTCAGCGCAATGTAGTTGAGCATGATGGTGGTGAGAATTTCGTTGGTGTTGAAGTGGGTTTTCAACAACGCGGGAATAGCCGCCCAGGCCATGCCCGCCAACGCGCCAGCCAACAGCACCAGCGGCAGGGCGAATGCGGAGTCGCTTTCCAGAAACTGCAGCGCCACGGCGCCGCCGACCAGGGCCCCGAACAGGAGCTGTCCTTCCGCCCCGATATTCCAGACCTTGCCCCGATAACATACCGCCAATCCCAGGGCGCATAGCATGATCGGCGCAGCTTTCACCCCCAGCTCGGTCCAGCCGTACAGATCCGACACCGGCGCTATAAAGAAGGTGTAAAGGGTTTGCAGTGGATCTTTGTCCAACGCCCAGAACAGAATGGAGCCGGTAATCAGCGTCAGCGCCCCCGCCAGTATGGGAGAGAGATACGCCATCCAGCGGGAGTCGTCCACACGACGCTCCAGTTTAAATATCATTGCCCGGCCCCCTTCGCTAACAAGTCTGCTTCGTTATGCTCTCTCATTCTTCAGGCTCCCACCGCCTGCTTCGGCGCAGGCTGCGACGACTCCAGAAAGTCGCCGCCCATCCAGCCGCCCACTTCAGCGATAGTGGTATCCCTGGTCGCTTTAATCGGCGAGATCTTGCCCACGTACAGGGCGCACAGGCGATCGCTGATGGCGAAGAGTTCGTCCAGATCTTCTGACACCACCAGAATAGCCGCGCCGCGATCACGCAGCTCGATCAACGCTTTGTGGATCGCCAGGGCGGCGCCCACATCCACGCCCCAGGTCGGGTGCGCGGCGATCAGGAGCTTCGGGTTCTGCAGAATTTCACGGCCAATGATGAATTTTTGCAGGTTGCCTCCAGACAGGCATTTGGCGTGAGTTTCCGTGTTGGGGGCTTTGACGTTGAAGCGGGTGCGCACGGTTTCCGCAAATTTGCGCACCGCCGGCATACTGATCAGGCCGGCTTTGGTCAGTCCCTGGAAATAGCCGGTCAGCAGTCCGTTTTCTTTCAGGCTCATATCCGGCACCGCGCCGCGACCCAGACGCTCTTCCGGCACGAACCCCACTCCCAGTTTGCGACGCTGACCGGAAGTCATCGCCGCCACCGGTTGCGTCAACAGACGGATCGCTTCAGGGGAGTCCAGAACCACCGTTTCACCGCTGAGCGCAGCCAGCAATTCTTCCTGGCCATTGCCGGCCACTCCCGCCACGCCAAGAATCTCACCGGCTTTCACGGTAAAGCTGAGTGACTCCAGATTGACGCCGAAAGGGTCGTCCGTCTTCACCGACAGGTTGTCCACGATCAGGTAATCTTCACCGCCCTCGGTTTTCTCATGCTCCGCATGCACTGGCGTATCGTCCCCCACCATCAGGCGGGCGATGCTGTGGTTGGTTTCTTCCGCCGGGACGCAATGGCCGCTGACGCGTCCAGCCCGCAGGATAGTGGCGTTGTCGCACAGCGCACGCACTTCATTTAACTTGTGACTGATAAAGAGGATGCTGCAGCCTTCCTGAGATAATTGCCGCAGCGTAGCGAATAACTGGTCGACCTCCTGGGGCGTCAACACCGAGGTCGGCTCGTCCAGGATCAGCAGCTTGATATCCTGCAGCAGGCAACGCACGATCTCGACCCGCTGACGTTCGCCTATAGATAAGGTATGCACCAGACGATCCGGATTCAGCGCCATGCCGTATTTACTGGATACGTCGCTGATGCGGCGGGATAAGGCGGCGCGATCGCGCACCTGCTCTTTCGGCAGGCTGAGAGAGATGTTTTCTGCGACAGTGAGCGTTTCGAATAAAGAGAAGTGCTGGAACACCATCCCGATGCCCAGGCGACGCGCCGCCGCCGGATCGGCGATCTCCACCGGCTCGCCTTCCCAGTAAATAACGCCGGCGTCTGGCCGGGTGACCCCGTAGATAATTTTCATCAAGGTGCTTTTGCCCGCCCCGTTTTCGCCAAGAAGGGCGTGCACTTCGCCAGGACGGATGTTTAGATGAGCGCGATCATTGGCCAGGCAGCCTGGATACTGCTTGGTGATTCCCTGTAGCTGCAGCCGGTAATCCTTACTCGGCGGAGGAAGATCAATATCGATTGTCATGCGCTGCCAAGCCTCTTTGGAATATTTCTGCTGTTTTTATTCTGTCCGGCTCCGGGGTCTGACGCCGGCCCAGGTCAAACAGGGGCCGCATCATCAACATAAACCCCGGCAATTTCAACCGCCCAAACACCGCGAATGACGCGGGTTCAGACTGCTTATGCCGGTTTGCGTTCATTCCGAATGCAAATTTTTGGCCAACTGGTCAGTTTTTTCTTATTTGACCAATTGATCAACTTTGGCAAAACATTTGCTAACCTTACATCGACGCAAAAATCCGCCTAATGTTCGATCAGATCTGAGTTGAACTATAGGTTGACCGAATTTGTATGTAAATAATAACCTGACCATGTAGACAAGTTTTTTAAAGGGCGTAAGCTATAAGGACAGGCGTGAAAAACCAGCGACTGTCTGCGTATAAAATTAAGCGGCGTCATGTGGACGTTATAACAAAAAATTTTTAGTAAGCTGTATATAAAAAGATCAAGGTACGCCACGGTGATTCGATTTTTACTCAACGACGACGCCTTAGAGCTCGACAATTTTGACCCGGATTTGACCATTTTAGAGTTCTTGCGCACCAATAAGGGGCTAACCGGAACCAAGGAGGGCTGCGCATCCGGCGACTGCGGCGCCTGCACCGCGGTGATCGCCACAGAGGAAAACGGCGCATTAGCCTACCGCTCCATTAATACATGCATTACCTTCCTGGGCGGCCTGCACGGCAAACAGCTCATCACTGTTGAATATCTTAACCGGCGCGGAAGCCTGCATCCCGTGCAACAGGCGATGGTCGATCAGCACGGCTCCCAATGCGGTTTCTGCACACCCGGCTTCGTCATGTCCCTGTACGCCTTGTATCAGCATAAACAGCAACAGGCGGATACGCGCGCCTGCTCACGTCAGGAAGGAGAGGCCTATCTGGCCGGCAATCTGTGCCGCTGCACCGGCTATCGACCTATTCTGGACGCCGCGCGACAGGCCACATCTCCTGAACAACTGACGCAAATAAGAGAAGATGAAGCCGCTATCTGCGCCAAACTGGCCGCCATCAAGGCGCAAGGCCCCGGTTCCGTCACGCGCGAAGAACAGGGCGTCGCCAAACATTTCCACCTGCCTGAGTCGCTCGACCAGCTCGCCCAGTTTTACGACGCCGCGCCCCATGCCCGTTTGTTGGCTGGCGGCACCGATCTGGCGCTGGAAGTCACTCAGCAGTTGAAACAGCTCGATCATGTTATCTATGTCGGCGCCGTCGCCGAGATGAACGCGCTGACGGTTACTGAGGACTCACTGGAAATCGGCGCCGCCGTCACTTACGAGCGCGCCATGTCCGCGCTGACCCAGGAATATCCCGATATGGAGCCGTTTCTGGAACGCCTGGGCTCAATGCAGGTGCGCAATCAGGGCACCCTGGGGGGCAACATCGGCAACGCCTCCCCTATCGGCGACATGCCGCCGGTGCTGCTGGCGTTGAATGCTGAATTGACGCTGCGCAAAGGCGATCAGAGTCGTCGGCTTCCCATCGATCAGTTTTTCCTGGACTACAAGAAAACAGCGTTACAGCCCGGCGAGTTCATTGCCTCTATCAGCATTCCCCGCGCTCAAGCAAACGCCAAACTGCATCTGTATAAAGTCAGCAAACGACTGGAGGACGATATTTCCGCCGTGTGCCTGGCGTGTTATGTCCAAATAGAGAACGAGAAGGTGGCGAATATTCGCCTGGGCGTCGGGGGGATGGCCGCCATCCCCAAGCGCGCCGCCCTCACCGAGCAGGCCATGCTTGGCCAGCCCTGGACGCCAGACACGATCAGCGCCGCTCAGGCGGCCATAACACAGGAGTTCTCTCCTTTGAGCGATGTCCGCGCCAGCGCCGACTATCGCAGCAAAGTGGCTGCGAACCTGTTGCAGCGGTTGTATATTGAAAGCGCCGATGGGGCGGTGGCGACGAGGGTATTTCACTATGCGTGATCTGTTGAACAAACTCGGCAAACCACTTGAGGTGAAGTTGGATGGCGCGCCAGCGGCCCATACGCGCCTGGAACCATCTCAAGGCTCTCCCAAAGCAGGGCGCGACGCCAAGCACGACAGCGCGCACAAACACGTAGCCGGCGAAGCCCAATACATCGACGATCGCTTCTCCCACGCGGGGCAACTATACGGCTGCGTGGGTAAAAGTCCTCACGCCCACGCCCGCATTCTTTCCATGAACCTGGACAAAGTCCGCACCGCGCCCGGCGTGCTGTGCGTGATTACCGCCGACGACATACCGGGGCATCTGGATATCGGTCCGGTTTTTCCCGGCGATATGCTGCTGGCCAAGGATAAGGTGGAATTCGTCGGTCAGCCCCTGTTCGCCGTCGCCGCGGAAAGCCATAACGCCGCCCGCCGCGCGGTGAAACTGGCGGAAGTTGAATACGAAGTATTGCCCGCGACGCTCACTATTGAAGACGCCCTGCAACAACAGCTGTTTGTGCGTCCGCCTCATCAGATGAGACTGGGCGAGCCGGAAGCGGCGATCGCCAGCGCGCCTAACCGCTTGAGCGGCGATATTGAGGTCGGCGGGCAGGAACATTTTTATCTGGAAGGCCAGATTTCCCTGGCGATTCCAGACGAAGATGGCGGCATGCAGATTTTCTCCTCCAGCCAGCATCCTTCGGAAGTGCAGAAGCTGGTGGCGGAAGTGCTCGACGTCCCCTTCAATCGCATTACCGTCGACGTGCGACGCATGGGCGGTGGTTTCGGCGGCAAAGAAACTCAGGCCGCGCCCTGGGCGTGCCTCGCTGCGGTGCTGGCGCGTAAAAGCGGTCGCCCTGTGAAGTTCCGCCTCAGCCGTAGCGACGACATGGAAATGACCGGCAAGCGCCATCACTTCCATAATCAATTTGACGTGGGCTTTGACGACGAAGGCCGCATACTGGCCGCAGACATTACCGTGAATGGCCTGTGCGGTTACTCGCCGGACCTGTCCGACGCTATCGTCGACCGCGCCATGTTTCATGCGGACAACGCTTACTACCTGGCTAACGCCAATATTCTCGGCAACCGCTGCAAGACCCATACGGTGTCCAACACTGCGTTTCGCGGCTTTGGCGGACCTCAGGGGATGATGGCGGCGGAAGCCATGATCGAAGCGATCGCCCGACGCGTCGGCAAAGATCCGGTGGAAGTGCGTCTACTGAACTACTACCGGGAAGATCATGAGCGCTATGACTTCAAACAAGGCGGCTATGACGTCACGCCCTACCATCAAAAAGTAGAGCAGAACCTCATTCCGCTGATGACGCGCAAGCTGATGGCGGATGCCGACTACCACGCCCGCAAGGCAGCCATTCGCGCTTTCAACGAATCCAGCCCGATCCTGAAAAAGGGGCTGGCGCTGACGCCGGTGAAATTCGGCATCTCCTTCACCGTACAGCACCTGAATCAGGCTGGCGCGCTGATTCATATTTACACCGACGGCAGTATTCACCTGAACCACGGCGGCACGGAAATGGGCCAGGGCCTGTACACCAAAGTGGCGCAGATCGTGGCGCAGGAATTCCAGGTCGATATGGACCATATCGTCGTCTCCGCCGCACGCACGGACAAAGTTCCCAACACCTCGCCAACGGCGGCGTCCTCGGGCACGGATCTGAACGGCAAGGCGGCGCAGAACGCCGCGCAGAAACTCAAGGGCAGACTGATTGAGTTCGCCTGTGAGCAGTATCAGGCGACGCCGGAGCAGATTTACTTTGCAGATAATCATGTGCATGTGGGCGAAAGGGCGTTTCCGTTCGCCGAATTTATCCAACAGGCTTACATGGGCCGTGTGTCTCTGTCCGCCACCGGTTTCTACAAAACGCCGAAAATCCATTATGACCGCGACACCGCGTCGGGCCGTCCTTTCTTTTACTTCGCCAACGGCGTCGCTGCTTCGGAAGTGGTCGTCGACACCCTGACCGGCGAATACAAAGTGCTGCGGGCGGATATTCTGCATGACGTGGGCAAATCGCTGAACCCGGCGATCGACATCGGTCAGATAGAAGGCGGCTTTATTCAAGGCATGGGCTGGCTCACCACTGAAGAAGTGTGTTGGGACGCCAATGGCCGCCTGCTCAGCAACAGCCCGGCGAACTACAAGATTCCCACCCTGGGGGACCTGCCGGAAGTCCTGAACGTTGAGCTGTTGCCGAATGAGCCCAATCGCGAGGAAACCATTTATCATTCCAAAGCGGTGGGCGAGCCGCCGTTCATGCTGGCGATGTCAGTCTGGTGCGCCCTCAAAGACGCGATTTCCAGCCTGAGCGATTACCGCATTGACGCGCCGCTGCATACGCCGGCGACGCCAGAACGGGTATTGGCGGCGGTTGAGGCGACCTTGAGCGCCGCCAAGGGAGAATAAGCCATGTATAAGGAGCAATGGTTCGAAGTCACCCAACGGCTCAGCCGCTCCGGGCAGCCCTTCGTGCTGATCACGCTGATCGGCGCGCGCGGTTCTACGCCCCGGGACAGTGGAACCAAGATGGTCGTGTCCGCCGACGCTACGTTCGACACCATCGGCGGCGGCCATCTGGAGTTCAAGGCCACCGCCATGGCGCGGGAGATGCTGGCCAGAAGGGACTACAGTCAGCGCATGGAGCACTTCCCTCTTGGCGCCAGTCTGGGCCAATGCTGCGGCGGCAGCGCCACTGTCCTGTTTGAAGCCTTTGCGCCCTGCCCCACGCAGATCGCTTTGTTCGGCGCCGGCCATGTCGCCAAAGCGCTGGTGACGATCCTGGCGGATCTGCCGGTGCAAGTGACCTGGATAGATTCCCGGGAAGAGCTGTTTCCTGGCACGCTGCCCGCCAATACTCAAAAGCGCGTGGACGCCTATCCCTGCGATGTGATCGACGATCTGCCGGATAACCTTTATTACCTGATTCTGACGCACAACCATCAGCTGGA
Organism: Hahella chejuensis KCTC 2396; assembly: GCF_000012985.1. NCBI lineage: Bacteria > Pseudomonadati > Pseudomonadota > Gammaproteobacteria > Oceanospirillales > Hahellaceae > Hahella > Hahella chejuensis. The sequence continues at coordinate 1,095,442 of NC_007645.1, read as the reverse complement.
TTACGAGCTGGCGGAAAAGATCCTGCGCCAGGACCGCTTCGCGTATTTGGGGCTGATCGGCTCCGCCACTAAGTGGGCGCGCTTCCGCCAGCGCTTTGACTATCGCGGCGTGGCGTCCAGTCAGGTCGAGCGCGTGAGCTGCCCGGTAGGCTTGTCCGCCGTTCCCGGCAAGCAGCCAATGGAAGTGGCGGTGTCTATCGCCGCCGAGTTAATCGGCCTGTACCACACTTCCGAAAGCCCCACGCAACAGGGCGTGGCCTGGAAAGACATTAAAAGCTGGGCCGCCGATCAGGCAGAGCCGCGCGACGCCAGCGACACGGACGCTTCAACGTCAACGCAAACATCCTCAGGAGAGACTTTATGAGTGGCGTCGCCATTCGCAGCCGCCGAGTGATCACCGATCAGGGCATGCAGCCTGCAACGGTGCTGATGGCCGGCGGCAAAATCGTGGAAGTGCAGCCTTATGATATGTCGATAGACGCCGACTACAAGCTGGTGGATGTCGGCAATGACGTGGTGATGCCCGGTCTGGTGGACACTCACGTACACATTAACGAGCCAGGCCGCACCGAATGGGAAGGCTTCAATACCGCCACCCAGGCCGCCGCCGCAGGCGGCATCACCACCCTGGTGGACATGCCGCTGAACTGCATCCCGGTCACCACCACCGCCAACGCCTTTCGCACCAAGCTGGATGCAGTGTCCGACAAACTCTGGGTCGACTGCGGCTTTTGGGGCGGCGTCGTACCGGAAAATATCGATGAGCTGCCTGCACTGCTGGACGCAGGCGTGCTGGGCGTCAAGTCGTTTCTGATCGACTCTGGAATCGATGAGTTTCCGCCAGTGACGGAGAGCGACGTCAAGCGGGCCATGCCGATATTGGCGCGCTATGGCGTTCCCTATCTGATTCACGCAGAGCTGGACAAAGAGCACAGCCCTCCGCCCGCTATCGGCAATAGTTATCAGAGTTTCCTCGCTTCGCGCCCCAAAGCCTGGGAAAACGACGCCATTGATCTGATGATCGGCGCCGCCCGCGATTTTAAGGCGCAAGGCGTGGACTGCAAAGTACATATCGTACACCTGTCGTCCGCGGAGGCTTTGGCCGCCATCGGGGCCGCCAAGGAGTCCGGACTGACTTTCACTGTGGAGACCTGCCCGCACTACCTGACCCTGTTCGCCGAAGCCATCCCGGATGGCAAAACACTGTTCAAGTGCTGCCCGCCCATTCGTGAAAACGACAACCGTGAGCGCCTGTGGCAAGCCTTGGAGCAACGTCTGATCGACTTCGTGGTGTCTGATCATTCTCCCTGTACGCCGCAACTGAAAGAAATCGACAGCGGCGACATTGAAAAAGCCTGGGGCGGCATCTCCGCCTTGCAGTTCAGCCTGCCCCTGGTATGGCATGAAGCCCACCAGCGGGGCCTGTCGCTGCCCTTTATTTCCCGCCTGATGAGCTGGGAAACCGCGCGCTTCGCCGGCTTATCCCATCGCAAGGGCCGCCTGGCGCCGGGTTATGACGCCGACGTGCTGGTATTTGACGACCATCAGGCGGTCACCATCAGTAAGGACATGATCAAGCATCGCCACAAAATTACGCCTTATGAAGGCATGCAGGCCACCGGCGCCATTCGCCAGACCTGGCTACGCGGACAATGCATTTACAAGGACGACCAGTTTATCGGCGCCGCCAAAGGCCAGCCGCTGCTGAGAGAAAGCAAAGCAGGCTAAGCGCGGACGCAATGAACGACACACAACAACGATTAACCTCCACACTTATTTTGGAATTCTCTGTATGAGTCACGCCATCGATTTTGAACTGCCCTATCCTGGCGCCCTTAACCTGGCGGCCGAACGCCTGGGAACCCAGGTGTTGTCCTGCAGCGACGACTTCTTCGCCTCCAAGGACAACCTGATCAAGTCCGGACGCGGCATTTTCATCGCCGATAAATACACGGATAACGGCAAATGGATGGATGGCTGGGAATCACGGCGTCGCCGCGATGGCGGTTACGACTGGTGCACAGTGCGTCTCGGCGCGCCCGGTCGCATCGATTTTATCGACGCCGACACCAATCACTTCCGCGGCAACGCCCCAGCGTCGGTGTCTCTGGACGCCTGCTACTGTCTGGGCGAGCCGGACGCCGGCACACAGTGGACAGAGATCCTGCCAAAAACCAGCGTCAACGCTCACAGCCAGAACCTGATCAAAGTGGACAGCGCCGATAACTGGACTCACGTACGCTTGAACATTTATCCCGACGGTGGCGTGGCGCGGCTGCGGGTATACGGTTCTCCCCAGGTGGACTGGTCGCGCACCCTGCCCGGCGAGCTGGTGGATCTGGCCGCTATCGCCAACGGTGGACGCGCCCTGCTATGCAGCGACATGTTCTTCAGCGACATGCAGAACCTGCTGATGCCCGGACGCGGCGTCAATATGGGCGACGGCTGGGAAACCAAACGACGTCGCGGCCCAGGCTACGACTGGCTGATCATGCGTCTGGCCGCTCCGGGAGCCTTGCAGAAAATCATCGTCGACACCTGCCACTTCAAAGGTAACTACCCTGACCGCTTTTCTCTGGAAGGCGCGGTGGCGGCGGACCCGAACTGCACGGACGCAGACAGCCTGAAAGCCCTGGAGTGGCGAACCGTCATTGCTGAAACCAAGCTGCATGCGCATCGCGAGCATCTGTTCATGGATGAAATCCAGGACAAAGCCACCGCGTTCACCCATCTGCGCTTGAATATTTATCCTGACGGCGGCGTCAGCCGTCTGCGCGTGCTGGGGTATCCCAAATGAGCCAAGTCACCCTGGAACAACTCAACGCTATGCCGGAACAAACGGCGCAGGCGACCTTCCTGACCTGTTGCAGCAGTGAAGCCTGGGCCCGTGGCATGACGGCGGCGCGTCCATTCGCCAATCACGCGGCTGTATACGAAACCGCCGACCGCATCTGGGCGGGATTAACTGAGCAGGATTATCTGGAAGCCTTCTCCGGCCACCCCAAAATCGGTGACGTTAGCTCTCTGCGCGCCAAGTACGCTCACACCAAAGCCCTGGCCGCCGGCGAGCAGTCCGGCGTCAACAGCGCTGACGAGGAAACCCTGCAGCGCCTGGCCGCCGGAAATCAGGCTTACGAAGAGAAATTCGGCTTTATTTTTATTGTCTGCGCCACCGGTAAAACGGCGGCGGAAATGCTGTCGCTGCTGGAGGCGAGACTCCCCAACGCGCGTAGCGAGGAAGTTAACAACGCTGCGGAAGAGCAACGTAAAATCACCCGCATCCGCCTGGAGAAACTGCTATGAGCCAAATCACCACTCATGTTCTGGACACCGCCCAGGGCAAACCCGCCGCCGGCGTTCCCATTCGCTTCTTTGCATTCGTCGACGATGACTGGGAGCAAATTGGCGGCGGCGAAACCAACGCCGACGGCCGTCTGCCCAATCTATTGGAAGAAAGCGTGGTGTTGCCCGCAGGCCGTTATCTGATGGCCTTCGATACCGCGGCGTACTTCAAAAAGCTAACGCATACACCCGGTTATCGCGGTCCGGAAACCTGTTTCTACCCGTATGTGGACGTCGTCTTTGAAATCAGCGGCGATGGCGAGCACTACCATATTCCCTTGCTGCTCTCTCCCTATGGCTACTCCACTTACCGGGGCAGCTAAGATGTCCGCGCGTCGCTTACGTCCGCAGCCGTTGACCCGGGAAGCTTTCGCGCCCTACGGCGACGTCATTGTCGCCGACGCAGGCAGTGAACATTTCACCATCAACTACGGGCAGACGGAACGCTATCACAATCTGGCGACGGTGGATGTGGCGGAGTCCGATGGCGCGCCCATTATCAGCCTGTTCCGTTCCACGCCCTTGGCGCAGCCGGTCAGTCTCCGCATCATGGAGCGGCACCCGCTGGGCAGTCAGGCGTTCTACCCATTAAGCCCCCGTCCCTATCTGGTGGTAGTGGCGCCGCCTGGAGACTTCGACGCGGACAAAGTAGAAGTCTTCCTGGCGCAGCCGGGACAGGGCGTGAATTACCGCAAAGGCGTCTGGCATCACTATTGTCTGGCGCTGGAAGACGTCAGCGACTTTCTGGTCGTCGACCGCAAAGGGCCGGGCAATAACTGCGACGAAGTCGAACTGCCCGACGCGCCCTGGACAATTGATTTATAATCCGTTGATTTTGATACAAAATGAGGAACCCTGACACGCCATGACCAGCTCCATCAGCGCCCACCGCGGCCCGCTTTTCCATATGCTCGCCGACCCGGCGGAAGTGGGTGAAGAAGCCAGTTATCAGTACTGGGAAGACGGCCTGCTGGTCGTCGCAGACGGCAAGATAATCGCCGCCGGCGCCTACAGCGATCTGCTCTCTACGCTTCCCGACGGCGCAGTGATCGAGAATCATCCGGACAGCCTGATCGTGCCGGGATTCATCGACACCCATATTCACTATCCGCAAACCGAGATGATCGGCGCCTTTGGCAAACAGTTGCTGGAGTGGCTGAACACTTACACTTTCCCTACCGAACGCGACTTTCAGGACCCACAACATGCGCGCAGAGTGGCGCGGGTGTTTCTGGATGAGCTTCTGAAGAACGGCACCACTACCGCACTGGTATTCGGCACCGTGCACCCGGAATCGGTGGATATGTTTTTCGAAGAAGCGCTGGAACGTAATCTGCGCATGATCTGCGGCAAGGTCATGATGGACCGCAATGCGCCGGATTATCTTTGCGATACTGCGGAAAGCAGCTATCAGGACAGTAAAGCTTTATTGGAAAAGTGGCACGGCAAAGGTCGCCTGCTCTACGCCGTGACGCCGCGTTTCGCCCCCACCAGCACGCCGGAGCAGTTGGCGGCGGCGGGCCGTTTGCGTCAGGAACATCCCGACGCTTACATGCACACGCACTTATCGGAAAACCTCGCCGAATGCGCCTGGGTGAAAGAACTGTTCCCGCAATGCGCCAACTATCTGGATGTTTACGACCATTACGGCCTGCTCGGCAAACGCGCCGTCCTGGCTCATGGTATTCATTTGTGCGAAGACGAATGGAAACGGCTGCACAGCTCGGACTCCGCACTGGCGTTCTGCCCGACGTCCAATCTGTTCCTCGGCAGCGGCCTGTTCGCATTGGAAGAAGCCGAAAGACACAAAGTCAAAGTGGGCCTGGGCACAGATGTAGGCGGCGGCACCAGTTTCTCCCTGCTGCAAACCCTGAATGAAGCCTACAAGGTCATGCAGCTGCGCGGTCAGGCGCTGACGCCGTTCAAGAGCTTCTATCTGGCTACGCTGGGCGGCGCCAGAGCGCTGGAGCTGGACCACTGCCTGGGCGGCTTCACCGCCGGTAAAGAAGCGGACTTCGTAGTGCTGGACAAACGCGCCACGCCGCTGCTGCAACTGCGCATGGAAAACTGCCGCAGTCTGGCGGAGCAACTTTTCGCTTTCAGCATCCTGGGAGACGACCGCGCCATACGCGCGACTTACGCCGCGGGACGCTGCGTTCACAAGAAATAACAAAAAACACTGGAAGCCGCAGACACGGCTTCGTTGAGCAATAACAATTAGACTCTGCTTTGAGGTCAGAATGGACCCGTATTACATCGACTGGATTAATCTTTTCATCCGCTGGTTTCACGTCATCGCAGGCGTGGCGTGGATCGGCGCTTCCTTTTACTTCGTCTGGCTGGATAACTCCCTGCAGGACCCGCCGGACTGGAAAAAAGAAAAGGGAATCAAAGGCGATTTATGGGCCATTCATGGCGGTGGTTTTTATGAAGTCGCCAAGTACCGGCTGGCGCCGGAACAAATGCCGGCCACGCTGCACTGGTTCAAATGGGAGGCGTACACCACCTGGCTGACTGGTTTCATGCTGCTGTCCCTGATGTACTACTTCGGGGCGGAGACCTATCTGATCGATAAGTCCGTCATGGAGCTGAGCCAGTGGCAAGCCATCGGTATCGGCGTGGGACTGCTGGCGGCGGGCTGGGCGCTGTACGACGGCTTGTGCCGCTCTCCTCTGTCCCGCAACGGCTACGTCTTCGGCGGGCTGTTGCTGGGACTCTCTGTGTTGGCCAGCTGGGGACTGACTCAAGTCTTCAGCGCCCGCGGCGCTTACATCCATGTCGGCGCCCTGCTGGGCACGCTGATGGCGGGCAATGTGCTGATGACCATCATTCCTTCCCAAAAAGCGCTGGTGAAAGCCGTCAAGGCCGGCGCTGCGCCAGATCCCCGGCTGGGCGAAAACGCCAAGCTGCGCTCCACCCACAACAACTATATGACCCTGCCGCTGATCTTCATCATGATCAGCAACCACTATCCCATGACCTACGGACATGAGTGGAACTGGGCCATTCTGTCGGCTCTGGTGGTGATCACCGCCTTCGCCCGCCATTATTTCAATCTCAAGCACAGAGGCGTGAAGCAGCCTGCTATTCTGGTGATAGCCATGCTGATGTTCATCGCTCTGGCGGTGACCGTGAAAAACACTCGTGAAGCAGACAGCGCTGGGTCGCAGCAAACTGCAGAGGCGACGACGGACAAAGTCAGCTTCATACAGGCGGCGGCGATTATTCACAACCGCTGCGCCAGTTGCCACGCGGCCAAACCCACCCAGGCTGGTTTTGCTGAAGCGCCTGCTGGCGTCCTGCTGGACTCCACGGACAGCGTCATGAAACATCTGCAGCAGATTCAGCAAGTGTCGGTGGATTCGAACTACATGCCGTTGGGCAACCTGACCGGCATGACCGATGAAGAGCGCCAGCAATTGGGCGCCTGGATCAAACAGGGCGGCGGGACCGAATAAGTCCGACGGCGTTTTTTATCCAAAGGAGAATGTTCCTGGGTAAAAAACGCGGCTAGCATATGCAACCTTTTATATGCCTCAGCGACCCCGGGCGGGGTCGCAGGCCAGCCTGAAAGTGACCTAAGCAGACTATGAGCGACAATAGATACCATCAGACGATCTTTATTTCGTGGGAAGAACTTCATCGGGACACGCGGATGTTATGCCGCAAACTGATTGATATGGGCCGCTGGAAAGGCATCATCGCCATTACCCGCGGAGGACTGATTCCCGCCGGCATCATCGCCCGCGAACTGGGCATTCGCTACATCGACACCGTTTGCGCCGTCAGTTATGAAGAACAGAAGCAATCTGATGATGTCAATGTCATCAAGAGCTTTGACGCTTCCGTCATCGGCGATGGCGAGGGTTATCTGCTGGTGGATGATCTGGTGGATACGGGCAAGACCGCGAAGGTGGTGCGCAACCTGATTCCCAACGCGTTCTTCGCCACGCTGTACGCAAAACCACTGGGACGGCCTTTTGTGGACCTGTGCATTAAAGAAGTGTCCCAGGAAACCTGGATGCGCTTTCCCTGGGACATGGAGCTGAACTACTCAACGCCGCTGGTGGACCGGCTCTAAGAGCCGGCCTTTAACAAGCAGAAAGCGCGGACTTTAGCTCTTCTGCTTGGTGCCGAAAATGCGGTCGCCGGCGTCGCCCAGCCCAGGCAGGATATAACCTTTTTCATTGAGTCGCTCATCAATGGCGGCGGTGTAGATATGCACGTCGGGATGGGCTTTCTCTACCGCGGCGATGCCCTCCGGCGCAGCCACCAGCACTAATGCGCGGATTTCGGAGCAGCCTGCTTTCTTGAGCAGATCGATGGTGGAAATCATGGAGCCGCCGGTCGCCAGCATGGGGTCGATGATCAACGCCAGACGCTGATCCAGCTCGCCCACCAGTTTTTCCAGGTAGGTTTTCGCTTCCAGGGTTTCTTCGTTGCGCACCTGGCCTACCACGCTGACTTTCGCGGCGGGAATCAGGGACAGAACGCCATCCAGCATCCCGAGGCCTGCGCGCAGAATAGGCACAACCGTCACTTTCTTGCCTTTCAGCTTTTCCACTTCCACCGGCCCGGCCCAGCCCTGCACAACCTCCGTTCCCAGATTGAAATCTTTACTTGCTTCATAAGTCAGCAGCGCGCCCACTTCCTGAGCGAGTTCGCGAAAGCTTTTGGTGCTGATTTCAGCCCGCCGCATCAGGCCGATTTTATGACGGACCAAGGGATGGCGGATTTCATGGGTAGGCATAGGATATCTCCGGCAAGACCCGAAAAGCAGGAGCGCTCTCCGGGCATCAGGTAATCTGAATATAAACGCGCAAAATCCTAGCGTATTTTGCGCGTACGCACATCCCTGCAGACGGAAATCTTGTGTGAAAATCGCAGATATATCAGCAAGACGGCTTTTTTCTTTTTATTGACCCGTCCTGAATAGAGCTGGCGCCGATTTCGGGACTAGACATATCCGTCCCGAGCTTATCGTTCCAGTTACTCTTCCTGCCCCGCCGGTTTCTGGTTTTTCATGGCGACGCCAAACCCTATTTTTCCGTTTGCGGGATCGCTGGCGTCAAATACCAGCAGCTCGCCATCGCCGGATACAATTCCCATGCGCCCGCTGTAGCTCAACTCGCCATTTGACTCCACGTTGTACGAGACACTCAGATCCCGCGTCGCAATCCCGGATGAAGCCCGGATCTGGCTATCGACGCCGGCGCCCGCGCCATCCAGCGTCAGACGACTGAAGGTCGCCTGGGGAATATCCTGATCTTCGATTACCACGCCAAGCCAGTACTCGCCTTGCAGAACGTTATTCGCCATATTCGTGGCGGTGCGCAGACATATCGCAGAACTTGCGACAGGCCGCCAGCCGCCGACTTCCGCGTTGCCAGGACTGTCGTCCTCAGGCGGATTGACGGGAACCTGCTCTTTCCAGGCCACCCTGGAAAAATGAAACACTCGTCCATCCGGCGAAGCGCCTCCCAAAGTGCGTACGCTCCAACGACAAGGGTCATATACTGGGTCACCGTTGTTATCGACAGGGCAGTCCAGCGTGTAACCTGCGTTCTGGACCACCTCGTCAAACGCCTCGTCCAAAGGCGGATCAGACCAGTTGAGTATGGCCTCATCGTCAAAAGAATAAGTAATCGCCCGACTTTCCGAGCCTGCGCCCACGCCAGTACCGCCAATGCGCTGGAGGACGCCGTTACCGTCTGCGTTTAAGGTGGCTTTATGAATCTGCACTGTGAGCTTATTGTCCGCGCCACTGGGAAAATAGGTTTGCTCGATGCAGAGATAATCGTTCTGGGTCAGGTCCGGTTTCTGATAGACGATATCGCCATCCGGATTTTCGGCGGTAGCGGTTTCATCCACTTTAACGCCGGCGTAGAAAGTGGTGCTGATGGCGGCGACGTCCGTCAGGAAGAACAGGTCTCCCGCTGCGCTGATGCCGCCATATCGCGAGCCGGACGCATTCATAAAGCCCGCGTCGTCAAACTTGTATTTGGGTGTGTTGATTTTGGCGTAACCGCCATTGCCGCTTTTATCCAGCAGATCGCCCAATCCTGCGCGGGAGTTGCCGCTGATAATTGAACGCATTACGCGTCCCTGATCCCGCTGCAGCGAGATTTCCGACGCATATTGCAAGCCGCTGAGAACAAAGTCCGGGCTGGGTACGGTAGGATCTTTAGGTTTAGTTTCCAGCTTTTCGCAGCCCTGCAGCGTTGCCGCAACCGCCGCGACGATAAGCGCGCTTCGGGACCAGTGCACAGGCCCCAGGTTGTATTTATTGTTATTCATCGCAATCAATGAGCTCAGTGGGGAGTTACCAACTGCAATCTTAGGTTACACAAAGATAAATTCATTGATGCAATTGGCAAAAGCTCGGAAAAGCGACGCATCGCGCCGCCTGCGCTTAAGCTTTGCGATGGGAGCGGGCTTCCGCCGCCTGCCAGGACATGCCGGTGAGAGAGCGGTACTCTTCTAAAGCGTCAATCATCGCACGGGTCAGTTCAGCGGGTTCCGGCAGTAGCGCCCGATCCGCATTGATCCCGATCTGCACCGACTGGTTATAGCTCAGCAGGCTGACGCCAAGTCCTATATCGCCGGTCTGCGGCACCCAGAACATCAGCTCTTTCACTTTGCTGCCCGCCAGATAACGGGCGCGCCGCGCGCCGGGCACATTGGAAAGCACCATGGACGTCTTGTTGCTGAACAGCTCCAGCAGCGGCTGCTGCACGCCTTGCGGAAACAGCCCCATCGCAGTGAGCAACGCATGAGAAAGGCTGGGCTGCATCGATTCTTTCAACGCCGCCATATCGTGTTTGATCTTGTACAAACGTTCTATGGGATTGCCTATGCCCGCCGCCAGCGGAACAAAGACCGTACCGAACTGGTTGCCTAACTCCTGCAACTGCTCTCTGCCCAATCGGGTCTCCAACGGCCGCAAATTGACTGGCAGGGTAGCGTGCAGACGCACTCCGTCCACCTGATCCATGCGCTCCTGCAGCAAACGCCTCAGGCCGCCGCTGACGCAGCTGAGCAACACGTCATTGATGCTGCATCCAAACGCCAGGGCGACTTCTTTGAACTTATGCAGGGGAATCAATTCCGACCAAGTGCAGCATTTCATGACGCCCAACTCGCCACGCAACGGCGTCGGGTCATCCGCCTCCAGCGCAGCCAGACGCGCAATCTCCGCAGCCCCATTCAGCCCCTGTCTGACGCCTTCCACCGCATAGCCGGGTTCGCGCAATATGCTCTTACCCTCTTCCGCAATGCGATAACGCAGCTTGGTGCACTTTTCCACCGCCCGGGACAGTGTTTCCATGCCCATGACGAAAGATTGCCTGGCGCGCACCCCGGCGTCCCGCTGCTTGCCGGGGTCCAGAGGAAACGGATTGATGTTGGGAGATTGGTCGGACAACGAGCCAAACACCGCCACCAGCGCCAGTCCGTCTGCATAACAATGATGCACCCGCATCACACAGACATGATGATCGCCATAGTTTTCAATGAGATAGACCTGCCACAGTGGCTTGCCCGGGTCCAGGGGCGTGCTCATCAGCTCGCCAATGAACTTTTCCAGGGCTCCTTTATCCGCCGGTTGCGGCAGAGCAACTTTGCGAACGTGGTAATCCAGAGAGAAATAAGGATCTTCTTCCCAGAAATAGAATCCAGAGTGATTGACCGGCTTTTGCCGAAAGCGGGGAAAAGCCAGAAAACGGGAATTGATGAGTTCTTTCAGTTTGTTGAAGGGAATCGGCTCCACCACCGCCATGGCGGTGATCACCATCAGGTTTGTCGGACGATCCAACCGCAACCAGGCTGAATCTACGCCGCTTACCGGCTCAAAATGGTTATCTGACATGAGTTTTCGCCGCACCTCCCCCTACAATTCGGTCATTAGCCATAACGGCTGAAAATCGCAAACTTCTTTACAGTGCGATTACAAATTTTAACACTGGCTCAAAAGCGGCAATCCTATAATCAAAGTGCGACAACCTGACTGCTTGGTTGGATTTTGCCGGATTTTTCGAGCGAAAACCGGCGAGTTTGCGGAATGCGCCCTGGCAGTTTAACTGATGTATCCATGGGGAAACCATAGAGCATCAGACGACACTTTATATATAAGACTTAAGATTAGCCTCCACGCTTACAAAATAGGCGCCATAATTAACCTATAGGCGCAGTCAACCGAAGTGTCGTCCAGTTGTGAGCACATACAAATACAATAAACCCGTTGTAGTTTCAGCCACAGGAGACCAGCGTCTCCAAGAGTGCGGAAAACGGGACGGCGCGACGGTGGGAGTTACTACCATGAAAGCAGTCCATGCCCGTAAGTTGTTACGACCGATTGATCCGGCCTATACCGAGATGTTTTCCGGTAAGGTCTACTCCGTGGGAAAAGGCGCGGTATCACTCCGCAATCATAGCGCTCCAGCGGAAAACACCGTCATCGGCGTCCACGGATTCCTCGAAAATCACTGTTATTTCACTCAGACCTATCAGGCTCCGGATACTGAGCTGATCCTGCTCACCTGCAGCAATTATCATATACCTGTAAGCGGCCCCACGCTGGAGTCAGCCCCCTGGCAAACGCAGATTAAGTATCTGGAAGCGACGATCGAGTACGACGCGGCGATCCTTAATCAGGTCCTGCAGAATCTGCCCAGCACCAATCGGGTGCGCGTGCATGGGCACTCCCGAGGCGGCGCTGTGATTCTGGAAGCTATAAAACAATGGCCCGAACTTTACGCCAATGTGGATGTGGTGCTGGAAGCGCCCGTATTGCCGCAAGGCAAGCTGCATGCGCTGGCCCGCGCACTACTAGACCCAGTCAGTCACGGCATGTGGCCATGGGTGATCCGGCTGGTCAACAGCGCGCCTTCCACCGCCTATGGACAAACGTTCTTCGGCAAGATGAATCCACGCAAACGGGTGTTGCTGGAGCGGCTGTTTTCATCTACACGGGACCACCTCACTATCGTGCGCAATATTGAGAATATTCTGGCCTGGATGGAAAAAGGCGATATGGCGCCCTACGAGCACATGCGTCACGGCACCATCTTGATTCCGAAGATTGACCGCATTCTAGACCGGGAAGCCATGCTGCAAAGCGCCGAACGCTCTCCCAACGCCATCCGCATCATTGAAACCGGCGCCACCAGCCATTTTGTCACTCTGGACAGTCAGGAGTGGGTGCCGCCCTTATCCCTGCTTCCCAATGCGGCCGCCGCCGGCGCCTGATCTTTCGCTGCCTTATTCCCTCCGGCCAGGGACGCGCCGGCTTCACTCCACTCTCCCCCCCCTTAACAGTCCGCACAACTGAGTAACCAATCACAAACTGCAGGAACGCGACAAAAAGTTAGGTAGGCTTTTCTAATCTATCTTTAGTAAACTTGCCGCCATTCAGATATAAGTTGCGATGAGCCATCGCATTAACGCTGAGAGACTGTTTTCTGAAGCCAAATGGCGGGGATCATTCATGTCCAAAGAAAAACTGTTAAGCGTCAACGCCAGAACCGTCAACGCCCGACGGCTGCAACAGTTACTGCTGGACTACCACAACTACCGGCTGCTGAGAGACGAACATCCCCTGGCGCAGGACATTGATCGGCTGTGCGACTGGCAGGCGGAGCGCCTCAAACGGACTCACAACGACCTTTACAGCAACCGGCGTTATCACGAAGCGTTAGACTTCCTGCTGAAAGATCTCTATTCCCCGAAAGAATTCACCCGCCGCGACGCGGATCTGGAACGGGTCTTCCCGGTGATGGTCAAACTGCTCCCCGATACCGCCCTGCACACGATCGCCGATTTGGTGGAATTAAACCTGCTCACGCAACAACTGGATGAGCATATCGCCGCCGTGCTGCGGGAAATGAATATTGAACGCATCACCGAAGATAACTATGCAGAGGCTTTTCGACGCTGCGACAACTTCGCTTCCCGACGCAGACAGATCACGCTCATCGACAAAACCGGCCATGAACTGGAAAAGTATGTGAAAAGCCGCTTCATCAGCTTCAGCCTTAAGATAACCGAAGGACCAGCGGAAATGGCGGGCCTGGGCCAGCTGCACAGTTTTCTGTCCAGAGGTTTTAAAGCGTTCAAGGAAATGGGCGGCGTCAGTCAGTTATTGCGCGTCATCATGCAGAGGGAAAGTCACATTCTGGAGCAAATCCAGGTCAATGCGGACTCTCCCTTTACGCTGCCGGATAATCTGCGCGCTTACGCCTGAAGTGGTTGGCGCACAGACTGGAGATATCAGGCTTTCTTCAGCAGCCCATCCAAGTGACTGTGAATTTCCTGCTCGATGCGGTCTTTGAAAGGACGGAATAAAAAGCCCAATTCCATGTGCAGATGAATCTGGCTCTCAGCGACTTCCAGCTGCCCCTTAACCCCAGTGCGATGAAAGCGTAGAACTTTATCTTCCCACTCGTAGTCGACGCTGAACCGCTCGGACAGGCTCTGCGCCAGTTCGTCCGCCGCCTGCACGGCATGATCCATATCAAGATTATGTTCACGGGTGAGTTCGATCACTGACATCTATAAAACTCTTTGGTTAATTGCGGAGGCTATTGTTTATGGTTTTTCGTCCTGTAAATCAAGCAAAAATCCCTTCGCGGGGAGCGAATCGCGGGTAGGACTTTCACCGGGACACAGGTAGAATACCGCACAATTATTTTTACGGGAGCAACCTAATGACAGAGCGGGACACCACCCACTTCGGTTACAAACAGGTGCCGGTCACAGAGAAAGAAAGCCATGTGGCCAAAGTGTTCGACTCGGTCGCCGCCAAGTACGACTTGATGAACGATCTTATGTCGATGGGCATTCACCGCCTCTGGAAACGCTTCACTATCGACAAAAGCGGCGTCCGCGCCGGCGCTTCGGTGCTGGACATCGCCGGCGGCACCGGAGACCTGACCAAGAAGTTCTCACGTCTGGTCGGCCCGTCCGGCAAAGTGGTTCTTGCGGACATCAACGCCTCCATGCTGCAGGTTGGCCGCAACCAGTTGCTGGATCACGGTTACGGCGACAACATCGAATTTGTTCAGGCCAACGCCGAGGCGCTGCCCTTCCCCGACAATAGCTTTGATTGCGTCAGTATTGCATTCGGTCTGCGCAACGTGACCGACAAAGATCAAGCCCTGCGGGAAATGCAACGGGTGCTGCGCCCTGGCGGGCGTCTGCTGGTGCTGGAGTTCTCCAAACCCACTAACCCTATTGTTTCCAAAGCTTACGATGTTTACTCCTTTTCCGCGTTGCCATTGATGGGCAGTCTCGTCGCTCAGGACAGTGAAAGCTATCGCTACCTCGCTGAGTCCATCCGCATGCACCCGGATCAGGAGACCCTCAAGTCGATGATGGAGCAGGCTGGACTCTGCCTGTGCAAGTACTACAACCTCACCAGCGGCGTAGTTGCTCTGCACACCGGCGTCAAAGCCTGATATGCGCCCATTCGACCCGCTTCTCCTCACCGCCCTCAACGCGACGGCGGAGCGCATCGCAGCGGAGATTCTCCGCTATGACGCGGGGTCCTCTGCGCGTCTGGCGGAACTGGACGGCAAATGGGCGCAGTTATCGCTAACGCCTTTCAACTTGTCGCTATACGTCAGACTGGGCGAACGACCCCGTTTCGCCGATGAAGCCGGCGGCGACGTAGACCTCGTTATTCAAGGCTCCCCTGGCGACTTCCTGAGCTATTTGCAGAACAAAGGGGGCGCAAAGAACATTCACATCCAGGGCGATATGGGTCTGGCGCAGCGTCTCGCCGCCATCGCCAACAATCTGGAAGTGGACTGGGAAGCCAAACTGGCCGAGCATCTTGGCGATATGCCCGCCCACTTTCTGGGAACGCGATTGCGCGGCTTTGGCCGCTGGGTGAAGCATGTCGGCGACAGCTTTCGCCGTGACGCGGAAGAGTACGTACACCATGAAGCCCGCACCGCGCCAAGCAAAGATGAAATGAGTTACTGGGCCGATGAAGTGGACCGCATCCGCATGGATTACGATCGTCTGGAAGCTCGTCTGCAGCGCCTGCAGCAAGCCTTTAACCCCGCAGTAAAAGACACTGATAAGTGAGAAGAATCAATCGCCTTTTTCAAATCGTCTGGGTGATCTGCCGCTACCGGCTTGATGAGTTCGCCCCGTTGACCTTATTACCTCTGCCACTGCGCCTGTTGTTTTTGCTGGCGCCCTGGCGATTGTTCCCTAAGCCGCAAATTCCCCGCGGCGAGCGCTTGCGGCGCGCGCTGGAGGAACTGGGGCCGATATTCGTCAAATTCGGACAAATACTTTCCACCCGTAAAGACCTGCTGCCGGAAGATCTGGCGGATGAGCTGAAACGTCTGCAGGACAAAGTGCCTCCCTTCGCCAGCGATATGGCGGTGCGCATTATCGAAGAGTCGCTGAAGTCGCCGGTTTCAGAGCTCTTCGCCGACTTTCAGACCTATCCGATGGCGTCCGCCTCCATCGCGCAAGTGCATGCCGCCACCTTGAAAAACGGCAAAGAAGTCGTGGTGAAAGTTATCCGCCCCGGCATAGAAAAAACCATTCGCCTGGATATCGCACTAATGCTGTTGGTGGCGCGACTGGTCGAAAATTACTGGGAAGACGGTAAACGCCTGCACCCGGTGGAAGTCGTAAAGGACTATGAGCACACCATAATTGATGAACTGGACCTGCAACGAGAGGCCGCCAATACATCTCAGCTCAAGCGCAATTTCGCTGGCTCGGAACTGATCTATATTCCGGAAGTCTATTGGGAGATGACCCACTCCCGCGTTCTGGTGATGGAGCGTATTTACGGCGTGCCCATTGCGGATGTGGAGCAATTGCGCAAAGCCAACGTCAACATGAAGTTGCTGGCGGAGCGCGGCGTGGAAATTTTCTTCACCCAGGTGTTCCGTGACAGTTTTTTCCACGCAGACATGCACCCTGGCAACATTTTTGTAGACGTTAGCAATCCGGCGAATCCACGCTATATCGCCATCGACTGTGGCATCGTCGGCACACTAACTCCGGAAGACCAATCTTATCTGGCCAGAAACCTGCTGGCCTTTTTCCGCCGCGATTATCGTCAGGTGGCGGTGCTGCATATTTCTTCCGGCTGGGTTCCGGGACACACTCGCGTCAATGAATTTGAAGCTGCTATTCGTACGGTCTGTGAGCCCATCTTTGAGCGCCCGCTGAAAGACATCTCTTTCGGCCAGTTCCTGATGCGCCTGTTCCAAACGGCGCGCCGTTTCGATATGGAAGTGCAGCCGCAATTGGTATTGCTGCAGAAAACCTTGTTGAATATAGAAGGACTGGGGCGGCAGCTTTACCCGGACTTGGACCTGTGGTCCACCGCACAGCCTTTCCTGGAAAACTGGATGAAGCAGCGCATTGCCCCGCCAGGGCTGCTGAAAGCCATTAAACAGCACGCGCCGGATTGGATTGAGCAAACGCCGGAGTTGCCGCAGATTCTTTACGAAGCCTTTGATCAACTGCGCCATCTGGATCGCTACAATCAAGCCAACCAGGACAGTCTGGCGAGCCTGAGTCGGGCGTTTGAAAAAGATAAGCAGCAACGGCGCGACTTCTGGCTCGCGGGTTTGGTGCTCGCTTCCGCTGCGGCGATGGCGATTGGCGACCAACCCTTGCGCCTGACGGAGCTGCCCTGGCCCTCCGTTATGCTCGCCGTCGCCGGTCTTTACTTGCTAATGCGCCCCAAATAGCGCGATAGTAAGGGTGCATTTTACAAATTTGTGACAACCTCCAGCTTAAGAAATAAAACGGTAACAATGACAGAGCAGAATTGGCGCCTCGCAATAAAGTGGAATAACGACGGCCTTATCCCCGTCATCGCCCAGGACAGCGACACCGGAACCGTGCTGATGATGGCGTGGATGAACGAAGACGCATTGTCTGAAACGATAGCCAAACAGGAAGCGGTGTATTGGTCCCGCTCCCGGAGCAGACTCTGGCATAAGGGCGAGACCTCCGGGCACGTACAGAAAGTCAAAGATATTCTACTGGACTGTGACGGCGACACGTTGCTGCTGAAAGTTGAACAAATTGGTGGAATTGCTTGTCATACCGGGCGTGAAAACTGTTTTTTCCGTTCCCTTGACGCACAAGAGTGGAAGATCAACACGCCGGTAAAGAAAGATCCAAAGGATATCTACGGATAAACGCCAGCGCTCTGATTCGCCAACCATAGCGCTGATTGGCGACTCGGCAGGCGCAACGAAATAATTAGACAATTTGTTTTCAGAGGCTTGGAAAAGCGCAACATGAACGACATATTGACCCAGCTCGGCAAAGTGCTCGAAGAACGCAAGCTGGCCGATCCGGATTCGTCCTACGTCGCCAGTCTACATGCGAAAGGACTAAATAAAATTCTGGAGAAAGTCGGCGAAGAATGCACCGAAACCATCCTCGCCGCCAAAGATGCAGAACAGGACGGTTCGACGCATAATGTAATTTATGAAACGGCGGATCTGTGGTTTCACAGCTTGGTGATGTTGAGTCACTTGAACATCGCTCCGCAGGAAATCATGCAGGAGCTGGCTCGGCGCTTTGACATTTCGGGGCTTGAGGAAAAAGCCTCGCGGGGAAAGAAATAGCAGCGGACAGCCCGCACCGGCGCTAACGCTGGACTTGTTGGATTTGGTAATCAGGCAGTAATACTTCAAAGGAGCACAATCATGGGCATATCCATGTGGCAACTACTCATCGTTCTGTTAATCATCGTGCTGTTGTTCGGTACGAAAAAGCTGAAAAATATTGGCGGCGATCTGGGCGGAGCGGTGAAAGGCTTTAAGAAAGCCATGAGCGATGGCGAATCCGAAGAAGACAAAGAGCCCAAGAAGCTGTCGCAAAATGAGAGCCGTACTATCGAAGGCTCCGTAGAGCGTAACGACGCGAAGACTGAATCCAAACACAGCTGATCCATATCGGACGACCAATAGCTTATGTTCGATATCGGATTTCCAGAGCTAGCGCTGGTTGCTGTCATTGGCCTGCTGGTGCTCGGCCCGGAGCGTTTACCCTACGCCGCGCGCAAGACCGGCTTATGGGTCGGCCGCATTCGCCGCATGGTCAGTCAGATGTCTTCTGAAATAGACCGGCAACTGAAAGCTGAAGAGATGCGGGAACGGCTGCGCAAAGAGGGCGATACGCTTGGCTTGGAGAAAATCCAGCAAACTGTCAACGAGGCCCTGGCTGAAGCGAAGAAATATGAGGACATGGTCGAGAAGAACCCGGCTACGCCGATGTCTTCCAAAGCCAGCACTCCCCAAACGCCGTCTTCCGGGCCTGACCCACAACCGGTAGAATCCCACTCCCATTCCGACGACGCTTCCAAGCAGCATGACCGCTCCTGAAATGACTCCGCGCGACGACAACATAGATAAAGAACTGCCGTTATTTGATCATTTGGTTGAACTGCGCAACCGTCTTTTACATTCCGTTTTAGCGGTGCTGGTGGCGTTTTTGCCCCTGTATGCGTTTCGCAATGAAATCTACGCCTATCTGGCCAAACCGCTGCGCGCGGCGATGCCGGAAGGCGCCACCATGATCGCCACCGAAGTGGCGTCGCCGTTCCTGGCCCCGTTCAAGCTGACGATGGTGCTGGCGATCTTTATCGTGATTCCGTTCATCCTTTATCAGATCTGGTCGTTTATCGCTCCTGCGTTGTATAAGCACGAGAAAAAGCTGGCGATCCCTCTTCTGGTGAGCAGCGTGCTCCTGTTTTATCTGGGCGTCGCTTTCGCCTATTACGTGGTGTTTCCGCTGGCGTTCAACTTTTTCGCCAGCGCCAGCCCTGAAGGCGTGACGGTGATGACGGATATCAACAAATATCTGGACTTCATCCTCAAGCTGTTCTTCGCGTTCGGTTTCGCCTTCGAGATCCCTATCGCCACGGTGCTGATGGTCAAAGTAGGCATCACAAATGTGGCCAGCCTGCGGGAAAAGCGTCCTTACATCGTCGTTATCTGCTTCATCATTGGTATGCTGTTGACGCCTCCCGACGTGATTTCGCAAACCCTGCTGGCGGTGCCTATGTGGCTCCTGTTCGAAGTCGGCGTCTTATGTAGCCGTTGGGTGGAGCCAACCGCGGATTCCAACTCCGAGTCCATCAATACCTGACTTCCAATTTAGTTCTGATTTTATGAATATCCTGTTGTTCTCAGCGGAAGAGTTATCCGCGTCCGGCCAGCTCACTCTTACTGACAGACGCGCAGAGCACCTGCGCAAAGTATTGAAAGCCCAAGCCGGCGACGATATTCGCGTCGGTCAGATCAACGGAGAGATGGGAACCGCCCGCTTACTCGATATCAACGATGAGCGCGCGCGACTGGAAGTGAACTTGAACGTCGAAGCGCCGCCGCCGTTGGACCTGACCCTGATCCTGGCTCTGCCCCGCCCAAAGATGATGCGTAGAGTGATTCAGAGTACCGTCTCTTTGGGAGTGAAACGCATCTACTTGATCAACTCCTACAAGGTGGAAAAAAGCTATTGGCAAACTCCCTGGCTGGAAGCTTCATCGTTAAGAGAAAACGTTCTGCTCGGCCTCGAACAGGGGGTGGATACCCTGCTTCCTGAAATCCATATGCGCAAACTGTTCAAGCCCTTTGTAGAGGACGAGCTGCCCGGCATCATTGCCGGAAGCGACGCCTGGGTGGCGCACCCGACATCAGAAGCGCAATCGCCCCAGGTCAATGGGCCGCTGACTTTGGCGGTAGGACCCGAAGGCGGTTTCACGCCTTATGAAGTAAAAAAGCTGGAGGAAATCGGCTTTAAGGGCTTCACTCTGGGTAAGCGCATACTTCGCGTAGAAACAGTTATTCCCGCGCTGATTGGCAAGCTCTACCTGTAAATCACACGGCGGCGAGCACTATCAGGAAGCAGACGCCATGGGCTCGCCCGCGCCATAATCCATATTATTAAACACCCATCGCCTGGCGAATCAGTTCCTTCTTGATGAACGGCGTTTTGTTCACCAGCGCCAGTCCGGCGTTCCTTACTCCTGCAATCATGGGAGAAGGATGCCCAAAGCCGCGCTTGAACGCCTCCATCAGGGTCATCATAGAGAGATTTCCAGCCTGACGCCTTCGCTGGTAGCGCCGCAGCATTTCTTCATGTCCCAAGGGGACGCCCCGGGACAAAGCGCGTCGCGCCTCATCCAGCAATGCAGCGACATCTTCAAAACCAAGATTGACGCCCTGACCCGCCAAGGGGTGAATAGTATGCGCCGCATCGCCGATAAGCACCGCGCCGCCGTCATAGTAACGCTTAGCGTGCCGCTGTCTGAGCGGGAAAGCAAAGCGTCGACTGATATCGACCACCTCCCCCAACGCCTGCTCGGACGCCTCGTATAGCGCAGCTTTGAAGCTGGCGTCGTCCAGTTCCATTAATCGACCTGCTTCCGCAGAATCCGCTGACCAGACAATAGATGAACAACGGTAGTTTCTATCCTGGTCCAGCAAAGGCAGCAGAGCCAACGGGCCTGTAGGCAAAAAACGCTGCCGGGCGGTGAACTGATGAGGACGGGAAGTTGTTATCGTCGCAACAATCGCCCGCTGTCCGTAATCCCATTCCCGTGTCGGAATGCTCAACCACTGGCGAATACGTGACAAAGCCCCATCCGCGCCAACCAGCATCCTGCAGGAAACCGTCTCCCCGCCCCCGGTTTCAAGGGAGTAACCCGAAGCGCCCGACTGCAACGCAGTCGCCTGATCCTTGATGACATGGATATTAGGGCGCTCAGCAATACGTTGATGCAAAGCAGACGTCACCACACGGTTCTCGACAATCAAACCCAAGCTGCTTTCATAAACGTCAGCCGAGGAAAACACTATCCGCCCGCTTCCCGCGCTATCCCATACGTCCATATCGGTGTAACGCAAGCAATATGGCTCGATATCCGTCCATACATTCAAATCACGCAGCAGCTTCTCACTCGCCAAGGTCAGGGCGCTGACACGGCGGTCGAAGCTGTGCGCGTCATTGCACTTGGGCGACGTCGCCGTGTTCAACCCACCGGGATCAATCAGGGCCACCTCAATATCCTGCGCCGACAAGCCCAATGCCATCGCCGCGCCAACCATACCGCCGCCAACGACGGCGACAGGAAACTGTGTCTTCACAATAGGAAGCCTCTACTTTGCAGACCCCGGATAATCAATATTCACCGCCATTGCGGCGCACGCTCCGCGACGCCCATGGCGTATTCAGCGAAACGGCGTTTCGCCGCAGGCGCCAGATTCAGGCTAATCAAGCCAAACTGCCGGATGCTCTCCAGCCAGACGGACTTTTCGCCAAATAATTTGATCAGCCCGTCACTGGCCGTCACAGTGCGTTTCTGGTCCGCCTGCTGACGCGCCAGATATTTGTTCAATATCGACAACCCGCCCAATTCTTCATTGGTGACCGCTTCGTTCAACGCTTCCGCCAAATGCAGCGCATCCCTCAAAGACAGGTTATACCCCTGTCCCGCCACCGGATGCAGCGTATGCGCCGAGTTACCCAGCAGCACCAGGCCTTCTCTAACCTGCTCCTGAGCGGTTTGTAACGTGAGCGGGTAATGATTGATATCGCCGACCTGGACAATTCGGCCAATTCGGTAGCCGATCTGAGATTGCAGCGCCTCAGCGAAACCGGCTTTATTCAGGGACAGCAGCCCCTGCAAGCGATTGCTCGGAACTGTCCAGACTACGGCCATTCGATCATTACCCTCAGACGCCAGCGGCAAAAAGGCGACAGCGCCGCCATCAATGAAGCGCTCATACGCAATATTGTCGTGTGAGCGAGAAAGGCTCACGTTCACCACCAACGCATGCTGACCATAGTCCTCGTGACGGCTGGCGATACCAAACCCCTCCGCCAGACTGGAGCGACCTCCGTCCGCCAGCACCAGCAGTCTTCCAACTATGTCCCGTTCGCGCTCCCCTTCCCGCAGACTCACCCGCATTCCTTCAGGACAGCTCTCCGCGGACACAGCCTCTGCGGGCGTCAGGACTGTCAGGTCCGCCCATCCCTCCAATGACGCAACGAGGCTGCGTCCAATGGCCGCATTGGGAACCACATAGCCAAAAGCATCCAGGCCCTGCTCCCTTGCCTGCAGACGGGTTGCGCCCCATTTACCCTGTTCAGAGACATGGATTGCGCTGATGCCTCCGGCATAAGGAGCCATCGCAGACCACACGCCCATGCGTTCATACAGAAGGCGAGAGCCGTGAGACAGCGCCGTGGAGCGCACATCGAAACTGGGTGTAAAGGGCCCCTCAGACGAGGTCTGCAAGGAGTGCGCCTCCACCAGCGCCACTTGAAAGCGACGCCGGGAAGACTGCTGTAAGGCCAAAGCCAAGGTTGCGCCGACCAGACCTCCGCCGACGATAACGATATCGTAGTGACGGGTCATCATTTACCCCGCATCAAGGCCTCAATTTCATCGACTTTCTTCGGCGTACCCGAGGTAATGACCTCACCACCCTGCTTGGTCACGATCACATCGTCTTCGATACGAACGCCAATGCCTTTCCAGCGCGGATCGACATCTTCCAATTCTGGCGCGATGTAAATACCGGGTTCGACCGTCAGCGCCATGCCGGGCTCCAACACGCGCCATTCGCCACCAACCTTGTAGTCGCCGACATCATGCACATCCAGGCCCAGCCAGTGCCCCGTGCGGTGCATAAAGAATTTCTTGTAGGCCTCGGTTTCAATCAGCTCATTCAGCTCGCCTTTAAGCAGACCAATTTCACGCAGACCTTCAGTAATTACTTTCAGCGCCGCTTCGTGCGGCTGGTTCCAATGACGGCCGGGACGTACTTCTTTAATCGCAGCTTCCTGAGACGCCAGCACAATCTCATAAATGGTGCGCTGTTCAGCGCTGAACTGGCCTGATACCGGGAATGTCCGGGTGATATCGGACGCATAGCAATCCAGCTCACAGCCCGCGTCGATCAATACCAGATCTCCGCTCTTCAGCTTGTCGTTATTAGTGACGTAATGAAGAATACAGGCATTCTCGCCACCGCCGACAATGCAGTTGTAGGCCTGCGCCCGTGAGCCTTCCCGTAAAAAAATGTGTTGTATGGCGGCTTCTAGCTGATACTCATACATCCCAGGCTTACAAATGCGCATGGCTTCGTTATGCGCCTCGGCGCTGATACGCGCCGCCTGCTTCATAATTTTGACTTCAGCGGAAGACTTGAACAGGCGCATATCATGCAGCGTATGCTCTAACGCCACGAACTCTCCAGGCGGATGCGCACCGTTCTTGATTTTGCTGCGTATGACATTGATCCATTCCATGACCCTGCGATCAAACTTCTCATCCAGGCCCATGGAGTAATAAACCCGCTGCTTACCTTCCAGCAGGCCCGGTAGAATTTCATCAATATCGTCAATAGGGAAAGCATCATCGAAGAGATACTGTTCAATCGCCCCTTCCTGTCCCGCCAACTTTCCATTCCAGCGCTCGTAGTCAGGGTTCTTTTCCTTGCAGAACAAAATGGATTCACCGTGCTCGCGTTCCGGGATCAGCACCATCACCGCGTCCGGCTCCGCAAAGCCGCTGAGATAATGGAAGTCGCTACTCTGACGGTAGGGATACTCCGAGTCGCGATTACGCACGCGAATTGGCGCTGCGGGCAGAATGGCGATGCTGTTGGGCGTCATTACATCAAGCAGGTGGCGCCGACGTTTCTGATATTCACGAATCGATAATGCTTGCACGTCAATCTCTCTTAAACTTTTAGTTATCCGTAATATGGCGCACATCCGTACAAACTGCCGGCGGGCCTTGTCCTTGGACCGTTAATGTAGCGTCTTCTTTTCCGGGGCGGCGTTCTTTTTAGCGACGGTAAGTTCCTGCAGCACATTCAACGCCGCCACTTTCACAAATTCAGTCAGTTCCAGCAGCTCCCTTTCATCCTGCTCGTCGCCATCTACTTCCGGGTCCACTTCGCCGATATCCATCAAATCCTGAAGAATTTCCTGAACATCCGCCGAACAGGAGGAAAGTCCGCTTCCCAATACGGACGTCAGCCCCTCAACGAAGCCCCTGCACCAGTCCGCCAGCGCTGCGACCCGCAACGCGCACTCAACGGCATCTTCCGGCAACCAGGGCTGGAAACTCATATTATCCTGCGTCAACGCCGCTTCCGCGTAGCCGTATACGGCTTTGAACGCCGCCTGCAGGTTGTCTTCAATCGCATTGACGCTGCCGGCGAAGCGCAGCGTGTAGCTCCACCAGTCGTTATCCTGCGCCCGGTCTCCCGCCGCCATTCTTCCGCACCAGAGACCGTGAACTCCAGCAGGAGTCGCGTCTGCGTCGATGCGGTTCAATAGTTGTTGCAGGGCATGGTAGGGTTGGGACATTCGTTTAATTCTCCAATCGGGCGGAAGTCGCCCACTTCCACAGGTTGAACCATTATCGTTCGCAACGGCGAATGGCGTAACCTTATTAAATAGAATTCATTTGGCAAAAACGCCCGCTCTGCTTTAATAAAGCGCTTCAGGCGCAATTGAATATATATGCGACGGCTCAGGCTTTCGCCATCATGTTTTTTACGGTTCTGACGTCAACTTTATCAGGATCGACTCACGCCAGAATAATGCTGTGTATGCTAACATGACGCCCACTTATATCGCCACGCGGGTGCGCACGTTGACCCCCTTACATCGGCGACTTATATTTAATTGGACGCCCATGCGCCTACAGTTTGGTTTTCTAACATTTTTCCACTTTGATTTGCGTCCGTCATAAGCCGAGTCATGTTAGAAAACTCTTCCTGAAGAACCCTGGCAATACCACTGGAAAAACTTATGGATGTTTCTCAGTTGCAGCAGTTAAGCGATAAAATTGACCGCCTGATACAGAAGTGCAAACAGCTCGAAGCAGATAATCAGGCGCTACGCCAGCTGCAGGAAGACTGGCAAAAGGAACGCATGCAACTATTACAGAAGAACGATCTGGCCCGCTCCAAAATCGAGGCCATGATCAGTCGTTTGAAAGCATTGGAGCAACGTTAATGAGTCGCACCAACCATACCGCCACAGTCACTATCCTGGACAAGGAATATCTGGTCGCCTGTCCTCCTGAAGCGCAGCGCCAACTGGAAGACGCCGCGCGGGCGCTGGATCAGAAAATGAAGGAAATCCGGGCGTCGGGTAAAGTTTACGGAACTGAAAGAATCGCGGTCATGGCCGCCTTGAACCTGACTTACGATTTGATGCAGCAAGGACAGAAAACCGAACAGGTTTCTTCCACCCTGAGCACGCTTCATGAAAAGCTGGACGCCGCATTGAGAAATAAATAACTTTACAAAACATACAATTACGTAATCAAAAAAGAAAAAAATATTGAATATTCCCGGTTCACCCCACTGCTTTTTTTACATTTTTCGTTATAATAGGACCCAAGCTCCCTGAACTGCTCGCCAGTCAGATACGTCCTCGAGCCGATGAATTTTATTATTGGTTACCTCCTGCGAGTGATGTGTGCAAGTCCCTCTTGAAGGGAAAGCCTAATTCATTCCAGCGGTTACCTCCTTGAACCAAAGGGTTCAAGGGCCACGTCAGACAGCGGCTGTCTCGGGGAGTTTATTTTTTCTGCTATGAATAAAGCGTCTATTCGTCGCGCCATGCGCAAAAAACGCAGAGCGCTGACACCCGCACAACAACGCAGCGCCGCTTCCGGTCTGCAAAAATCACTCAGCTCAGCCATCCATCTCAGTCGTAGCGCTCGTTGGGGCCTATATCTCGCCAACGACGGGGAAATCAATCCGCTCCCAACTATTCAGCGCCTGTGGCGTAGAAAAAAAGCCTGTTATCTTCCCGTGTTACACCCTCTTTATCACAACCGGCTCTGGTTCGTTCGGTATGAGCCCGGAACCAAGCTCAAACCCAATAAGTACGGCATCCCCGAACCTGTGCTTCGGGGAGCGAAAAGAGTTCCGCCCTGGTCATTGCATGTGGTGTGCTTTCCCTTGGTCGCCTTTGATAAACAGGGGAATCGATTGGGAATGGGTGGGGGCTATTATGATCGCACCTTCGCTGACCGCCGGGTCATTATCAAAAGACCGAAGTTGATCGGCTTCGCTCATCATTTCCAGCAATTCCCAGAGCTACCCCACGAACCATGGGATATTCCACTGTCCGCTGTCGCCACAGACCAACAGTTACATCACTTCAGAAACAAAAAAGCCCTGCGTTAACAGGGCTATTTTCGAATCGTCACGAAGACAGGGACTAATTAACGTCCTCGCCAGCGACGGAAACATATGTGGGCGACGTACGTGCTTCCTTGTGGCCAAAGGTTGTGAAGCCGCTGACGACTAACCCAAGGCAAAATACGATCACAAGCGTAAGCATGACGTCAGGCTTGCGCTTCATGCATCCCCCTAATTTTCATTGGCGTTTTTTTAATTTTATAAATCAGACAAATAGGTAATTGTCTTAACTTGAAATTATAGAAAAGTATTGTAACTCCTGCCTGATTTAAATCAAAGCCTTAAAACACAATAGTGTGACCGTTTCTGCCTTTATATTAAAACCTCTTAATTATCAGGCGCCTAGAAACAGTTTGTAGGCAGGGTTATTGGTCTCCTCCCAATACCGAAAACCAACGGTATCCAGCATCTTCCGGAACTCCGCCACCTCATCATCGTTCACCTGCGCGCCCATTAATACACGACTATAAGCGGCGCCATGATTACGATAATGAAACATAGTGATATTCCAGCGGGCGCCAAACGCCATGAGGAACTTCATTAAAGCCCCTGGACGCTCTGGAAATTCAAAGCGAAAAACCTTCTCGTTGATTAACGCCGGGGAATGCCCGCCCACCATATGGCGGATGTGCATTTTGGCGACTTCGTTATCGGTGAGGTCCAGCACCGAATAGCCTTTCTCCTCCAACGCGCCAACCAGCTCCTTACGCTCCTCCAGCCCGGAGCTGATCTGGACGCCTACGAAAATTTGCGCTTCCGTCGCATCACAATAACGATAATTAAACTCTGTAATATTGCGACGGCTTAACGCCTGGATGAAACGCTTGTAACTACCTGGTCGCTCTGGAATTTTTACCGCCAGAATCGCCTCGCGCTCCTCGCCTACTTCGGTGCGCTCAGTGATATACCCCAGACGATCGAAGTTCATATTTGCGCCGCTTACGATGGCGATCAGGTTTTGATCCTGAATTTTCTCTCTCGCCACATACTTCTTCAATCCAGCGACAGCCAATGCGCCAGCCGGTTCGGCGATAGAGCGGGTATCCTCAAAAACATCTTTGATGCCTGCGCAGATTTCGTCTGTAGAGACGAGAACCACTTCATCCACATACTGACGACAAACTTCCCAAGGCGCTTTACCAATTTGTTTGACGGCGACGCCGTCGGCGAAGATGCCTACTTCCGGCAACGTCACCCGCTTGCCCGCCTTCAACGCAGCGTGAAGACAGTTGGAGTCTTCCGGCTCCACGCCAATAACTTTGACATCGGGACGCAGATACTTGATATATGCGGCGACGCCCGCAATCAAACCACCGCCGCCAACGGGAACGAACACGGCATGTAAGGGGGACGTGTGTTGCCACATAATCTCCATACCCACTGTGCCCTGACCTGCAATAACCTCTTCATCGTCAAATGGAGGTATATAGATGTACCCTTTTTCTTTGACCAGCATTTGCGCATGCGCCGCCGCTTCGTCAAAGGCGTCCCCTTTCAGCACCACTTTTGCGCCTTTCGCCCGCACGGAATTCACTTTGATTTCCGGTGTGGTTTGCGGCATGACGATTGTCGCTTTGACGCCCAACTTTTGCGCAGCCAGCGCCAGTCCTTGGGCATGATTACCTGCCGAGGCCGCAATCACGCCTTTTTCTTTAGCGATACCGGAGAGTTGGGCGAGCTTGTTATAGGCGCCCCGTAACTTGAAAGAGAAAACCGGCTGCAAATCCTCACGCTTCAATAGAATATGATTATTGAACCTGTGGCTGAGCAGGTGGGCCGACTCCAAAGGAGACTCTATCGCAACATCATAGACTTTGGCGTCCAGGATCTTTTTTATATATCGGTGGGGCATGATGGGAACTTACTAAATCGCTAGCGGAATTAAGCGCCAAATAATATCGGCATTACGGACCCAACGTCTACTATTGAAAAGGCGCGAAGACTATAATTGCCAATTTTTTGAGGGCGGGCTTATGAACCAGGACGAATTAAAGCAGGCAGTCGCAAAAGCGGCGCTGGACTATATCAAACCCCACCTGCAGTCGGACACCATTCTCGGCATCGGCACAGGCTCTACTGCCAACTACTTCATCGACGCGCTTGCGGAAGTAAGAACCCAGTTCGAGGGCGCAGTGGCCAGCTCAGAAGCCTCCGCAGAACGCTTGAAGAAGCATAATATTCCCGTATACGAGCTTAACTCCGTTTCCGGTCTGGAGTTCTATATCGACGGTGCTGACGAAACCAACCCACGCCTGGAGTTGATCAAAGGCGGCGGCGCCGCGTTGACGCGAGAGAAAATTGTCGCCGCCAACGCCAAAACCTTTATCTGTATCGCTGACGAATCCAAATGGGTGGACGTACTTGGCGATTTCCCATTACCAATAGAAGTTATCCCCATGGCGCGCAGCTATGTAGCAAGGGAATTGGTTAAGCTGGGCGGCGACCCGGTCTACCGCGAAGGCTGTGTGACGGATAATGGCAATATTATTCTGGACGTGTTCAACCTGCGTATTCTGGAGCCCGTAAAACTGGAGCAACAGATCAATCAAATCACCGGCGTAGTGACCAACGGCTTGTTCGCCATGCGTCCTGCTGATGTGCTTCTGCTGGGATCACAAGAAGGTGTAAAAACTATCAAGGTTGACGCCTGATTTAGTCTGGCGCGCGCCCTCTAGTCAGGGCCGCGCCATTCGCTCCCTCCCTTCTGTCGCAGTCTCGTTTACAGATCTCTCCTGTTTCTTTTTTCTTTCATATATCCGCAACGTTAACCCCCCTCCCATATCATCCAAGCCCCCACAAAAAAACAAGCGCTTGCTTGGTTTTTAATTGATCGATAAGCTAAATCCCAATAACAACGAGATAAAGGAATTGCGCATGTTCAACGACACCCATCAAATGGCGCGGCGCACTACAGCCGCATTCATCAAGCAACATGTCGCGCCTTATATACAAGAGTGGGAGGAGGCCGGCGCGTTTCCCCGGGAGATCTATCGCCTGGCGGGAGAGGCTGGCGTGCTGGGCGTTGGCTTCAATGAAAAGTGGGGCGGCTCCGGCGAAAACGACATATTAATGAAAGTCGTCGTCAGCGAAGAACTCATGCGCAGTACGTCCGGCGGGTTTGTCGCCAGCCTGGGATCATTGGATATCGCCTTGCCGCCCATTGCCCGCTGGGGGAGTCCGATACTGCAGAATAAAGTGATTCCTTCTGTGCTCCAGGGTGAAAAGATCGCCGCTCTCGCCATCACAGAACCCGGCGGGGGTTCTGACGTCGCCAATTTACAAACTCACGCCGTACGGAAAGGAGATTTTTACCGCATCAATGGCTCCAAGACCTTCATCACCAGCGGTCATCGGGCGGACTTCTACACGGTCGCCGTACGCACTGGCGGCGAAGGCCACGGGGGCATCAGTCTGATACTTGTAGAACGTGATAGGAATGGATTCAGCACGGGACAACCGCTTAAAAAGATGGGATGGTGGGCCAGCGACACCGCAGAGCTGTTCTTTAATGACTGCCTCGTTCCTGCGGAAAATCTCATCGGCCCGGAAAACAGCGGTTTCATCGCTATCATGAGCAATTTTTTGATGGAGCGCCTCGCGCTTTCCATCATGGCTTACATGACCGCGCAAATCGCCTATGAACAGGCCTTGAGCTACGCTCGTCAGCGTGACGCGTTTGGTAGAAAAATCGCTAAGTTCCAAGTCATTAAGCATCGCCTGGTCGAGATG
This sequence comes from Hahella chejuensis KCTC 2396, assembly GCF_000012985.1. Classification (NCBI taxonomy): domain Bacteria; kingdom Pseudomonadati; phylum Pseudomonadota; class Gammaproteobacteria; order Oceanospirillales; family Hahellaceae; genus Hahella; species Hahella chejuensis. Next base: position 1,065,140 of record NC_007645.1, on the reverse strand, counting down.
GCGACGCAGGTGGACATCGCTCGCAACTACACATTAAATATTGCGCAACGCATACAGAACGGCGATAACCCGATCAAAGAAGTCGCCATGGCGAAGAACTTTTGCTCGCAAGCCGCCCAAGAGGTAACGAACGCCGCCGTTCAGATTCACGGCGGCATGGGCTACATGCGCGAATCCGTAGTAGAGCGCTTATATCGGGACGCCCGCATTCTCAGCATCGGAGGCGGCTCTACCGAAATCATGAACGAAATTATCGCCAAACAGCTCGGACTTTAGCTCGGACAGACGCCTTATTGGTTTTAGCAGGGCAAAGCTCCTATAATTTGCTGCCCAGCTTTTTAATAGAATGGAAAGTACAGATTATGAACTTTGACAATATTTCCGCAGGTAAAGAACTGCCAGACGACATTAATGTCGTGATCGAAATTCCGGCGCAAAGCAGCCCGATCAAATACGAAATCGACAAGGACTCCGGTGCGGTAGTTGTCGACCGCTTCATGGCCACGCCCATGTTCTATCCCTGCAACTACGGCTTTATCCCTCACACGCTGTCTGACGACGGCGACCCGTTGGATGTGTTGGTTGTGGCGCCCTACCCGATCCAGCCCGGCGCAGTGATCCGTTGCCGTCCAATCGGCGTGTTGAACATGACCGATGAAGCTGGCGAAGACGCCAAGCTGTTGGCGGTGCCTCACTCCAAGCTGACTCCGCTGTACAACAACGTCAACGAGCCAACTGACCTGCCTGAACTGCTGATCAAGCAGATCGAGCATTTCTTTGAGAACTATAAAGATCTTGAGGAAGGCAAGTGGGTGAAAATTGCTGGCTGGGCGAACCGCGAAGCGGCCCGTAAGGCGATTCAAGACGCAGCGGCGGCCTACAAAGGTTAATTGTTGCGGTCTCCGGCGACGCCCCAGCGTCGCCGGTCGTTACCCACTTCTAAGTAGGTTTTCGCAACGCTGGGCGACTATTTCACCTGATCCTTGCGAATCTTTTCAACGATAGCAGTCGTTGAACAGTTATCCAGAAAGTCCAACGCCCGAACCTCTCCACCATAGCCTTCGACGATTTCCCAACCGACAACTTGCTCTTTGCTGTAGTCGCCGCCTTTCACCAGGATATCCGGCTTTAGAATTTCTAATAACCGTTCTGGCGTGTCATCTTCATACCAGGTAACCCAGTCCACCGCTTCCAGGCCAGCGAGCACCGCCATTCTGCGTTCGAGAGGGTTAATCGGGCGCGCCGGTCCTTTCAAACGACTCACGGAAGCGTCGCTGTTAATCGCAACGACCAACCGATCCCCCAGTTTCCGCGCTTGATCCAGATATCCCACATGTCCGGCGTGAATGATATCGAAGCAGCCGTTAGTGAATACGATTTTCTCGCCATGCGCGCGTGCATCGTCCAACGCCACTTTTAATTGCTCCACCGTCATCGCACCGCGCCCTGCGCCTTGCTCCTGCTGGACTGCGCGACGCAACTCCGGCGCGCTGACTGAGGCCGTACCCAGTTTGCCGACGACAATGCCGGCCGCAATATTGGCCAGCGCCACCGCCTGCCCCATCTCGCTTCCTGCCGCCAAGGCGGCGGCGAGCACAGAGATAACCGTATCGCCAGCGCCAGTAACATCGAAGACTTCTTTCGCCTGGGCAGGCAAATGCAGTTCTGATCGTCCTGCTCTCAACAGGGTCATTCCCTGTTCACTGCGAGTCACCAGCAACGCTTCAAGCTCCAGCTCCTCAACCAGTTTTAAGCCTCGCTGAACCAGTTCCGCCTCGCTTGTACAATGCCCTACCACCGCTTCAAATTCAGACAAGTTAGGGGTGATCAGGGTTGCGCCGCGATATTTCTCGAAATCGCTGCCCTTAGGGTCAACCAACACGGGAATTTGTTTGCTTCGCGCCAACTGAATAAACGCTTGAGGATCGCGTAAAGCGCCCTTGCCGTAATCGGATAAAACCAAAGCCCCGGCGCCGGCCAATTGTCCCGCTACTTTCTTTTCCAGCTGCTCCTGCGGAACGCCTGCGAAACTCTCCTCAAAATCCATGCGAATCAATTGCTGATGCCGGCTAATCACCCGCAGCTTGGTGATGGTTGGTAAAGTTTCGTGCTCCTGGAAGTCCGCCAATATGCCTGCAGACTCCATTCGCGCCGCCAGTGACTGCGCAGCTTCGTCTTTACCCGTCACACCCAAAATCACCGCCGCACTGCCTAGCGCAGCAATGTTCAGCGCCACGTTAGCTGCGCCGCCGGGCCGATCTTCCAACTGCTCCACTTTGACGACGGGCACCGGCGCTTCAGGAGAAATCCGTGATGTCGCGCCGTACCAGTAGCGGTCCAGCATAACGTCGCCAACCACTACGACCCGTGAATTTTGAAACATTGGAAGCTGTATCTGCATGCCCGTCCTCAAAACTGAAGCCTTCATTTAACTGTTTGCGATGGAAGAATCGCGCCGCAATATTAGCACGCCTCTCCCCCTGACAGCACCTTACCGCTCCATCAACTGACCGGACAAACTGGAGAGCAGGACGGGTTCGGGCTAAAATGCGCTTCTTTTGTTTTGGGAACGCCGTTAAGTGTCCGAAGAAAAACGAGATCCGACCTACTCAGACTTTATTCACCCCCGTTATTGGGCAACGTGGATGGGAATCGCCGTACTATGGCTGATCGCCCACGTCCCCTTATCCTGGCAACGCGCATTAGGGGTTCTATTGGGGCGCGCCGCTTATTATTTACTACCCAAGCGACGCCATATCGCGGAGGTGAACATCAATCTGTGTTTTCCAGAGCTATCTGCGATACAAAAGGAGGCGCTGGTCAAATCCGCTTTCGACAACAACGCTATTGGCTATTTTGAAGCCGCATCAGCCTGGTTCACAGGAAAAGAACGCTTTCGCTCCATCACCAAAGCGCACGGACTGGAAAACCTGCAAGCGGCGCAGGCAAAGGGCAAGGGCGTTATTCTATTAGGCGGTCACTTCACCACACTGGATCTCGGCGGCGCGTTATTTGATATTTATTCCCGCGCAGCCAGCATGCAACGGGACCACGATAATCCCTTGTTCAACCTGGTGATGACCCGCGCCCGTAGTAAATTTTGCCATCCCATATTGAGCAAGGACGACTTGCGCGGCCTTATTCGCCACCTGAAGTCTGGCGGAACAATCTGGTACGCCACAGACCAGGATTATGGTCGTCGCAGCAGTGTATTCGCGCCATTTTTTAATGTTCCGGCAGCAACCATCACCACAACATCGCGCATCGCGCAAAAAACCGGAGCGCCCGTCGTCCCCTTTAGCCACTTCCGTAATGAAAACGGCGGCTATGACGTCTATTTCGAGCCCGCGCTATCTGACTACCCATCCGGCGACGACCTTGCGGACGCCACCGCCACTAATCTGGCGATAGAAAACGCTATCCGGCGCTATCCAGCCCAATACCTGTGGATGCATCGGCGGTTTAAGACTGAGCAACAGGGCAAAAGTCACCGCAGATATTCTGGAAAATAAGCGAAATACCCACATATGAAAATTGCGCATATAGAAAGCAGCATCAACTGGGGCGGCCAGGAGCTCCGTATCATCGAACAAATAGAGTGGTTGCGGTCGCATAATTATGAAGCGGAACTGATAGCGCGGGCGGACTCTAAAATTTACCTGGAAGCCCAAAAGCGCAATATCCCTGCCCATGCTCTGGATCTGCGCGGCTCAGCCAACCCAGGCACTATACGCAGCCTCTGCAAGCTATTGAAACATAAAAAATACGATGTCCTCGACTGCCATAGCAGCAGAGACGCCAGTTATTCCGCACTAGCGAAATTATTTACAGGCCAAGTAGTTGTACGCTCGCGTCACGTTATTGACCCTATAAAAAACGACTTTTTGCATCGGCTCGTATGGCGGGTGGGTAATGACTTTATCATTACAACTGCCGAACATATAAAGCAGCAAATTATCAACCTCGGATTATCGACGCCGGAACGCATATATGTTGCAGAAGCTGGTGTAGATTCAGACCGCTTCAGGTCTGAGCTGCGCGTGACACAAAAAGTGCTGAAGCAACAGCTGGGAATTCCTGAAGAGCATGTAGTCATCGCCAATGTAGGCATGATCAGGCGGGATAAAGGCCAGCTGTATTTTGTAAAAGCCTGCACAGAGGTCGCCCGGCGCATGCCAAACGCCACATTTATCCAAGTTGGTGAAGCGACTGATTCCACCCGTGGCTACAAAGATGAAGTGATGACGGAGATTCAACGCACTCCGTTTAAAGACAGGTTCAAGTTTCTTGGCTATCACGCAGACGTCGAGAACTACTTGGCCATCAGTGATATCGTCGTCGTATCTTCGGTCGAGACAGAGGCCAGAACACGGCTGGTCTCCCAGGCTTATTTGTGTGGAGCCAATGTGGTGGCGTCCAATATTGGCGGGCTTCCAGAAATGGTTGAGCATGAGCAAACCGGACTGATCGCCCCTGCTGCTAATCCCAAAGGTATTGCAGAGCAAGTCCTTCGGCTGGTGGAGAATAAAGATTTAGCGGATCAACTACGCGCTAACGCCACCCAATACGCTCTCGACAAGCTGACAATGGAAGGTATGATGTGCGGGATGTTGAACGCCTACAATAATGCCCTCTCGATGAAAGGCAAAAAATGAGCTACTTGCCCGACGCGATTGATTTTGCCCAGGTCAAACGGATTCTGGTCACTAAGCTACGCCACCACGGTGACGTGTTATTGACAACCCCTGTCATCCACGCAGTTAAACAGCAGTATCCGCACATTGAAATAGATCTGCTCATTTATGCCGACACCAAAGCGTTGGTTGAGCACAATCCAGAATTAAGCCAAATATTTTGCATTGATAAAAAATGGCGCAAACTTCCGCTACTTCGGCACCTGCAGGCGGAAAGGACACTACGAAAACAACTGCAAGGACGTCACTACGACTTGTTGGTGCACCTGACAGATCACTGGCGAGGCGCAAAGTTAGCGAGAGCGCTAAAAACCCCCTATTCTGTAGCGGCCAAGTACCCTAAACGCGCCAAATCATTCTGGTGGAAAAAAAGTTTCACCCATTTATATCCCCTCCCCGAAACACCTCGACATACTGTAGAAACTAATCTGGACGCACTCAGACGAGTTGGTCTTTACCCTCGCCCCGAACATAAAAAACTGGTGCTACAGGCCAGCAGTCAGGCTGAGGCCTCAGTGGGAGAGCTTCTGCAACAACTGCAGTTAGACAAATTCTGGATTATCCACCCGACTTCCCGCTGGATGTTCAAAAGCTGGCCGGTTGAAAAGAATATAGAGTTGATCAAGTTGCTGCAGGATGCAGGCGTGCCACTGATTATGACTGCTGCGCCAGACGACCGGGAGCTCGAAATGATAAAACAGATCAACGCGGGCTTAGAGACACGGCCCATCACCCTCGCGGGAGAGTTGTCGCTTGATCAACTCACAGCCCTCATCGCTAAAAGCAGTGGATTCATTGGCGTCGACACAGCTCCCATGCATATGGCCGCCGCATTGGACAAACCAGTTGTGGCGCTTTTTGGCCCCTCTGACGAGAAAAAATGGGCGCCTTGGGGAGATAGATCACAGGTAATCGCCCACAGCGGCTTCAGCTGTCGCTCATGCGAGCTGGATGGCTGCGGTGGAGGCAAACTCAGTGAGTGCCTCTCCAGCATTGAAGCCGATACTGTTTTTCAGACCATCAATAGTTATCTATCGGATAGGGAAGCATAGGCTTCGGTAAATACTTTCTCCATTCGCTCCACCATCAATTCACGGGAAAAGCGCTCTTCTCCAAACTGGCGGGCATTGAGTCCCATTGTACGCAAGCGCTCTCTATCAGAAACCATCTGCCTCATGGCGTCCGTCATCGCCTGCACGTTTTTGGGCGGCGCCATCAGACCGGTCTTGTTCTCCACGACTATTTCCCGAACGCTTCCTACGTCCGTGGCGACTATTGGCAGCCCGGTCAACATCGCCTGCATGATACTTTGAGGCACCCCTTCGTTGTCATAGGAAGCCAGTACAAATAAATCCATAGCGTGTAGATAGTCCAACACATTATCGACAGTGCCAGTGAGTGTGACATGCTCGCCAATACCCAAATCCGCTATTTGCTTCTGTACATTTTCAAATTCTTCGCCACCGCCAACCAATAGTAAATGCGCACTCTTCCCCGACTTTAATAGCTCGGCAAAAGCATCGACTAGATAGCGATGCCCCTTCCAATCTCGCATGATCGCAACTTTTCCAATCACAGGGCGATCCACAGGCAGTCCAAGTAAGGTTTTGGCCCGCCCCTTATCCTCCGCTGGCGGATATTTGTTGATTTCCAATCCAGTCGGAATCGAAACCACCTTTTGCTTGGCGAACCTCGCCTGGCAAGTTAAATAGTCTCTCAAAGCGTCCCCCGTCGTGACAATGTAATCAGCGCCTTTCGCATACAGCCAAGTAGTAGGCCAATTATCATGGACAGGGGCGGAGACATGCCGCGAGCGAACCACAGCCGGACGTTTGCTTAACCAGCGGCTAGCTAGAGTGAACAACCAGCTATCAGTGGAGCTATGCGTATTAATGATCATGGGAGGATTACTTTTCAGCCAACGATAGGCCGCCAGCAAGCCTTTAATATTCTTGCGCTCAATAGGCACAGGAAAAACGGGAATGCCACGCTTTTGAGCCGCCGCATATATCGGGGCATGCTCTGGGCAAACGATAGTTACTTTATGCCCTTCCGCGATAAACCCTTCGCTCTCCCCTAAGATTCTTAACTCCTGGCCGCCCCATCCGCAGGAAGACTCAGTGTGAAGGATATTGAGTTTCAAGTTCTACTCCAATCAATGGAAACTGTCATTAAATTTTAATTTGGCGGTAACCTCGAACCTTGAGAAAACAGCGGCAATCTGCTGGTCGTTCCGCCCATTCAGATTCGAGGTTTGTAAAGCGCTCAAGTGCGCCCCCTTCGTTTCGAAGAAATTATGTTTGAAGCGGTCCAATTTCAGACAACTAGTTGCCGCCAGCACCGACATAGCCTTAAACCAAATGTCGTCGCCATGGGCGCAAATTTCCATGAAACACGCCGAGTCGAAAACTGGGGGAGCAAGGCTTCCAGGAGGGTAAAGCACTCCTCCAGTACCTACAGGAATTACGCTCCCCCCGGACTCACGTCCTTGAATATTTGGCCAATACCGGTATTGGTTGAGCTCCCCTGCTGCATTGAAAGTAATATAGCGGGCGCGATGGCATATAATCTGAGCGGGGTTGGACTTGTGAGCTTCAAATAAGGTCGCCAACCAGTCATGTGGATACAATATGTCGTCGTCGGCCGTTACGATGGACGACTGCGGGTATTCTTCCAGCGCAAATATCAGTTTTTTATAGGACTTAATATCCTCGCATTCCTTAATTTCCAGGCCTCGATCCTGAAGCTTGACAACCTTTTTTGGCAAGCTACTCATATCCTGCTTCGCAATCCAAAGTAGCAGTCTGGACGGCTTGACGCTTTGATTTAAGATAGACTCCAAACAGATATGTAATTGAGCAAACCTTGGCGGATAACTGGTTAAACTGACAATGGGCGAACCTGAGCCAACCTCCACTCCACATTGACTGGACACCAAAGACTTCATTTTTAAATACAGCTCAAAACGCCACTGCTTGCGTTCAACTCTATTTAAGTTTCGTCCAGTTTTCTTTTCCAACCCCAAGCCTCGCTCGTTATAGATCCTAAAACCTTTACTAAACTACTTTCTTTTGTAGAAAGGTTTCATCAATCCAAGACAGACTTTAAGAAGAACAGCGGCGCACTTATCCTTCAGCGGTGTTTGCTTCGGCTTCGTAAGTGCTTGTCTTAAGGACTTCAAATAGATATATGAGTTATACATCTCTGGATATTTCTCTCTCAATAATCGAGCGGTCGTTATAAAGCTATTGCTATATGTCAGTCGCTCATCTGCATGCAGGCGGATGATGGCTTGCGCCTCCGGCGCGTGAACAATTTTCTTTCCGCTCATCAGAAAGTTAATAGCAATCTCCTTATCCTGCCCATTTCGAAAGCGTGGGTCATAACCGCCCCGCTCAATGAAAGCGCTTTTCCTAATTGTCACAGAGGATCCCGTATAACCGGGGTTTTGATATATAAAACCAGAGATTCTCGGGGTATTTATGGGATTCTTGAATGGCAGCACTTTTCCATTCAGAAGCTTATCTAATTTCGCGACAATCAGGTCAGGCTTGTCTTCATCAATGACTTTCTGAATTTTCTCCAGGTACTGATCTTCCCAAATATCATCATCATCAAGAAAAGCAATAAACTCCCCAGCAGCCATACACGCACCGAAGTTTCTTGCTTGAGCCGCTCCTGCACGACTCATAATACGATATAACCGTACCGTATCGGGAAAAGCTTGCTCTAGCTGACACGGCTCCGTACCGTTGTCGACAACAATAATTTCATACGGAGGATGAGTTTGTCGCAGCACCATATCAACGGTTGTATTGATATACTGCGGTCGATTAAAGGTAGGAATGACAACCGATATTCTATTCACTCCAGACGCCCTCTTTGTTCCCAGCTAACATTCGCCTCGCGCCCCATCTGGAGTAGCTTAAATACAATCCCAGCGCCATCAGAGCTATAAACGCGGTATCTCTTCGCATTGTCGTGGTTACTAACCCCGCCACCGTTAACGTCAGCAGAGTATTCATGGCAATGGTCCACCAGCAAGCAAATATCGGATCTTCTCTAAGCCTGGAGAAATCCTGAAATAAGGTAATCAGCCAAACCAGGAAAAAAAACAAAAGACAGAACAAACCTATCCCACCATGCTCGACCAGCCAAGTCAGGTAAACATTATGAGCATGCTCCACAAACCAAAAGCGGTCAGGACTGTATGTTTCTCCCCGACTCTTAGCGACCTCTTTTATATAATCTTCTGTTAACTGCTTATACTCGTTATAACCTCTTCCCAACCAAGGCGCTTCAGGATACGCCTCCAATGCGGTATTCCATATTCTCTCTCTAGGAGTCAGCTTACCCTCAAACAAAACGGACCATTGGTTCTGCTTGGCGATAACCCCAGGGAAAACCGTTGCCAGCAAGCCAATACCGCTCAGTAAAACAACGAGAGCAATCACAGCAACTTTTCTGCTTCGCATCATTACAGGAATCAATGCAACGACAATAGATAACGCCGCTACGCCGATCGCCGCACGACTACTGGCCGCCATCAGCCAGGCGCCGACTATAACTAACGAGATCGCCAACGCAGTAAATAGCAACCAGCGCCCACGAAATAAAATGTATAAAAGACCGGATAGAAGAAACTGAAAGGCGATCAATACATACAATGACGCGTGGTTGACATGCTGAATATTTGGTAAGCGCAGAGCGATAAAATTGTGAGTATTCAGATAGTCAGGCCAGCTCCACGCCATACCTACAAAGATAGACAGAGTCAGAGCAGCCAATATCAACCAATACTGCCGCGTTGAAAACTGCGAATACCGCAGCATGAAAAATAAAATCAAGTAGCGAAGGACATGAGAAACTTTTGTCGCCAGATTATCCTCCAGCGCAACCGCTAGTTGGGTGGCAAGCATGCTCAAGGCAAATAATATGACTGCCAGGTCCCATCTATCCCACGCCAGTTTGAAGTCTTTAAGCCGAAAGCGATTAACAAGCCAAATCGCCATGAAGCCCAATAACCCGGTATTCCGCACCCCCTCAAGCAACGGCGTACCAATAATACCCGCCAGCAACAATAAAAACTCAACATTCCGCCATATCAAATCGGACTTGCTTAGAGAGCGTTCACAACAATGCTGTGTCATAACTGAGCAGGCGCAAATCACTTGTGAGAATTTATGCGTGAGCTAAGGGCCTCACGATAAAGCTCAATATACTGTTGAGCGACAATTGGCCAGTCATGTTGCGCAATATACTCGGTTGTAGATGCCGCGGTCCTTTGCATCAGCGGTCGATCCGTAAACGCTTGCTCGATAAGATCAGCCATAGCGTCTATATCTTCACTGGGAAATAACCAGCCATTTACGCCTGGCGTCACCATTTCCAAACACCCGTCTACAGCGCTGGCGATGACCGGCAATCCAGCCGCCATTGCCTCTAACAGGGAGTTAGAATACGGCTCTTTGCGGGATGCAGAAAGAAATACCGTTGCGCCTTTCAACAAAGCAATTTTCTCCTCGCCAATTTTAGGCCCATGGAAGATAACCCTGTCAGCAATACCCAATTCTTCAGCTAACTTTTCATACTTTTCCATGTTGTCGCCACGTCCCACGATCCTGAACTCAATGTCCTTCCGCTCCAGTTTTGCAAAAGCTTTCAGCATAATATCGAAGCCTTTTCTCGGAATCAGATTGGCGACACTGACAGCGTAAGGCTTTTCCGCCTTGAACGGTTCAACGCTTGAGAAGTCTTCCAGGCTGACTCCGTTATTAATGATGTCTATACGCTCGGGAGGAATACCAAAGTCTTTCATTACATCCGCCATGTAGCGGCACTGGGCAATAAAGCGGTCAACAATATCCAGGCCCTTTCGCATCCGGTTCGTTGCATAATCGCTCTTGCGAATACCTCCTTCCGGCACAATATCACTGCCGTGAGGGCGACAAATCACCGGAAAGTTCATCCATCGACGCAATTCACGCGCGACAAAGGTCTGCGGATAGGCGGCGTGGCAATGCAACACATTAAACCGGTATTTTCGATAAACTTGGTACAGATCTATGAGCCTCAATCGGTTTCCAAACTTTTTCGATCTCGGCGCCTTGAATCGCACCACATCATAAGAATATTGGCTGTCGTCGTATTTTCTTCTTTTCGGCGCAGGGGCCAAAACAACGACTCGAATACCGAGCTTAGTGCATTCTGTAGCCAAATGATGGAGTACTGTCTGCGCTCCTCCAATGGATGGTAAAAATACATCAGTGTAAAAACAGATACAGAGGTTGGACATAGTTATCTTATATGATTTCACTAAATACAATAGCTTTGCGCCAAGAAGGCAAAGCTCATTCCAGTCTCTAAATGAAGCTTACCCTCCAGATGCTTGCTAATGTTCTCAATCTAACCTGTCAACAACCGGTAGATTTTTTCATACTGGGTAGCGATATTACGCCAGCTTGATGGATGAACTCTAGAATAAGCCTTCTCGGCGAGGCTTTTTCTTAAATCTCCGTCATGCCATAAAACTGAAATGGCGTACGCTAATTGGTCAGTATCTTCTACAGAATACGTTAGGCCTGTGACGCCATGTTCAATAATCTCCCGATTTCCGCCAACTTCTGTGGCGATTACCGGTATGTGCAAGGCGATTGCTTCAACAATGGCATTTGAATACGCCTCTTTGCGTGAAGAGTTTATGAAAAGGCGCGCTCCTTTCAGCAAACTTACTTTTTCTTCCCCGCTTATATGCCCAAGAAGCTCTACCCGCTCATTCAATCCCAATTGCCTGACCAGCGCCCCGAGCAGCTTGCTATCCGGCCCGTCCCCCGCTATTTTCAGAGTGATTTTAGAGTCTGACGTTTTGGCTATCGCTCTAATTAGATTATCAAACCCTTTAACTGAACTCAGCCGTCCCATTGCAAGCGCATAGTCTCCGCATCCTGCCGTCATACTTGGCGAGGTAGTTAGGATGTTGTCGTCGACCCCATTGTTGATAACCACAATTTTTCTTTCAGGCGCGCCCAACTCTATCAATACAGACTTCATGTAAGCGCCTTGAGCGACAAAGATATCAACCGACTCCATCCCTAGGATCAATCGCCTCTCTGCATAACGGCTTTTCCTTATCCCGCCTTCAGGCACAATATCATTCCCATGAGGACGACAAACGACAGGGATGTCTACAAGACGCTTAAAACTCCTGGCGACAAAGGCTTGAGGGTATGCCGCATGGCAGTGAAGAAGGTCAAACTTGAATGACCGATACAACCTAAACAGGTCTAAAAGAACCATCCTGTTTCCGATTTTTTTCGACCCGGGAGCTTTAAACCTTACAACCCTGTATTCGTACTCATCGTCACAGATTGTATCACCCTTAAAATGAGGAGCCAGAACCACAACCTGAGCACCCAGCTTAGTCAGCTCGGTCGCTAGATGATGAAGCACTACTTGCGCGCCCCCCTGTCGGGGGAAAAAGGTATCCGTGTAAAAACATATTCTGAGCTCTCCTTGCACATCCGAACTAACGGTCTTCATTTAGGCCCAGCTCTCGCAACTTGGCGTACTTAAAGAAACTATTCATACAACCTACCACTATGTGAATCAGCCCCGGTGCGCCATCCAGGAAACCTCGTTTAAGAAAATAAAACTTTATGAAGCGAAATAAGGGACTAAATATTAGCTGAGCATGGGAGAATTTTTTCCCTCTGCGTTTCAGCTCATGAGCTTGCAGCGTCGTATAACGGTTTTGCTTTTCCAAATATGCTGCAACGCCATCCTCGGAGAAATGCAGTAAGTCCCCGCTTAAACGCCCAGCTTCCGACTCCAAAACTACTTTTTCATGGATAGGGTCATCGCTCCAGCGACCTTTAGACCGATCAAACAAACGCAGACTCAAATCGGGATAACCCTCTCCATATCTGAGCCAACGCCCCATAAATCTATTGCGCCTTGGCATTACGTAGCCGGAATAAGCTGGATTTTGCATTACTTCGCGAATTTCTTTCGCCAGCTCAGGCGTCACACGTTCATCCGCATCCAGACACAACACCCAATCATTCGCAGCTTGCTCGACAGCAAACTGTTTTTGCCTGCCATAACCCAGCCATGATTTTTCTATCACCCTGGCGCCAAGCGACTTTGCAATTTCTCGAGTATCGTCATCACTTCCTGAGTCGATGACTACTATTTCGTCAGCGAAAGCGATACTTTCTATACAGGCCTTTATTCGCGCAGATTCATTAAGCGTAATTATGGTTACGCTCAATAATTTTGGGTCAGGGCTCACGTTATTCGCTCTCTATCAACAAGCTTGATAACCCTTTCCCAAATCACGTCGGGAGAAAGGTCATTCCAACACGGAGGATAATCAAATTTTTCACCCAAGACTTCATAGCGGCAATGCTTTCGCATACAAGGCGCGCAATGATAACTTGAGGCAAGGGAGGTTTGTTGCGCTCCGTATATTCCAGTGAGGGCCGGATTAGTTGGCCCATACAGAGCAATTGTCGGTTTAGCCAGCGCTGCCGCCAAATGGCCCAAACCGGTGTCCACAGTGACAATAACTTGAGCTCCGGCGATATGCTCCGCGACCCCTTTCAATGACATTCGTGGCAATACACGCACGCCGGAGGACGCCTTCAAGCGTTCCGCACGCTCTTTTTCTTGCTCATTCCCCCAAGCCGCCCAAACATTATAACCAGCTTCCCGACACCGCCGGGCCAACCCCCCCCAAAAAGACTCAGGCCAATGTTTGGTACGCCATGTCGTACCATGAAGAAACATAACCGTTGGGCCAGGCTCTTCAGATTCAGTAGCGTCTATCTTGAGTCCATAATCCGGCGCTCCGTTCTTCGCATAACCAAGCCCCTGGGCGAATAACTCCCGAGTCCTCTCCACCGCATGCATTTGCTTAGCGACAGAGTAACGCCGGTGATAGAACGCACTGGAAAGAGGCTCTCTCACAGACGTGCGATCATATCCAACGATTTCTGTACCCGCTTTTTTGGCGATAAAGGCGCTTTTCAACAAGCCTTGAGCGTCTATAACAAGGTCATAATCTGATCTAAGCTTTTCTCCAAAGTCCGCCCACTCACCAGATCTCAACGCTTTATAAGGGTTTTTACGCCAGCGCCGCAACGCAACGGGGATGACCTTATTTACAGACGGATGCCAAGTAGGAATTTCTGCAAACGCTTCCTCCACCACCCAGTCCAATTGTAAGCCCGGCACGTTCATCGCAGCCTCAGTAACAGCAGGCAGCGTATGCACTACATCCCCCAAAGAGGACATTTTCACCAGTAAAACTTTAGGCAATGGGCGCCACTCCCTGGTTACCGGAACGATGCGGCAACTTATCCAACGCAGAGATTACCTGTTCCGCTGGCAACTGTTTAAGGCAGTTGTAATGCCCCAAAGGACAAGTACGTTCAAAACAGGGACTGCAGTCCAGACCCAAGCGAACGATTTGCTTGTGCTCAGCAAGCGGCGGCGTAAAGTCTGGAGAGGTAGAACCGTAAACGGCGACCAGTGGACATCCCAGCGCTGCAGCAACATGCATTAGACCTGAGTCGTTACTAACCACGCGAGAAGTCAATGACAACAACGACACGGCTTCCTGCAGCGTCGTCAAACCAGCGAAATTCATGACTCCAGCAGAACCAGAAGCTGCCGCAATTTCTTCGCAAGCAGGTTTGTCATTAGCGGAGCCAAACAGCCAGACACGCCATCCCTTATGCAGGTAATGGCGCGCAACAGCCGCATAATGCTCAGCAGGCCACTGTTTGGCGGCGCCAAACTCGGCGCCAGGACACAATCCTAATATCGGCGCTCCAACCGCCTCTACGGCGTATTTAGCGCAAACGTCCGCAGTAAGCTTAACATCCGGTTTCAATTCAGGGTTGGGTATACAGCTTAAGTCAGCCATCCCGTTATCATAGGCGAGCGCCACAAAACGTTCGACCATAAGCGGGAACCGCGCTTTATCTAGCTTACGAATGTCATTTAGCAAGCCATAACGCATTTCTCCCCGCCAACCGGTACGCCTTGGTATGCTCGCAAACCAAGGAATTAAGGCGGACTTCAATGAGTTAGGGAGAATGATCGACCAAGCGTAATCTCTAGCCTTTAATGAGGCTGCCAATTCACGCCGGGCCTTCAGCATAAGCTTGCCGTGCCCCACCGGCATATCGATAGCGTCCCTCACTTCCGGCATAGCTTCAAGAATGGGGCGGCTCCAACCTGGAGCAAGGACGTCTATTTGAGCGTCAGGATAAAGGCGCACAAGCACTTTAAAAAGGCTTTGCGCCATCACCATATCGCCAACCCAAGAGGGCCCGATAATCAGAATATTCAAGGGCTGGCGCCTCTTACAAAGAAATGAACTAAGACTTAGACGACAGGCGTCAACCAGTGTTTGAATTCTTCGTTACGTCCTTTAACCACATCGAAATACAGAGACTGCAGTCTTTCTGTAATCGGTCCGCGCTGACCAGTGCCGATTGGGCGCCCATCCAGTTCTCTAATAGGCGTAACTTCCGCCGCAGTGCCAGTGAAAAACGCTTCATCAGCGATATAGACTTCGTCGCGAGTAATACGTTTCTCCACCAGCTTATAGCCCAAGTGCTCCGCCAGATGAAAAATCGTGTTACGAGTAATGCCGTTGAGACAGGAGGTCAGCTCCGGTGTGTAAATCACCCCATCACGGACAACAAAAATATTTTCTCCAGAACCTTCCGCCACATAACCTTCCGGATCAAGCAACAGCGCTTCGTCACACCCACACGCCAACGCTTCATTCAAAGCCAGCATAGAGTTGATGTAATGACCGTTCGCTTTAGCGCGAGTCATAGAAATATTCACATGGTGACGAGTATAAGAGCTGGTGCGCACTTTGATGCCCTTTTGCAGCGACTCTTCACCCAAATACGCACCCCATTCCCAAGCGGCGACGATCACATGCACGCTCAGATTATTAGCGCGCAGCCCCATACCTTCTGAGCCGTAGAAAGCCATTGGCCGCATATACGCCGAACTCAGATTGTTCTCACGCACCGCCTGACGTTGCGCCTCATTAAGCTCTTCCTTGGAGAAAGGCAGCTTCATGTTCATGATGTGAGCGGAGTCAAACAACCTGTCGGTATGTTCCTGCAAACGAAAAATCGCAGCGCCATCAGGAGTCTGGTAAGCGCGGACGCCTTCAAACACACCCATGCCGTAATGCAGCGTATGTGTTAACACATGCACATTGGCGTCACGCCAAGGCGTCATTTTGCCATCGAACCAGATCAAAC
Organism: Hahella chejuensis KCTC 2396; assembly: GCF_000012985.1. NCBI lineage: Bacteria > Pseudomonadati > Pseudomonadota > Gammaproteobacteria > Oceanospirillales > Hahellaceae > Hahella > Hahella chejuensis. The sequence continues at coordinate 1,049,152 of NC_007645.1, read as the reverse complement.
CGTCACGATCAGCCATGGACATAGCAGTCAACTCCTTCGGGGCCCAAAGCCACACATTCTTAAACTGTAACCCGACTTAAACGTCGGAAGAGTATTGGTTAATTAGAGGAGGAACCAAGTCACTCCGCAAATACTTTTTCCCAAAACGCCACAACCCAACGACGCTCTTCCAACAGCTCGTCGGTTTGTATCCGCGCGGGAAGATTCTGAAGCGCTAACCGGTGCCCATGGGCGCGAAGCAAGCGGTAGATATCACAAAGCTTATCCGCATCTTCCTGAGAGAAAACGCCAGCATCGCCCAAGGCTTCCAATATCCTGATGTTGTCGCTCCAGACAACAATCTGAGGGTACTCATTCGCCCAGCGCAAAGCTGCATATTGAACCATAAATTCGATATCAACGATACCGCCCCTATCATGCTTGAGGTCGAAATAAGGCGGGCTTCCAGAGGAATCCGGCTTGGTTCCGAGAGAGGCGTGCATTTTCTCTCTCATGTCCATCACCTCTGTGCGCAATTTAGCCGGGTCTCGATGTTGTGTAAGAATATCTTTCCTTACTTTTTCAAACTCTGCGCGAATACCGGGACATCCCGCCACCGCCCTCGATCTAACCAAAGCCTGATGTTCCCATGTCCAAGCGCTTTTTTCTTGATATTGCTGAAATGCGCTTACAGAACTGACCAGCAATCCCGAATTTCCTGAGGGCCGCAGGCGCATATCCACTTCATATATATCTCCAGATGCCGTTTTCGTCGTCAGCAAATGGATAATCCTCTGCCCAAGGCGAGTGAAAAAGACCTGATTGGCGATGCTGGTTTCACCACTAGTACTTAAGTCTCCTGAGGCGCCATGTAGAAAGACCAAGTCCAAGTCCGAGCCATAACTCATTTCAATCCCACCAAGCTTTCCATAGCCGATGACTGCAAACCGCATATCATTTAGCGCAGCATCTTCGTAGCCTGGCTCACCGTATTTCTTCACCATCGTTTCCCAGGCTTCATCCACCACTTGCTCAATAATGGTTTCAGCGATAAAAGTCAGATAGTCACTGACTTTCATCAAAGGCAAAGTTTCACGAAGATCGGAGGCGGCCACCCGTAATACGTGGGCCTTTTTAAAGTACCTCAACGCTTCCATTTGCTCTTCCAGATCATCATTGGGAATACGCAACATTTGCTGTCGGAGCTCATCACGCAGCGCAGTGGTGTCAGGCGGAGTGTAAAGACTGCCAGAGTGCAACAACTCATCCAGCAGCAAGGGCGTAGTTACAATTTGCCTCGCGATCCAGGCGCTTTCTGCGAATAAGCGAATAAGTTCAGTCAGTGCGCCAGGATTCTCATTCAGTAGCGCCAAATAAGCGCTCCTCCGCAGAACTGCCTCAACTAGAGCCAACAGCCTTCTGCAGGTTTCATGTGATGCACGACTTTGCGCCAAAGACTGGAGCAGGTTGGGCATGAACTCATCCAAACGCTCTTTTCCCTGCAACTGCATATGTTGGACTCGGGAGCTTTGGCGGAGTTGCGTAACAGCCTCATAAATTTCCTGCGCCTGATCACACCCTGACCGCAATAATAAATCCTGCGCCTCATCCTGAGCCAATCTCCCCGCCCAAAGAGCTTTCCACTCAATAGTGTCTGGACGCTCTAAAGGCGCTTCCCGGCGCTCGGCAATAATGTCGGCGAAATGCTCCGATACGCAGTCCCTGTATTTATCCAGCTGCACTCGACACGCACCCCATCCGGGGAACCCCATCGCCACAGCAACCCGCTCCCGCCCTTCTTCATCTTTGGGTATCTCCTGGGTCTGCTTATCCTCGAGTCCTTGAATCGCATGTTCTAAATTACGCAAAAAAATATAGGCTTCCCGCAATTCAGCTGCGGCAGCGACTGGCAAAAGTCCTTCATCCTCGAGACATTCCAAAGTCGACAACAAGTTTCGCTGTTGCAGCCTGACATCTCGCCCACCACGCATTAGCTGGAACACCTGAACGATAAACTCAATCTCTCTGATGCCCCCTCGCCCTACCTTAATGTTGCCATCCTGACCTTTACGCTGAACCTCCCGCTCAATCATTTCCTTCATGGCTCTCAGCGCCTGAACAGCGCCAAAGTCGATATATTTACGGTAAACGAAGGGTTTAAGTGAGGTTAACAGCTCTTCACCGGCATCAATATCGCCAGCGACCGCCCGAGCCTTGATCATCGCATAGCGCTCCCAATCCCGACCTTGCTCCTGATAGTAGGCTTCCATTGCCGCAAAGCTGAGGGCCAAAGCGCCACTCTGTCCGTATGGCCTCAACCTCATATCAACTCTAAATACAAAACCATCGGCCGTCGTATTATCTAACGCCTGTATTAATCTCTGCCCCAATCGAGTGAAAAACGCCTGATTATCCAGGGAACGGTTCCCACCTTGCGTCTCGCCTCTCTCAGGAAAAGTAAAAATCAAGTCAATATCCGATGATACATTGAGCTCGTTCGCCCCCAGTTTGCCCATAGCGAGAACAACCAGTTGCTGCTTCACGCCAGCGGTAGAATGAGGCTCACCGAATTGCTGACTCATATCACGATAAATCCAGCTCAAAGCTTCATCAATGCAGGTTTCTGCAAGCCATGAAACTTCTCGCGTCGTGACTTGATAATCCACGAGGCACACCAAATCTCGCCATATAATTCGAAACATCATTCGCCGACGAAACAGCCTCAGTATCCTAAGCAAGTCGTCTTCTTTTAGAGCCCCCGACAACTCTTCAGCCAGCGGCGCTCGAAAGTCGACAAGCTGACACTCCTTTTGATGCTGCGAAGACTGCAAAAAGCTGAGAACCAACTCTGGCTCTCTAAGAATATTTAATGCGAGGAAGTCACTAACTGCAAAGGCGCGGAGAATATCGGGATAATAAGAGGAAAATGCACTTAACGTTTCGGCCGGCAACTCACAAAACTCATCCCAGTACTTCTGAATTGCTGGATGAATTACCGACGGATATAACTGTAGCTCGCTTGGCGCAGCCATTGTATGCGCTCCCCTAATCAGAATTTCTCTTGCTCAGGATAGCACGATAACAATCATCGCAAACTCCTCATAGTGCGACAACATGAGGGCTGCTAATCACTAATCGTTTTTTGCCAACGCCTTCTTCAATTCTGAGCGATTCAAAATAGCGTTAACATTCCAGTTGTACGGCAAGTCCGCTGAGAATTTAATATCCTCAGGCAGGTCTTGGCGATGCTTACGAACAAATGCTTCAACCCCTCCCACCACTTCAAAATCGTCCTCAAACCAACCAAATATACTAGATAAGTGGATAACATCTTTTTCAACGGTTATACCTTTATTATCCTGCATTAAATATTTTTTTGATTGATCCTCTAACTGTAAATGGAGCTTACTAGCAGTGTAAGGTTCTATACGCAAGTCTGGACAACTCATAGAAGCACAGTTAAGCGCCATGTGAATTCTTGGATCTCCCATCTTACGAAGGATTTCATGCTCCAAATAGCGCAGAGTCACCCTCTCTCCGCACAAGATCCCTGCATCAAACGTCCAAACAGGCTTAAAGAAGGAGCCCAATGACTTAAGCTTAACAATTGGCCAATTATCGACGACCATTTTGATAGCGAGAATGTTATAGCCATTTAGATAAAAGGCCATGCGCTCTTCAGGGGTCTCAAGGTCAGACAAAGGGAAGTCTGCGATCTGCTCAACTAGTTTGGAGAACTTCTCGTTTCCTTTCAAAGCCCCATAGTCTACAAAGTTCGCATCCATATATTCTTTGTGATCAGGTTTAACATATTGCTGCAGTAGCTCTGAGTATGCCGACCAGTCTGGTTCCTTGGCGCTTGCTGCAAATACGCTAAAAGCAATACATAAGAAACAAATAGATCTCAAATTGATACGCATACTCCCTCCTACAGAGAGCATAATTAACCTGCCAGCATCTTCCTCAACACTTCTAAACCTATCAAGCCAGGTGCTGTAGAGTTGAGTATATATTCGGAAAAGCCAACCTCTTGCTTTCTACTAAACCACTGAAACAAAGACTCAACTTCAGCTTTAACTATCTGCTCCCCGACATTTCTGTCTGAGCCACTTAAAGTCAGTAGAGAGTTAATCCCGGCCATGCATTCCACATATTTATACCAATCATTACCTTCCCCCTCAGCGATGACCTCCATATAGCATGCTAAATCGCCAATTAATTCGTCGAGCTGCGCACTCTCCGAATGTTCATATTGGCATTCCCGCCCAATCGGAGGCGCACCCACGAGACTATACCCACGAGCGGCCTTACTTTCTTTGCTCAACCAGCAGGGAATTTGCTTAGCTATCCTTTCGGCAACAGCTAAAACCGCCGAGACATCACCTTCTTTGAGCTCAATTTCAATCTCGGATATCGGCCTAACACCAGTAGCGCCCCTAATCTCACCAACGTCTAAAGCGAGCTCAAATACGCTTCCGCTAGCCTCTATCATCCATTTGATACGCTCAAAGTTGGTTTTAAATACAGGCCCCAAATCCCCCAGATCTATATTTTTGACAACATCAATCCCTGAAAGTTTCGAAACATCCAACTTGTTATCTGATAATTGCCAGTTCCACTCATCGCGAACATGCAAGCCAGCCGCATCTCTCCCCCCCCCTTTTAAAGTTTGCTCCCATGCACCTCCTAAATTCCGCAACCTCAAGGCAACCCTTGAGCGCTGCATAGCAAAATCAGGGGTATCGTAATAGACGTTTTGGAGTATTGTGTTTGAGCTTGGGCTTCCCCAAATAGCCATGAGATCAGAGTTCGTTTTTACCAATCTCTTTCGCGGAAAAGAAAACTTAAGCTCGACTTCTTTCATGATTCCCCTCTGTAAACTCACTATGAAGTTTTAGTCTCTCCAATTTTTTCGCGCAAAAAAAAAACCGGCTCTATGAGCCGGCTTTCTTTCTGAAAATGCTTTCAGACAATATTAAAACGCGTAGGTTGCGCCAACATTGAAAGTTTCGACGTCAGTGTCGTCACCACCGCCAGCAGGTTCTAGAGTTTTCAGATCATATTCAACATATACATACATGTTGTCAGACAGGTTGTGCAGAGCCTGAAGTGTAATTTCGCTTGCTTCTTCATCGCTTTCAAAGTCAGCAAAACCATAAGCAGCAGCAAACTGAGTAGCGCCCATAGTGTAAACACCACCAAGCGCCCAGAAATCAACATTCTCGTCTTGAGTTTCGAACTGACCGATTACTTTAAAGTCGCCGAATTTATATGAACCAGACAAACCGATTACATCTTCACCACCGTCCAGATCATTGATGGCATAACCCAATACAACCTGAAGTGCTTCCATTTCATACTTAGCAGCGACAGAAGCAGTATATTCTGAGCCACCTTCCAAGGATTTGGTTACACCAACGGTGAAACCACTAAAGCTAGGGGAATAGTAGTGCAGAGTGTCGCTCTCCGCCATTCCTGCCACGTCACCTGCAACACCCACTGATTCGAACAGGTCAATTTGGTCAACCCACTCATAAACGGTATCTTCAGAGCCAGCCAAAACTGTACCGAAATCACCTTTAACACCGATATAAGCCTCGTCAAACTTCTCGCCTAAACCTGTGTTAGTGGCTTGGTCATCCGCATCAAAATGAAACTCTGCTTTGAAGAAACCTTCAACGCCAGGCATAATTTCATGTTTGTGTTTGAAACCGATAGTAGACCCATTATCAGCAAAGTCAGTGTTACTGGACTCACCAGCACCAGTATCGACATTTACATATGACTGAACTAACTGAATGTTACCGTAAACGGTAGGCATAGAGTCCAGACGTGCAGCCAGCTCAGAAGCTGGATCCATCGCAAAAGTGGTAGAAGAAATCGTTGCAGCGGCAACAGCTGAAGCGATCAAAGTCTTTTTCATTTCGTCTTCCTTTTGTGTGTTAAATCAACTTCTTTCGAAGATTGATGGTTAAAAGCCACATTTTTCTTTATTTAGGCAAAAAAAATTTTGCCAATTTATAGTTCGTGATTATGTCAACTCAATGACATTTTTCAATCCGATGTTTTGTCTATATCAAAGCCTCCTTTTTCGCCGGACCCCATCAGTTATCAAATGTTGATAGACTTTCGCAAATCAGGCCTCTTCACAGAGGTCTACATTTCTTCACTGAAGGTCAGCCAAAAAGGCTTAAATTCCTACTCTATCAACAACTTACCATCAAGATTCTGATAGTTTTTTTTGCAGAGAGGCAAAAAATCCTTACAAACAACGGGTTATGCAACTTTCCTAAACAAGAAAATTAATAACCATATGTAATACAACGTTGTCGTTTTTGCAACCAAAAAGTGCCTTTAAGGCATCTTTTTTTGTAACAAAAAATCAATTTTTCAAATCCTAAAAAGGCTAGATGATTCGCCCCAAATAAACAATTTTTTTACAATCAATAAGTTAAATCAACAGCCTTACGGGCTCGTTAATCACCTGACATTGATGTGACCTTCTTTGCCTATGAAGACATACATAGAAACGCACCAGTACTATAACAAAGGAAATATATTATTGGGCTCCCCAACCCATAGTGGATTTCCGAAACCTGGCCATTGCTAAACCGGCTGGATTTACAGAGGAGACCTCAAGCACAAAATCCTTAGATTTCAACAGTCTTTTACTCCACACGCAACGAAAACGTTGTTGGACCGATATTGGTTAACGTTATCTCCATCTCTGCGCCGAACCGCCCGGTCTGAACACGACTTAGCAATGCCGAAGCCTTCTCCACAAAATGGTCATAAAGCCTTTCACCCAATTCGGGTGATGCGGCAGAAGAAAAACTTGGCCTCATACCTTTTTTCGTATCAGCCGCCAATGTGAACTGTGATACAACCAATAATTCCCCACCGACATCCTTAAGGCTTAGGTTCATCTTGCCATTCGGATCAGCAAAAATACGGTAGCCACTAATTCTATCTAACAGTCTCTCCGCCTTACGTTCGGTGTCATCTGGCTCAACCGCCAATAAAACGAGAAGCCCCTCGTCGATTGAGCCAATTACTTCTCCATTCACTTTGGCGCAAGCGTGCGCAACGCGTTGAACCAATCCGATCATTTATTACGCTCGCGCTTAATTCTTAAGGAACCGTTACAGCCTTTTTAAACATTTGCGGCATTAAAACTGCCTATCACTTAACTGTCAATAGGACTAGCCATTAAGTTTCGATACGCCACCAATCCTATCCGCCATAGAGCCAATAGATTTGATCAACGCATCAACCATCGCAGGATCTCTCACTGAGTGGCCAGCGTCTCGAATGATGTACAAGTCGCTCCCTGCCCAGCTTTGGTGCAAATCAAACGCTCTCGCCAAAGGGGAAATGGCGTCATAACGACCATGAACGATTATGCCCGGGATGTCTTTTAAATGCGCAGCGGAACTCACAGGCTCGTCGGTTAGCTCCTGATAGAAATTACAGCCTAACCTCGCCAATGAAATGGCCTGGTGGGGATGGGTCAACCTATCCACCAAGTCCTGAGAAGGATGCAGAGTGGAAATTTTAGCCACCCAGGCGGCCCATTGTTTTGCGGCCTGTATCTGAAGCAGTTCATTTGAGCCATTCAGATACTTTGAGAAATAACTTAGGACTTCCGCAACGCTCCCCTGCGGGCAATCCTTCATTACTTCGTGCCAAATATCAGGAAACATCTTAGGCGCACCTTCCCGTAACATCCATGAAATACCCGGCTCATCAGCGACAAAATAACCAGAAATCACTACTCCTAACACAGTTTCTGGAAAGGCTCCGGCATATTGTTGTGATAAGAAACCGCCCCACCCCATTCCAATCAGCATCCACTTCTCAATACCTAAGTGTTGTCTCGCCCGCTCAATGTCCTGAATCAGAACATCTGGGCGGTTATGAGCAGTCTCAGCCAAGGGTGTAGATTTACCACAACCTCTCTGGTCGATCATGATGATGCGGAAGCGCTCAGAATCCAGCAGGCGTCGGCAGAATGGGTCAGAGCCGTATCCAGGCCCGTCATGCACAAACAATACTGGCAGCCCGTCTTTATTGCCGGACTCTTCAATATAAATTGTGTGAAGATTATCTACAGGAAGGAAGTGTTCTTTATGAGGCTTTAGTTCTGGGTATAAGGTGAGCATTCGGCTTTTCCAGCATTGTCCTTTAACTCGAAAGAACTATAGCACTCTGCGGAAAAGCCGAAAACTTTCTAGATCACTTTATCCAACTACTTTTGGATTTCAGTCCTTACTACGGTCAGCGCGCTTACGCTCATGCTCTTTCAGCAACTTCTTGCGAATCCTTATGTTGCTGGGCGTCACCTCAACCAGCTCATCGTCTTCAACAAACTCTAACGCCTGCTCCAAAGAGAAACGAATCGGCGGAGTCAGAAGAATATTTTCGTCCGTACCTGCAGCGCGAATGTTGGTCAGCTGCTTGGCTTTGGTTGGATTAACAACCAAATCGTTATCTCGGCTATGTAAGCCGATAATCATGCCTTCGTAGACTTCGATGTTTGGATCCACGAACAGGCGACCACGATCCTGCAGGTTAAACAGAGCGTATGCTAATACTTTACCCGCTACGTTGGAGATAAGAACGCCATTGTTACGCTCAACGTTCACGCCTTCTTTCACAGGACCATAATGATCGAAGATGTGGGTCAGGATGCCCGTACCTGAAGTCATGGTGAGAAACTGAGAACGGAAGCCGATCAGGCCTCGAGAAGGCACAATAAACTCCAGACGTGTGCGTCCTTTGCCATCTGGAATCATGTTAACCAGCTCACCACGGCGCAGGCCCATTACTTCCATGATCGATCCCTGGTGCTCATCTTCCACGTCGATGATCACCTGCTCGTATGGCTCAACTTTCTGTCCGTCAATTTCTTTCACGATAACTTCTGGACGAGAAACGCCTAACTCAAATCCTTCGCGACGCATGGTTTCGATCAATACGGACAAGTGCAACTCGCCGCGACCGGATACGATAAATTTGTCAGGAGAGTCGCCTTGCTCTACACGCAAAGCTACGTTGTACAGCAGCTCTTTCTCCAGACGCTCCTTGATATTTCTACTGGTGACGTACTTGCCTTCTTTACCAGCGAATGGGGAGTCGTTGACCTGGAATGTCATGCTGACAGTTGGCTCGTCCACGATCAACGCCGGCAGTGCTTCCGGGCGCTCAGGGCTACATAACGTATCGGAGATATTCAGCTCATCCAGCCCCGTAACACAGATAATGTCCCCAGCTTCCGCTTCAGGCACGTCCACACGCTGCAGGCCGTGATAGCCCATTACCGTCAATACGCGTCCATTACGCTTGCCTCCATCGCGATCAACCACGACGACAGGCGTATTGGTTTTTACTTTACCGCGGGAAACGCGTCCTATTCCGATAACGCCAACATAACTGTTGTAATCGAGGGCGCTAATCTGCATTTGGAAAGGGCCATTAACATCGACAGACGGCGCGGGCACCTTCTCAACTACCATTTCAAACAGAGGCGTCATGTCTTGTTGCAACGCATCCGGCTCAAGCCCCGCAATGCCGTTCAATGCTGAAGCGTAAATAACAGGGAAATCCAGCTGTTCTTCTGTAGCGCCCAGGCGATCAAAAAGGTCCATCACTTCACCGACGACCCAATCAGGACGGGCGCCAGGACGATCGACTTTATTGACGACAACGATAGGCTTCAGACCGCGAGCAAACGCCTTTTGAGTTACGAAGCGAGTTTGCGGCATAGGACCGTCAACTGCATCGACGAGCAGGAGAACAGAGTCAACCATAGACAGAACACGTTCAACTTCGCCGCCAAAGTCAGCGTGCCCAGGTGTGTCTACGATATTAATTCGGTAATCATTCCACTTGATGGCGGTATTTTTCGCCAATATAGTAATGCCGCGCTCACGTTCCTGATCATTGGAATCCATAACGCGTTCAGCGTCCATGTCCTTGCGGCCTAAGGTGCCCGACTGCTGAAGGAGTTTGTCGACCAGAGTAGTTTTACCGTGGTCAACGTGGGCAATGATAGCAATATTTCTTAATTTCTCGATCACAAAAAACACCTGCAAAATAAACAGTCATGGGCTGAGGGCGCGACATTATAGCTGACGCCTGAATCTTTTTTATACATCTTTATACACCCTCTCGAAAATTTATCTATCCTTAGCCTGATACCAAAATGGTGCACGACGCCCCAAAATCGCCCAGCGCCCTGTTTTTTGGCACCAACTTGGTGCAAACCAATAACACACACGATAGGACTATCCCGAAGGTGTCTCGCAAACCCTTTTAAAAACAATTTGTTATAAGCCAAAAATCTATTGGCAAATAAATTGCTAATCAGGAAAACCAGAAGCAACTGACCATGAGGCGTGATAGTATTTTTGCGCTCGTTAGACTTCCCGGAACGCTCTCCCCTCCACGGGTCTGTTTCATGGTGGCGAGGATTCACTACTGCAGTGTTTCGGTTTCACCTCAACATAAATAAAATCTTACGGAGTAACTGGAATGTCAGAGAAAACTCTGAATCTTATTAAAGAGCACGAAGTTAAATGGGTTGACATGCGCTTTACCGACACCAAGGGTAAAGAGCAGCACGTGACTATCCCTGCTAGCGAAATCTCTCCGGAATTCTTTCAAGAAGGCAAAATGTTTGACGGTTCCTCCATCGCTGGCTGGAAAGGCATCAACGAGTCAGACATGATTCTGCTGGCGGACGACGAAACTGCGGTTATTGATCCGTTCACAGAAGAGACCACCCTGAACCTGACCTGTAACATTATCGAACCCACCACCATGCAGGGTTACAACCGCGACCCACGCTCTATCGCACAGCGCGCGGAAGAGTACCTGAAGTCCACGGGCATTGCGGACACTGTACTGTTCGGACCAGAGCCTGAGTTCTTCATTTTCGACAGCGTAAAATGGAAGTCCGACATCAACGGCGCCATGTACGAAATCTACTCTGAAGAAGCCGCCTGGGTATCTGGCGACGACTTCGAGAAAAACAACGTTGGTCACCGTCCCGGCGTAAAAGGCGGCTACTTCCCTGTACCTCCGGTCGACTCTCTGCATGACCTGCGCGGCGCGATGTGCGCAGCGATGGAATCCATGGGCTTGACCATCGAAGTACACCACCACGAAGTAGGCACCGCAGGTCAGTGTGAAATCGGCGTTGGCGCCAATACTCTGACCCGCAAAGCGGACGAAGTGCAAATTCTGAAGTACTGCGTACACAACGTAGCGCATGCTTACGGCAAGACCGCAACCTTTATGCCCAAGCCTTTGGTTGGCGATAACGGTTCTGGCATGCACTGTCACCAGTCCCTGTCCAAAGACGGCAAAAACATCTTCTCCGGCGACGGCTATGCAGGTCTTAGCGACATAGCTTTGTACTACATCGGCGGCATCATCAAGCATGCTCGCGTACTGAACGCTTTCACCAACCCTTCCACCAACGCATATAAGCGTCTGGTTCCTGGTTTTGAAGCGCCGGTTATGCTGGCTTACTCCGCACGTAACCGCTCTGCGTCCATCCGTATTCCTTTCGTGACCAACCCGAAAGCGCGCCGGATCGAAGTTCGCTTCCCAGACCCATCCGCCAACCCTTACCTGGCCTTCGCGGCCATGTTGATGGCGGGTCTGGACGGCATCCAGAACAAGATCCACCCTGGCGACGCTATGGACAAGGATCTGTACGATCTGCCGAAAGAAGAAGCCATGAACATCCCAACTGTTTGTAGCTCTCTATCACAAGCTCTGGATTACGCAGAAAAAGACTTCGAGTTCCTGACTAAAGGCGACGTGTTCACTAAGGACATGATCGAAGCTTACATTGAGTTGAAGCGTAAAGAAGTAGAACGTCTGGACATGACCACTCACCCGGTCGAGTTCGAGATGTACTACTCTGTATAATCCGTCGCTCAGTTAACTGCGACAGACTCGAAAACCCCGCACTCTGCGGGGTTTTTTTTGGTTCCGCTTCTGCTACAGTTCAAGTAACTGGTCACTTGGGTTGAAGTTATGAAATCTCGGTTCGCTTATATTCTTATTTTTTCCGCGCTTTTTTCTTCTTACTCGGGCTTGGCCTGCGCTGAAATCTACCGTTGGGTTGACGCACAAGGCAATGTGGAATATTCAGACCAGGAGAGAGAGGGCGCAGAGAAAGTCGAGGTCGGCCCAACCGCAACGATAACCATGCCTAAAATGGCGGATATACCCCCCCGCAGCAGTGACGAACCGGAGTCCGCGCCGTCAAGCTATTACGCGACGCTGAATATAACTTTTCCTACCAATGACAGCGCTTTTCATTCCGGTAATGGCGATCTGACGGTCTTATTCACATCAGACCCCACCCTGTATCCCAATCACAGCTACCGAGTTTCGTTGGACGGAGCCCCTGTTGGAACAACCAAGGACAATTTTCTTGAGCTGAAGGGCATCGACCGAGGAACCCATACCGTTTCTCTGGATGTCATCGACAACTCCGGCGTAATCCAAAGCACAACGCCCGTACAGTTTACGATCCATCGCCCCAGTGTAAAAAACTAACCCAACACAACGCACCAAAAAAGAGCATAATTGAAGCCTAGCGCCTCCACTTTGTGCATGACGCGCCATGATCATGCACATCGCCGCCGACTTACTTTCCGCCCAAGCCCGCTTCTGGAGCGCTTCCTGAGGACGTAGCTCACATTTGGGCTACCCGCCCCACGCCTGTGCAGAGAACCCGGTAATTCGCACCGCTTTACCGCAGTTCTGGTTTGGATATTGCATTCACAATGCAAAAATAGGTCAACATTATGCTACCCATCGTTTTTCAGACTCGCTTACTCGAAAATCTGACCACTTCCGTACTGGTTATTGACCCCCAGCAGCGGATTGCTTTTAGTAATTCATCCGCCGAAGTGTTGCTGGAAACCAGTGAGCAAAGGGCCAACGGGGCCACGATAAAAGATTTGCTGATAGAAGGTAGCTCCACACTGACCGGACTGGAAGAATGTCTGCGCACCGGCCAGACCTATACTCAAAGAGAAGCGGAGTTTCTACTGCCTTCAGGGAGTCGTCTCCTGGTTGATTACACAGTCTCTCCCGTGCATATCGCCAGCGACGTTTACGTCATCATGGAGATTCAACCTCGTGACCGCCTCTTACGCATCAGTCGCGAAGAAGAGCTGCTCTCCAAACAAGAAACCTCCCGAATCTTGATTCGCGGACTCGCCCATGAAATCAAAAACCCTTTGGGCGGCATTCGCGGCGCAGCTCAGCTTTTGGATAAAGAACTAAAAGAAGAGGGGCTGCATGACTACACCCGCATCATCATTGATGAGGCGGATAGGCTGCGCAACCTGGTTGACCGCATGCTCGGCCCCAATCGCAGCTTTAAACAGGAACCGACCAATATCCATGAAGTGCTGGAGCGGGTATACAGCCTGATTGAAGTAGAAAGCGCCGGCAAGATAAAGCTCATCCGCGATTACGATCCCAGTATTCCTGAGTTCGCCGGCGACAAGGAGCAGCTTATTCAGGCCTTCCTGAATATTTGTCGCAACGCCATGCAGGCCTTTGAGGACTACACGCCCCCCGGATCTGGCGGCCCGCAAATATTATTGCGTACGCGCCCGCTCAGGCAATTCACGATCGGTCATATGCGGCATCGCCTGGTGGTAAGAGTAGACGTCATTGATAACGGTCCCGGCATACCGTCCGAATTCCTGAATAATATTTTCTACCCGATGGTGAGCGGTCGCGCACAGGGGACGGGTCTGGGGCTTTCCATAACACAAAGCATAATCGGACAACATAAAGGGCTGGTTGAATGTGAAAGCCAGCCCGGCAGTACGAACTTCATCATATTTATTCCACTGGAGCCACTATCATGAGCGCATCACCCAACGTATGGATCATAGATGATGATCGTTCAATTCGATGGGTCTTAGAAAAAGCCCTGGAGCAGGCGCATCTGAATACCCGATCATTTGAGTCCGGGGACGGCGTTCTGCATCGCCTGGAGCGGGAGCAGCCGGATGCGATTATCAGCGACATCCGCATGCCCGGCATTGACGGCTTGAGCCTGTTGGGACAGATTCACACCAGCTACCCGCACCTGCCAGTTATTATCATGACCGCGCATTCGGATCTTGATAGCGCGGTATCCTCCTATCAAAGCGGCGCGTTTGAATACCTTCCCAAACCTTTCGACGTGGACGACGCCGTCTCTCTGGTGAAACGCGCAGTGGCTCATGCGCAGGAACAGATGGCCACCAGCCGCGCGCCCGAGGGAAACTCATTGAGTCAGGATACGGAAATCATCGGGGAAGCCCCCGCCATGCAGGAAGTATTCAGGGCTATCGGCAGGCTTTCCCACAGTAATATCACGGTGTTAATCAACGGCGAGTCCGGCACCGGTAAAGAACTGGTCGCGCGCGCCCTGCATCAGCACAGCCCCAGAGCGGGCAAACCTTTTATCGCTCTCAACATGGCGGCGATACCAAAGGATCTCATTGAATCCGAATTGTTCGGACATGAAAAAGGCTCTTTTACTGGGGCTGGCGGTCAGCGTCAGGGACGTTTTGAGCAGGCCAACGGCGGCGCGCTCTTTCTGGATGAGATAGGAGATATGCCGCCGGATACCCAAACTCGCCTGCTCCGAGTGTTGGCGGATGGCGAGTTCTATCGGGTCGGCGGCGCCACGCCCATAAAAGTGGATGTGCGCATTATCGCCGCCACACATCAAAACCTGGAAAAGCTGGTGCAGGAAGGGCGCTTTCGGGAAGACCTGTTCCATCGGTTGAATGTAATCCGGGTACATCTGCCGAAGCTTAGCGAGCGTCGGGAAGACATCCCTAAACTCGCTGGCCATTTCCTGAAAAAAGCGGCGGAAGAGCTGAATGTCGAGCCAAAGGTACTGAAAACCGAAGCGGAAGAATACATGTGTTCGCTTTCATGGCCCGGTAATGTAAGGCAGCTGGAAAACACCTGTCGCTGGCTCACGGTGATGGCCTCAGGCCGGGAAATTCACGTTTCCGACCTCCCTCCGGAACTCCAGGAGCAATCCAACCACCGTAGCCCGACTCAGGATTGGCAGGAGTCGTTGCGCACTTGGGCCGAGCAAGAACTCAAGAAAGGCAAGAGCAGCCTACTGGATACGGCAGTGCCGACGTTTGAACGCATCATGATAGAAAGCGCGCTTAAGCAAACGGCGGGAAGAAAACGCGACGCAGCGCTATTGCTTGGCTGGGGACGCAACACCCTCACCAGAAAAATCAAAGAACTGGGGATGGCGGGTCACGACGAAAGCGAAGATGATGATTAAGTCTCCCCCAAGTCTGGCGGCAGACGAAACATAAGGGGCCTTCGCGCCCCAGCCCCTACTTTCCTCTAGAAATTCGCCAGCGATTTCGGGCGCTCTATGTAAAAGCCTTGCACATAGTCGACGCCCAGCTTTTGCAGCATCTCCAATGACTCTTTGGTCTCCACTTGCGGGGCAATAATCTCACGCCCCAAGTAGTGCGCCATTTCCGTCATTGAACGAATCATCGTTTGATCATTCTGGTCGGTCGCCACGTCTTTGACAAAAGAGCCATCCACCTTGATCAGATCAACGGGCAACTGCTTGAGATATTGATAGGACGCCATCGCTGTGCCGAAATCACCCAGGCAAAAACGGCAGCCATATTCTTGCAGCTCCACAATAAACTCGGAAACATCGCAGAGATTCGAAATCGCCGCCGCCTCCGTGATTTCGAAGCACATTTTGTCCATGGGGCAGTCGTATTTGGTCAGCCGCTCAAAGATAAACTCCAGCAATCCCTCATCATTCAAAGAGTGACCGGAAAGGTTAATGCTGACCCCGCCCATCGTTTCAATCTGCTGTCGATTCTTAGACATCCAATCCAGCATATGTCCGACCACCCAGCGATCCACCGCCTGCATTCGCTTGTAGGTTTCCGCTGCGCGCACAAAGTCGCCGGCGGGAATCAGGTTGCCGTTGTCATCGTATATGCTGAGCAGTATCTCGTATTGGGCTCCCATCTTGGCGCCGGGATGCAGCGGTATGATTTTCTGACAACGCAACAGGACTCGTTCGTTCTCCAGCTCTTTACCCAAACTCGCCACTTTTGAGGCGATAGCGTCACGCCTGGCGATCAGAGCCCGATCGACATCGAATTCTTCAACGCGATTGCCTCCTTTGCTCTTGGCGCGACGAGCAGCCTCTTCAACGGCCTGCACCATATGCGGCACATCCAGCACGCCCCCGCTGACCTCAACATAACCAATACTCGCAGAGACAGAGAATACATTGCTTTCCCATCGCAGCTGATACTGACGCAGCGCCGTGGTGATTTTCTCCACCGCCGCCGTCGCCTCGCCTTCCACCAGCAACATGAATTCATCGCCGCCAAACCGGCATACCAATGTTTTTGGCGTAAAGAGCGACTTCAATAAACTTGCGATATCCTTTAGCGCCTGATCGCCCGCCTCAATACCGGCGGATTCGTTGATCAGGCGGAACTGCCCAAGACTGACCAGCAGTCCTACAAACTTATCGCCATCACTGGACTGGGAAAGTTTCACCAGCGCCTGACGTTCAAACTCTTTACGCTGAATCAACCCGGTCAACTCATCATGTGACGACGCGTGGCTGAGTTGCTCATAAAGGTCCTGAACCATAGCGTCCAGGCCTTGATCCACCACTGGCGTATCCACCGACTCGTCCGGGGCGGCGATGCCTTTTTGCAGGTAGGCCGCCAGCGTCAGCGCGTCCAGGTCTATCACCTTCATTCCCTGATGGTTCACGAAAACATAACGTGAAAAGCTGCGGCCGACCCAGACCAGCCGAATAAACTCGGCCTCCTTCTCGTCTCGCTCCAGTCTCAGCCAATCCCCGACTTTCAGTTTTTGCGCCCGCATCAGCCAGCGCTGCAAACCTCGTTGCCTGGCTTCGCCCAGTAACTGCACGCCTGGGTCACTGGTTTCTTCCCGATTATCCGGCATGGTCACCATTTCGGGCTCGGCCCCCACACGACGTACGAGGAAACGTTTAAGCTCATCGCGAATGTGGCCGGACGGCATATGATTGGAGGAGATTGCGGAGAGGCCGTCCTGAATAATGCGTAACAGTTCCGGCAAGTTGAACTCGAAACCTGGGTCATTGCCGACATGAATCAGCGTATCCAAAACGCTCAGGTAGTCATACCAGGCCTGGCTGGAAGGGCCTTGCCGAATATAGGTCAGCGACAGCAAATCCCGCCAGCCGCCATTCAGCAGCGTCGCCACCGCCCGCGGCACCTGCTTGCCGGCGATGCGTTGCTCTATTTCGTCAATCACAGCCTGCTTGGCTTCCTCAACTTTCTGCTGCCCTTCCGCCGCTGCTGTGACCCTTTCCACATTCCGGCGATAAAGCAGATTCTGGCGCTCCAGCAATTCATCCAACTCCGCCAGCGCTTCATCAAATACGCCTGGGTCCCGTTCATGATCCGCCTGAATACGATGAATCAGCGTATTAATGCGCTCCAAGACCGATTGACTGTTCCTTCCCCCTTTGACGCCGATCTGCGCAATACGATTGATGACTTTATGCGCCGTATTTTCGTGCTGCTCCAGGAAGTCTGGATTACGCATCAGCAAGCGCAGCACAGGTAGCTCCAGTCCCTTGATCTGCATCTTGGCGATTCCGCTAAGCTTCTGGTTTTTCAAAAGGCTGGCGAAAAATCGGTCCACCACATCCAGGGCCTTGTCCTGCTCCGCGCCAAAAGATTTCAAACCTGCTTCATTATTCTGAAGTACGTTGAACAAGCGCTCTCGCAATCCTGACTCATCAAGGCTGACGCCCTCCCCGGGCGGGTGCTGCTGCACGGACTGCAAGTTGAACAGAATTTCTTCGTTGCGGAACTGGGGCGCTTCGGAGGGTTTTGGAAAAGGGGGCGCCTGCAGCTCTTTTTGCTTCAATAAAGCGCGATTGCTTTCCAGAATTTCAAACAGTTTATTCACCGCCGCGAAGCTGGTTTCCGCATCCGCCAAGTAGCCATGCATATCTCTTTCGCCCTGCGCTCCTGATGGAGGAGGGGCCGGGGGAGTGACAGGCTTGGCGGGCTGCTTGGACTCCTCGTGGTTTGAGCCCATCAACTTTTGACGCAATTGCTCAGCACGCTCTTTGTCCTCCGCACTGAACGGATCTTGCTTGCCCTCGGCTGGCGGTTTCTTGGCAATTTCCTCCTCCGCCTTTTTCTCCGCTTCCGGTGTGCTTAAGTATTTGGACAAATCAAGATTGGGCAGCACGCCTCGTCGAACCAGCAGTTCATTCAGTTCTGCATACACAGGCCCTAATTCGGCCAGTACAGTGCGCTCAAACACTCTCAAGCACAGGCGCTCCGCCGGCAGCGGTAAATGCAATTGCATCAAGGTGTCACGCAAGGCATAACACAAAAGCGGCGGCCCCACCGCGTTGTTATATCCTTTGTGGCAAACCACTCCGGCGGCGTCCAAACGCATTTTCAGCTGCACCAAAACCGCCCGATACGCAGTTTCCGCTTTTGTGACCATGACTTTCAGCGTGAGCCAGTCTTCAAACTCGGACTTATCAATCAGCGATAAATCCGTACACTCCTCTTCCTTTTTCACAGCGCTCACCGCTCGGGGAGTCAGCGCTTGGCCAATATGTTTGAAGAACTGGCTGGAAAAAATTTCATTCTGCTTCGCCAAGGCTATGGCGGCGTCGGCAAGTTGAGAGCGTTGGTTATCCGTAGGCGCAGTATTAATGGCCTCATCGAAACTTTTCGGCAAAGCGCGCAGATAGGTATCAAACAAAGGCGTCAGGTGCTGGTGGATGACCCGCTCGCACTGCCTCATCAACAATGAGGCGGAGTCCGTGGAGCTTTTTGGAGCGCCATGACCAATGTTCTCGGCCCCACATATTCGCAGTAGAGCAGTCACCGCCGCCATATTGCCTTCTGCGAAGCTCCCTCCCATCGCGCTGTCGATGGCTCTCACCACGTTCACCTTCAGCGTATGGTTGCGATTCACGAAAGGATCGATAAAACTCACCTGAATGCGCTGACCGGCGGTAAAGCCGCTATGCTTTAGCCGTTGAGCCGTCTCTGTGGGATAGGTGACATAAACGCCTTCCGGACAGAAATCCGCAATTGTGCATGACAGGCCGCTCAATCCCTTAAAGTCGAGAGAGGCGCTCAACTGAATGGGGCGACGTTGACTCGCACGCCGTTCCTGTTCTCTGCCACTGATTTCCGACATGGGTTTCTGTAGGTTAAGTTAATTAACTAAGAAGGCGCCGGTCGCCGCTATCGCTCCGCCCGCATCAGAGCGCTATTACCAGTATAGACAGCCAATAAATTTTTGGAGAAAGAGTTCACCGATGGCTTTACTAAAAAAAACCTTTCCTTTATCTCCAGTTATAAAACTTTTACCTCTGTTACTGATGGGGTTACTGGTTCTGGGAGGCTGTCAATCCACGGGGTTTATGTTGCAGGCGATTCAGGGACAGTGGGAAATCCTGCAGAAAAAGCGCCCCATTGAAGAGGTCGTGCAGGAAGACGCAACGCCCCCCAATCTCCGTGAGCGGCTTGAATACGTCATACAGGTCAGAGAATTCGCCGCTACCTCCTTGCACCTTCCCGTGGAGGAAGCGTATAGCGAATATGCCGACCTTGAACGTCCCTATGTCGTCTGGAACGTTTTTGCAGCGCCGGAGTTTTCCATGCGCAGTAAAACCTGGTGTTACCCTATCGCAGGCTGCGTCGCCTACCAGGGTTACTTCGCCGAGCAGCCCGCCCATGAGGCGGCGGCTGAATTAGCGAGCGAAGCGTTCGACACCCATGTGGGCGGCGTCCCAGCTTACTCCACCTTGGGCTGGTTCAACGACCCGGTCCTGAACACATTCATATGGTATGACCCTGTGGACTTGGCCGGGCTGCTTTTTCATGAACTGGCGCATCGCAGACTCTATATAAAGGGAGACACCGCCTTTAATGAAAGCTGGGCGACCGCCGTCGAGCAGGAAGGGGTGCATCAATACCTTCAACACACCGCCAACACAACTTCTCAGAATACGCCGCCACTACTCAGCGCCTACTCCGCGGACGCCATTAACACGCGCTACGCCGTGCGCGCGCAGAGTCGGGAGCAGTTCGTCGCCTTGGTGAAGCAAACTATTGGCGAACTGGAAGCGCTATATAAAGAAGACATATCTCCAGAAGACAAGCGCGCCCGCAAGACGAAAATCATCGAAGCATTGCGCACCCGATACGCGGAGCTGGCGCAACAGCACAAGATATCTTCAGGCTATGAACGCTGGTTCAACGCGCCGATCAACAACGCCAAGTTACTGACCGTCGCCAATTACCACCAATGGACGCCAGGATTGCGTTACAAAATCCGCGAACTGAACGATCTCAATGCATTCTATCAGTGGTCGGAATCCTTGACGGACCTGAGTAAAGAAGAGCGCAAGGAGGTGTTGCAAGAATTGAATGAACTGGCGCAACACCCCGCAGCCAGTTCATGCAAGAGCGAGACAGATAAATAGAGGACGGTGCGGCCCCTTAGTCCAAATTTTTCACAAACACCTTCGAATTGCGCTGCAGGTTATACATGCTTTGCTTTTTCACCGGCAAATCCGCAACCTGTCCCAACTGAAAGCCCCGTTCGATAAACCAGTGGGCCGTCTGTGTGGTCAGAACAAAGAGCTTGCTCATCTTGGCGGACTTGGCGCGACGCTCAGCGTAAGCCAATAACTGGTCGCCGCGGCCCTGCTTGCGATAGCTGTTTCTGACCGCGACACAGGCCAACTCCACGCAGCGCTCATCTTCGAATTGATACAGGGCGGCGCAGCCAATGATAGCGCCGTCGCGATCATCAACGATGAAGTTGCCAATTTCCTGTTCGAGGAGTTCGCGAGACCGTCTTACCAGTATGCCCTGCTCTTCCAAAGGCCGGATCAACGCCAAGATGCCGCCGACATCATCAATGGTGGCGGGACGAATCTCATCATAGGAGTCATCGGTGATTAAGCTGCCGACGCCATCACGCGTAAACATCTCTTGCAGTAAAGCGCCGTCTTCCGCATAGCTGATCAGATGCGCTCGCCGCACCCCATTTTGCAAGGCGCGACAAACTGAAGAAAGCTGCCGATACTCTTCTGTGTCGGAGGATAAATTCTGCAAATGCTGTAATGCGTCATTCACAGATAAATCACGTAGAACACCGCCATCCGGCCCGGTTAGTCCCCGTTTAGGGCCAAAGACGATCAGCTTATCCGCCTTCAAAGCCACTGCAGCGGAAGCCGCCACATCTTCACAAGAGAGATTGAAAACTTCACCTGTCGGCGAATATCCCAGTGTAGGCAACAGGACGATCTGCCCCATCGCCAACAGCTTGTGAATGGGCTCCGCCTGGACTTTCCGGACAAACCCCGTATGACAGTGGTCAACCCCATCCACAACCCCTACGGGTTTCGCGATGACAAAGTTGCCGCTGATCACCTGCAGCGCAGCGCCGTGCATGGGAGAGTTCACCAGCCCCATGGACAGCTTGGCCTCCAGCTCCGTGCGCAAACGTCCAACCGCTTCGCACACGCAAGGTAAGGCCTCCCCATCTGTTATACGCACGCCATGATGATGGTGAGATTGTAAATCGGACTCCTGCAATCTGGCCTCGATCTGCGGCCGGGCGCCGAAGGCCACGACCAACCGCAGGCCCAGGCTGTTGAGCAGAGAAATGTCCTGCACGATCGTGTTTATTCCAGCATGCGCCAACGCTTCGCCGGTGAGAAGAATAACGACGGTTCGCCCACGATAAGCATTGATATAAGGCGACGAATGTCGGAACCAGTAAACCTGCTGCGCTGGATCGCGGTGCACAGCGCCGCCGGTTTGCGCGCCGAGGGAGGGAGGTTTTTCCTGATTTAATTCATTCATAGTCGCCAGTCTCAATTCTTTCCTGGGCGCATCCCAGGCGGTTAATCCAGCCATACGCTCATACTGAAGCTTTACTTACCTTCCAGCAGGAGCGACTGCCGCTTAGCATAAGGCAATTTGCAGATTTGAAAAGTCCGGGGATATAACTTATTCCGAGCGCTATAGACACAGACGTCGTATAAGCTCTTCCAGCAGTTTCATCATAGGGGGGATGCGATCCAGGGCTACGTATTCGTCAGGCTGATGCGCCTGATCAATATCTCCAGGTCCCAGCACAACCGTTTCCGCTCCCAACTGCTTGAAAAACGGCGCTTCCGTCGCAAACGCCACACTTCCGGAAGACTTGCCTGTCAGCTCTTCGCAAAGACGAACCAGGCGACTGTCTTCACGCTCCTGGAAACTGTCCACGCCATCAAACAGAGGCTGCAGCTGAATATCCACTTCATGCTTTTCCGCCACGCTACGCAATCGACGGCGGATACTGTCACGCACCGTCTCCATTGGCATACCTGGCATCAAGCGCACGTCATACTGCAGCTCACAACTCTTGCAGATGCGGTTGGGATTATCGCCGCCATGGATGCATCCCAGGTTGAGGGTTGGGTAAGGCACAGCGAAGCCTGGGTTGCTGTATTGCTCCATCCAGGAAGTGCGCAATTCTCTCAAACCAATCATCACATCCGTCATAGCCTCCAGAGCGTTGCGTCCTAACGCCGGTTGGGAGGAATGGCCAGAACGGCCTTCCACTTTGATGGCGTCCATCAAAATGCCTTTATGTTGCCGAATGGGGCGCATGCCTGTCGGCTCTCCGATGACGACATAGTCACCGTAGTTTTTAGCCGCCTGCATCAACCGCCGCGCGCCATCCATTGAGCTTTCTTCATCCGCCGTAGCGATCAACGTCACCGGCTTGCGTAAATACGCCAAGGCTGGCGCTAACGCCGCCAGCGCAAGAGCAAAAAAGCCTTTCATATCGCAAACGCCCAAGCCATACCATTTGCCGTCCCTTTCATTTAGCTTAAACGGGTCGCTACTCCAGGAACCTTCGTCATAGGGCACAGTATCCGTATGCCCCGCCAGCACCAGGCCGCCCTCGCCCTGGCCGGCTTTGGCGACCAGGTTCCATTTATCGCCAGCTTCGTTCACTGGCAGTAAGGCGACTTCCATCCCCAGGGTTTCGCACCATTGCGCCAACCGTTCCACCACAGGGCGGTTGCTTTGATCCCATCGAGGCAATGTACTGCTCACGGAAGGAATGGCGACTAACTCGCGAACCATGGTTTCCAGCTTCGGCAGCTCGGGCATGCGTACTCCTCTGGCTTGAACGTTAATTACGGGCCGCATGAGCGACCGCATAATGGCTATTTATATACCTTAACTTCAGCAATATCCCGCTTCTTAATATGGAAACTCACTGAGCCAGTCTGCAATGGCACGGCCACATCAATCTGATATTCCAAGACTTTTTCAATGCTGCCTTCGATCAACTTACCGGAGTTTTCCTTCAGTCTCACTGGATACCCGACATACGCGTCCAGCTCTTCCACTTCTACTTGGCGATACGCCTTTTCAACCTTGGGAGGCGGTGGCTTGGGGGCCTCCACAACCACTGGCGGAGGCGATAGAAACGCCTTCAACCTGGCCTGATCAATCGTTGCGCTCAAATCTGGAATCATGACTTGATTCATTCTGAGTTGCAGCCCCAGTGCATCAACGATGGAGTTCATGTCCATAAAGGCCAGCAAGCTGTAATCCAGCTCCTCAACGGGGTTCAGAATAAATTCGAAAGAACCGTCGCCTTTTAGGTAGTCTGCGTACGCATTGATCATATCAGCGCTTGGCGTTACACCCGCTTCAGCCATGATCTGCTGACTCTTCTCTACGCTTCCCTCTACAAATTGCGCAGGACTGTCGCCTGTTTTCTTAGTACAGAACAAGGTCAGACGCTTGATAAAGGAAGCATCCTCGTACAAATACGTCAGATATTTGAGGCGCGGCAACTTAGTCCCTTCCGATGGCGGCCAAGAGAAATTACGATCCACATCAATATCCAGACGCCCTTGGATATTGCTCACGCCCTGGATATCTGTGTTAAAAAACAGGCTCAACAGGGAAGACATTGAGTTGTAGTTATATCCCCAAGAGGCGTCTACCTGAAGGCGGTCGTATCCCATTTCACGCATCTCTTTTACATCAACGCCGTCCACATCGCCGCAGTCGATCGCCAGAAAATCCCCTATGTTATGAGAGCCGTCCGGCTCCGGTTTGTAATTCTCCCAAGAATCCACCATCGGCAGATTAGCGTGGACGATAGAGATTTCCAGCGACTCAGGCATCCCCGCATTCGAGCTTTGCGGCGAACGGCGATTCAAAGGGGAGTAGTAGTCAAGCATGGCGAATACAGACGGAAACTTCAGGCTGACTTCCTGAATGGGAATGGTCTCCCGCAGTTGGAAAGGCGTGAGCTTGACGTCTTTGATGATGATCTCACCTTCCAGATTGGAGCTGATCCAGCCGTAATCCACCGCCATATGAAGCGCCGTCGCTTCTTTAAACCTGGCGATAGCCTGATCCGTCTGATACCAGACCAGTCCTTTGAACGCCCCATAGGCCCCTAATACAACTAAAAAAGTAGTGACTATAAATTTCTTCATGAGGTCAGCATCCGAATATTTGCTTACTAATCAATGCGCGTCTTAATTAAAGCAGCCTAGTCCGCAAAAACAAACAGGCCCGGTGTGAACCGGGCCTCAGCCTGAAGGCTTTTCTGCGGTCTGGGGCCAGATCAGGCGTCGTCGCAGCCTTTGCGGGTTATCAAGGTGCCTACGCCTTCATCGGTAAAGATTTCCAGAAGCGTGGCGTGGGGGACCCGGCCATCAATGATATGCGCACTGTGCACGCCGTTTTTCACCGCCGACAGGGCGCATTCGATCTTGGGCAGCATTCCTCCGTGAATAGTGCCGTCAGCAATCAGCTCATCAACCTGTTTTGTGCTCAAGCCTGTAAGCACTTTGCCTTCCTTGTTCATCAAACCTGCAATATTGGTAAGCAGCATCAGCTTTTCCGCCTGCAGGACTTCAGCCACTTTACCTGCGACCAGATCGGCGTTGATATTATAGGAGGCGCCATCTTGCCCGACGCCAATCGGCGCAATGACAGGGATACAGTCGCTGTCGGTGAGCATGGTGATAATATCTTTACGCACGCCGGTTACTTCTCCGACATGACCAATGTCGATGATCTCCGGCTTTTGCATGTCAGGCGTGGCGCGGGTTACTTCCAGTTTACGCGCAGTAATGAAGTTGGCGTCTTTGCCTGTCAGACCAATAGCTTTTCCGCCGTTGCGATTGATCAAGGCCACGATGTCTTTATTAACCGAACCGCCCAGCACCATCTCCACCACATCCATGGTTTCGCTATCCGTGACGCGCAGCCCGTTTATAAAGCTGGATTTGATATTAAGCCGCTGCAGCAAATCGCCGATTTGCGGACCGCCGCCATGTACCACGATAGGGTTGATGCCTACCAGTTTCATCATGACCACGTCTCGGGCGAAGCTGTTCTTCAACTCTTCGTCCGTCATGGCGTTGCCGCCGTATTTGATCACAATGGTTTTACCCGCAAAGCGCTGTATGTAAGGCAGCGCTTTGCTCAATACCGCCGCAACCTGAAGGGCGTTATCTCGATCAAGCATAATTCCGTTAGTCTCCTGCGAATCTCAATACACAGTTTCAACGAGCCCACTCCCGGGCCCGCCGTGATTTAAAAAGGAATCGACAAAGAAGGGTCCACGGCCAGCAACTGGTCGCGGAAAACCTTTTGAATGCGCGCCAATGCTTCCTGACTCTCCGCTTCAAAGCGCATCACCAACACCGGCGTAGTATTGGAAGCCCGGCATAAACCCCAGCCATCGGCGTACTCAACTCTCACCCCATCGATGCTGGACACATTGCCATCACCCCAGGATGCGTTTTGAGACAGTTTTTCCATAACCATGAACTTGCTGCTATCGCTAACCGCAACATTGATTTCCGGTGTGGAAACATCCTCTGGAAACTCGTCAAACACGGCGTCTGCGTTACGTTCGTCAATACCCAGAATTTCCAGCAGGCGAGCCGCGCTGTATATGCCATCGTCAAAACCGAACCAACGCTCCTTGAAGAAAATATGGCCGCTCATCTCGCCCGCCAATAAAGCGCCAGTCTCTTTCATCTTCGCCTTGATCAGCGAGTGCCCAGTGCGCCACATGATTGGACGACCGCCATAACTGGAAATAAGAGAGTTCAATCGGCGGCTGCATTTCACATCGAAAATAACGTCAGCGCCAGGGTTACGCGAAACCACATCCTTGGCGAACAGCATCAATAGACGATCCGGCCAGATAATCTTGCCTTTCGCCGTGACAACGCCTATGCGGTCGCCATCACCGTCAAACGCCACACCAATATCGGCGCCTACTTCTTTGACCTTGGCAATGAGGGCTTGTAGATTTTCTGGCTTGCCAGGATCAGGATGATGGTTCGGGAAGTTACCATCCACTTCACAGAACAGGGGCGTTACTTCGCAGCCCAGTTCTTCAATCAACTTGGGCGCAATATCGCCAGCGACGCCGTTGCCTGCGTCCAACACCACCTTGAGCGGCGCAGCGACAGCAATATCATTGACAATGGCGTCAATATAATTCTGGCGGATGTCCTGATTTCTCAGCTCGCCCTGTCCTTTGACATAATTCTGCGTACGTATCCGCTGCAGCAGCTTCTGGATCTCCGCCTGCGCCAGCGTATCTCCCGCCAGCATCATCTTAACGCCGTTATATTCCGCGGGATTATGGCTGCCGGTCACCATTGCGCCAGAAAGCGTTTGAGTATGGTGCGCGGCAAAATAAAGCACCGGCGTGGGCACAAGTCCCACATTAATGACATTAACGCCAGTGGCCATAATCCCTTGCGCCAGCGCCTTAGCCAGGGCTGGGCTGGATTCGCGACCGTCATAGCCCAAGCACATATCCGTCACATTTCTCTGGCGCGCCTCCGATCCGAGCGCCCGCCCGATTTCATACATCACTTTGGCGTCTAAGGTGTCGTTCACAACCCCGCGAATATCGTAGGCACGGAAGATTGTATCGGAGACATTCACCACCTGGGATTCATTGACTTCCATTGACGCCCCCTCGCCAAAGTCGGAAGCCGGCTCGTCATCATGCAGCCCCAAAAGGTCGTCGTCGTCTCCCAACATGCTGATGTCCAATGCATCATCATTTTGAAATAGCGGCGCAGCCTCCTCCTTTTTGGCTGGCTGAGACGTCTTCTTGGCCGGGGCCGTCTCTGTCTCAGCAGCTGTGGCTTTGGATTTTGTGGGGATAGAACGCTTCACAGCGATCTGGCGCGCCTGATCCAGCAACACCACCATGGAGTGAAAGGCCAGCAGGGAGATCTTCGGCGAGCTTGGCTTTTCCCCCATAATGCAGGCCTGGCCGAACGCCGTAACCGTCGAAATATCCTTGCGCACCTTCTTAGTAAGCAAAAACACAGGCGCAGCCGCCAATCCCGCCGCCAATAAAGCGATAGCCAGCGCGACGACCCACAGCGTCTGGTCGCTATACGAAAAGCGGGCGGACTCGTTGGGGTAATACGCCACTTGCCATTGCGGCAAAGCAGTGCTCCCTACAAGCTTGTCGCCGGAGCCTTGGCCATGTTCTATCACTACTCGCTGCTGTCCGCCAGCGGACTGTAACAGTTGATACTTTCCACCGCCGGTCTGGCGCCAAGTAGGCTCAAGAATCTCTGTGCTGAACATCACCAATACGGTGCCGACTATAACGTTAGAGTCTGTTTGCACCGGCTTTACGACTTGAATAAACCACTTCTCGTTAGATACGAAGGCTTCCAGACGCACCGGCTTGCCCTGTTCTACATTGCGCACCATATCCAGGCTGGCGAAGCTCACCGGCACAGGAGATTCTGTGTCACGTACGCCTCTTCCCTTCGGGAACGCGACCGCTCGCACGGCAGCAGGCAAAGTTTTAGTGGCGATACCGGTAACTTGAGCACGCACCTGATCATCCACAAACCTGGCGGCGTCCACACTGCCCGCCAACACTGCGACCTGGTCCTCGATAAATTTCAGACGGTTGTTAATTACCGATACCGCCGCGTCCAGATTACTCTTCTGAGTTGCGGCGTTTACTTCATCCACCAAAGGCTGCAACACCGTAGACTTCAATACAAAAGCGGTGATGACGACACAAAGCGCCGCCAGGACCGCGCTCAATCCGGTAAAAAGTCCCGGACCGGCAAGCCCTTTGGTTTCCGTCTGTTTGCTGTTGTTCGCTGGGGCCGGTTTGGGCTTCTTTGCGCCATTACCGTTCGCTTTGCCGTTAGTCTCCGCCTGCTTCTTTTTCATCGGTTTCATTGATAAGCCAATTTACCTTTTTCGCATTTCGCCACATGGCCTCAGCGCGCCCTGCGCACACCGAGGCTAACGTCATGTAAAGAATACACATTTACTGCAACACGGCATACGCCGCTTAGTTGCGGCGGTTATCAAAACGGGCAAATGGCTATTTAGTTCCCGTTGAACCAAAGCCGCCTGCGCCACGTGAACTGTCGTCGAAGTCATCAACAATTTCAAAGCCGACTTGCACTACCGGCACGATAACCATCTGCGCTATACGTTCACCAACACTAATGGTGAATGCCTCATTCCCTCTATTCCAGCATGAGACCATGACTTCACCTTGGTAGTCCGAGTCAATCAGTCCAACCAGATTTCCCAGGACGATTCCGTGCTTGTGTCCCAGGCCCGAGCGGGGCAGCAGCATCGCCGCCAAGCCAGGATCAGAAAGATGAATCGCCATTCCCGTCGGGATAAGCGTAGTCTCCCCAGGCTGTAGCGTGACTGGTTCCGCCAGGCAGGCGCGCAAATCCAGACCAGCGGAGCCGTCAGTTGCATATGCAGGGAGTGGAATTTCATTGCCCAGACGTTTATCCAGAACTTTCACGAGTAATGCTTGTTTCATGAACCTCAGACCAAATTCAAATATCAGTGGATTGTGTTTTTTGATATTGCCGGACGATTTGAGACATTAATTGTCCAGCAAGCGCCTGCTTGGATTGTTTGGCTATTGGAATTACCTCATCCCGGCTGATGAGGGAAACTTCGTTATCATCGCTGTTAAACCCGATATCTTTGCGAGAGACATCGTTCGCGATGATCAAATTGATATTTTTACGCTCCAACTTACCGCGCGCATACTCCTCCACTTTCTGAGTTTCCGCAGCGAAGCCAACGGTAAATGGAGCGTTCGGCGCAGCGGCGACGTCCGCAAGAATATCAGGGTTGCGCGTCAAAGCTATCTGTAACTGTTCGGCGGACTTTTTCATTTTTTGGTCGGCAGTTGTAACAGGCCGATAGTCAGCGACCGCCGCCGCAGAGATGAAGATATCCGCTCCCGCCTGCACCGCAGCCAACGCCGCCGCATGCATCTCCAGTGCGCCTTCCACATTAACGACCTTCACGCCACTTGGCCGGGGCAAGGAAACCGGACCGGAAATCAAAGTGACCTGCGCGCCCATGCTGACCGCCGCCTCCGCCAAGGCATATCCCATTTTCCCCGAGCTGTCGTTACTGATGTAACGCACGGGGTCGATGCGTTCACGAGTCGGCCCGGCTGTAATCACAACATTGCAATACCTGAGTTCCCCCCCCGAAGCGAAATGTGCTTCCGTTAAAGCAAGCATAGCAGCCGGCTCCAACATGCGCCCAGGGCCCAGATCGCCACACGCCTGCTCACCCGCGTCAGGTCCCCATACAAAAGTACGAGGCCGAAGCGAAACCAGCTTTTGCACATTCGCTTGCGTCATAGGATTGCGCCACATGGCTTGGTTCATTGCCGGAGCAACCGCCAAAGGCGCGTCACTGGCCAGTAGCACAGTGGTGAGCAAGTCATCCGCCAACCCACCTGCGATCCGGGCTATTGCGTCCGCCGTTGCAGGCGCGACAATAATCAGGTCCGCCCAGCGGGCTAATTCGATATGGCCCATTCCCATCTCGGCTTCGGGGTCTAAGAGGCTGTCTCTGACGGGTCTACCAGACAGCGCCTGAAAAGTAAGCGGAGTAATGAACGCTTTCGCCCCCGAGGTCATCAGCACTTGCGTTTCAGCGCCGCTTTTTACCAACAACCGAGTCAATTCAGCACATTTATAAGCGGCGATTCCGCCAGTAATCGCCAATAAAATTTTTCTGCCGGTAAGCATCGCGTTACTTCACTCTGTCCCCGTTTTGACTGGGGCTACGATAGCACCAGTCCGTTTTTTTTTCATTGCATTTGTATATAATAGCGGCCGTTTTGATTGCCGTTGCATATCAATACACAGAAGTATCCATGGATGAACCTAACTAAAAGGGAATTTTATATGCCTATCTCAGATTGGCCGAAAGCCGACCGCCCTCGTGAAAAACTAATTGCCCACGGTTCCAGCAAATTAAGCGAAACTGAACTCCTGGCCATATTCTTCCGCACCGGCACTCGCGGACGGAGCGCAGTGGACCTTGCTCGCGATACAATCAATCATTTCGGGGGCCTGCGACCTCTACTGGACGCTTCCTTCGAAGAGTTCCGGCAAATACCCGGTCTCGGAGAAGCGAAGTTCACTCAACTGCAAGCTGCGACAGAGCTCGCCAAACGCTACCTGCAGGAAAAAATGCAGCGCAGCCATAACCTCACCAGCCCTGAATTAACACGTGAGTATCTCAGCGCGCACCTGCGCCATTACCCGTATGAAGTTTTCGCCGCCTTGTTTCTGGACAATCAACATCGCGTCATCGCCTACGAAGAACTCTTTCGCGGCACGATTGATTCCGCCAGCGTGCATCCGCGGGAAGTCGTTCGCAGAGTGCTAAAACACAACGCCGCCGCTATAATATTCGCTCACAATCATCCTTCTGGAGTCGCAGAGCCCAGTCTTAGCGACAAAGAAATTACAGAAACCTTGCGCAAAGCGTTGAGATTGGTTGACGTACGAGTCTTGGACCATATGATTGTCGGCGACGGAGAAGTCGTTTCTCTGGCGGAGCGGGGTTGGATTTGAGCACACCGCCCATATAAAAAAGCGCTTGCAGCGAAAAAGCAAAAAGAGACGCGATTAGCCCTATGGGAATTGTGCAAAAAATGCAAAACATTTTGCTTTGAACGCCTCTTTCTGCTATAAAGTCGTGCTCATTTTTACGGGTCTGGGTAAAGCGGGAAATTCTCCACCCAGAAGCAGGAATTTTTCAGTACCAACGTTTGGTTGGAGGCGAGTCAAATGTCTAGAGTTTGTCAGGTTACGGGCAAAAGCCCTATAACCGGTAACAATGTTTCTCACGCAAACAACAAAACCAAGCGCCGTTTTCTTCCGAATCTGCAAACTCATCGTTTCTGGGTCGAGAATGAAAAGCGCTTCGTTAAGTTGCGTGTTTCTACTAAAGGTATGCGAATCATCGATAAAGTCGGCATTGATAAAGTGCTGAGCGATATTCGCGCACGCGGCGGCAAGGTTTAAGGAGCTAGATTATGCGCGAGAAAATCAGATTGGTTTCTTCAGCTGGAACCGGCCATTTCTACACTACCACTAAAAATAAGCGCACTATGCCTGAGAAGATGGAGATCAAAAAGTTTGATCCTGTCGTTCGCAAGCACGTTGCTTATAAAGAAGCCAAGATCAAGTAAACATCTTACTTCTTCAAGATAACGGCCAAGCCTTCCTAGCTTGGCCGACCAAAGCCCGGCCTAGTCGGGTTTTTTTACGCCCTTTCCATACCCTACCGGCAACGCCACATCCACCGCAACGGGAAGGTGATCAGACACTGGAAAACAGACAACGCCCGCGTTTCTTATCTGTAGTCCAGGGCTAACCATAATATGATCAAGAGAGCGCTCTGGGCGCCAGCTGGGAAATGTATTTACCCGCTCAGGCAGTGACACCAGCGTCGTACGCCCCAGCGCGGTGGAGCTAAGCAGTTGTTCCGCATGGTTATTCAGATCTCCCATCAAAACAACATGCTCATACCCCTCAATTAATTTACAAACGTGCTCCAATTGCTGACATTGCGCCTTTTCACCAAGCGAAAGATGCAGCATCACCACAACAAGAGGATTAGTGGGATCGCCATAGGTTGCAATAATAGCGCCTCGCCCAGGAATGACGCCCGGCAGCTTGTGTTGCGTAACGGAATTCGGTCGATAGCGGCTCAACAGTCCATTACTGTGCTGAGCAATACGCCCAAGATTGCGGTTCAACTGCTGGAACCAGTACGGATGACCGCTTTTCTCCGCCAGATACTCCACCTGATTAACAAAGCCACTGCGGATACTGCCGCCATCGCATTCCTGCAGCGCAACAACATCATACTGACTCAACAAAGCGGCTATGCGATCAAGGTTCTTGTTGCGGGACTGGCTAGGCAAAACATGCTGCCAGCTACGCGTCACATAATGCCTGTATGCAGCGGTCGAAATGCCGACTTGGATATTGAAACTGAGGAGACGGATATGTCTGTGGTGGGGAAATTCTTCAGCAGCATTCATGTCGCCCTCCGTGACCGGAGAGCGACGAGGTAGTAGGACGCCAAATTTATCTCTGAACTTTTGATACACGCCCCACCACTCCTACTACGTTAGTTTTGTTAGCGCCCTCTCAGGAACCTTTGGCCTGACGCTCTTTCTCTATCAGGAAGTCCGCGACCTTAAGCATATCCTCGTAAGTCCCGCCACGAATAGCATCTATACGGTATTTACCATTCACCACCAGCGCCGGCACGCCAGTCGCTCTGGCGGAAAGCGCGCGGGAGGCCGCCTGCTCAACTTTAGACTTCACACTGAAAGAATTATAGGCCTTTTTAAACTGCGCCTCTTCAACGTCATATTGCGCGAAGAATTTGGCCAAATCGTCTTCAGAATTAAGAGACTGGTGATCTCTCGCCAAGGCGTCGAACAGAGGCTGATGCATTTTCTCTGAAACATCCAATGCTTCAGCGGCATAAAAAGCCTGGGCATGGGCCTTCCAGACTTTATTGAACACAGCTGGCGAACGGAAAAAGCTTACATCTTCCGGTAAGCTCTTTTTCCACACGTTGACGAGTGGATCAAACTTGTAACAGTGAGGACAGCCGTACCAGAACAACTCCACCACTTCGATTTTGGAAGCATCACGCACCGGAATCGGCGCAGGTAGCGTCTTGTAGTGCTGTCCCTCAACATAAGTCTCAGCTCTGGCCGCCAGAGCGACCAGACCCAAAGTCATTATTAATAGAATCCTGGCGAACTTCCGCATTTACGATCTCCGAGCTCCGTTGATTAAAAAATATTGCAGGCATGCAGTAAGGAAAAAAGTTTTACCTCTTACCATGCATTATGCAACTCCAGGGCCACGCTTATGACAAACAATTAATTTGGCTGCAAGCTGCGCATAACAAAAAAGGCGGACAATGCCGCCTTTTTTGAACAGGTATAGCTCAAACAGTGCTTAATGCAGACCTAAAATGTAGTTAGCCAGCGCTTTGATTTCCGCATCGCTCATATTCGCAGCAATATCGCGCATAATACGGCTTTCGCCATCATTGGAGCGGTCGCCGGAGCGGAAGTTCTGCAACTGCTTGGCGACATAGTCGGAATGCTGACCACTCAGACGTGGAAATCCAGCCGGAAAGTTTCCTGCGCCATCTGGAGAGTGGCAACCTGAACAGGCGGGAATGCCCTTGGCCGCATTACCTGCGCGATAAAGCGACTCACCTTGCTTCAAGGTTGCTTCACTGGCGGAGCCTACAGTGGCTGGCTGGCTGGCGAAGTACGCAGCAATATCGGCGATATCCTGTTCCGTAAGGCCGTCAGTCATCCCCGCCATTTCCGGTACTGGGCGATCACCGGATTTAATATCAAGAATCTGTTTGATCAAATACCTTTCGCCCTGTCCCGCCAGTTTGGGGAAGGTAGGAACGGCGCTGTTACCGTCCGCACCATGACAGGCCGCGCAAACTGCAGATTTGGTCTGTCCCTCCTTGGGGTCTCCCTCAGCGTGCGCCAGGCCAATCATACCCATCGCCAGCACCAAACCAGTTACGAAAATTCTCATTGTTGACCCCATCAGCTACCTATTAATTTGCAATTACATTGTTTGAGGCGCTTTGATCCAAGATACCCCAAGCACAATCAGTATCTTATTTTACCAATTCGCGCATGCTGCAATTACGTGAAAAGAACAGGATTATCTTCCCACGCCCTTAAAACGGTCTGGTATTATACATAAAACACTCAAAACATGAACGAATAAACAACGCGACATCGCCACTCGAAAACGCAGCTCCAGCATAGCGCTGCATCCATTCACATCTCGATAATTGAAAGCATTTAAGGTATGACCCAGACCACCAAACGCCCCGTCTCATATCAAAGCGCCCGCTTCCTTATGAGCGCAGAACAGCTGCAGCAGTGCCCTCCTGACGTGGGCGTAGAGGTCGCCTTCGCAGGACGTTCCAATGCAGGAAAATCCAGCGCTTTGAACGCGAT
Organism: Hahella chejuensis KCTC 2396; assembly: GCF_000012985.1. NCBI lineage: Bacteria > Pseudomonadati > Pseudomonadota > Gammaproteobacteria > Oceanospirillales > Hahellaceae > Hahella > Hahella chejuensis. The sequence goes on along the minus strand of NC_007645.1, from coordinate 1,014,670 downwards.
CACGCAAAACGGAAAACTAGCGAAAACGTCCAAGACGCCAGGCCGCACTCAGCTGATCAATTTCTTCACCCTTAATAGTGAAGGTTGCCGCCTCGTCGACCTTCCCGGCTATGGCTACGCTAAAGTGCCGAAAGCCATGCTCGAAAAATGGCGGAGCAATTTGCAGCGCTATTTAGAACATAGATTGACGCTGAACGCATTGATCCTGGTCATGGATATCCGCCATCCTCTCAGTCCCTTCGATTGCAGCATGCTGGATTGGTGCGAAGCGCGGGATTTACCCACGCTGGTGCTGCTGACCAAAGCCGACAAGCTGAAGTATGGTCCGGCCAAGACCACACTGCAGGAAGTAAAGAAAGAGCTTAAGCAAAAGTGGCGCTTCCCCGTCGAAGCACAACTATTCTCATCCGTCAGCAAAGTAGGGGTTGAAGAAGCACATGCGTTTATGGACCGCTTTTTTATCCCACCTGACGAGACGACTTCAGACGTCGAAACTACGGAAGAGCCCCAAGCGTAGAGATCTCACAAACAGTTATTCATAACCCTAAATCATTGAGAACGCTGGGGGAATAGTTCTGCTGCAAACCTGTCACCTGATCATAGAATGCAGGTTGAAGATACGGTGTCTCCAGGCAGATCACTTGGTATATCCCGTGTTTGAGAGTGTCTTTACGGATCAAAGCGCTCTCTTCATCCGCGGCGGTTTTAAGAAACGACATCCAGTTCGTCACCACCAGCCAGACGTTTAAGGCCAAAGATCGACGTAAGTGATCGGAAACCGGCCTCAGAATTCCAGACAACTCCATTCCCTGAATGATATTCACTACACTGCCGATACAGCGCTGGGTGAATTTCCGATAGTCCGTCTTCAAGCGTTCATCCGATTCCAGATAATGTTCCAGGTCGCGATGAAAAAAACGATAACTCCACAACCCATCGAACACAGACTCCAGATAGTCGAACTGATCCTCCACCGTCAGCGGTCGCCCTTCTGGCGCCTGCAGGTAATGGTTGACCAGCAGTTGATACTGCAAAAAAATCTCGTAAATAATGTCCGTTTTATTGCGAAAGTGATAATAGAGGTTGCCTGGCGAGATACCTAAGTGAGAGGCGATATGGTTGGTGGTGACATTGCGCTCTCCGCGCTCGTTGAATAAATCCAGACTGGCTAAAATAATCTTTTCTCTAGTGTTCATTACGACTGCTCTGATCCAAACCGGCGGCTTTCATTATGAATAGTTCCTTCTACACATCCAGGCCTTGACACCTAGAGTATATACTCTAAAAATATAACCACTGATGCAAGCGCAGAAAAACAAAAATCAGCACGACGGGGCAAGACGCCCAGGAGGCGATAATGGCGGCGGACGTTCTCACGATTACTACCAGCAAGAAGGAAATTCAGCACCTGCACCGAGCGTTTCACGCGCAAAAACGTGCGTTTGAGCATGACCCGAACCCCAGTTACGAGGTGCGGCGCGACACGTTGATTCGCTTGAAGAAAGCGTTACTCAACAATCAAGAGGCGCTGCTTGACGCCATTAACGAAGACTTTTCCTCCCGTTCTCGCGACGAAACGCTTTTAGCGGAATTTATGCCCGCTATCCAGGGCATCAACTATACGCTGAAGCATCTTAAGTCCTGGATGAAGCCGTCCCGCCGACAAGTCGGCTTGCTGTTTTTCGGTTCCGAAAATGCGGTACATTACCAAGCACTCGGTGTCGTTGGCGTTATTTCGCCCTGGAATTACCCTCTCAATCTGGCGGTTGGTCCTCTGATAACGGCGTTGGCGGCAGGCAACCGGGCGATGATAAAGATGTCCGAGTACACACCGCGCACCTCCCAGGTATTTCAGGATTTGATGGCCAACACCTTTAGCGAAGACTTGGTGTCCGTGATTATCGGCGAAGCCGATGTCGCCGCCGAGTTTTCTCGCCTGCCATTTAATCATCTGATATTCACTGGCTCCACTGCGGTTGGCCGCATGGTGATGCGGGCGGCTGCGGAAAACCTTACCCCAGTGACGTTGGAGCTGGGCGGCAAGTCCCCGGCGGTTATTTCGAAAAATATTCCAATCTCTGACGCCGCGGAGCGGATCGCCTTCGGCAAAGCGTTTAACGCCGGCCAAACCTGTATTGCCCCAGACTACGTTTTATGTCCCGAAGACAAAGTAGAGCACTTCATCGACGCCTTTAGAGAAAAGTTTCGCAAGCTGTATCCGTCATTGAAAGACAACCCGGATTACACTGCGATCATCAACGACCGCCAACTCAAGCGCCTGAACGGCTACTTGAAAGACGCGGAAGAGAAAGGCGCCACGCTGATTGAAGTAAATCCGGCCAATGAGGATTTCAGCCGCGGCGCCCGCAAACTCCCGCTGACGCTTATTCTCAACGCCACGCCGGAAATGAAGGTGTTGCAGGAGGAAATATTCGGTCCTTTACTGCCAATTGTCCCCTATCATTCCATCGACGACGCCATTCGTTACATTAACAATCGCCCTCGCCCTTTGGCGCTCTATTACTTCGGCTACAAGAAAAGCGAGCAGAAACATTTGCTGGAGCACACCCACGCAGGCGGCGTCTGCATAAACGATACACTGGTGCATTTCGCTCAGGACGACCTCCCCTTCGGCGGAATCGGGGACTCTGGCATGGGTCACTATCACGGCAGGGAAGGCTTCCTCAATTTCTCCAACCACAAAGCCGTGCATACGAAGCAGCGTTTCCATAGCGGAAAAATTATCTTTCCCCCTCACGGCACATTGCTGCACCAATTGGTATATAAGCTGTTCCTGCGATAGCGGGGACAGCTTTATTGGCATTACTCGAACCAGATACGGCTCATCGAGCGTCCGCCGCCATACGTGACTGACGCTCGGCTTGCGCAGCGCCTTTATGGCGCGTAGCCTATACGCGAATTGCGCGCCGTACAGGCCAAGCGCTCACAGATACTCATAACCCTCTTTAGCTGACGCCGGAATCTTCCGTCTATGAATACCGTTATTTACCCAGGCACCTTTGACCCTATCACTAATGGTCACAAAGACTTGATCGCCCGCGCCTCGCGCATCTTCGATAAAGTGGTGGTGGCCGTCGCAGCCAGCCCGAAAAAGAATCCCCTGTTTTCACTGGAAGAGCGGGTGGACCTGGTGCGTCAGGTCGTCAAGCCGTTCCCTAATGTGGACGTAAAAGGGTTCAGTAATCTGTTAGCGGACTTCGTACAACAGAATCAAGCCAATATCATTCTTCGCGGACTCCGCGCCGTGTCCGATTTTGAGTATGAGTTCCAGCTTGCAGACATGAACCGAAAGTTGGCCCCGAATGTAGAAAGCCTGTTTCTGACCCCCGCCAACCATCTGTCTTACATCTCCTCTACGCTGATCAGAGAAATCGCTGCGCTAGGCGGCGATGTGACGGAGTTTGTAGATCCCATCGTGTCTAAAGCCTTGCAACAACAATTCGCATTGCGCAAGTGATTACCGGGTTGTGTTTTTGATACAATCAGCGTGTTTCTAGAGCACTGTATAGTCGGATAGGGCGAGAAAAGAGTGGCGTCGGCCACCCTGTCCGACAAGCATGAGGTACCCTATGGCGCTAATGATTACGGACGACTGCATCAATTGTGATGTATGCGAGCCGGAATGCCCGAATGAAGCGATTTCTCCGGGCGAAGAAATATATATTATCGATCCCAACAAATGCACTGAGTGCGTCGGCCACTATGACGAACCACAGTGCCAGCAGGTATGCCCTGTCGACTGTATTCCTCTGGACCCTGACAAAGTGGAAACTGAAGAGGAACTGATGACGAAATATTACAAATTGACAGGCAACACGCCCGCCTGATTCTATTTCAGGGACGGACCTATCTCCTGTCCGTCCCAACCTTTATTTCTACACTTCTCCATACTTCCCCATATAAATTCGGCAAAGAATCCTCACTCGCTTTAACTTGTTTTTACCTGATATAAAGGACTTACCCTCATTAGTTCACGACATTTTTAAGCAATGTAAGCTAAACTTATAAGCTGGAAATGTATTTCCAAACGGTGAGGCCGTCTCATCATTGTATTTTTGCTGGAGATAGATCATGGCTACCCGTGAGCGAGAAAAGAAAGAAGCGGAAGACGAGCAAATGACCGAAGCACAGCGGTTGACGCTGCTTGAAAAAAGCATGTCGCTGAACCGCTTTTTCTTGCTGCTGCTCGCCATGCTGATCGTGGTGACCCTGTCCGTCACGATTACAGTTTCCATCATCAGCGCCATGGACGGAGGAGATACCGCCAAAACGGCGGAGATCGTCGATCTGCAGAACAAAGTACAGGAGTTGCGACAGGAACTCCAAGCCACCCGTGAGCAAGTCGCGACCTTGAACGCCCAAATCCCTGCCATGAAAACAGCCATCGCTAATGGCAGCGCACCCGCTTTTCAACGCCTGTTGCTGAAACAGGAAGCCAGCTATCAGGAGTTTATCCGCGGCGTCAAAGAAGGCATGTATGACTTGGCTCGCATGGTGCCAGGGTCTCGCACCTGGCTGGAGCTCTACAACGAGAAGATGGATCGCGCGCTCCAGCTCAGTCAAGAGCGCCAGCGGGAGCTGCAGCGGCTGAATACCGGCGGCGTACTGGTAGAACCGGGCGGCTGAACGTCTGTTCAGCTTCCTTCGCTCTCAGCCCCCATCAATACGGACATCCAGCGGGTTTCTTCGCTGGAGTCCAAAGCAATCTTGAGCATCATGGTCAGAGGAACGGACAGCAGCATTCCTACCGGCCCAAGCACCCAACCCCAGAAGACAAGAGATAGAAACACCACCAACGTGGACAACCCCAGACCTCGCCCCATAAATTTGGGTTCGATAATGTTTCCCATCACCACGTTAATGACCACATAGCCAACGCCAGCAATAGCCGCATGACCGGGTCCGAGTTGAATCAGCGCCAATAACACGGCGGGAATCGCCGCAATGATTGAGCCTATGTTAGGAATGAAATTGAATAAGAACGCCAGCAGCGCCCATAGCAGCGCATAATCCACACCCAACGTCAGCAACATGACCCAGACCGTCAATCCCGTTACCAGACTGATAATGGTCTTTATCGACATGTAACGTTTTACATTGTCGAGAAAAAAATCCAAGCGCTCGAAGGTCATGCGCTCCTCAAAGGCGCGATGCAGCTTATTGGGCAGCACAGTAGCCTCAAACACCATAAAAACCACAGTGAGAACGATGAGAAAGGCGTTGGATAATACGCCCCCCAACCCACCCAGCATATTCGCCGCGGCTTTGAGCAGTGAGCCGGGGTTGAAGTAATTCTTCACCACATCCTGCGAAATGTGTATCCCCAGAGAATTGAGCCAGTTGATAAACTCCCCACTCACTCCCTGCAGGCGCTCCTGATAAAAATCCAGATTTTCCTTAAAGTCCGCCAATGATGAGGCTATGACGCTCACAACCAGTAACTGCGCGCAGGTGATGCCCACCAGCACCAGAACCAAGGAAAGCCAGGCAGGTACGCCCTTGGACTGGAGAAAAACAAATGGCGGCGTACACAAAATGGCGAAAAATGCGGAAAGGAGAAAAACCGAAACAATGGATTCCGCCTGTTTAACACCAGCGACGACAATGATGAACGCCGCCAGGGTAATTAAAAATCGCGCGCCTGCAGAGAAGCCTGCCTGCTGAGACATAAGAAATGCTCCTGGAAATTACGGAGAGGGCCCCCTAGACGGAAGCCAACTGAGTAAGCAAAAAGTTCTGGGCGTTGAAACGCTCTTCGCCCTCTTCTATCGCCTTACGCTCATAGGAGCCGTCAGGCTGCAGAAGCCATGCGTTGGAGTTATCCCGCAAGTAAGCATCCAGCTCGCTTTTAATACGCTCCGCCAACTCTTTTCGCTCGATGGGGAAACAGGTCTCCACCCGATTCAACAGGTTGCGCACCATCCAATCCGCACTGGATGCATACACTTCATGCTTGCCATGATTGTGGAAATAGAACGCGCGCGTATGCTCCAGAAAACGTCCGACAACCGAACGCACCTGGATATTTTCGGACACTCCGGGGACCCCCGGACGCAAGCAGCAAATGCCGCGAATAAGCAGGTCGATGCGCACCCCAGCCTGCGAGGCTTCATACAGCGCCGTGATGACTTTGGGCTCTGTCAGCGCATTAAACTTGGCGAGGATATACGCCTCTTTACCCGCTTTAGCATTCTCCGCTTCACGGCTGATCAGCCCCAGCAACTTGTCATGCAATGTGAACGGCGCATGGAACAGCTTCCTGATCTTTAACGCTTTGCCCATGCCGGTCAGCTGCAGGAATATTCTGTGCACATCTTCACACAGGGCGTTCTCCGCGGTCAGCAGGCTGTAGTCCGTGTATAGTCTGGCGTTGCTGGCGTGGTAGTTGCCGGTGCCCAAATGCACATAGCGTCGCAACTGGCCTTCTTCGCGCCGCACGATCAAAATCATTTTGGCGTGGGTCTTAAAGCCGACCACGCCATACACCACGATAACCCCCGCTTCCTGCAGGCGGCTCGCCAACTCCAGATTTTCCGCCTCGTCGAAGCGGGCGCGCAGCTCGATAACCGCCGTCACTTCCTTACCACGACGGGCGGCGTCAACCAAAGCCGCGACTATTTCAGACTGGCTGCCTGAGCGATACAGCGTCTGGCGGATGGCCAATACATTGGGGTCTTTCGCGGCCTGGCGCAGCAGGTCAATGACCGGCGTAAAGCTCTGAAAAGGATGCAGCAGCAGAATGTCCTGCTTGGCGACAACCTCAAACAGATTTTCTTTATGCCGCATTTCTTTGGGTAATCCAGGGGTAAACCCCGGGTACTGAAGATCAGGCCGATTAACAAAGTCATTTACGGCAAGCAAACGCGTCAGGTTGACGGGGCCCGCGACGCGATAGCACTCTGTCTCAGTCAGGCCAAACTCCTGCAACAAAAACTGCACCAGTTCTTCAGGGCAATTATCCGCCACCTCCAACCGCACCGCATCGCCAAAACGACGACTCAGAAGCTCCCCGCGCAACGCCTGCGCCAGGTCTTCCATGTCGTCTTCTTCCAGCACCAAGTCCGCATTACGAGTGATACGGAACTGATACATCCCCTTCACGGTCATGCCCGGGAACAGGTCATCTGCATGGGCGTGAATGACGGAAGAAAGGAAGATCAGATTGTCGCCGCCTTCGCAGACTTCATCCGGCAACCGCACCAACCTTGGCAACGAACGCGGAGCCGGAACGATCGCCATACCTGTCTCGCGGCCGAAGGCGTCTTTACCATCCAGCTCAACAATAAAGTTCAGGCTCTTATTGACAAGACGGGGAAAGGGGTGACTGGGGTCAAGGCCGATGGGGTTGATGACCGGCAGCAGTTCACGCTCAAAGTACTGGGCCACCCAGTCTCGCTGCGTAGGCGTCCAGTCTGCGCGGCGCAGAAAGAAGATATTTTCCTGCTCCAGTGCGGGAATCATTAAATCGTTCAGCTCACTATACTGCTGCTCAACCAGCTTGTGCGCCTGCTCGGCGATATGCTGTAAAGTCTGCGCTGGCGACATGCCGTCGGCGCCGACCGTTTCGCGTCCGTATTTGATCTGCTGCTTAAGGCCCGCCACCCGGATCTCGAAAAACTCGTCCATGTTGCTGCTGAAGATGCATGAAAACATCAGCCTCATCAGCAGCGGGTGGGAGGTGTCCATGACCTGATTCAACACTCGGGCGTTAAACTGCAGATGGCTCAGCTCACGGTTGAAGAAATACTCGGAACTGTTCAGGTCTATCACAGGGACCTGTGAGGAGTCCATCTCCCCTTCTAACACATCGTTAACGGCAACCGTTGTCGAATCGCTACTCATGAAACTGTAATCCTTAAGCGTTTGTAGGTTATGTCTGTTTTAAATGTTGCGCCGCCTTCTTGGCGAAATAGGTCAAAATCCCATCTGAGCCTGCGCGCTTGATGCACGTCAGCGACTCCATCATCACCGCGGTCTCATTCAACCAACCCTGCTGGGCCGCCGCCATATGCATGGCGTATTCGCCGCTGACCTGATATACAAATGTCGGAACCTGAAACTCAGATTTGGCTCGACGCACTATATCGAGGTAGGGCATACCAGGCTTGACCATGACCATGTCAGCGCCTTCGGCCAGATCCAGCGCGATTTCCTGCATGGCCTCATCGCTGTTGCCGGGGTCCATCTGATAACTGTATTTATCGCTTTTCCCCAGATTGGCCGCCGAGCCGACCGCGTCGCGGAATGGCCCGTAATAAGCGGACGCATACTTCGCCGAATAAGCGAGTATCCTAGTATTAATATAGCTTTGTTTTTCCAGGGCGCCGCGCAACTCGCCAATGCGGCCGTCCATCATATCCGAGGGAGCTACAACATCCGCGCCTGCTTCAGCATGGGTGAGGCCTTGTTTGACAAGCACTTCCACCGTTGCGTCATTGAGCACATAACCTTTATCGTTAATCAGGCCATCCTGCCCATGGGTGGTGTATGGATCGAGGGCGACATCGGTAATCACACCCAACTCAGGAAAACGGCTTTTAAGCGCCCGCACCGCCGTCGGGACCAGCCCTTCGGGATTATAGGCCTCCGCCGCATTCTCGCTTTTACCCGCCGCAGGAATCACAGGAAACAATGCAATAGCGGGAATACCCAGTCCCACCAGCTCTTCCGCCTCACGCAGCAAGTCCTCGACATTGACCCGCTCAATTCCTGGCATAGAATCAATCTTCTGCGCCTTCTCATTACCGGGAAGAACGAACATCGGGTAAATCAAATCATCAACGGTAAGCGTGGTTTCGCGCATCAGTCGACGGGAAAAGCTATCGTAACGCATGCGTCTCATGCGCACAGCCGGATATTGACGGGGGGTAAATGCCACGTAATCGCCCTCTATGCTGTCAGAAAATTTATCGCATCATGATAAGCCTTTGTTTTCATGAGCGCCACGCCATTTCCTCACCTCAGAGAAGGGATTTAAGGCAAGATAAATTGAACTATTCTCCTCAGTATGAGGTCTATTCCATCACTGACTTTTTAACGCCCTTGGGTTTCGGAAATAAGACATGAAAGCAAAAAGACTTGGCCTGTTATTGCTGTTGGCGTTGCTGATCGGCGCATTTTTCCTGTTCGATTTTAACCGCTACTTCAGCCTTGAGTATTTTGCGGAGCAACGGGAGGCAATATCCGCTTACACCACCGCCAATCCTCTAACCGCCGCAGCTATTTATTTTATCGTCTATGTGGTGGTTACAGGCCTGTCTTTGCCGGCGGCGACCGTTTTGACACTTGTCGGCGGCGCTGTTTTCGGCTTGTTCGAAGGAACCTTGCTGGTGTCTTTCGCCAGTGTAATCGGCTCCACCATTGCATTTTTGGTTTCACGCCTGTCCTTACGCGACTGGGTGCAGGATAAATTCGGCGACTCTCTTCAAGCCATCAACGCTGGCGTGGAACGTGAAGGCGCCATGTACTTATTCGGGCTAAGGCTTGTACCGCTATTTCCTTTTTTTGTCATTAACCTGGTCATGGGCCTGACGCCGGTAAAAGCCCGCACCTTTTTCTGGGTTAGTCAATTGGGCATGCTCCCCGGCACGATCGTATACGTAAACGCCGGCACCCAACTCGGACAGGTGCAGTCCGCTTCGGGTATTTTGACTCCCGGACTGATTGCCTCTTTCGTACTGCTGGGCATATTTCCTTTTATCGCCCGACGCATCCTGGACGCGCTGAAATCGCGCAAAGCTCTGGCGGGCGTCGATAAGCCCGCCCATTTTGATCGTAACCTGGTGGTTATTGGCGCAGGAGCCGCAGGGCTGGTGACGTCCTATATCGCTGCGGCGGTAAAGGCTAAAGTCACTCTTATCGAAAAGCACAAAGTGGGTGGTGACTGTCTGAACACGGGATGCGTGCCCAGCAAAGCGTTAATCCGGTCAGCAAAGATCGCCAATTATGTGGAGCGAGCCAGCGAGTTTGGCGTCCAGGTCAGCAGCCCAGAGATTAACTTCGCCGCAGTAATGGAGCGCGTACAGTCTGTGATCAAACAGGTTGAACCTCACGACTCCGTGCAACGCTACACCAGCCTGGGCGTTGAATGTCTCGAAGGTGAGGCGACTATCCTAGATCCTTACCGGGTAAAGGTGAACGGGCAGGTTTTGACTACTCGCAATATCGTCATTGCAACTGGAGCTCGCCCTTTCGTCCCGCCGATTCCAGGGCTGGATCTTGTGGAGTATTACACCTCGGACACCATCTGGAGTCTGCGTGACAAGCCAGAACGTCTGCTGGTTATTGGCGGCGGCCCAATCGGCTGCGAATTGAGCCAGGCGTTTCACCGCCTCGGCGTCAAAGTGACGCAACTGGACATGTCGCCCAGGCTGATGCCACGAGAGGATACGGACGTGTCTGCCGCAGTCGAAGCGCGTTTTCGTAACGAAGGCATTGACTTGCGCTTGGGATACAGTGCGAAAGCCTTCAAGCGTAACGCCTCTGGCGCCAGCCTTCTGATTTGTGAAAAAGACGGCGAGGAAGTAGAACTCACCTTTGACAAAGTGCTGTTGGCGGTTGGGCGAAGAGCCAACACCAGTAATCTGGGGCTGGACAAACTGGGGATAGGCGTCAATAAAGATGGAACGTTGCAAGTGAATGAATTCTTGCAGACAGAAATACCGACAGTCTTCGCCGCAGGAGACGTTGCAGGCCCTTATCAGTTCACCCATACCGCCGCTCATCAAGCCTGGTATGCGGCGGTAAACAGCCTGTTCGGCGTACTTCGAAAATTCAGAGCGGACTACCGGGTTATCCCCTGGGCGACCTTCACTGATCCTGAAGTCGCACGCGTTGGATTAAATGAGCAGGATGCTATCGCTCGCAATATTCCTTACGAAGTCACCCGTTATGGCATTGACGACCTCGACCGCGCTATTGCAGACAGTGAAGCCCATGGGTTTATAAAAGTATTGACCGTCCCCGGAAAAGACAAAATCCTCGGCGCCACTATCGTCGGCCATCATGCGGGTGAGTTGATAACAGAGTACATCACCGCAATGAAGCACGGCATTGGTCTGAACAAAATCCTGGGGGTCATCCACATCTACCCGACTTTGTCAGAAACCAATAAATACGCCGCCGGCGAATGGAAACGCGCGCACGCGCCGCAAAAAACGCTGCAATGGCTGGAGAAATGGCATCGCTGGCGACGCAAGAGCGAGACAGATATGAACTCTGCGTTAGGGCGAAGCAACAACGAAGTTTAGTGAGGAGACAGTATGGGCGCGCTCAGCAAACTGTGAAGGAGCCGCCCTCCCCCTGCTCAGTTAGCGCGCCAAGAGAGGCTAGTTTCGAATGACCGTATGCTGCACGACACGGCTTGCAGCAGGTTGAACAAACTCAGCATCCGCGGTGTAATCGCCGCCTGATAATTGCGGAGCCAATCCAGCGCCGCCCAGGAAAAAAGCCGCCGCAAACAGAAAAGCCCCTGTCGCCAGACAACCTCCTCCCAGCACACGGGACGCCCATATGCGACGTCGCTGTCTCCGGTTGGTAAATAAAGCGCGCCAATGACATACATTGGTGGGCTCCTGCAGAAACACGCAGTTAAGCACGCGACGGCGTACATGGTGAACGCTGTCGGCGGCGGTTTCGTCCTGCTGACGCAGGTAAAGCACAATAATGAACAGGCAAATAGCCAACACCACCGAACCGAGCAGGATGTGGATAACATCCACCTGCTGCCCCAGCAACATGGCGCCGCCGAGGATGCCGGCGACCAGCATGGTCATGGAGGCGATCATCAAGGCCACTAAACGGCCGATGCGCGTATGCTTGCGACGGGAGCGGGAAAACGAAAGTTGAACTTGATCGCCAATCTGCAGACCAGCGATACACTTGTCATCAAGAGAGGTGAAGCGAATTCTATCGCCTTGCCAGTGATATTCGATAACAGGAAAGAAGCTGTATGACGCTTTACCTGGTTGCGCCTGTTTTTTGCGCCTGCCATAACCGGGCTCAAGCGACACGACGCGCCCTTGAACAGCGTAAGCGCAGTGGAGAAACCGGGTGAACTCCCATATCAGGACCCACCCTGCAGTAATGAGCGTAAGGCCCATGAGCAGAATCAGGACGTCCATTGTGTTTTCCTTATTATTATCTTGTTTTCAACGCAATTTATTATTTGATGAGTGCACGCTGCGAAGGGAGAGTATAAAGAAGGAAAAATCTCACAGCAATAGCGTGACGCAGGTCTCAGGCAAGGAATTAAAGAAAAGCAAGGAGGAGAAATATTATTGACAAACAGAACAAAGACTTAAAGGAAAAACCAGTAAGCGCCGAGTCACCCGTCCGACGCCTATCATGCATCGAAACGGGCTTCGCGACGCCACGCAATATTATCGCTAAATAGGGTTACTGCCGTACTGCATATCCGGCTTTCGGGGCGGATCTGCACGCACGTCATTGGCGATAGTTTGAACTTGGCCTCCGCGTTGCAGGAAGGCTTCAATATCGCTCTGCAATTGCTCGCGAATCTTGTTCTTCAGGGCAAGCGACTGAGACTCTGATTGCGCAGTTTGTTTGGCGGCTACGCCATCATCGTCAGAATCGGCCGCACCGGAATCATAGGCCGGCTCCAGATCCTCAAAGTCGTCGTTATCAATGTCGCTCATGGGGTTACCTCCAAAAGACAGAGTAGGTGGTCGCTATCCTTTGTTGTTATGTCCTCTGGGAATTTTCAACCTATTTATAGTTGAGCCATGAGACTCTGCAAATGTTCTATGAGAAGAAATTTGTATCAAACTGTGATTTTCTGTAAGTAGCGGTCTGCAAGGGATTGAGGCCCACAAGCATAACGTACAGCCTCACATCCCAAGTCGAAATGTCAGAACACAAAATATAGGGGCGGAGAGAAGAATCGAGAGGTAAATATAGTAAGTCGCGCTTAAAGGTCCAACAAAGGAACCGGTTTGCCTACGATGTAACCTTGCACCCAATCTACGCCGATTTCACTCAGCGCTTCCAGAACTTCTACGCTTTCCACGCACTCGGCGATCGTCGCCATGCCCATGAAACGTCCCAATTCATTGATGGAGCGCACCATAGCGTAGTTGGTCATGTTTTCGTGTATATCGCGGACGAACACGCCGTCGATCTTAAGAAAGTCTACAGGCAGACTTTGCAAGTAGGCGTAGGAAGAGAAGCCGGTACCGAAGTCGTCCAGGGCGAACCGGCATCCAGTGCGTTTCAGCTCACGAATAAAATCAGCAGTGTAGTGTAAGCTGGCGACCGCCGCAGTTTCCGTGATTTCAAAGCAAACCTTCTGAGCGGGAAAACCGCCTTTACGGAAGTGGCCTTCAAGGAACTCCAGAAAACCGTCGTCACTGAGAGAGTGACCGGACAGATTAATCGTGAAGCCGCCCATATTTTCGAGTTTGGCGGGATTAGCGCGCATCCAGGACAACACGTTATCCACCACCCAGCGATCTATGTATATGGAGCGTTTATAGCGCTCTCCCGCCTCGATAAAGGCGGCCGGAGAAATCGGTTTACCGTTCTGGTCGTTCAGGCCCAGTAGAATTTCGTAGAAATGCTCATCACTGGATTTATCCATCGACTGAATGCGCTGCGCGCGCAACCACAGGTCGCAATCGTCAATCGCCTGGTCGATCCGGGAAACCCAATGCAGCACTTCCTGTTGGAACGCCTGATCGCGGTCTTCTTCCAGAAACAGTTTTACCCGACTGCCGCCTGCGCGCTTGGCTGAGCGGCAAGCCAGACTGGCGTGATTCAGGAAAGCGCTGGCGTCAGTGCCGCCGCCGTTGATCATGACTACACCCACGCTGAGAGTAGCTGAGAAGTGCCCTTCCCCGGCTTCAAACCGATGCTTGGAAAACTGTTTGCATACACGCTCCGCCGCGTCTAACGCAACGTCCTGGCTGGCGGGAGAAACTAAAAGGGCGAATTCATTACCGCCAATACGCCCCAATTTAAGCTCAATTCGCAACTCATCCAGCCAGCTATCGACCAGCAGACTGAAGTCGCGCAACAGCCGGTCGCCAATAGCGTTGCCATAGTTGCTGTTAATAGCGCCGAACTGATCAATATCGAAAACAATCAGCGCAGCGGTTTCGTCGTTATTTTTCACCCAGGTGGCGAGATACTGCAGTTGCTTTTCGAATTCGTGCCGGTGCATACACCCGGTAAGCGGGTCGTGAACGGCCTGAATGGCCATCTTGTGGTAAAGGTCCTGGACGATTGAGTAAAGGCTTTGATCGACAAAAGGTACTTCTCCCTCTTGCACACGCGCAAGCTGCCCCCGATCCATCTTTGTCACCAAATCGCTATAGTCCAAGTGCACCTCATGTAAACCCTGGGGGGTAAGAAAGACAAATTTATAAGCATCCTCTCCAACCCACACCAGACGCATGCGTTGAGTAGTGTCCGCCTCGCACATTTCCACCCAGTCCCCGACCTGCAACTGGTGCGCTCTTTCCTGCCAGCGTTCCGCCAGCTCAGAATTGCTCTCAGCGCCGGTTTCATCGGCTTCTTCGTCAGTGGGGTAAGTGGCGACCAAAGTGTAAGTAACCGCCAAATCATCTGCAAATATGGCGCGTAACTTTTTGCAAACGGCGGAAGCTTTTTGAGGGTCCGGGCTACTGGCTAACTCTTTTTCTATCAAATCCAGCATAGCGGGGCCTTCAAGCTCACGCTCAAACGCCAGGTCTTCACTGTCGTTATCTTTGCCGAGCCAATCGTGCAACTGCTCAATAACGGCGAAGTAGTCCGCCACGCTGTCGCTATCGCCGCCTTCTTTCAACAGCGCTAACACCATGAAGTTTTCCCAGCCAGCCGCCAGCAACTCCAGTACTACATCCGCCACCTGAGCGCTCGCCAACAGAGTGCTGATGCGCCGGGATACCGCTTTACGCGCCCGCTTCAGTCGATCACGCCCCTCACAGGTCTTAGCAATGCGTTCCGCGTTGCGGACAAAGGCCCGCTCCTGCCGTTCCACCAGTTGCTCCAGGCGACCGGACACCGACTCCAGCAACGCCGCATCCAAGCGGCCTGCGGAAAGCTCATCAATCACTTCATTAAGCACTTTCTCCAGGCTCTTGCTGGAAACCCGGTCTGCAGAAGCCAGCGCCATAAAGTGGTTGAGCACGCTGCGGGCGGGGTGCCGGCTGTCATCCAGAAAAGTGCTGTCTTTCAGCAGCAAAAAAAGCAGCGGCATACGCAGCTGGTTGATCAGCCCTTTAAGCTCAGTGGGCATATTGCGCGAAGACAGGGGAGCGAAAATGCGATCTACGAGGTCAACGCGGTCCCAGACTTCCTGAGAGTCGGAAGGCATATGCACACGCCCGCCTTCCGCCATAATTTCGACGACTTCCCGGATGGTTCCATCCTGCTGCGCAAGAGAACCCAACAGCTCACGCTGGTTTTGCTGCAAGTCCTGCAATAGCTGGGTTGCGCCGTATTCGTAATCCGCCCCAGGCTCCGAAACGCCGCGTGCAGGGGTATGGCCCCCTCGCTGCATTCTGACCAAGCTGAGAATGCTGCCGCGAGGAGCCCGCATTCTGGGATGCAAAGGCGCCGAGGCGAGCGGCGCGTCATGAGAGAAGTCCAAACTTTCCAGTTCGGAAGCAGCGCCTTCAATGACTTTTGGCGCCGGCGAACGGGGTTTGGCGCGGCCTTCTGACCAGTTAGTGCGCATCTGATCCAGGGGCACGGCCTTAAGACCATGCGACTTGAACATATCAATAAATTCGTCGGTGGACTCTCCCAACTCCCGCGTAAGCAAGCGTTCAAAGGCCAGATATAGCACCGGCTTCGCGGGATCTGGCGTTTGCAGAGAGTTGACGGCGTAATGCAGGCACTGACAGAGCACCGCCGGACCTATCGGATTCCAGCGATCATCAATATCCTTACCCGATACCTGACTGAGCATCTGGTTCAGCATGAACAGACGGGTGCGCTGCCGATTCGCCACCGCCGTCGCCACCATCTGCACTTCCAACCAGTCTTCAAACTGAGACTTATCCACCAGCTCCAACTCGCTGGACGTCCACTCGCCCATGGGGCGGGCTCCGAATAATAAATCCAGTTCCTGATGCCAATGCTCGATGAAATCTTTTTTGAATTTCTTGCGCCCCTGGGTAAACAGGACTTTCGCGTCCCGGAACGCATTGATGTCACGCAATACCGCGCTGGAGGCGATGCGGGTGTTCAACTCGGTTTCGATATTGGCGAAGTATGCATCCAGTAGATTGCCGATGAGACGCTCGGCCGCATTCTCAAACCATTCTTTCAGCTTTTGACGCTTGCTGCGGGAGGTATAGGAAGGCAAATTGGATGCGCTTTGCCGGATCTTGAGCATCATTTCCACCAGCTGAGGCTGAGACTGTAGAAACTCAATCCCCACCTTACGCCCCTCCACCCTGCGGGAGTCGGCCAGCAACCTGAGGTGATGCTCGCTGCCGTTGTACTGGCAGAAAATATGCACTTCCACGCGGCAGTCGGGCTTTTCCTTTAAATGATGCGCCAGCTTTTCCGAGTCAATGTCGGACAACAACATACCGCCCGCACAAATATTGGCCACCCCGCAGGAAGCAGGGGTGAACCCTTTGGCCACGATAAGCGCCTCATGCTGCAGCGAATAACGGGGGTGTTGGCGTTTGTTGTTTTGCATCAAAACAATACGGGCGTCATATGAAGGTTCCCTTAGATCAGTTTAGTCATCGCCCACGATTCGGCAACCGCCAGCCCCTTGGGCCGCCGAATTTATAGAAGTCGCGCATCACCAGACATTCCTGGACGACGGATTTTCCGATGCGGCGCAAACTCGACGCCGCATGGGGAAATCCGTCGCGGATTACTGCAGGGAACAACTCATCAGAGAAGGAAACCTCTTTTATATTTATTGAAACTTCGTAATACTTTCACGCACTTACTTTTCCCTTGCTGCAACAGACCGCGTCAATCGCTCCATGGCTTACCGAGAAACAGAGAAAGTGCGGGCGCGCAAAGAAACCATCAAATTGCGCCTGTTCAAAGCCGCGGAGGAACTCATTTCCGAAGCGGGCTTCAAAGGAGCCTCTGTAGCGGCGATCGCCGCTCGCGCCGGCGTCGCCACCGGCACCGTCTATCGCTACTTTCCAGACAAATCCGCGCTCTGCGCCGAAGTCTTTCGCCATGTCACCCAACGCGAAGTGGATCAGGTCGCCGCCTCTCTCAATACACCGGGCGGCATTGATGACCGCCTGCGTCTCGCCATCGCCACCTTCGCGCGCCGCGCTTTGCGTGGCCGACGTCTCGCCTATGCGCTGATCGCAGAGCCGGTAGACCCGGTGTTGGACCAGGAGCGTCTGAACTACCGTCAAGCCTATGCTGAGCTATTCAGCCAAACGATAGCGGAAGGCGTCAATTCCGCAGCGTTGCGTCCACAGAACCCTAAAGTCAGCGGAGCCGCACTGGTCGGCGCTTTGGCGGAATCCCTGATCGGCCCCCTCGCCGAACAGATCAAATCCTACGTTCCCGGCCTGAGCAGCGATATGCAACCACCCATCACCGCAGACCACCCTATCATCATAGATATTGCAGAATTCTGCATTAACGCAGTCGGGCCTATTCCAAAGCGCTGATAACAAAAGGCTCCCTTCATGCTTTCAACAAAGCTCGTCAGGGGGCGTAATGATCGCCGAAAACAAGCCGGAACGCTACTGGCGCAAGCCTAACGGGTCTGTCAGAATGCCATGGCCCTCAGGCAAGGTCCTGACGCGGATCAACAATTATTTATCGCAATCGATAGCACATTAATATCAACCAATTAGACTAGACCCATCAAAAACGCTCATGGCTACTCAGAAAAAACCGGTTCCGGCTCTTTATATCGGCGTAATTATGTTCGCGCTTGGCCTCTTGATCGCTACGCTCTTGCACTCTGCCCGTTTTACTCAAGGCGCCCTCTCGGCCCCCGCCGCAGGCGATTCGCTATTCACTTTGCAAGGGCAGGAATATAATCCGGAACAACTGCAGTACGCCGAAGCCGCCGCGCTGTTCGAGCTGGAGCAACAAGTTTTTGAACGTAAGTCACAAATTCTGGAAAACGCCGCGCTTCAGGTGCATTTTCAAAATCTGGCGAAGGCGCGCAATGTATCTAAAGAGCAGATCCGCGACGAACTGATTGAGGTCAAGCCAGTCACCGACGACGAAGTGTCGCAATTTTTCGAAGCTAACAAGCAACAGATTCAACGCCCTTTTTACGAAATCAAAGACGCCATTAAAGACGCGCTGCAGAAAGACCGCATCCAGCGCGCTGAACATGGCCTTATCGAAAATCTGAAAAAACAGGGGCAACTCAGTATTAACCTGAAAGAGCCCCATGCTCCAGTCGCCGACCTCCAACTGGAAGGTTATCCCGTGCGGGGAAATGCGCAGGCGGCGGTCAGCATCGTCGAGTTTGCGGATTTCCGTTGTTCCCATTGCAAGCATGCATCGCACACCTTACGCAAGATAGTCGCGGCGCAAAGCGATAACGTACGCTGGACCATGGTGGATTTCCCCGTGACTGGCAAAACCTCCGTCTATCTGGCGCAAGCCGCTTACTGCGCAGGCAAGCAGAATAAGTACTGGGAGTTCCATGACGCCCTCTTCGACTATGACGGCAAATTAAGCGAAGCCTCTATTGCTGGCGTCGCTGAAAGCCTGGGGCTCGACGCGGCCAAAATTGAAGAGTGCGCTTCCAGCCCTGAAGCAGTGCAATTTGTGGAAAAAGAGCAAAGCCAGGCCATAGAGCTTGGACTGCGCGGAACTCCAGCAATATTCATCAATGGTCTGCCCTTCCATGGCGACAACCTGGAAGCCGTGCTGGAAGAGGCCGTTAACGCCGCAGTGGCGCGCTCCCGCGCGGGTTAACGGATAGCTTGACGAGGATAACGCCATGCATGGCTTCGTAGTGAGAATAGAGTTTCAATTGCAGGGCTGCGCCTCGCTAAAGGAAAAACGTCAGCGCACCAGCGGCGTCCGCGAGAAGCTGGGGCGACAGCCGCACTTGGCGATTATCGAATCCGGACAGGCGGACGCCTTGCAAACCGGCGAGTGGACCATCATTCTCCTGGCCCCCAACCGAGCGACAGCGGACAAGCATCTCTCACAACTTGAGCAAACACTGGCGCAAAACCTGGATGCACGCATCACGGTCTTCGAACAAGAGCCATTGTAAGACCCCGAGCCCCATACCAGCGGGCTCGACAGGATGCCGGATTGATGCAAAACAGCAGCTAAGTGGTGTAATATCGGGCGACTGGCGCTTGTATTTGACAACCTCTATACTTGCGCGTCGGCTCAGCCCGCCCCCTGCGGCGTGACAGAGCCCAGGAATATTGTTGCTGGACACGCGGGGACGGCTCCGCGCGTCCCGAAAGCGCCATTAAGCGGTAGCGGGGTCCTATGTCGAAGACCAAAAAAATCGCCAAAGCCAGTTTGGAAACCATGTATCGGGTATTCACCATCCCCGAGGCGCCCAATTCCACACTTGGCCGAATCGACCAGAAAATTTCACAAAATCTGGCCGGATTCCTACAGGATCACATTGTGGCGGTGGAAAAAGATCTCAGCGAAATGGAGAAAGACTTCGCCGAGTCCCGCATTCCAGAAGATCCCGTGTTCGTCTCCGAGCAAACCCAGTTTTTGCTGGATAAGCTCGTCTCACAGTCTGTGCATACAGCCTCTCCCAGCTTTATCGGCCATATGACGTCAGCGCTGCCGTATTTCATGCTGCCGCTGTCGAAAATCATGATCGCGCTGAACCAGAACCTGGTGAAGACGGAAACCTCCAAAGCCTTTACGCCGCTGGAGCGTCAAGTTATCGGTATGATGCATCGCCTCGTCTATGACCGTGACGACGCTTACTACCATGAGTGGATGCACAACAGTAGCGTGGCGCTGGGCAGCATGTGCTCGGGCGGCACAGTGGCCAACATCACGGCGCTGTGGGTGGCGAGAAACCTGTGCTTTCCCGCAGACTCCGTCTTCAAGGGCGTACGCCGGGAAGGCATGTTCAAAGCCCTGAAGCATTATGGTTATGAAGGCGCGGCGGTGCTGGTCTCCAAACGAGGCCACTATTCTCTCAGTAAGTCCGCCGACCTGCTTGGTTTGGGCAGCGATAATATTATCGCCATCCCGACCGGAGCGAATAACAAGATAGACTTACAGGCCCTGCGCGCCACCTGTGAAAAATTACGCGACGCCAACGTCCGCGTTATCAGCCTGGTGGGTATCGCCGGCACGACGGAAACCGGCAACATTGACCCTTTAGAGGACATGGCGGCCATCGCCAAAGAGTTCAATACCTACTTCCATGTAGACGCAGCCTGGGGCGGCCCTACTTTATTCTCCAACAACTACAAGCACTTGCTGAAAGGCATCGAACTGGCTGACTCCGTCACCATGGACGCCCACAAGCAGCTCTATGTGCCCATGGGCGCAGGGCTGGTGGTGTTCAAGACGCCATCCACCAGCAACGCCATTGAGCATCATGCTCAATATATTATTCGTCAGGGGTCTCGCGACCTTGGCAGTAAAACCCTTGAAGGCTCTCGCCCGGGCATGGCCATGCTCATCCAGTCCGGTTTGAAAATCATCGGCCGCACCGGTTACGAAATTCTGATAGATCTCGGTATCGAAAAGGCCAAGACCTTCGCCGCGATGATCGATCAGGCGGACGACTTCGAACTGGTCAGCGAGCCCGAGCTGAATATCCTCACTTACCGTTATCATCCCGTCTGGGTCAGGCAGGCCTTTGAGTTCGCCGATGAAGAGCGCCGGCAGGCTATCAACGATTGTCTCAGCCGAATCACCAAAGGCATTCAGAAAACCCAACGGGCGCGGGGCAAGGCGTTCGTGTCCCGCACGCGTCTGAATCCCGCCGCGTATGATGGTCAAGCCTGCGTCGTATTCAGAGTGGTGCTGGCGAATCCGCTGACGACAGTGGAGATTCTTCAAGACATCCTCGAAGAGCAACGCGCCATCGCCGCAGAAGACATACTCTCGGAACGAATGGACGAGCTGCGTAACCTCTGCGCCATCCCGACAGCAAAAGTAGCGGCGTCCTGAGACGCCGCATTTCTACAAAACGGTAAAACAGCGCAAAATTCGATCAATGTCATTGCGCCAACAAATAATTCAGTGCACATTAAAAACTTCCCGGCAGTACCACTATGGGAGAAGCTTATGCGTCTGGATTACCGTTCCCCTCTTGCTGACGACGCCAAATTCTGCGCCCTCTCGGGCAATGACCGGCAACGGGTAGAGTTATTTATCAAAGATACAGGCGACGCCACTTATACCTTGATTGCGCTGGCGGGTCCGGAGAGCAAACCTGCAGTAAAGGTGAAACTACAGGGTCCCTATCACAGCTTTCAACAAGCCCGTGCGGCGATGAATGCGATAGCCGGGTCGCTATTGAACATCAACTTTGATCTTCTTGAAAACGCCGTCAGCATTTGGGGCCTGCAAGCTCAGGCGCAAGCTCGCAGACTACGCCAGGAGCGCAAACAGAACATGGGCGACTACCGCTTCAATCCCGACGACGTCTATTTTTAACCGCGCTCTGGCGCGGCGATTACCTATCGCAGCAGCCTCTGGCTCAGGCAAATATCGCAGCGGCGGCATTTGACATGTTTTTACATTACCTCCACACAATAAGAAGATATTCCTGCTAAGATAACTACCATATCGACGCATTTTCGTCGCAAAAATCACCGGCGCATCGCAACTAATCTGAGCGCCGCTCACCTTATAATCCTGGCGCCGCTTTTGCCGGGATACATCCTGTTACACAGTCATTGTTATTATTCGCCGCGTAAGTGACTATACTAGCCGTTCCGGCCAGTTCGTGGACGCCCCCTTGCGGGATCATCCAAGTCTTGTTTGGAGGATTGTGGAAGGCTCTCACGCCCTCTTCGATTTTCCAGCAAAGGACGCCTTCCAGGTTTGGTAAGGCCCACTTAAATCGTATGGAGGCGACCTCGTCTACCGGCAACACCCTAGATAACCAGAAAAACTACGGAGCGTGAATCACATGGAATGGAACATTGATTCAAAACTCAATATAGCTCGTCATATAAGTGGTTTCGAAATGGCTTTTGAACTACGGAACGGGGAAATTGTGGAGCTGAGACCTATCCAGGTACCCAAGCACCTGTCGCCGGTTCAAGTATGCCAACTTATACGCGAGTCTAAATCCGCCATTGAAAGTACTGCAAGGACAGAAGACCGAGGCCATTATTATGGCGGCAGGTCAGCCCCGGCCCACACGCCGAAGGTTGTTGTGAAAAGGAAAAGAACGTTAGTGCTGAACAACGAAACCAACTAGGTTTCCGTGATCAGCGCCCCTTTTACGCCTGCTCATACACTGGCAGCAGTATACGCCAGTAGCAGGCGAAGTCAGGGCCAACGCCACCTTCCGCTTCAATGGCGGCTTTCTCTTCCCGCTTCCAGAATAACAGCCATGCCTCCCCATTGAACGCGCCATATCCTCACTGATTCATTGAGTCATTTGGGCCTGTCGTTTCCTTCTCTGACTTAATACAATACCTGTTCGTATTTGAACGTTGCCCGGTTAAACAATATGACCGGCGGAAGGCATCCTGCATACTTTCTGTTGGCGACGCTTCGATTTAAGGGCGTCCGCGCTTATCCAGCCGCGGCGCGGAGTGAAAAGCCATCTATCAGCGCTTTTCCTCACGACAGCCTCTACTAAAGGAAGACGATTCCATGAAATGCACAAGCTGTAACTCAGGCGCACTGAAGCCCGGTTTCCTCGAAGATCTACTGGCCTGCCATATCTGTGATAACTGCGGCGGAACTTTGATCTATCTGCAGGACTATCTGCGTTGGTTGAACTCCGAGCACTCACTAACCGAAGTTGACTTTGATCTCGCCGTTAATGCGGAAGATTCCAAAAAAGCGCTGCTCTGCCCTAAAACCGGCCGCCTGATGCTGAAATATCGTATTTCAAAAAATACCGATCATCGACTCGACCTCAGCCCGGAAATTCTCGCCATGTGGCTGGATAAAGGAGAGTGGGAACTGCTGAAGCGGGAAGGACTCGCCACCAAGTTGAATGCGATTTTCACCGATCCCTGGCAGCGCAAGATTCGTGAAAGCAAAGCTCGGGACGTCTTCGAAGCCTTGTATGAAGAAGAGTTCGGCAAAGAGGAATACGCCAAACTGCAAGGAATTCGCGAGTGGCTGGACAAGCAGCCCAAGCAGAAATCAATGATCGCCTATTTGCTGGCGAAAGATCCCTACTCCGCCAATCGCTAGCGCACAAAAAAGCGGGCTTAACGCCCGCTTTGTCATATCAGTAGAGGCAGCCGCCTCTACCTATTTAAGCTTCCGGTTTCTTCAGCTCAAGACGCAGACTGTCTATTTTGGCGTTTAACTCCGCCATGCGCTTATGGGTCTCCAGGTCCAACTGCAATTTACCATCCATCGTTTTTACCAGGGGATAAATGCTGTTTTGAATAGTGTCAGCCAGGGTCGCGAGAATTTTATCCAGTCCAGGCATGGGCTGGTTGACGACTTCCACTTTGGGCGCCACGTCCACTTTCGGCGCTGCGTCTTTTAAGTCGCTCATGGCCTTGACCATTCTGGCCAGCTGCTTGACCACATCAGCGGAGTAGTCCTTAGACGCTTCCACCGGCAAAGCAGGCTTGTTCCCTTGACCGACAACCTCAGTAAGACGGCGCAATCCATCCGTCATTTCCCTCAGTTGGCGCACTGCCTGCTGTGATGCATCCATGTCTTTCAGGCCACGGTTTTTGGCGAATTCTTCCTTAATAGAGGCCCAGCGGATTTGCTGATCAGACGTCAACGTTCCACGCAATTCCGCCAGCTTCAATAGGTTCTCTTCCGCCCCCTGAGTCAACAGCTGCGACTCTCCTTGATAATGGTCTTCCAACAGTTGCTGTAATTCATCTCCCGTCATCACCGAGGTGATTTTTTCCGCCAGCTTATTCATGTTGCGATAACTTCCCTGCAGCTTGAATGTGGGCTCGGAGCGGTAGGCGTCGGCCTGGGCGCTGCTGCGAATATATTCCTGGTTCACCCGCAGCACGACTTTTTGCACGTCCATCAGCTTGCCCAGTACATCGACCACTTCTTTGAACTCAGCGCCGCTGTAAGTGTGCTTCATATCCGTCGCAGCGACTTCGCGGCCCTTCGCCGCATCAATGAACCTGTAGAAATCCTCCATATCCCGGGTCGCCAGTGGCGCCAAGACTGGGTTGGATGTCATCGCGTTCTCGATATAGCTCATCGCAAAGGCGTCTTCCATGCCACCCAAAACGTCGCCAAGGTTATAAATGTCGGCCCGGTTGGCGAGCATATCCGGCACTTTGAAGGTTTCGCCGCTCTCCGTGTAGGGGTTGCCCGCCATGACGATACAGAACTTCTTGCCACGCAGGTCGTAAGTCCGTGTTTCTCCATTCCAGACCCCCTCTACTCTTCGCGTGCCGTCACAAAGGGAGATGAATTTCTGCAGAAACTCTGGGTGAGTATGCTGGATATCGTCCAGATACAGCATGACGTTATTAGCCAGCTCGAAACCAAAGTTCAGCTTGATCAACTCCTGCCTGGCTGTCGAGTGAGGAGCCTTTTCAGGGTCCAGCGAAACCACATCATGACCCAGGGAAGGACAGTTCACTTTAACGAAGGTCAGCCCCAGACGGCTGGCGGTATACTCCATCAAAGTGGTCTTACCGTATCCCGGTGGAGATATCATCATCAGCAAGCCCATGTTGTCAGTACGCTTGCTTTCGCCGACCGTTCCCATCTGCTTGGCGAGGTTATCGCCAATAAATTTCAGGTAGTGGTCATTGATCAGCTTGTTGCGCACGAACGAGGTCAATGGCCGAGGCTTCAGTTCATTCAGGCGCAGCATCTTGCGAGCCTGCTCCAGTTTCTGCTGCCGCAGTTTGAGATAACGCTCATAGCCGGCGATGTCTTCTTCGACGTGACGCGTCATCCTGGCCATGAAGTCGTCCAGCGCCAATTGCAGCGTCTGCTCTTTGATCCGTGGGTGCGATCCCAGCAGACCGGACACAGCGAAGCGCAAGTCGACCTCCCGTTTATCTCTGGGGATTTCCTGCTCCGCGGCCAGAATAGCGACTGCTTCGTAATGATAATCCTCAAATGTCTGGTCCGCCTTCTGCAGAAACGCCTGCAACCAGCTTTGCGCCAAACGCCAGCGCGCGCCCAGGTCGCCATCCAGCGACTTCATGCTTTCCTGCAGCATATTCCAGGCAGTGGAGGTTTGCAGGTTGAGCTTCATACGCTCATAGCTGTCCATTGCGTACTTGCCAGACTCAAACGCCAGCGCGTCCTTGCCCAGTTCCGCAGCCAGATAGGCCGCCGCCTGAGCCACATCCACCTCGCTGAAATCAAGGCGTTGCCGCTCTACAAACTCCCACAGCAGACGCCCCAATGCG
Organism: Hahella chejuensis KCTC 2396; assembly: GCF_000012985.1. Classification (NCBI taxonomy): domain Bacteria; kingdom Pseudomonadati; phylum Pseudomonadota; class Gammaproteobacteria; order Oceanospirillales; family Hahellaceae; genus Hahella; species Hahella chejuensis. The sequence goes on along the minus strand of NC_007645.1, from coordinate 989,174 downwards.
TCTTCCAGTTGCATCATCGCCTGCGGACTGTTCAGCACATCCAGCATGATTTGCGCCGCTCGCGCCTGCGCGCGCCAGGCGGCGCTTTCCTCATCGTGCTGACGCGCAGACCAGAACAGACAGGCTAAAGCGCGAATGCGTCCGGTGTAGCGCAGCAATTGCGCCTGACTTATCACAGGCAGAACCTTGGCCAGAATCAACGCCGCATCATGGTCATGGATGCCTTTCTCATAACCTTCTTTATAGCGAGGCCCGGCGAATTCCGTAACAAATGGCTGAACGCCATCGCCCGCGGCCAGCGCCTGCATCACCTTATCCTTGAGAGCTGTTTGTCTGGGGCTGTTAATATGTTCCAGAAATCGATGCGCCAGAAACTCGGAGCGGTATACATCCGGCGTTTCCGACATCAATGTCATGTCCCAATAGCGACGGCAGGCGTCCAGCTCAGGGTCGTCGATAGGCTGGTAGTAGTCGCTGCCAGTGACGTGGATAAACAGCTTGTCGTCCCTGGGCAGAATTGACAGATCCAGCTCCTGGGTATTAACGCTGAAACGGTGGCGCGGCCCCAGTTTGATAACCTTGCCGCCTTCTTCGAAAATGTCCGTTTTGTCCCGCAACCCTCTGACCGCTTGCTCCTTGGCGGACTTCAGGCGGCTTTCCAGGTCGTCCGCAGCAATTTGATCGCCCAGATCTCGCAGCTGTTTTACGATCTGTCGAACTTTCTGCGCCAACGCATCCGAAGCGAAGAATGTATTCACTTCATCCATTTGCTGGAAACGCTGGCTACGCTTGCCGATGCTTTCCAGAATGCGTCCGGCGGCGTCCGCCAGGGTGTGCGTCTTACGCTGACGCTCTTCGATCAGGCGCTGTTTGTGCTTGTCGAAGGCGTCGTACACTTCATCGCGTTTGGCGAGGATATCGCCCAGAAACTCGTCAAACTCGCCGAACTGCCCTTCCAATTCCTGTAATTGGTTCAGCAGGCGGGAAAGCAGTTCGTCACACTTATCAGGAGTGTCCGCCAGGCCAAGAGCATTGCTCAAACTCTGTTCGAACAGGCGAAACTGGGCGGCGAATTGCGCTGTGGCTTCTTTCGAGCCCAGCGATTTGGCTTTGTTCTGAACCTTTGCTTTCTGTTGGTTGATCTTGGCGTAAATCTCGGAGATGCCGTCAATGATGCGCGTGCGCTGCACCGCGTCTTCCACTTCCAGTGTGGCCACCAGTTCAGAAAGTAAATCCAGACCCGCACTGATGGAGCCGAACTCTTCCAGTAACGGCTTAAGCTCTACCCGCGTTTCCAACTTCTCGGCTTTTTCCGTGAGTTCATCCAGACGCTCATAATAACCATCAAGCGCTTTTGGCGTGGCCAGAAACTTAACGGTTTCCTGCGCCAGTTCCTGCTCGGTCTCCACCAGCTCAGCTTCCATTGCGTCGATCGCCGAGAGGTCGATATAGCGATAATCCCGTAAAGTCATCAATCGGCCGCGCAACTTGCGCGCGCTATCCAGCGCGTTGACGAAATCTCCCGGCTGACTCCAGGATTCCGGCGACAGGCTTTGAATCAGCTTTTTCTTGTCTGCCGCCGCCTGCTCCAGCGCCGTGCGGGAGCTGTCCTGAATCGACGCGACTTTTTCATATTCGTCCAGCACCAGTTCGCCACTGGCGACCAGCTCTTTCAGTAGCCCGTGCACCTCCGCCAGTTCTTTGGAGTCCAGCCAGTAATACTGGTCGAACAAGCGCATCGCGGATTTGATCAATGAGTTGTAATGCTCGAACGAGGCGACATTCTGCTCCACAAGACGACAAATGCTGAGCAGATCAGAAATACCCCGCACCAGCTCTTTGTTGCCGATACGCCCCAGAAACGTCTGGCTGGTGGTTTCCTGCGCCGCAAACGTTTCGCTGAAATAAGGCGTCTTCCATACCTGCATGGGATGAATGCGCGTCGGCTCGTCGTCCGCCGTGAACACCACCATGCGCCCGTCGTTAAGCAAAGCGTAGCCATGACCGACGATGGGGTTCTGCAGGGACTTGGTGATCAGGTTGTAGCTGTATAAGCCACTGATGCCCTGGGGAATTTCATAGAAGACAAACAACACGTCCTCACCATTGGGTGAGCGAATCATACGTTTGAAGCGAAAACCGTCTATCTCTTCGTCAAAGTGTTTGAGTTCGCCGGTTTCCAGATAATAGCCGCCAGGAAACATCAGGCCATGATCTTCCGGCAGCTGAACGCAGGACTGGCCGATGGCGTCGATGCGCGTCACTTTACTGAGGCGCTTGTTGAAAACGTAGTAGCGCCAGCTCTCTTCCCGATATGGCAGCACCTTAATCAGGATCAGCTCGCCCACTTGCGCGTAAAAGAACTGGCCGTCGTCCAGCGACTGATTCTCGTCCTCAACCGGATCGGAAAAGATGCCTTCGCCGGTGCGGGTGTTGTTCTCTATCTTGAACGTCAGATCACCGCGAATATTATCGACGAACAGGGTGTCGAGAATATTGATGTGCGGGTGCAGGCCTTCGATCACTTGCTCCCGTTTGATTTCGGTCCATTCGAAATCATGGCGCGGCGGCAATTGAATATAGCGCTCGCCGCGATTGTCGATGTAACTCTCCACCTCACCAGCGGCGTTGACCGCCCATTGGAAAACCCTTAGATCCTCCAAACGCTCGCCAATCTGAAACGCCGCCAACAGACGCCCCTGGCGCACCACTATCTGCAACAGCTTGGCGTTTTTGTAATAAGTGTACAGCTCATTGAAATCGGACTGGAACTTGGCGTCCGCCAGAAAGGTTCCGTCTGAAGTATGCTCGCTGAGCTCCAGTCCCTGTTCAGTTTCGGTCAGTTGATACAGCGCGAAAACATCGGAGACTTTGGTTTCTTTCTTCAGGCCGATAAAAACGTTGTATCCGAATAACAGAAAATCTCCGACCCGCACGATGTCGCGGGCGACGCAATTATTTTCGGTACGCACCCGGATACGACTGAGGATGTCCATATCGGAGCTGCCGAACTCTTGCAGACGCTCCTTGTTGAGCGCCTCCACCAGCTCACGCAGGCGAAGCCCCTGCTCCTGAAGGCGTTTGCGCAGCACTTCATAAGCGCCCCCTTCAGCAACGGCGTTTTCAACCAGATCATTGGTTTGCGATGTCATAAAGACTCCATCCAAACTGCGGTTCTATCAGATCAGCTCAACGGGCGACCCAGGTCGCCCGTCAGACTGTAAAGAAAGGATCGAAGGGTTAGTGGGACTTTTCGCCGGACGATTTGCCGGTGATGGACAACAGCTTGTCCAGCGCCGCTTGCACCGCCTGGCTCTTGCCGGCCACGCCGTCGATGGCTTTGCCAACCGCCAGTGCTTTGGAGAAGCTCTCGAAATATTCCCCGCCGCCGCCGACAATCTCGATATTGGACTTCTGCAGCGCTTGCGCCAGCACTTGCGCCTGATCGGTCGCAATAGACTTGTTGGCTTCGATGCTCGCCATGACTTCTTTGATGGCGGCGTCCATACGCATGCGGAACTCTTCGAATTCGCGCGCTTCTGGAGACATATTGCCCATCGCGTTGAATTTCTCCACCAGGCCGTCTGCTTCCGCCTTGGCTTTCTGACGGATGATTTCCGCTTCGGTCGCGCCCAGCTCTCTTTCCGCCCGCGCTTTCGCCATACCAATGCTCTCGTCGCCGCGCGCTTTGGCGGTCAGTTTCTCTTCCAGCACTTTGGCGTCCGCCAGACCACTCTTCTCGTTGGCGGCAGCTTGGGCTTCGATGACTTCCGCTTTCGCCAGACCTTCCGCTTTCTGGGCATTGGCTTTCGCCTGTCCTTCGCGCTCGTAGGCGGCCGCCTTGGCTTCCGCTACGCGGGCCTGCGCCAGCCCTGATGCGGCTTCCATCGCCTGGATGCCCTCGGCTTCTTTCTTGTTGGCTTCCGCTTTCTTGGAAGAAGCTTCCAGCTCCGCCTGCGCAATGGTGTTGATCTCCTGAGCGCGGAACACGGCTTTTTCTTTCTCAGCTTCCGCCGCTTTCACCTGTTTGACCAGCTGCTCGTCGGCTTCCGCCTGAGCCGCCAGAATACGCACTTGCTTCTCGCGCTCCGCCTGAGACACTTCGCGAACTTCTTTGATGCGCTCTTCCTCTTCCGCCACTTTCTTCTCGACGGAGATACGCTCGCTGATTGTCAGAGTGATGACTTTACGCTGCTCTTCCAGCTCCTTCTCTTTGGCGATACGCTGCAATTCGACTTCACGCTCGCGGTTGACCATTTCCAACTGACGGGCTTTTTCAACTTTTTCATGCTCAATCGCCACTGCGCGTTCACGGTTTTTAACCGCAATTTCAACCTGACGCTGCTTATTCTCTTCCGCAATCGACAGCTGCTCTTCCGTCAGAATGCGCGCTTCTTCCGCTTTCTTGCGCTCTTCTTCGCGAACCTTTTGAGTCTCAGCCGTTTCACGGGCCTGAATGGATTCCACTTCACGCTTCTGCTTCGCTTCAGCGTCAGCCTGTTGGCGCTCCAGCTCCAGCATGGCTTCGCGCGTGGTGACGTTCTTGCGTTTGATCTCCAGCTCTTCGTCACGCTCCAGACGGTTGGTGTGGATATTGTGTTGAGCCGTGATCTCGGTGATTTTCTTGATACCCTCGGAATCGAGGATATTGCTGGAATCCAGGCTGGATTTAGGCGTCTGCTCCAGATAGTCAATGGCGACGTCTTCCAGAACATAACCGTTCAGATCGTTACCGATGGTCTGAACAATGCGGTCACGGAAGCCGATACGGTCTTCAAACAGACCCAGAAACTCCATCTGCTTACCGACAGTCTTCAGCGCCTCAGAGAACTTGGCGTTAAACAGCTCGTTGACGGCGACGCGATCGGATGCGCGGGACACGCCCACCGCCTTCGCCACTTTCAGCACGTCTTCCGCGGTCTCGTTCACCCGCAAATAGAACGCGACAGTAATATCAGCGCGCAGGTTATCCTGACAGATCAGGCCGTCTTTACCGCGGCGATCAATCTCCAGCGTGATAACCGAAATTTTCATGGTTTCGGCTTTGTGAAGAACCGGCAGCACCATGGCGCCGGTAAAATACACTTTCGGCTGGGTCGTTGTATCGTTAACAATCAGCGCTTGTCCTTGTTCTACTTTCTTGTAGAAGGCTTTAAACAGGCCGATAATTCCCAGCAGTATTAGGAAACCACCTCCGATAAAAACAGAAACACCAATAAAAGCTCCCGCTTCCATAAGCTACTTTCTCCTAGCTCTATGCCTAGTTGATTTATGAATTTATTTAGTTCGAAATATTGCAAAGCGACTATCAAGAGTCCGCCAAAAAGTCTTCTTCGGGCATCACCTGATATGCGTTTTCCGCTTCCAGGTATTTAATGAATATGACTTTATCTCCACGCTTCAGATTCAAGCCCGCCTCTCCCCTGACCTTCAGAATGAGATGCGCGCCGTCTATGGTTATTTCCGCTTCACCAAACGTCTCACTGATGCTCCCTGAACGAACCGTCCCGGTTCTTCCGATGACAACGACCTTAGCGCTTGCCGTCCCATACGCTTTGCGAAACAAAGGACGCAAAGGCCGTATGGATTTAGCCGTCAACAGAATAGATATCCCAAAGGCGATGGCGATAACGCCTGCTCCAGCGATATACAGGATAACGCCTCCAAACATGGGAATCAGGATATACAGTGAAACGAAATAGGTGAGAAGCCAGCCGTACATGGCCAGGAAACTCAACACCAAAGGCAGTGGAACGCCGGTTAAGCCAAGGGTAACCATCAATCCCGCCAACCCCTGCGCGTCGGCCACATCCAGATCAAGATCCAAATCGAAAGGATCAAGGTCAAGCAGGCCGATAATGGCGAGAATCCAATAGCAGACGACAATCCCTAAAAGGACTGTGAAAACCACAGTCGGAAACGAAAAAATTGTTGCCAAGTATGCTTCCATATCTCACCTCTTACGACATACTATGTCATTAATACTCAGGACGGCCATATTATGTCAACAGAAAATTTCGTCCTTCAAACAAATCATTTAGCGTTTAAGCTTAGCTGTAAATCCGACGCTTTTTTAGATTGACATGATATGGCGCGACCATTACGATCGACGCGGGACATATTATGTCGCGAGGAGACAACGGTGAGTTTAATAAACGATTTAGCCCTCAAGTTATCCGACGCCGCTTATGAAGGCCACACATTCGACTGCCTCCCGATTCGGGGAGAAGTGGAGGTGTTGCAGGTGCAGGTGTCGGACCTGGATGCATTACCGATATACGTAACCGCTACAGAGACACAAATCCTATGCATCAGCTATCTATTCCGCAAGGGGGAACTGCTGGAATCCCGTCTCGCGGAGTTAAATGAGTCGCTACTGGAAATGAGCTTACCGATGCCCCTGAGCGCTTTCGCCATTGTCGACGACTTCTACGTCATTTACGGCGCCCTGTCGCCTCTATCCATTCTCGAAAACGTCCTGAAAGAACTGGTGACCTTGGCCCGCAACGCCAACGACTGTTTCCAGGCCTTTGAAGAGTATTTGAAATAGATCACCGGAGGTGTTCCATGAGCAGCATCATCGAAAAGCTACTGACCGCATTACGCGGGGGCGTGAGGGAAATGGGAGAAGCCGTGATGGATGCGGACGGCGTACGCGCCATTGAAAAAGAAATTGATACCGCCAAAGGCCATATTGAGGACGCAAAACGCAGCCTGACGGATGTCATGGCCCATAAACTGGAGGCGGACGCCACAACAAAGTCTCTACGCCTGGACATCGCCAAGCGTGAAGCCGAAGCCCTGGCCGCGCTCAAACAGAATGACGAAGCGCTCGCCCTGCAAGCAGCGGAGAAAATCGCCAAGCTGGAAGCGGACGTGAACGAACAGCTAGCCATCAGCCGCCGCTATAACGAGCAGATCCAGCGTCTCAAGAACAATATTCAGAAGGCGGAAAAATTAATCGCCGATAACGAGCGCGATCTCGCTGTCGTACAGACTACAGATAAAGTGCAAAAAGCCACGCTGCAGATTGCAGACAGCGCCGCCGCCCACAACGCCAATCTGGGATCGGCGCGAGAGACGCTTGAGCGCATCAAGCGCAGCCAGCAGATGACGGACTATCAAATAGAAGCCGGCGAAGAACTACAGGCTGAGCGTAATGAAGACCCATTGGCCAAGCGACTTGACGCCGCCGGTCTGACCGGGGACAAACACAGCGCCCGCGACATTCTTGATCGCCTGAAGGCGCAGAAGTCTTAAATGCGTTGCGACAAACATGCTAATGACATCTACGCAGCCCTCACAGGCTGCTTTTACTATCAATGAGAAATCATATGAAAGGCGACCTGATAACCGGAGCGGCGCCAGGAGATAACGTTGAATAAAGGTAAAGATCGTTGGCTTGAAGAACAAAAAGCGGTGAGAGCCACCCAACTTGCTTTTGACGTATCCAAGGAAGTGCAGCAAGTGTTGAAGCGGGCGGCTCTGGAGCAGGACCTGAATCCGCCGGACATGATTCGCAAGATACTGGGGCTGTCTTACAACAAAACCCCCATCCGTCCCCGCCTGACCGTATCTCTGCGCGCAGAGGACTTCACTTTACTGGCGCAGAAGTACGATATTGATCCTGAAGACACCCTTGCTATCCGGGAGAAAGCGGCGGAAGAGCTGATCGCCTTCGCCCAGTCTCTGCTGGAGTGATCCAATACAGGGCGCAGCCGCTATGCTGCGTCCTGGCTCTGCGTCTGAGCGCTGACCTGGCCGCCAAAATAGGCGACGCCCAGTTCCTCATGAGTCTGCGCAAACCCTACCTGTAATTGATCCATAAAGTTCTGCAGCTCCGTCTGCTTCAGCTTGGCGATCTCCACATTGTCGATCTGCCGGTTGATGCGATGAATCACCAATTGCGCCTTTTCATGGTTCGGCAGCGACTCCAACGCTTTCTCCACTTCCGACATGGCATGGGCTATCGCCCTGGGGAACACTTTCGATTGAATCAGGAATTTCAACACTTCCTGGCGTTGGATACGCACCTGCATTTCGCGCCGATACATCTGATAGCCGGTCAGCGACTTGAGCACGCTCATCCATTGCAGGTTATCGTTAGTGGCTTTGGTCACTATGGCGTCTGGCACCAAGTTAGCGGAACGGGTGTCGATGATGCGGCTGGTCATATCCGCCCGCTCAAGATTGCGCCCCACCTTCAGGAAGGTATATCCCGCGTCGTGATTCATCGTGCCCGCCAGAATACCGGTTATATGCTGGCATTCACTGATGATTTCGAAAAGAAAAGGATAACGACCGCGCTTGGTCAACGCCTGTTGCGCATGATCTTTGGCGTAAAGGTAAACCCGGTTGATGGCTTCCCACACTTCCCGGGGAATGACATCGCGAATGGTGCGGGCGTTTTCCCGCGCATAGGCCATACAGGACAGGATGGAAACCGGATTGTTGTTTTCCGCAATCAAGAATTTCAGCACCGAGCGCTCATCAAATTCACCTTCATAAAGTTCGCCGACGCCGGTGATGGCGATGAGCTGTCCCCAAATTGGCGACAAGCCTTTCGGCAAGTCCAGGGTCAGATTGGCGTTGACGTTGATCAGGCGCGCCATGTCCTCCGCACGCTCAAGATACCGGGCCATCCAGTATATGTTTCCGGCTACTCGTGAGAGCATTTCAGGCCTCCTCGTCTATGATCCAAGTATCTTTACTCCCCCCGCCCTGGGAGGAATTCACCACCAGCGATCCTTTTCTCAGCGCCACCCGGGTCAGTCCGCCGGTGGTCACGTAAATCTGGTCGCTGGAAAGAATGAAAGGACGCATGTCCAGGTGTCGCGGCTCCACCTTACCGTCCACCAGCGTAGGCGCAGTGCTGAGATTCAGGGTCGGCTGCGCGATATAGTTACGCGGGTCGGCTTCAATCAGCTCCGCGAATTTTTCCCGCTCTTTTTTGGTGGACCTAGGCCCGACCAACATGCCATAGCCTCCAGATTCATTGGCGGGCTTCACCACCAGTTCCTCCAGATGCGAGAGCACGTATTTGCGATCATCGTCCTTCATACATAAATAAGTGGGCACATTGGGCAGGATCATTTCCTCGCTCAGGTAGTACTTGATCATGTCCGGCACAAAGGCGTACACCACTTTGTCGTCCGCCACGCCGGCGCCCGGCGCATTGGCCAGCGCCACATTGCCTTTCAACCAGGCCCGCATCAGACCGCGCACGCCTAGCACGGAATCAGGATTGAAGGCTTCCGGGTCCAGAAACAGGTCGTCCACGCGGCGATAGATCACGTCGACCCGCTCCAGACCATAAATGGTTTTCATGTAAACGCAGTCGTCATCGGTCACCACCAAATCAGTGCCTTCAACCAGCTCACACCCCATCTGCTGAGCGAGATAAGCGTGCTCAAAATAAGCGGAGTTATAAATGCCCGGGGTCAGCACCACGACCTGAGGATAATCCGCCGGGCGCGGCGATAGCGCCGCCAGCGTATCGAACAGCTGCGAGGGATAATCGTCCACCGGCAAGATGCTGAAGTCGCCGAACAGGTCCGCGAATACGCGCTTCATGACCTGCCGGTTTTCCAGCAGATAGGACACGCCCGACGGCACCCGCAGGTTGTCCTCCAGCACGTATATCTGCCCATCGGAATGGCGCACCAAATCCGAACCGCAAATATGCGCCCACACGCCATGCGCTGGGTTCACGCCAATACATTGCTTACGAAAGTTCTTGGATTTGCTCAGCAGATCTTTGGGGAAGACTTTATCTTTAACGATCTTCTGGTCGTGATAGATGTCGTCGATAAACATATTGAGCGCTTTGACGCGCTGTTTAAGTCCGGCGTCGACCACATCCCACTCTTTTTTGCTCATCACTCTGGGGATAATGTCGAAGGGCCACTGCCGGTCGATAGAGCCGCCTTCCTGATCGTAGACGGTAAAGGTGATGCCCATTTCCTTGATCGCCAGCTCGGAGGTGCTTTTCAGTCGCTCCAGTTCCTCGTCTTCCATTTCCGCCATATGTCTGGCCAACGTTTCCGCCACTTTCCTTGGCTTCCCTTTGCCATCAATCAATTCGTCATAGAGTTCAGGGTATTTATAGTCTTTCCATTGAATGCCCATGGAAGAGATCCTCTCGTTTTATTATGTCTACGGTTACCGCAACTTCAGGCTGCTGCTGGCCCCCTCCGTAACAAACGCCCTTGAGCGGCGGTACGTCGGTGTAACCCCGCCCTATCGCCACGATGATATGTTCTTTCGCCACCCACATGTTGTTGGTCGGGTCCACATGAATCCAACCGTAGCCCGGCGCATGCACGGCGAACCAGGCATGAGAGGCGTCCGCGCCCTGGCGCTTTTTCTCGCCCTCCGCAGGATAAGTAAGCACGTAGCCGCTGACGTAAGCAGCCGCCAGACCGATGGCCCGCAGCCCCAACACCGCCAGATTGGCGAAGTCCTGACACACGCCTTTGCGCAACTCCCAGAATTCCGTGACGCTGGTGTCCACCTGCGTGGCGCCGGACGTGTACTTGAAGTCCCGATAGATGCGGGCGGAGAATTCTTTTACTGCTTCATTCAACGCGCGCCCTTTTTTAAAACTGACCAAGGTATAGTCGATCACTTCATCAATAATCGGAATAGAGGCGTCTGGATAAGCGAAAGAGCAAAGCGCCGTGCGCTCCGCCGGGCTGGATGCTGCGGCGTAGCGCGCAAGCTCCCACGGCGCCGCGCAAGCCTCGTTATGCGGTCTCGGGCGGCGTTCCACAATCGCCTCGCTCACCACCTTGAGCGCAGAATGAGGCTTATGCACTTCAAAGTAGTGCATCTGATTGCCAAAGGCGTCTGTTCTCAGATTCTGAAACTGCGGCTTGGGGTCCACCTTCAAGCGGTGCTCAATGCGCATTTGACCGTCACCGGACAGCGGCTCCAGCCAGGCGGCGTTATAGGCGAGCGAAGCCGGTCCCGGATAGCGGTAGACCGTCTCGTGCTTCACTCTCAGCAATACGCCGTCAGCGCATGAATCGGGTGAGGGGTTGGGCGTGCTTGAAGTATTGGTGCTCAATATTCAGACCGAACTGATTTAGTTGTTGTGTCAGGTTTTGCAAAAAGGGAGCCAACTCTGTCTGAGTCAATTCGAGGTCGCGCCACTCCACCGCATCCGCCAGTCGCAGCGGCGTAAGAATCGCCAGAACGTTTTTCTCGAGACCGATCAGCCCTTGTTGCGGCGTTGGGTTCAAATAGCTCAACAAAGGCTCCAGCTCACTGACAGCATAGACCAACGAGCGCGGGTTGGTAGGCTCCAGTAATAAATGTTTCCATAGGGTGTAAAAAGGCAACTCAGTGCCATAACGGCGACGATGACTACTCAGGCAGTCATGGGCTTCGAGCAGCATTTCCCGTAGCCCCGCCTCGTTGTCTTCGTTCAATTCCGCGCAGATTTTATGGGTGCTGGAAAGCGTGTTCTGCGCCCGCTCCAAGCGACGACCCAGTTGCAGCCATAGTCCTCCCTGATTCAACGCCAGACTCTCCTGACTCGCGCCTAAAAACGCCAACAGAGCAGTAAGGAATGGCTGGATAAACTGGTCCAACGCCAGCACGCTGCGGTTCTTTTCGCTGTACTCCAGCAATTCCTCAAGTTCCTCCACCGCGCGCCAGCAGTCGCCGGACCACAGGTCCCGCACGGTGTAAGCGGAGTTGATAGCGCCGCGCAGATTGAAAGCGACTCCGCCAATGCGGGAGGAGTCCAGCACATACTGTTTCAAATCCTCAACGGTAGGCAGACCTTCGCGATCAAGAGAACAGAACGCCTCCACTGCCGGCAACATGCCTTCCAGCACGGCTTTGTCGGTGTCAAAACCATAGTCGATATAATTTTCCAAGCGTCGCACATAAGCGCGAATATGGCGCAGCAGCGACTCCGTCCGCTCCAGATAGCGCGCCAGCCAGAACAGATTTTCCGCCGCCCGGCTGGTAAGCACCGCCGAGGCGATGCGTCGTTGTTTGGTAGGGCTCAGCCGCAACACATCGCGCATGGAGCCAGAGCTTTTCAGCAGCCATGTATCCTTACTCCATCCGCCGGATTGACTGGACACCAGAAAGGTATGCGCATCCGGCGAGACCCGGGTCAAGCCGCCCGGCATAACGTCATATTGCTCACCATCTCCTGCGGCGAACCCTCGCAACACCAGATGTCGCGGTTGAATCTCCGAGCCGACCAATGTGGGCGTGGTGGAAAAGCTCAACAATTCCTGCCCAACATAGCGCCAAGGCTCCGCCTGGATGCGCCGTTTTAGTGCATCGCGCTCCCGTGCGCTCATTTTGGGTCCAAAACGCACCAACGCGTGGCGATCCACCGTTTTGATCACCAGGTCGTCCAGATTCTGCAGGACGTGTTTGAGTTCTTTCTCCTGCCCGCACCACCAGGTGGCCACGTTGGGCAGCTTGAGTTCCTCCGCCAGAAAGTGCTTCGACAATGCAGGGAGAAACGGCAGCATCGCTGGCGACTCCAGAAAGCCGCCGCCCAATGGATTCGCCATTCCCACACGTCCAAGCGCCTGCGCCTGCGCCAGTCCCGGCACGCCCAGCATGGAATCGGCGCGGAAGTTCAGGGGGTCGCAAAAGGCATCGTCCACTCGGCGGATAATCACATCCACCTGCTGCAGATCATCCACTGTTTTAAGATAGACCTTCCCCTGACGCACCGTCAGATCATCGCCCTGTACTAGCGTGATGCCCAGCTGCGCCGCCAGGTAAGCGTGCTCGAAATACACTTCATTGCCGATCCCCGGCGACAACAGCACGATAGTGGGCTCTTTTTGCTGATCCGGGGCCAGCGCCGCCACATGGCGCTTGAAGTGATAGAAAAACTGCGCCAACGGAGCGATGGCGTAGTCCACAGCGTTTTGACTCAATACACGCTTGGTCACCATTCTGGCTTCCAGAACGTAGCCGGCGCCGGAAGGTCCCTGCGTGCGATCCGCCAGCACCCACCAGGCCCCGTCAGGGCCTCTGGCCAGGTCCGCAGCGAACAGGCTCAACGGCAACGCGGCGGAGCCCATCATCGAACGTAAAAAACCCGGATGCTGCAACACCAGCTCCGGCGGCAGCACCCCTTGCTTCAGGCAGGTTTGCGGTCCCAGCAGGTCCGCCAGCACCCGCGAAAACAGATGCGCCCGCTGCTGCAGCCCGGTTTCGATTGGGCTCCAGTCCGCTTCGGACATCACCATCGGCAGCGGGTCCAACTGCCAGGTTCGACGCATGCCCTGCGGGTCGTCGTAAACATGATAGTTGACGCCCTGCTCTTTTAAGCGACGCAACGCATCTCGGCGTAATTGTCCCAGATTGTCCCGGGACACCCGGGAAAAATAGTCTGCAAAGGCGCGCCAATGAGGACGCACCTCGCCGCCGGAACCCAGCATTTCATCGAATGCGGTGGCGAGGGGGGAGTAAGGCAGCCCAGTCAGGTCCAGACTGGGCTGCGAAGAAGGCGCTATGTTTTCTGACATAGCTTAATCGTAGCGTAAATCCAAGGTTAAGGGGTAGCTGGCGTTAGGCTTGGGCCGGGGCGGCGCAGCGCCGACGCGAGGCTCGCGACGAGGATAAAAACGCCCGCCGCCATCGACGACCGGCGGCGCAATCAGAGGGCCATGAGTGTGGCCAATATCTTCAAAGCGGCTGATACGACGCGCTTCCGCTTCCAGCGCATTGACCGGGAAATGTTCATAACTGCGGCCCCCCGGGTGCATGACGTGGTAAGTGCATCCGCCCAGGCTGCGCCCATTCCAGGTATCGAAAATATCAAACACCAGAGGCGAGTGAACGCCAATGGTGGGGTGCAACGCAGACCACGGCTGCCAGGCCCGATAACGCACGCCCGCGACAAAACAGCCCTCTTCACCGCCGGGGGACATAGGGACTACGCGTCCGTTGCAGGTTAAAACATAGCGCTCGGGCGTCGCCAACCTGAGCTTGACCTGCAGTCGCTCCATACTGGAGTCCACGTAACGCGCCGTTCCGCCAGCCGCCGCTTCTTCACCAAGCACAAACCAAGGCTCCAGCGCATGTCGCAGCTCCAGTTCAATGCCCTCCAGCTCCATGGTTCCGATACGTGGACAACGAAACTCCAGAAAAGACTCATACCATTGAGATTTAAAGGGGTAGCCATTATCCGCCAGAAACTGCAGCACATCCGTCAGATCCCGCCACAGGAAGTGAGGCAACATAAAACGGTCATGCAAGCCGTGCCCCCATTCAATCAACTTATGCTTGTAGGGACGCTCCCAAAACAGAGCCACACAGGCCCGCAGCAACAGCATTTGCGCCAGGCTCATACGCGCATGAGGCGGCATTTCAAAAGAGCGAAACTCAAGAATGCCAAGGCGACCTGTGCTGCTGTCCGGGGAATACAGTTTATCAATGCAGAATTCGCTGCGATGGGTGTTGCCGGTCAGGTCAGTCAGTAAATGGCGCAACAACCTGTCCACCAACCAGGGTTGCGGCACGTCTCCCGCCGGCATATGAGAGAAAGCGATCTCCATTTCATATATCCGCTCCACCCGCCCCTCATCCAGGCGCGGAGCCTGACTGGTGGGACCAATGAACATGCCGCTGAACAGGTAAGACAGACTGGGATGATGCTGCCAGAACGTAATCAGACTGCGCAGCAGATCCGGGCGTCGTAATAGCGGGCTGTCCGCCGCTGTGGGGCCTCCCAGGGTGACATGATTGCCGCCGCCAGTACCGCTGTGCCGGCCGTCCAACATGAACTTTTCCGTTCCCAGCCGGCTCAGGCGCGCTTCGTGGTACAGCGTTTCTGTGATCTGCTTAAGCTCATTCCAACTGGAGGCGGGTTGAATATTCACTTCAATCACCCCTGGGTCCGGCGCCACCACCATTTTCACCAGTCTGACGTCATGAGGCGGAGGATAGCCCTCGATGCGCACCGGGCGCTTGATCCGGGTCGCCGCCCGGGACAAGGCATCCAACAGCGCGACATATTCCTCCAGCGTACTGACCGGAGGCATAAAGGCATGCAGATAGCCCTCGCGCACTTCCGCGCACATCGCCGTATGAATCGCCATTTCCGCCAGAGGGCGACTCTCGGCTTTAGAAAGAGGTTTTAGCTCCTGTGGCAGCGGGGCGAACGGATCTCGTTCATACACTTCGTACTCATCGCTGAGTTCATGGGAAGAAAGGCTCGCCAGGGGCAGTCTGAAACCAAGAGGCGAATTGCCGGGGCTCAGATACAGCGCCCCCTGTAAAAAACGCCAGAGACAGGTGCGCCAAACGCCTGTCACCTGATTCAGGCCAATCGGCAGACAGTAGCCCACCGCCTGATTCAGCCCCATCTGCATGACCTGCGCCAAAGTGCGGCGCGCCAGCTCCTCATGATCTCCATGCAGGTCATCGCCCGCCGGCAGCTGTCCATGACGCCACATGTAATAGAAAGGATCTTCGTAACAGGGCTGCACCGCACTGTCGGACAGGCCTATTTCCTGACAGAAAGCGGCCATAAGCGCACGCGCATCATCGGGCCTGGCGTCATGCATCAACGCATCTTGCGGCCCCCGCCATAACGGCTCGCCGTCTTTGCGCCAATACAAGGCGTACTGCCAGCGCGGCAGCGGCTCACCTGGATACCATTTGCCCTGGCCGTAATGCATGAAGCCGTTTTCCGCATACTGCTTTTTAAGTCGCAGGGATAAATCAAAAGCCAAGCGGCGTTTCTCAGGCCCGTCGGCGTCTGTGTTCCATTGCGCCGATTGCATATCATCGATCGACACAAATGTCGGCTCCCCGCCCATCGTCAGACGCACGTCATTGCGGGTCAGCGTCTCATCGATATATTGGCCCAGGGCGTCAATGTCTTCCCATTCCCGTTCAGTAAAGGGCCGGGTAACCCGTGGGTCTTCTTTTATACGGGTCACTTGGTTGAAAAAGCTGAATTCGACTTCCGCTTCATCTACAGAACCAAGAATAGGCGCCGCTTCTTCCGGGTTGGGGGTGCAGGTAAGCGGAATATGCCCTTCCGCCGCGAACAGGCCGGAAGTCGGGTCCAGCCCCAGCCAGCCCGCGCCGGGAATAAAAACTTCGCACCATGCGTGTAAGTCAGTAAAGTCATTCTCTGGTCCGCTGGGGCCATCCAGAGATTTCTGATCCGACGTCAATTGCACTAGATAGCCGGATACAAATCGCGCCGCCAGCCCCAACCGGCGTGACAACTGGATCATCAGCCAGGCGGTGTCTCGACAGGAACCCCGCTCTATCTCCAGGGTCTGCTCCGGCGTTTGCACGCCCGGCTCCATGCGGATGTTATATTGGACGTCTTTGCACAGCTTTTGATTCAGCTCGACCAGAAAGTCATTGATCAGCTTTTTCTTCCGGGGCAACGCCTTTAGATAAGATTCAAAGCGGGGGCCCCATTCTTGCGTAACGAGAAACGGCTCCAATTGGGCTTTCAGTTTGTCAGGATATTGGAAAGGATAATATTCCGCGAAGCTCTCAACGAAAAAGTCGAAAGGGTTGTAGGCGGTTAAGTCCGCCACCAGATCAACATCCACGTCCAGCTTTGAAGTCTTCTCTGGGAACACCAGCCTCGCGACATAGTTGGAGAAAGGGTCCTGCAACCAGTTAATGAAGTGCGGTTTGGGATGAATGTTGAGACTGTAACTGATAATCGGCGTGCGGCAGTGCGGAGCGGGACGAAGTCGAACAGTGTGTGGAGACAGACTGACCAGTCGGTCATAGGTGTATGTCGTTCGATGCCTGATCCCTACCAGAATACTCATAGCAACCCCCTTGCTTAGTCATCGTCGGTAAGCGCCTGCATTGTTATGACGTATCCCTGGCTGACTCTCGCTCACTCCTTTGTTCCGCCACAAGGACAGGAGGCGAACGCCCAGTCAAAGAATACGTTAATTCATCATATCGCAGCGCTTTTATGCAACTACCGCGCCTTGGCGCTTATTTATTTTTCTCCCACTCGAAAAGCGGTAATTCATTAAACAGCGCCTTAAGTCCTTCGCTCCATTGCTTGCGCAAAGTCGCATAATAAGGCGAATTCAGCTTCAGATGCATGACATGCGCCGGCTCCAGCTTGCCGGTTTCATACACCAGAAGATCAAACGGCGGCGCCACGGATAAATTACTGCGCATGGTGGAGTCCATGGAAACCAGCGCGCACCGGGCCGCCGCTTCAAGACTGGAATTACTGCGGATCACCCGGTCCAGAATAGGCTTGCCGTATTTGGTTTCCCCTATCTGCAGGTACGGCGCATAGGGCGAACTTTGGATATAGTTTCCTTCAGGATAGACCATGAATATTTCATGGGGGCCATCCTTATACTGGCCACCCACAATCAGGGTGCAGTCAAAATTGGCGCCCTGCTTCAGATCCTTTTCGTAATAATTTTTCAATTCAACGCTCAACGCGCCGATGTAGCGAGCCGCGTCGCTCATATCATTGCAGGCGGCCAGCCCTCCCTCTCCTGAGGGGTCCTCTAAGTCGCGTGAAATCCGCCTCACCACCGCCTGCGTCGTCGCCAGATTACCGGAGGTCAGCACCGTGACAAAAGCCTTTTCCGGCACATTGAACGAATACATTTTGGGATAGGTGTTGACGTTATCAACCCCTGCATTGGTACGGGAGTCAGATGCAAACACCAACCCGGCATCAACGGATATCGCCAAACAGTATGTCACAGCCGCGCTCTCATTAAACAACAGGGAATCGGCTGCATAATGTACTTGGCGACGCATGCTTGCAATAATTTCTTTGTTAATATTCATATGCGGGCGCAACCGGCGTGAGAACTGCTCGTCGCCGGGATAATTCACGTCCACACATGCGGAGCAGGAAGGATGTCGGCGGCCTATGAAGCATGCCGGCTGCGCGAACTGACTCACATCAAACCCAGTGGGAAAGTTCGTGTTAATCTGTGTAAATCACCCGGCCAGGAGCCGCCGCCTCAACCCACGCCATCTGCGGAGACATCCCGATGACCGGAGTCAAATTAGGATTAACCACTCCAACTCCCATGCCAAGCACAGACAAAAGCGCACTCTCCGCGTCGATCAATTACCGCGACAGCGCTTGCATTAATGCATTTTTTCCCGTTTCCGTGGAGGCGGCGACATCCCTGCTAAAAGGCAGCGGGCTCAAACCGGCTTTTGCGCTGGGTTCCCACACTTTAGTTGTGGTCAGCATCTACGAGCACAAGCGTTGCGCCATCGGCGCGCATAAAGAAGCCGGACTGGTCATTCCCGTGCTGCCAGAAGGTGAAAGCCTGCCTCTTAGCAATGTGCTGGATTTGTATTTACCGATCAATCAACGCCGCATCGGCTTTTTTCCGTTGGACCTCCCGGTCACTTCAGAGAGCGCGCTCTCGACAGGTAGAGAGTTATGGGGATTACCGCGCTTTCCGGCGGAGATCACTCTCGCCAGCCAACGCAGACAAATACACGCGCAGGTCCGCTCTGACGGCGAAACGCTTTTCACTCTGACCGGCGAGACGCTGCCCGGCATTCCAGTAATTCCCGTCAATCTCCTGATTTACACCCAGGTGGAGCGCCATCTTACGAAAACCAAAGTACGCCTAAAGGGGTTTGGAAAACTCTACCCAGCCGGAACCGTCAGGCTTACCGTAGGCGAGACCGATCATCCGATGACGGAGCATCTGACCCGTTTAGGCCTTGATGAAAAAAGCCCGGCTTTGGTGATGCGCGCAGAGCGATTACAAATGCTGATGGAGCCGGCTGCAAGGATTGACTGACGCGACACTTGTCTGCACAAGCGCACATAAATAGACCAGACTCCAGGATAACCGCCCCATCTTGGAGCCTGCAGCAAGCATGCGGGGCGACGACATGAAGGAAGAACGTCCTCGATTACATGGAAGCTATCCAAAGATTAACGCTTTTTCTTTTGCTTTCAGTGAATTGCCCGGAAGTTGAAATCCGCTGGCACGGCTTATGCTGAAACTGTAGTGAAAGAGGTGTCCCAACCCCAACGATAGACTCACAACTCAACGAAGACGGATTGTCTCAATTAAACCACTGAGAAGAAGGATTTAAGCTATGAAACCCGAAACCAACGAAAGCCTGTTGTTTGCATTAACCCACCCCTATGAGGTCACGGTCATGCAGGAAATGAGAGAGTATTTTGAGTGGATGTATTACGCCAACTAAGGCGTCCCGCCGAGCAGGAAACGCACCGTACAAGGACGTTTCCCGCCTCTGCGCTGTTTTGTGGAGGCCGCAAAAACAAAAGCGGCCACTCAGGACCGCAAGGAAGACGAGAATCCATTCTCCAATGCACTAGAGAGCATAAGCGCCGAAGCGCTTGTGCGGAGGTTTAACGGTTTTACCCGTTAGAACAATGTCGCCTGTTACAGCAACGCCAAGCCTTCTTCCGGAGTCAGGGATTCGATGTCCTGAGCCACACCGACGGAAGGACAGGTCAGCTTGCCTTTCACTACGTTCAGACCTTGCAGCAGGAAGGCGTTGTCTTCCAGAGCCTGCTTCGCGCCTTTGTTGGCCAGTTGCAGAACGAATGGCAGTGTTGCGTTGGTCAGCGCCAGAGTAGAGGTACGCGCTACAGCGCCAGGCATGTTGGCTACGCAGTAGTGAACCACGTCGTCAACGATGAATGTTGGTTCCGCATGAGTGGTCGCATGTGAAGTCTCGAAGCATCCGCCCTGGTCGATCGCCACGTCGACAACCGTTGCGCCGCGCTTCATCTTTCTGACCATTTCGCGAGAAACCAGTTTTGGAGCCGCCGCGCCAGGAATCAGAACGCCGCCGATCACCACGTCAGCCTGAGTCACCCACTCTTCAACCGCCTGCGCAGTGGAGAATACGGTTTGTACGCTGTTGCCGAAAGTGGCGTCGAAGCGTCTCAGTACGTCTACGGACTTGTCCATAACCACAACGCGCGCGCCCATGCCGACAGCCATCTGAGTGGCGTTGAAGCCAACCACGCCGCCGCCAAGAACCACAACCAGCGCTGCCTCTACACCAGGAACGCCGCCCAGCAGCAGGCCACGACCCGCCTGGGATTTTTCCAGGCAGCGCGCAGCCGCCTGGATGCTCATGCGTCCAGCGACCTCTGACATGGGGGACAACAACGGCAGGCGACCTTGCGCGTCAGTAACAGTTTCGTAAGCGATACAGGTAGCGCCGCTGTTCAGCAGATCCTGAGTCTGGGGAACGTCTGGAGCCAGGTGCAGATAAGTAAACAGGGTTTGCCCAGGACGCAGCATAGCGCGCTCTTGAGCTTGAGGTTCTTTCACCTTGACGATCATATCGGCGACTTCGAACACTTGCTCAGCGGTAGCGGCGATTTCCGCGCCAGCCGCGACATACTGGTCGTCAGTGAAGTCGATAGCTGCGCCGGCATCCTTTTGCACCACCACTTTGTGTCCATTGCGAATCAGCTCCTGGACAGCGGCGGGAGTCAATCCGACACGGTATTCGTGGTTTTTTACTTCTTTTGGTACACCGACAATCATTAATAAGCCCTCTCAAGGTTAGTAATAATTCCAGTCTACGCTTTGTATGCAGAATTTATCTCTGTTGTTAAAATCAGACTCAGTGTTTTATTCTTTTATTTTAAAACTTTCAGCATATTTGACTGGCAAAAAATGAAAAAGCAGCTGGACCGCATAGACCACGCCATTTTGCGCGAACTACAAAGTGAAGGACGCCTCAGTAACAGCGAGCTGTCCCGGCGGGTGAACCTGAGCCCCACCCCCTGCCTTGAACGGGTAAAGCGGTTGGAAAGAGACGGCTATATTCGGCGCTATACCGCTGTTCTGAATGCAAAAAAACTGGGCGTGGGTTTGGTGGTGTTTATTGAAATCGGCCTGAACCGGACCTCCAGGGACGTTTTCGCCGACTTCAAGGAGTCTGTGATCAAAGTCCCGGAGGTGCAGGAGTGTCACCTTGTCTCTGGCAACTTCGACTACCTCATCAAAGCCCGGGTCGCCAACATGGACCAGTACCGCGCCCTTCTGGGCGAAAAAATACTGGTGTTGCCCGGCGTACGGGAATCACGCAGCTATGTGGTGATGGAGACAGTAAAGGAAGGCCAGGAACTGAAACTGGACGGCTGGCGCGAAGACCTCTGAGCATCGCGCCAGTTGCTCCCTATCACCCTTCCGCAACCTCCCCATCACCGCCACGGAGGTTATACCAGTCGATTTTGCGCGTGGCGAACATCGCCGCGCCAAGAATGATAAATAATCCCAGAGAACCGTAAAGCAGCGCCATATCCTGTTCGTTCAGCAACGACAACAGATAGCCGTACAAGACAATCAGCAGCGTAATGAAGGCGATGGTCAGTTTCCTCCGCCGGATAAATTGCCCGGCGTACCATCCCACCTGCCCGATGACGGCGCCACAGGCGATCAAATAAGCCGCCCAGGTTCCCACATGTTCCGAAAGGGAGAGAAACAGCAGGTAGAACAAACACAGGGTGAGTCCCGTAAACAGATATTGCATAACGTGAATGCGCACGCCGCTGATAATTTCAAAGAGCCATAGACACGCGAAAGTGCAGGTGAGAAACAGTAATGCATATTTCACCGAACGACTGATTTCCTGGTATCCCGCCCCCGCTGCAGGGCGCGACACGCCGACTAGCGGCGAAACATGATTCAGCAATGCTGGAGCCGACCCCGTCCATGAGGCGGGCGCCCCTTTCGCCAGGAAAGGGATGTCCCATTTGGCGTAGAAGGCGTCTTGCTCCAGCTTACGCTCCACCGGCAGCCAATCCCCCTGAAAACTTGGATCATTCCAGTCGCCGTTGATTTCGATGTTGCTCTCCTGCCCGACCGGCGAGACATAAAGCGCCTGCGCGCCCTTCAACCGTATCGCCAGATTGAAGTCATTGGGCGCCTCCGTGCTTATCGACCCTACCGGCAGTCGCACATGTACGCCGTCGACGTCCGCCATGGCGCCGCCTGGCGAGGGAGCCGCTTCATGCTCATTCCAGAGAAACTTAATCGGGCTTTGAATCGCTTTCACATCACCGATGGCGACAGAAAGATAGGCGTCCTTTAACCGCAACGCCTGGTTTTCCGTCAGCTCCGCCATTTGCGGACGCAAATCGAAAGCTCCCTTCAAATCCGCATCGGTGTGGTAAAGAGGCGCCTCATAAATGCCCCGGTAACGGCTATCGCTGACGACCTTGAACTTCGCGTGCAAAAAGGTGGGCGTCATCATCAGGTAGTGGGTCCTGACAACCTGCTTACTGGGGTTTTCAAGATCAGCGCTCCTGGACATCGTATCCACCGGCACAACCAGAAAGGGACCGTTCACTGTCTGTTCGCCGCCCCATTTCTCAGTGATCTCCGTCACGACATTATGGTATCTGACGCTGCGCTCCCCGATGAGACCATTAATCTCCATGATGGGAATCTGCAATATCAGGATCAGCGCGCCAATCATAAGGGCCTTGCCCAATGGAGAATGTAATCCGAACCGCCGCCAACTTACTTCTTTAACGTTCACCTTGCCCGCTCCTTTGTCTGCTCTGGGGCTATCAAAACAAACAAATAGGGCGAACCAATGGGAAAATTAAGGCGAAATATGGCGCGGATAACTTTGTTGGGCAGGGTGAATTCTCATCATTGAGCAACTAGACTTTAGGTAACGCCTGGACTAATGCATTTCACTGGCTTTGAGCCGTCATTTTAATAACAGCTGTTACCGTGAAGGTGTCCCATGAAAGCCTGCTCCACTTCCACCAACGCCGCCGATCCGTATCGGGCGGGAACCATGATGGGCGACGTCCTCGTTTCGATACGCCCGGAAGTCGTTTTCTTATTCTCCACCGTTCACTACGAGAACCCGCAGGAGCTTGTCGAAGGGCTGTACGACAGCATCGGCAATGATGAACTTGTAATTATCGGCAGCACCGGAGATGGTTTCTTTGAAAGCGAAGGCCCCAGGGATATCGGAGCCTGCGCACTGGGACTCAACTCAGAAGGACTTGTCAGATGGCGCGCGTCCTACGCCTCGGGCGTCGGCGACCAACCTGCGCAAACTGCGCGCGCAGCCCTCACTGCGGCGCTGCAAGCCTGTGGCGACGATAAACCCACATGCATGTTTATGGTCTCGGACTTTCGCGCCGACGCCTCACAGATTGAAAAAGTGCTGGAGTTCGAGACGGACATCCCCATAGTCGGGGGCTTCGCCGCCGATGATAACAAGATGGCCAGCTGCACCCTTTACGCTAACCGCCGCGCCCTCTCAGACGCTGTCGTAGTCATGACGGCGTCCGGCGAACTTCATTTCGACATTTCCATCGGCAACACACTGAGCCCGGTGGGCAAGCCCGGGGTGATCGATAAAGCGGAAGGCGCCACCATTTTCTCCATCGACGGCACCGACGCCATGGACTTCATCGAACGAGAAACAGGCAAACCGGTGTTGCAATCAGACCGCGGCATCACCTCGCTTTCAATCATTGATTCCGATGAGCCGGGTATCACTCGATTACGCTCCATCGTGCCTGATTTTTCTGTTTCCGAGCGCTTTCTGGGACTGTATGGCGGCATTGAACAGGGTAAAACCGTGCAGGTTTGTCTGGCGCAACCGCAAACTATCATCAGCGAGGTATATAAGATTGCGGAAAAAGCCCGCAACCAGGGAGTCAAACCTGTCGCCGCGATCATTGTCAGCTGCGTGGGGCGCAAGTGGTTGCTGGGACAGGAAATAGAGCATGAAATCCTCGCACTGGCGGAACACTTTGGCGCCGCTCTGCCAATTGCAGGTTTTCCCTCATTCGGAGAGATCGGTCCGCTCAAGACAGCAAAGGGCTATTCAAGAAATTTGTTCCACAACATGACCTATGTACTTCTGTTAATATCCGAATAACCCGTTAGCGCTTCCGTAGGGCATTGATAATAAATGAAAGCCAGGTTACTCAGTACGCTCGACCCCGCTCCGCCAGGCTTTACTTTCCGCCACCCGCAAAAACGCGATCTGGTGACAGGTCCGGTCGTAGTCGTAACGGACAACGCCGAGCAGGTGCTCGCTATCGTCGATCATCGCAGCGACCGCTTACAAGGAGCGATAGTCAGCTTCGGCGACGCTTTTGAGCTGAAGCCACTAGGGCCGCGTTGCTGGTTATTGCAGGCCCCCCGCCATTGGTTCAATGATCTGGCGCAAATCTTCGCCCCCATGTTGCAGGTGCTGGACAATACGATTCCGCTTCTGGATGAGTCGCAGGAGCTGCACTTGAAACTGGAGCGCGCCAGCCGCGACCTGTCCACCACTCACGATGATTACCAACGGGTCAATGCGCGCCTGCAAAACAAAGTCGAAGCGCTCACCAAAGCCCAGAGCGAAATACTGGCTCTGAACACCGCGCTGGAAAAACGCGTAGAGGAACGCACCGCCGAACTGGCGGAAACCAATCGCAAGCTGTTAGAAGCCAAAGAAGCCGCGGAAAGCGCCAACGAAGCCAAAAGTTTATTTCTGGCGACCATGAGCCACGAGATCCGCACGCCGATGAACGGTATATTGGGAATGCTGGAGCTGCTGTCGCACTCCCAGCTCAGCGCCGAGCAAACCAAGATGATCAGCACAGTGAGGGACTCCGCGTTCTCGCTGCTGAATATTCTCAATGACATTCTCGACTTCTCCAAAATAGAAGCCGGACGCATGGAGCTGGAGAACATAACCCTGTCCGTAGAGGAAATTATCGAGGGCGTCGCAGAGACAGTGGCGGCCAGCGCCAATAAGCGCAATCTGCACTTGCATTGCTATGTGGACCCAGACATTCCTGACGCTCTGGTAGGCGATGAAGTGCGGTTGCGCCAGATTCTGTTCAACCTGTGCAGCAACGCCACCAAGTTCACGGATACCGCCAACGGACTGCAAGGGTGCGTCACCTTGCGCGCCGACCTTCTGCACAGCGCCGGCCAGCTCTATTCCATCCGCATCAGCGTCAAGGACAACGGTATAGGAATGGATCAGGTCACCCTGGACAAGCTGTTCAGCCCATTCACCCAGGGAGAAAGCTCCACCACCCGACGCTATGGCGGCACTGGTTTGGGCCTGTCCATTTGTAAACGCCTCACGGAAATAATGGGAGGGGCCATCGAGGTCGCCAGCGAGCCGGGACAAGGTACGGAGTTCCGCCTTAATTTGACGCTGGCCGCCGCGCCGGGAGCACAGGTAGAGCCGCCTCCGACTCTGAATGGCATTGAGACGCTGGTGGTGCTGAGCGATGAACTGACTCGCACAACCGTCTGCAACTATTTACTGAAATTCGGCGCCGCAGTGCAAACCTGTCAGGACATAAAAGAGGCGTCCATGCACCTCTCAAAAGCCCTGCAGTTAGACCGTACCCCGCCCGTTCTACTGACCTACGCTGAGCAAGACAGCGACCTCTCGCCCTTGCTGAAATTGCGCGGGCAACCTTGGGGACAGGACGTGCGCTTTATCATTCTGACGCCACGACGCTATCGGTCACTAAATCCGCCGCCGGATTCCGTCAAAGTCTACGTCTACCCGCTGTGCCGTAACGATCTCGTGATGGCCGCCGCAGCGGCGGCCGGGCGCTGCAGCCCGCCTGTCAGACACTTTCAGGACCCGGATAAAATCCCCCGCTTTGATGTACCGAACCGACCTGGACTGCAACCGGTCAGCATACTTGTTGCGGAGGACAACCTCACCAATCAGGAGGTTATTCGTCTGCAACTGAAGCGGCTCGGCCTCGACTGCATTATTGTGGAGAACGGCTGTCAGGCTCTGGCGGTATGGCAGCAACGTCAGGTGGACCTGGTGCTTACCGATTGCCATATGCCGGAAATGGACGGCTTCCAGTTGACCTCAGCGATTAGGGAAAAAGAGGGCGCGGGTCTGCGCACCCCTATCATCGCCATTACCGCCAACGCTTTGCGTGGCGAGGCGGAGCGCTGTCTGCACGCAGGCATGGATGATTATCTTTCCAAGCCTGTGGAAATTCGCAAACTGTATGAGACGTTAGCCAAATGGCTGCCGCACCAGCGTCGCAAGCTCAACCCCGCCGATCACCCGGAAATGGTGGAAGGCTCCGTGGATCTGAATGTACTTAGCGACTCCGTTGGCCCGGATACTGACGTCCAGTATGAAATTCTCACTAAGTACCGGGAGGACGCCGCCGCCAATCTACAGGCGCTGCAACTCGCCGCCCAGCAGGACAACCCGGAAGCAGTGTCCTTTGAAGCCCACCGTCTGAAGTCCTCTTCCCGCGCGATTGGCGCAGAGGCCTTGGGCGAGTGGAGTGAGAAAGCGGAAATGGCCGGGCGCGGCGCCAATTGGCGCGATATCCGCTTCGCAATCAGCGGTATTGAGCAAGAGTTCGAAAAAGTAGACTATTATTTACAAAACTGGCTAGCCCATAACGGAGGTTGAGCCGACTGCGACAACAACCGTCACGCAGCCCCGCCGCCAGC
Organism: Hahella chejuensis KCTC 2396; assembly: GCF_000012985.1. NCBI lineage: Bacteria > Pseudomonadati > Pseudomonadota > Gammaproteobacteria > Oceanospirillales > Hahellaceae > Hahella > Hahella chejuensis. The sequence goes on along the minus strand of NC_007645.1, from coordinate 962,724 downwards.
GCACCTGACTGCTCCGTCCCCCCATTGCGGCCGCTTGGCCGATACTGATGGAGCGAGGTCCGGCGATACGGTTCAAAAGAGTTAAGAATTTATTGTTATGAGCGAAAAGCAGTTTTGTCACCTGAACGCCCTGATTATCGACGATGACGCCTTCATGCGCAGCATTATCACCAAGACGCTGCAACGACTTAATCTGGGGCGGGTGGAAAGTGTAGCAAGCGGAGAAGAAGCGCTGACCTTGTTGAAAGACGCCGATTCCCACTTCGATATTTTGCTGGTGGATCTTCTGATGCCCGGCATGGACGGTATTGAGCTGCTACGCCATCTGGCTGAACATGAATACCAGGGTGGCGTGTTGCTGTTCAGCGGCGCCGACAGCAAAGTACTGAAAGCGGCGGTGAATGTAGCGCGAGCGCGTTATCTGAACGTGCTCGGCTCATTGCAGAAGCCTGTCACCGTAGACGCCCTCACCTATTACCTGACCCATTATCAGTCTTATTTCCGCTCCCGCCATACCGTTTCCGGCGGCTCCCTGCTTAATACCAGCGAACTGCGCCAAGGCCTGAATGACGGCCACCTCACACTTTTCTATCAACCTCAGGTGGATATGAAAACCGAAGCCGTCGTCGGGGTGGAGGCGCTGGCGCGCTGGAAGCACCCGCAACATGGCTTACTGGGCCCCGGCGCCTTTGTGCCGTTAGCGGAAGAAAGCAACCTCGTCGGCGATTTCACCACCGCGGTGATCGCACAGGCGATAGATCAAATGCAGAAATGGAAGCAGAAGCAGCTTAACCTGCAAGTGGCGATCAACATCTCATCATCGTCCATTTCCATCCTGGACCTGCCGCACTTGCTGGAGCATTACTGCCAACATCACAAGGTGGAAGCGTCCAGAATCACGCTTGAGATTACGGAGACTCAAGTAGGGCAGGATATGGTGACCATGCTGGAAGTGCTCACCCGCATCAAGCTAAAAGGGTTGTGCCTGTCCATTGACGACTTCGGAACCGGTTATTCCTCACTGGAGCGTCTACAACGCATTCCATTCGACGAACTCAAAATCGACGGCAGCTTTGTACATGGCTCCTATCGTGATCAGGCGGCGCGCGCCATTTTCGATTCCAGCGCAGCGCTGGGCAAACAACTGGGCATGAGCATCGTGGCCGAAGGAGTGGAAAACCAGGATGACTGGGACTACGCCGCCAAATTAGGCTGCGATATCGCCCAGGGCTTCTTTATCGCCCAACCAATGGCCCCGGAAGACTTTGAAAGCTGGCTGCAACGCCGCGAGTCTGAGAAAGACTAGGTCAATAATCAGGCAGGCTGGGAGATGGGATGTGAATCACTGCGCCGTAGTCCAGAGGAATGCTGAATGTTTTCGACTTATCCCAGCGGCAATATTCTGGATGCAATTGCAGGCAAAGACAGCGAAGCAGCCCGGAATGCGCCACTACCAGCGCCACTTTTCCTTTTGCTTCCAGCGCAAGACGCTCTATGAAGCGCTCGCTTCTACGGTAAAGATCAGGAAAACCTTCACCGCCCGGAGTGCGTTGAGTCAGCCAGTTATCCCCCCAGGCGCGGGCCTCCTTTTGCGGCAGTTCCGTGAGGAGCCGGCCCTCCCAGTCGCCAAAACTCATCTCCATCAGAAGGTCGTCAAAGGCCGGCGCAGGGCCCAGCCATTGCGCCAACGTCTTACAGCGGGTCAGCGGACTGCTGTATAGCAGATCCCAGGCCGCGGGCAACTTGCCGCGAATAGTCGCCGCCTCTTCCGCAAAGGTCTCAGCCAGCGCGACATCGAACTGGCCGTATAAGGTCCCCTTTGGCACTGCGACTCGGGTGTGACGAATCAGATAGAGCTCCATAGCGCTCCCAGTAAAAGGAATAAAACAATTTCTCCAAGTTGTTGCACAGCGCCCAGACAGTCTCCAGTGTAACCGCCCAATCGGCGGGACAGATAACAGATACTGGCTCGCCGCAGTAGCCACAGGCCCACGGCCGCCAGGATCAGCGCCTTAGCGCCCGCCAGCATCAGCGGCGCGATCGCCATCCCTGCGGCAATGGCTATGTCTCTCGTTGCGATGCCCTTGGCGACCGGTTTGACCTTACTGAGCTGGTCGGCGCGCACGTAGTCCAGACTCGCAATCAAACTAATCGCCAACGCACGACTACAGGCGTGGGATATCCAAAGTAACAACAGAGCAGCGTCCGGGGAAAGTTGCGCCAGGACGACGATTTTTAGAGAAAGACTTAACGCCAGCGCCAGTGCGCCATAGGTTCCCACCCGGCTGTCCTTCATGATTTCCAGGATACGCTCCGGGGTATGCCCGCCGCCGAAGCCATCAGCGGCGTCCGCCAGGCCGTCTTCATGAAACGCGCCCGTAATCAAGACTCCAGTCGCGACGGCCAGCACAGCGCCGCCCCACGGGCCATAAAAGTAGAGACCTGACAAATAAGCGCAAGCGGCCGCCAGGGCCACCAGCCACCCGGTCAAGGCGATATACCGACTGGCCTGATTCAGATCCGCTTCATGGAAGTCATAAAGCAGACGCACTGGGATGCGGGTATAGAACTGCAAGGACAGCATCAATAAATGCCATTGCCGACGCAGGATTTCCGCCCAGCGTTGCGCTGCAGGCTCCCCGGTTGCGCTCACAGCTTCGCCGCTTTTCATGATTGCTCGGGAGTTTTTATCAACGCGCTCGTATTCGCTCACAGGTCAAAATCGCCCCGCTAGCTCTTTTCACTGACGCCAGCGTCCGCAAAGCTGGCCATTTCATTGAAAAAGTTCAGTGAAGACTGCAGCAGAGGGTACGCCAGCGCACAGCCGGTCCCTTCTCCCAATCGCAGATCCATCTTCAGGATCGGATCAGCCTTGAGCGCTTCCAGCATATGCTGATGCCCTTGCTCCATGGAGCGATGGCAGAAAATCGCATATTCGCCAATCGCCGGCGCCAGCTTATAGGCGGCCAGATAGGCCGCCGTAGCGATAAACCCGTCAATCAACACCAACATGCGGTTTTGCGCCGCACGCAAGATGCCTCCCACCATGGCGACAATTTCAAAGCCAGCGAATGTCTGCAGGATATCAATCGGGCTTTTCAAGTTGGGATACTTCTCCGCCGCCTGCTGCAGTAATTTAACCTTGTGTTCAAATTGCTCATCGCTCAACCCTGTGCCACGGCCAACGCAGTGCTCCAGAGGAACGTCGAGAAGATAGCTCATCAGCATGGAGGCGGAAGATGTGTTGCCGATGCCCATCTCACCAAAACCCAATACGTTACAGCCTTCTTCCGCGATCGCGTCAACCTGGGCCGCGCCCAAGCGCAACGCCTTCTCACAGAGTTCCTCGGACATGGCCGGTTGTTCCAGGAAATTTGCTGTTCCCGGGCCGATTTTTCCTTTAACCAGTTGCGGATGGTCTTCAAACTCATGATTCACGCCAGCGTCGATGACCCGCATGCTGATATTGTGTTGGCGCGCGAAGACATTGATTGCTGCGCCCCCCTGCAGGAAGTTATGCACCATCTGCCAGGTGACGTCCTGTGGATACGCGCTGACACCGGATTTCGCCACGCCATGATCGCCGGCGAACACCAGAATATAGGGATTCTTTAAAGTAGGAGTCATGGAGCCCTGGATGCGGGCGACCTGAAACGCCAGCCTTTCCAACTGCCCCAGTGCGCCCAGGGGTTTGGTTTTCTGATCGATTTTTTGGTGCAGCGCCGCATCCAGCGTGTCGTCTATCGGGGGAACGCGCAAGCGTCTGATAAATTCCATTTTCATCCTCTTCTCGTCAAACAGTCAGTCATTGTTGTTTTCCAAACCCACGCGCTAAAACGTCAACAGGCCCAATTAAGGTTCAGACCTTATTTTTAATGGTAATCAGTATACTTAGGCAAGCTCCAAACGACCTTTCAGGCAATGAGGCAGTCCCGCGACGGTTAACACCACCCGATCACACTGGGCGGCGAGCGCCTGATGCAGCAGCCCGGCTTCATCGCAATAGCGGCGCGATAGCTCCCCTAAAGGCGTGACGCCCATATTGGTTTCATTGCTGACGAAGATGATGTCGCCATCGAGGTCGGGCAACACGTCCAACAGCGCCTGCCGTTGCTGTTCAAAAAGCTCGTTGGAGTCGGAAATCAAAAGGTTGGTAAGCCAAAGCGTCAGACAGTCCACCAGCACCATACTCCCTCCCTGCATAGCGTCGCGAATGGCGTCAGCGAGATATACAGGCGCCTCAATCAATCCCCAGGCGGATGGACGGCGGGCGCGATGATGAGCGATTCTCGCGGCCATTTCGCCATCGCCGGCGGTAGCTGTAGCGATATAGACGACGGGTTTGTCCTGGGAAATCGCCAGTTGCTCAGCCAACGCGCTCTTTCCTGACTTCACGCCCCCCAGAATCAACGTCCTCACGCCCTGCTCTCCCTGTCGTCGCTGTTTGGCCCAACCTGTAGAAACCCTGCGATTTCCTCCCAGTTTAAATACTGGTCCACGACATCCGCCAGGCGATTTATGTCTGCTTCTCGTAAAGCATCGTAATCCAGGCGCTGCACTTCGTTCAGGCCCGCCCAACGTAACAAAGCCGTCAATGCCTGCGGGCTCTCAAACAGTCCATGCAGATAAAGCCCCAACACCTGATTATCATCGCTGACGACGCCATCCAGTCGTCCGTCCTCAAGACACACCGCCGACGTTTGCGACGCTAGGCAGCGAGTCACTCCAGCATGAATCTCATAGCCGGTAATCCGAGCGTCATCCAGCCACAGCCGCCCTTCCACTCGCCGCAATTGCTTTTCCGGCTCCAGCGTGGTGGCGATATCCAGCCATCCCAGGCCGACGCTCTCTCCAGCAACGCCTTCCAGGCCATGAGGGTCGGCGATGCTACGTCCCAACATTTGATAGCCGCCGCAAATACCGATGACTCGACCGCCATAGCGCAAATGCTTGCGAATAACCTCTTCCCAGCCATTTTCACGCAACCACTGCAGGTCGTTGCGTACGGATTTGGAGCCAGGAAGAATAATGAGATCAGCAGGCGGCGGCGACTGGCCCGGCCCGATAAACTGGAAGTCTACCTGCGGGTGTAAGCGCAGTGGATCAAAGTCAGTGTGATTGCTGATTCGGGGCAAGGCCGGCGCGATGACTTTGAGCGTCGCGTCAGATTTAACGATTGAGTCTCGCGGCAAGGCGTCTTCCGCTTCCAGATGCAGGCCGTTCAGATAAGGCAACACTCCCAACACAGGCTTGCCGGTATATTCCTCCAGCCACCGAAGTCCCGGCTCAAGCAAAGCAATGTCGCCGCGAAAACGGTTGATGACAAAGCCGCGTACGCGCCGCTGCTCGCTTTCGCTCAATAAAGCCAAGGTGCCGACCAAATGAGCGAACACGCCCCCCCGGTCAATATCCGCGACCAGGATGACCGGGCAATCGACCTCCTCCGCAAAACCCATATTGGCGATATCGCGATCGCGCAGGTTAATCTCCGCTGGAGAACCTGCGCCTTCCACCAGAACCGCATCGTAAGCGGAGGAGAGTCGTTGAAAAGATTCCAACACCGCCTGCATAGCGGTGCGTTTGTAATCGTGATAGGCCACTGCGTCCATATTGGCGCGGGCTTTTCCATGAATAATGACTTGCGCGCCAATATCCGTATTAGGCTTCAACAACACCGGATTCATATCGGTATGCGGCTGCAGGCCACAGGCCTGCGCCTGCACCGCCTGCGCCCGCCCAATCTCACCGCCGTCCACTGTTACGGCGCTGTTAAGCGCCATATTCTGCGGCTTGAACGGCGCCACTTTCACGCCGCGCCGCAACAGACTGCGGCATATTGCGGTGACGAGTGTGCTTTTGCCAGCGTCGGAAGTGGTTCCCTGGATCATGAGCGTCTTATTAGTCATAACGCTTCCCTTAACCAATACTCAATATTTTTATTGAGTTAGTTTTTCTCGACTTTAATAAATACGATCTGTGCCGGGTCCTTGTTAACAGGAATCGTTTTTTTCCGTTGCTCCGTCACAACACTTGCTATGACCAAACCAGGGTTATCTCCTCCAATACCTATCCATATCTCTCCACTAGGACTTACTGCAAGGGCTCGGAGATTTGTGTTGCTCGTTCCCGGAATAAAGGACTTATAGGTAGCCCCTGTAGATGGATCAAAACGATACAGAGTGTCATCTTTATAGCCGGTGGATCCTTTAAAATAACCGACTGTGCTTGATACTATCGCCATATCTGTAATAAGTCCGTATGGATGATCAGTACCCAGGTCGTCATCAATTATCTGAGTGTGGGTATAGTTACTGGTATTAATTTTTTCAATTCCCCCAGTGTAGTCAGGGGGGGTCGAAGATGTCGCATACCTGCCAGAACCAACAACATACACAAAGCCATCCATCGCCACTAATTTGTGCGGATTTTTGATACTTAGTTTAATCCCGTAATGAGCATCATCAGTAAATGTATTGACTTCTTTGTCTGTAGCCGTATTTATGACGGCTACGTATGCTTCATCCGGCGCGAATGTAGAGTCCATGCGCTGCATGGCCACATAGAGACGCCCATTCACGATAACCCCCGCCGACATTTCTGGCACGCCATCGTCATCGTAGTGACTCAAATCTATTTCTTTAATTTTGAAGTCTTCCGGATCACTTGGATTAACCACCCAGATGGAAGACGCACCATAACGAAGGACATACGCCTTCGTTTCACTAACAAATAAGATATCGTATGGATTACTTAAAGACTTACCTGGATCATTGGTCGATACCTGCCACTCAGGAACTCCACCCGGACGGTCAAAACTATATTTAGTAATATTATCTTGACCAAACTTACCCAAGCGATAAAAGTAATCCCCCCAAACAGCAACTGCGATGTCAGACTTGTCTGAGCCAGCATAACCTTCCTCAACATCATAAGGAGAAACGGCTGAAGCAATAGATATTTCACTTGAGTCAAAATTTGTAGAAATGTTAGCGATAACTGCGAGGGTCTCTGATTTTGGAGTTGTGCCTGCAGTACCTTCAACTCCACCACCTCCGCATCCATTCAGTAATAAGACAAGCGCTTGAGATAGACCAATCCATCCTAATATTTTGTAGCTTGTTGGCATGACCGAACCCTCTTTTATTAAAAGTAAGCCATTAAAATAAATGCATTAAAGACACAAAGAAGTGACGCCCAGGAGAGGGGAAACCATTAAAGGCTTCAACAACTTCATCGGTCACATTGTTTGCGCTGACTTCGACAGTAGTCTCGCCATCGGACCAGCGTCCCACCACATCGACAATGTTCTGATCTTCCACTTCCGTTTCCTGAGCGCTGTCGTAATAAGCCCCGGATTCATGGCGATACTCGACGGAGGTGGTGATGCGCCCGATACTCCAGGCGGCGGATAAAAAGTGGGAATAGGTGTAAGCGCCCGCCAGTTGTTTGCCGTGCAGATCGCGAGCGTCTGACAGGTTTTCTGTGTCCTGGGCGGTGCTTCTGGCGATAAACGTCCAGGCGGGAACAGGTCGATACATGGCGTCCACTTCCACTCCGCTAACCCTTGCTTTGCCAACATTCTCAAAGCGGCCGACTCCCCTTGAGTCATAAGAGGGGACGATAGCATCTTTTAAATCCCGATAGAAATAGGCCGCTGATACACTAAAACTATCTACGCCCACTTCAAATCCGATGTCACCGTTCAACGCTGTTTCCGGTTGCAACTCACTATTACCAATGAAGAATCCTCTATCGCCGAACTTCTCCGCTAACTGAGGGAACCTCACATCACGGGATGCATTGGTCTTGAGCGACAACCAATCTGTCAGGCGGTAACGAACGCCCGCCTGCAATGAGTGATACTGAGCGCTGTCGGAAGCCGTCTCCACGCGTCCGCTCATGGATGCAGCAGGGGTTTCATCTTCAAGAAAATATTGGCGCGCACTCAGCCGCACCAGCCAGATGTCTTCCGCGTCCGCCCACTCGTCCTGTACTCCCAATAAATAGGTCATGCGCTCAAAGTCCTGCTTTTGGCTGCGTCGGGTCAGGTCCTCTTCTTGATAAGTTTCCTTCCGCGCCTCCAATGTAGCGGAGAACAGATGCAACCCTAATGAATAGGAGCCATACAGCTCTGCGCCGACCACATCCGTATTTGCTCGTGTTTTCTGCACGCCCAGGCCGACGCGGCTTTGACTGTCGTCATATCGTTCTTCCTGGGTGGACCAGAATATACGCCCGGTGTAATTTTCCCGCGCATTTCTCGCGAAACTCAGTTTGCTCTGCAAACGAGTGAAATCCGTATCCAGACTGGTTCGCGTACTCTCTAAGTTGGCGATATCAGGCAGATGCTGATCTTTATTGAAGTGTTGCGCCATCAGTTGCAGATCCGTACGATCCGACAAGCTTCGCTCCGCTGTCAACATGCCGTTGAACTGACTAAAGTCCGCATTACGACGGCGCTCTACACGATCATCGTAGGGATTAAATTCAGTTTGATTATTGTTCAGCATCTCGAAATCGTTATCACTGCCGAGATAATCGAGAGAAGCGAGGTAGTTTGTCTCACCTACGCTATCGGCGAAAGTAAGCGCCCCTTTGCGACTGTTAAATGATCCATACCCAAGGGCCAATTGCTTGATGGGCTTGCTGAAGCGAAGGGATTTGATATTGATCGCGCCGCCGACCCCGGAGTAGCCCAGCTGAATCGGCGTCGCGCCTTTATAAATTTCAATCTGCTCAATGCCGCTCAACAATATCTGGCTCAAGTCCACCGCGCCGCCAGTGGCGTCGTTTAGCAAAACCCCATCCAGATAAACATTCACCTGCTTACTGGTGGAGCCGCGCAGATAAACAGCCGAGTAAGATCCCAACCCACCGCTCTGCCGCACTTGGACACCGGTTTCATTCTTCAGCACATCCGCGACGGTGGCGACTTTCGAGTCAAATTGCTCGCGCTTGATCACTTTCACGAAGCCAGTCTGATATTCCGCGTCAATCTCATCCGCAGATGGCGCCTTGGCTTCGACGACAACAGGCCCCAACTCTTCCGCGCGAGCGCCGGTCAGTTGAGAGCCAACTAAAAGCAAAAGGGTTACAAGCCTCATAATGTTCCGACAAGAGTAGCGCCAGTGAATGTAATGGTTGCGCAGCGGAAACAAGCAAAGAGGGAAAGGAGTCGAGTCAGACGAATCCCGGCAAAGCCCTCCGCTATGCCACGCGATCAGCAGGCGTCAGGCCGGTCTCCGGGCTCATGAGTGGCGTAACCGGCGACAACGTCTTCCCGCGAATCCGCAGTGACAGGGGGTTGTCGTTTGACTCATTTACCGTTGCGGGGGCAGCGTCGGATTTTAACCGACTTCCCGTTTCATCCCGTGAACGAATGTTCGTGGGACACCTGATGCAATGGGGCGTAAGCTAAATGGCCGCCCCGGCAAAGTCAAGGCGCACAAAGCGCCTCACGAAAACAACAGGCTTCAAGGTGACGACAACCTGTTGATAACTATCAAAATGTAGTCTCGCCCCTGTTCCCAATAAGTGAGGAGCGGAGTTCGCTCGCTTAGCTATCGGAGCGGAACAGACAATGTTTGGCGTAATCCGTCGCCTCATTCGCCGTCCAGTCACCCTTCGGCTTGGTCGCCATATCCTCACACCAGTCCTTGCTCCCCACCTCAGGAGAACAGCCAGCCAATGCGCCCAGACTCAACCCCACCACCAATAGCCAAGAAGATACGCGTTTAATCGCCATAGTAATCCCAAATATCAGGTCATCAATTCATCTTTAGCGAGCAAGTATACAGGAGAGGACTGGAAATTGGAGTGATTGCCGGCTCCGAGCCATCGACCTATCTGACGATACAGGTTTCCAGCACAAGCAAAGCAACGCTAAAGCAGTGTGTTAAGGGCATACTTCAGATGCGTGCGCGTAAAGTGAAACGTTCAACCACACCCCTGAATATGTTGTTCCACAATCCTGATATCCCATGCTTTCAATAAAGTAGACTACCGACATTTCCATCCACCAACCTATAAAAAGTAAGCATAAAAAGGCTGCGAAAATAATTCCTCCCTGCGCTTTTTTAAAGAATGCCGAACCTAATCTCCGGTCGATCACTCCTGTGATAATGATAACCGTGACGACAAGCGGCAATAGCAGGTAACGCACGCCGCTCTTAACCTCAATTGTGCTAACCCCATTGGCTGCCGCCTGCTGTTCTGAATAAACGATAGATATGAAATGAAAGACGAAAGCGGCCGTCAGTAGCTGTAAAAGAACAATAAGCAAAATTTTGCCGTACCTAGACTTCATCACTGATCACTCACACGGCCTGAACAAAAGGCTTACAATTCATAATATTCACCGTACAAATGCAACATTTGTTTTGGCTCGACGGAAAGTTTCCAGGCCAACATCCCTCTCCTCCAGCGACGCCTATCACTATTTCGATTTGCATCTCAAAAAGTTACTCTTTTCCGACTTTCGAAGTAAAAGGTGCGAGCACAATGCAACTGAACCAACTGACTTTCTTCCTCCAACAAACCCTCACGGATGAAAGGTTTGATAATGCTGAGAAGCAGGCGTTGCTGGCGATGCTTGAGACTTTACAGCCGGATCAGGTGCGTTTTATGCGTAATCGCGCCTTTGAGTTGACCCGTCCATTGATCGTCAATGGGGGCGATGAGGCGCTCAGGGCGTTGAAATGGCTGGAGCGGGTGATCAAGGCTTTGGACTCAGGCGAAGAGGAGAGTAACTTAACGCGAGCCTACTTTAGTCCCGGGGAACAATGTCGTCGCGCAATCATAGAACGCATACGCAATGCTCAAAGCAGCCTGCAGATCTGCGTGTTCACCATTTCCGATGACAAAATCGCGGATGAAATTATTAACGCCCATAGACGGGGGCTGAATATTCGGATTATCACGGACAATGACAAGTCCTTCGATCGCGGCAGCGACATCGATCGATTTAAAGAAGCCGGCATTTCTGTGAAGATGGACGATGAACCCCACCATATGCATCATAAGTTTGCGCTTATTGACGATGGCCTGCTTATCCACGGCAGTTTTAACTGGACCCGCAGCGCCACTACTTATAATCAGGAGAATATCGTCATTACCGACCACCCCGGCCTCATCAGGGAGTTCTCAGGGGAGTTCGCCAAGTTGTGGCGGACATTCACCGACTGAGCCTTAAGCTTGAAAGGAATCGTCATTAAATCTCCCTCGCTAATCGCCAGCCGTTATTAGCAATGTATAGACAAATTCTGCAGATTGTCATTTAATCAGAGGAAGGCCCGGCCGGAAAAAAATCCGACCTCGCGCCGTCCAATCCAACTGACGGCCGCCAGATTAAGCCGGCCACAAGCCGGTAGAATAATAAGAGTGCCATGGAATACACCCTTCCTGACACGTCACGAGGTGAGAAAATGGGCAAAGGTACAAAGTATGTTGCGAGAGAGCCTGACGCATCCGGCTTTATCGCCTACCCCGATTCGGAACACGCCGTCTGGCGTGAGCTGATCACACGACAACACAAGGTCATACGCAATGTGGCCTGCGACGAATATCTTCATGGACTGAAGTTACTGGATTTACCCGAAGACCGTATCCCCCAATTGGAGGAAGTATCCTCCGTATTACGCCGTGAAACCGGTTGGGAAGTGGCGCAAGTGCCTGCATTGATTCCCTTCGATACCTTCTTCGACTTACTCTCAAATAAGAAATTCCCCTGCGCCACCTTTATTCGCACGCCGGATGAAATGGATTATTTGCAAGAGCCGGACATCTTCCATGAAATCTTCGGTCACTGCGCCATGCTGACCAATCCCTACTTCGCGGAATTCACCCAAATGTACGGCAAACTGGGTTACTCAGCCTCCAAGGAAGACCGCATCTTCCTGGCGCGGCTGTACTGGTTCACCGTCGAGTTCGGGCTGATGAACTCCGCCGCGGGACAACGAATTTACGGCGGCGGCATTCTGTCCTCTATCGGCGAGACGCAATATTGTTTCTCCGATACGCCGGAACGCCGTCCCTTTGATATCGTGGATGTGCTGAGAACGCCTTACCGCATCGATATCATGCAACCTATTTATTATGTGCTGGATGGCCTTAAACAGCTTTACGAAGTCGCCCACTGCGACATTATGGATAAAGTGCGCCAGGCCAAAGAACTTGGGCTGTTCGCCCCGACTTTTCCGCCCAAACAACAAACCAATCCGGAGAAGTTAGCCGCCCGCGCCTGACGTGCGGGAACGGCGACGACGTACAGACGAAGCAGGTTAAGTCCACTAAAGTTATGAACGATTTTGCATTACTCGCATTGAAGCTACTGATAGCCGCAGAAATCCGCGCCCAATGGAGCTAAGCGGGGCTTCGCCCCAGCTGACGACAATTCCATTACGCGTTTTTTAATTGATAATACAGAGGACTGTATCATGAGTAATGTATATACAAACCCACTTGGCACTGATGGTTTCGAATTCGTTGAATTTGGAGCTCCTGACAAAGCAGGCGCAGAAAGCCTGAAACCTCTTTTCGAAACGCTGGGTTTCACCGCCATCGCCAGACACAAGCGTAAAGCTATCACCCTGTATCGTCAGGGCGACATCAACTTCCTGGTCAACGAAAACGTCCCCAGCTACTTCCACAAGTTCAGCATGGATCATGGCCCCTGCGCCTGCGCTATGGCGTTCCGCGTCAAAGACGCACAAAAGGCATTCGAATACGCCGTATCTCAAGGCGCCAAGCCCTTTGACCAAGGCGATGTTCAAGGCGAAGAAGTCCGCATCCCTGCGGTGTATGGCATCGGCGGCAGTGTGCTTTATTTCGTTGATAAATATGGCGAAGACAGTATTTACGATATTGATTTCGAGTACTTCCCCGGCGTGGATAAACACCCGAAAGGCCTGGGTCTGACCACTCTGGACCACCTGACTCACAACGTATTCCGCGGCAACATGGACACCTGGGCCGGCTTTTACGAGCGCATCGGCAACTTCCGCGAGATTCGTTATTTCGACATCGAAGGCAAGTTGACCGGCCTGCATAGCCGCGCCATGACCTCCCCCTGCTGCAAAATCCGCATCCCGATCAACGAGTCCGCTGACGACAAGTCTCAGATCGAAGAATATCTGCAGGAGTACAAAGGCGAAGGCATCCAGCACATCGCGCTGTCTACCGAGGATATCTACAAGACAGTACGCGATATGCGCGAAGCTGGCGTGGTGTTCATGGACACGCCCGATACTTACTACGAAAAAATCGACACCCGCGTCCCCGGCCATGATGAAAATGTCGAGAACCTGAAAGATCTGCGCATTCTGATTGACGGAGCGCCTCACGATAATGACGGCCTGCTGCTGCAGATTTTCACCAGCACCGTCATCGGGCCGATCTTCTTCGAAATCATCCAACGCAAAGGCAATGAAGGATTCGGCGAAGGCAACTTCCAGGCATTGTTTGAATCCATCGAAGAAGACCAGATCCGTCGCGGTCTGCTGTCTCCTAACGCCGGAGAAAAGGAACATGCGTAAGTGGATCTCTTTTCCGCATAAAGAAGGGCTGGTCTCCAGACAAGCCCATGCAGACCTGCCCAGCGAAGCGATCTATGAAAGGGAAGCCGGACGCAGCGGTTTCTTCGGGCCTACCGCCCACTTTCACCATAAGCGTCCGCCTACTGACTGGGATAGCTGGGAAGGGCCATTGCGTCCCCGGGCTTTTGATCTCAACAGATTGAACATTGAGACCAAATCTCCCTTTGACGCCCCGGTTTTGCTGCACAACGCGCACTGTCAGTATCGTTACTGGCGCTGCACGCAGAAGATGGATACTCTCGCCCGCAATGCAGATGGCGACGACCTGTTCTTCATTCACGAAGGAGAAGGCGACTTCTTCTGTGATTACGGTCGCCTGACCGTGCGTGAAGGCGATTACATCGTGCTGCCGCGCAGCACCATGTGGCGACTGGAGCCTAAGTCTCCCATCACCATGTTAATGATCGAAGCCACTAACGACAGCTATCAGCTGCCGGAAAAAGGATTGGTGGGACCGCAGGCGATCTTTGATCCCGCGATGCTGGACGTCCCCCGCATTGACGACGCCTTCCTCGCCCAGCAGGACGACACCCAGTGGGTGGTGGAGATCAAGCGTCGCAACGCGATTTCCAAGGTGACCTATCCTTACAGCCCGCTGGACGCTCTCGGCTGGCACGGCGACCTTTCCGTGGTGCGCATCAACTGGCGCGACATTCGCCCATTGGCGTCTCATCGTTATCATTTGCCGCCGTCGGCGCACTCCACCTTCGTCGCCAGTCGGTTTGTGGTGTGCACCTTCGTGCCTCGTCCAATCGAGTCTGATCCAGGCGCACTGAAAGTGCCCTTCTACCACAACAATGACGACTTCGATGAGGTCATTTTCTACCATCAAGGCAACTTCTTCAGCCGGGACAATATTGGTCCCGCCATGGTGACCTTCCATCCTTCCGGGTTCACTCACGGGCCTCACCCCAAAGCATTTGCTGCGGGCCTCGAATATACCCGTAAAGAAACCGATGAAGTCGCCGTCATGCTCGACACCCGCGATGCGCTGGAAGTCGGGCCGTCAGCCTGTCAGGTGGAGACCATCGAATATGCAGACAGTTGGAAAATGAAATAGCGACGGTTTAAGGAGCAATATCCATGAAATTCGCAACATTAAAAAGCAATTCGCGCGACGGCGTCCTGGTTGTCGTCAGCCGCGATCTGCAACAGGCCGTCGCCGTTCCACAGATCGCTCCTACGCTGCAAGCCGCCTTGGACCAGTGGAACGATCTGTCCTCCGCGCTGGAGGAAGTGTACAGCGCCCTGAATAAAGGCTCCGCCAAGGAGGCCTTTGCATTTGATCCGAGCCAATGCGCCTCTCCCCTGCCGCGTGCTTACCAATGGGCTGACGGCAGCGCTTACGTCAATCACGTAGAGCTGGTGCGCAAAGCCCGCGGCGCGGAAATGCCGGAGAGCTTCTGGACCGACCCGCTGATGTACCAGGGCGGCAGCGACGCTTTCCTGGGGCCGCGCGAAGATATCGCCATGGCTTCAGAGGATTGGGGCATCGATATGGAAGCGGAAGTGGCGGTAATAACAGACGACGTTCGAATGGGCGCCACGCCGGAAGACGCGGGTAAACATATTCGCCTGCTGATGCTGGTCAATGATGTGTCCCTGCGCAACCTGATTCCCGGCGAGCTGGCGAAAGGCTTCGGCTTTTTCCAGAGCAAACCCTCCAGCGCCTTCTCCCCTGTGGCGGTGACGCCGGACGAGCTGGGCGACGCCTGGGATGGCGGCAAGGTGCATTTACCCTTGATCACGCATTTGAATGACACGCTGCTGGGACAACCCAACGCCGGCATCGATATGACCTTCGACTTTCCCACCCTGATAGCCCACGCGGCGAAAACTCGTCCGCTGTCTGCTGGCGCGATCGTCGGCTCTGGCACAGTCTCCAACAAAGACCGTTCCACCGGCTCCAGCTGTCTGGCGGAAGTGCGCATGCTGGAGATCATTGAAAGCGGCTCGCCGAAAACGCCATTCATGCGTTTCGGAGACCAAGTGCGTATTGAGATGTTGGATAAACAGGGGCGCTCCATTTTCGGCGCCATCGACCAGAAAGTGACGCGCTACTCATGATGCTCTTATATGATTACTGGCGCTCCAGCGCCGCCTACCGGGTGCGTATCGCACTGAACCTGAAAGGACTTCCTTACGAAGCCCACAGCGTTCACCTGGTGAAAGACGGCGGCCAACAGCACCAGTCTGACTACAGGGCCCTGAATCCTCAGGGCCTCGTCCCGCTGCTGACGGACGGCTCGTTCCGCCTGAATCAGTCTCTTGCGATTATCGAGTATCTGGAAGATACGCATCCATCGCCTGCTTTACTTCCAGCAGATCCGCAAAGTAAAGCGCAAGTCAGGGCTTTCAGTCAGGTCATTGCTTGTGACATTCACCCGTTGGATAACCTGCGGGTGTTGCAGTATCTGACCGGCCCCATGGAAGTCAGCGAGGAGAGGAAGCTGGTGTGGTATCAGCATTGGATTCTTGAGGGCTTCAAGGCGCTTGAGAAAATGGCGGCGAGTTATGCGGATGCAGGTCCCTACTGCTTTGGCGAGCAGGTGACGATGGCGGATGTCTGCCTGATTCCTCAGGTATACAACGCCGACCGTTTCAACTGCCCGATGACGGACTTTCCGAGACTACGGGAGATCAACGACAATTGCCTGAAGCTGGAAGCCTTCCAGAAGGCGACGCCTGAACAACAGGCGGACGCGACTTAGTCATCCGTATCAGGCTCATTACAAGGGAAATTGGCTACGGCTGATTTCCCTCTTCCTCTTCCTCTTCCTCTTCCTCTTCCTTGAGAGCATCTTGCAGCTCCTCAATATACTCTGCGTAAGCGTCAATTTTTATCCGCGCCCATCTGCGCAGGTTCTGTTGGTCGCCCAGCTTATGGCGCAGCAAGAGTTTGATCACCATAACGCCCAGCTCCTGGTCTTCACTCAGTATCCAGTGCGATAACTCAGCTCGCAGCGTCTCCACAGAGGACGCTGGTAATTGGTTAATCAGGTTAAGGATAAGATTGCACACCCACCAGGAATCATTTTCCTGGCGCGCCATTTTGAGCGCCTGCAGCAACGCGGGAGTTAACTTGTCCCCCATCGCCGCCAAGGGATCGACAATGGCGCCCGCGACAGGCCAATTGGGGTCCTGCAACCATGTCAACATTTCTGGTAAACAAGGCTCGATACGCTCAAACGGTAATTGCAGTAATCTCTTTGCTTTGTCCGTATCGCACTTATCCTGCGGCCGTAACGCCAGCAGTGACTCAGGCCATGCAGGGAAATTGGTCCAGGCGGCCCTTTCCAGTAGGTCTGGAGGAACCATGTTACTCTCAGGGTTGTAGATAGATGCATACGCTCCCCACATTTCCTGATAGCACAGCTCCACCTGCAGCATCATTTCCTCTTCGCCGGGATCAAGGTTGGCCCGTGAGTGCTGACGCCGCGTCATGTCATCCAGCCAGAAACGCAAGCCTTGCAGAGCATATACGTAATCACTTGAATTCATAAGCTTGTACTCAGGCCTCACTCTCAACTCTATGTAAAATTCGCAACCGCCACATCCATATCCCCAGGATCAGCAACGGCGGCGCGATATTGGTCCATAGCGACAGGCCAATACTGAAAAAATCGAATACGCCATGTAAAAACATAGAGATCAGCAAGAAACAGGTAGTGACGGCGAAGCGATTGCCTCCGTGAGAATCAGAGTACCCATAAGCATATCCCCATATCGAAGCGAACATGACATGAACCATCGGCGCCGTCAGGGATCTCGCTATCGCTTCCCATCCCTCCAGATAGGTCAGGTAATAGCTGTTCTCATGCAATGAAAAACCGAGTGCAATAAATGAGGAATAAATAATGCCGTCTATCGGCTCGTCAAAGTGCGGCAGTCTGACAATGATAAGGAGAAAAGGAATAAACTTAGCCAACTCCTCTATCGGACCAATGACTAAAACGGCATATAAAAACAAATGCAGACTCGAGCTTTCCGCAAGTTCATAGGCATCGAAACGTAAGTGAACATAGTCCAGCGCTTCATACAAATATAAACCGATATAGGCCGAGCAGTACCCTAGCACAAGGGCCAGCACCAGCATTAAAACAGGTTCGGGCTTATGCCGGTCTTTATAGTAGTGGTATGCGCCCCAGAAAAGGCACGGGAGGTAGAGTAAAGACCAGTATTCCATTGCTATACATCGCGTCAAATATAAGGCGCTGCGGGCGCAAACTTCATAAGAAATGATGACTCGACAATGAGTCGGGCTGAAATACTATCACCTTATGATATACTCGACCAGCTAACGCCTCCCATATCAGCCAAACAATTCAAAGCCCCCATCCGCGACCCAAAATGCAATTTATTTATCAATCACTTAGGTCAGCCATTTATATCATTCCCGCACTCATTGTATGGGGAATCATTAAGTTCATCTGTAGCCTGCCGTTCAACGATTACCCTGTCTCCAATGCAGTACTGACCATCGCAGAAAGCCGCACGACCTATCCATGGAACGCAGGGGCCAATCAGGATGTTCCCTATCAGTCCATCATTCGAGTGTATAGCGGCGTCAGCCGGGGGAGCGGATCATACAATTTCTGGGGCGACAACGACATCAACCTTCCCAGCGGCGACGTCATCGCCGAAATCAACGCCAATGACAACGGCAAAGTGGAAACCTTTCAGGTTAAGGACGCTAATGGCGTCTTGCTGGCTTCTTCCGAAGAACGCGAAGTCCGTAAGTGGCTAGGCTTGGGCGGACGCAAGGAGGCCTTGATCGGTAGAGTTCTGGTCGAAGACCAACTTACTCCCGTCTTCGCCATCAACGAAAACGATCCAACCTTTGGACGGGAAGAAATCGAAGTCTACGGCGCGGTCAAAAACGGCGACGTCAACGACATCAAACCGCTGTATACCCTCATTGAAGGCAGGGGAATGCTGGGCATTTTGGGCGAGCGAGTCCGTACTGGCACAAAGCTGAAAGATGATCGTCAACAGCTGCTCATGGAAACCCGGGAAGACGGCGTGCTGCTGGGAGACCTGTTTTTCCACCAGGGCAGCGACCTCAACATTTTGGGCGCCCATTATCGTGTTGAAGAAGAATACCCTCCGGGTAATTTTCTGGGGCGACCTCGCAGTTGGTTCGATGGCTATTCCCTGTATCAAGGCTTAGATATGGGTCCAGACAGCAAGCCTGTCGCCAAAATCAGCATCGACGCCCGAGCCTTTACCCACGAACTGGCTTATGAGTTTTGGTACGACGCCAACAGAAATGGCGAGTTTGAAGCAGAAGAAAAGCTGTGCACGGTCGTGTATGGAACCACTGTGGTGCAAGCCGCAGATTCGGAAAAACGTACATCAGGCAAAGAACTTAACCACCTATGGGTCGCCTCCAGTCAACACTCCGGAGACGTCATTCATCGCAACCTCAACTATGTGGACGCCATCCTGAAAATGATGCCCGACGCCATTAACCACAATCCCACTCTGCACAATATCGAGCACTTGCTGGACGGCTACAGGCTGGCGCTCAAACCCGAATTGAAAACCCTCGCCGACGCCTCTACTGAAGAAGACGCATTGTCTTTTTTTGACGCCTACGCTCTGCTCTTCCCTGAGGCGCAGCAAAAGTAATCCGCGATAAGCCAGAGCAGGCTGCCGGCTACTCTGGCTTATCCAGTGAGTCCAGCGCCCCGGTTAAACCGCTGCGGCCGGCTCCATTTGCTCATCCTCCAACTGCCTGAACGCCAGCACCGTAGACGCCATCGCTAACAGGCAGCAAAAGAATGAGAAAATAAATATAGATTCGTAGCCGAACCAGGAAACGATCGAGCCGCCGATAATGCCCGCAATCAAAATTCCAATATCAAAGCAGGATTCATAGGTGCTCAGCGCCAGTCCGATATTCTTATCCGGCAGACTTTTCAGGGCGGGCAACGCCAGTAGCGGATACACCATGGACAAGCCAAAGCCAGTCAGGAAGGCCCCGATCATGGCTTGCTGAGGCGAGGTCGCCAGTCCAATCAATAGCAGTCCCACCGCTTCTATGAGAAGTGAGAACAATGTCATTTTCAGTCCAGAACTGTCCGCCCTCCAACCCAGCGTCAAACGCGCACAGACATAGCCCACGCCAAAGAGCGATAAAGAGAAAGCCGCCTCTTCCCGCCAGCCGCTTTCAACAAAGTACAGCACCAGGAAAGCGGTAATCGCCGCATAGCCAATATTCGCGAGGGAAAAGCCTGACCCCGACTTCCAGATCCGACTGATCGCATAGGCCAGCTTGATTTCGCTTCTTTCTGGATGCACATCCACGGGACGGACAACCGCCACAAATACAAAGCCAATGACTGGCGACAGACTCATGAAAAGCGCCGCATAGACAATGCCTACAGAGTAATAAGACCAGGCCCCGACATAATTCCCGGCGGCGAGCCCCAGAAACATAGCGATACCCACCCAGGACATAATCTTACCGGCGTGCTCCCGACCAACCAGCCCGATAGGCCATGTTCCGCTACAGGTAAAAATCAGACTCTCGCCAACCCCCATCAAGATCCGGGAGAAGCAGATAATCACGTAAGTGAGAATAGTCGCCGGCAACAAAGCGAATGACAGATAGCACAGTATCCCCGCGCTAAAGGTCAGCGTAAGCCCCAGCACCATCCCTTTTCTGGGACCATGATTGTCCGAAAACCTGCCGGCATAGGCGCGGGAAAGCAACGTAGAAATGGACTCAATCGCCACCACCAATCCGACATAAAACGCAGAGTAGCCCAGCGTTTTATTTACATACAACGGCAAGACAGCCAGGGAAAGCCCCAGACTGACAAGAGCCAGAAACAGAATACTGGCGACCATACTGGCCGCCACAAGGTCGTTTTTAATACGCAACACAGCGTTCATAGCCCTACTCAATCCTTAATCATTCAGCGCTATTACATCCAACAGCAAAGCCCAGTGAAAACCGGCTTCGTTTGGAGTAAAAAATTCAGAGAACGTGGTTATCCGCGACTAATCGGGCGTATCGCAGATGAGAGGTAAATCGTCGGGGGATAAGTTCGCAACAAGCGAAGCGGTGTACATCATCGTTTGCGTCCTGCAACAAGTCTTAAAACAGATAAGTGACTATTTTATAGAGAAAATTATAGTTAGCCACTTATTCCTGCATCAGCTCAACACCACCTCAAACTCCGCTCCTGGAGTGCGGTTCAGCACGTCCACCTCGCCCCCCATGGCGCGGGTCAGCTGTCGCACCAGCGCCAGCCCGATTCCGGTGCCGACGGTGTCGCGGGTCAGTTCATTGCCGGAGCGGTAAAACAGCTGGAAGATTTTTTTCATCTGGCTCTTCTGTACGCCAGGACCGTAGTCCCGCACGCTCCAGGCGACTGACTTGGCTCCCCGAGGCCGCGCGTGGATCTCAATGCGTTTGCGCTCGGATTTGGCGGAGAACTTGATGGCGTTGTCCACCAGATTGATGATCACTTGCACGAACGCGTCTGCGTCTACGTGCAGCTCTCTCTCCACGCAGGAAGGATCGAGTTCGTAGCTGCATTCAAATCCGGCCCGCTCCACCTGGCTGCTGATTTTAGAGCGCACCATATCCATTAGCGCCTGGGCGCCGACGGGTTTGAGTTCGAGTTTCAGGTCGTTGCGCTCCATTCTCGCCAGTTGCAACACATTGGCGATGAGACGGGATAAGCGCTCGCTCTCGTCGTGAATGAAATCGTAGTACTCCCGTTTCTTCTCTTCGCCGACCCAGCCTTCCCGCAGCATTTCGCCATACATGCGAATGGAGGTCAGCGGCGTTTTCAGTTCATGACTGACGGCGGAAACAAAATCCTGCTGTTGCCGGGCCAGTTTGATCTGCCGCAGGCCAAGCCGGTACAACATGATGAATCCCAGCAGCAACACGCCGCCAAGAATCACGCTTGCCCAAATGACGACCCTGGCGCCGGGACCGGCGGGGAGACGATTAATCGTCCAAAGTAATTGAAAATCGCCCAGCGGCGCTGACAAACGCACCTGATGCAGCAGTTCGCCGTTCAACTCCCCGCTTCGATCCATGTAACCACGCCCCACGGAACCGGAGATCGTTTGCAGGATATCGCCCTGAAACGCCACCACCATATTGCTCATCTGCGCCAGCGCCGTTCCCTGAAACGCCTGCGCGATCGCCCCTTCGACAAAGGCGTCCTGCTCGATGATCGCACCCTGAATGATACGCTGACCATCTCGCCAGACTTTCCTGAACAGCACAAACTGACCGCTGTCCAACAAGGCCAGCTCCAGGGGGTCTACTTCGCTTTCGAAGATTTTTACTTTTGGCGCGGCGACGGCGGGCTCTCCCGGCGCCGCCTCGGACTCCACTTCTTCCAGCAACGCGGTCTGCTCTATTCTCGATACGCGATTGGGAGCCTGCACAGTAGCTGGCGCGGCCTTCGAGAGTGACTTGCTTGCAGCGCTTTCCTTCTTGAAACTGTTTTGTAGCTTGAGATCATCAAGGCGCTTCTCGCTTTGGCTACGCTGCCGTTGTTCGAATACCGGCGAGTTTAAATTGTCAAACGCCTGCTGCGCATACACGGGCGGGGACTTGGCCTTATACTCTTCCTGCGCCGGTTCCGGAACGGATTTTCTCTCCCGCGTAGCGGGCGCCGCCGGAGTCGGTTTGGGCTCGACCATGGCCAGAGTGTCCATCTCCGCATCGCGCTCACTACTGATATCGTCGCTCGCGCTCATGCCACCCAAGCCCGACTCGGAAGACGAACTGTACATACTTGAGGAGGACTCCGCCGCATCCGCCAGACCTGCGCCTTCCTCCACAAGATTGAGAGGCTGATCATCTGTCCTGCGACGCTGCACCAGCTGATTCTGGCTGAGAATATCCAACAAGGTGTCGCGCAACGCGGTTCTCTGGGTCAGCTCCTCCACGCTCAAGCCCCAACGCTCAGGGTTATCCAGCGTCTCAGGAGTCGCCGGCGTAGAGAACACGCCTTCCGCATCCACCTGAAAATAGCCAAGCAAGCCGGGAATAGACGATTCAGCAGGGAAAGCCGCCAAAGGAGAGCGCTGCACATAGCTGGACGTATTGGGGTCGCCGGTTAAAACCAGAAACTGATAGTCGGCGTACGAATGCGCTTCTTCCACGGCGATCCAGCGCTGTAACTCAGAGTCGATACGCTGGGATAGCTCTTCCGCCAGCAAACGATACTGGTGAAAAGCCTCCCATTTGATCTGCTGCTGGGTCTGCCACACCAATACTGAGAAAGGGATAAGCAGGGCAAGAAACAGAACCGCCAGAAACAGGCGCAGGCGTCCTGGCGTGAGTCCACGTCGCAACGAGGCGGCCATCAGGACGCCGTCATCAGGCGGTAGCCGCCGCCGCGAACAGTCACCAACCGCTGCGGCTGCTTGGGATCGGCTTCAATTTTACGACGCAACTTGGCGATGTGAATATCCACGGTGCGGGTTTCAATATCCAGATCCCGCGCATAGCCCCAGACCTTGTTTAGAAGCTCCTCTCGGGATACCGGACGTTCGCTGTGCTCGTGCAGGTATTGCAGGACATCCATTTCCCTGCGCGTAAACGCAACATCTTCCCCTTTGTGCTGACAGCTTAAATTCAACGTGTCGATCTCCAAGCCGCCAAGCAGACAAATATGCGCGTCATCCAGCGACGCGGAACGGGAGCGTCTCAGCACAGCCTGCACTCGCAGCACCAGTTGCGCTACAGAGAAAGGTTTGGCCACGTAGTCATCGGCGCCCAGCGACAGGCCATGGATGACATCTTCGTCGGAAGACTTGGCGGTCAACATGATAATCGGTTGATCACGGTCCTTGAGACGCACGGCTTCGCAGATCTCGTAGCCGTTTTTTCCCGGCAACATCACATCCAGCAGGATCAGATCATAGGCGCCATTCAGCGACTTATTCAGACCGTCGTCGCCGTCCACGGCGAAGTCCACGTCATAGCCATGGTAAACGAAGACATCCACCAGTCCGGTGCGAATCGCCGTTTCGTCTTCCACTATCAGAATGCGCGCTTTGCGTTGCATCTCCACCTCAACAAGTACCGAAAAGAACATTCTCGCGATAGGAATGTAGTTACAAACGAGTCTAACAACAAGCGCCGGCGCGCCATGTAAATTCTTTGTAAACAGGACCGCGCAGGTTTTACAAAAGCCTGTCTACGACGCCTGCTCGCTCCTTTTTAGACTGGAACCACATCAACGAACACCCTGAAAGGAGACGAACATGGCGCTGATCACCAGACTGACTCGATTATTCAAAGCGGATATGCACGCTGTGCTGGACCGCCTGGAAGAGCCCGACGCCCTTCTGCGTCAGGCGATTCGGGAAATGGAAGAAGAAGTATCGCAAAACGCGCGTCGACTGCAAGCGAAAGAGTTTGAGATACAACAGGTTAACGGTCGCGTTAAAGAAGTGGAGAAATCTCTGGGCGGACTTGAAGGGCAGCTGGACCTTTGTTTTGAGGCGCAAAATGAAAAGCTCGCCCGCAACTTACTCCGTCGAAAACTGGAAGGCGAGCTGCTGCTGACCCAATTCCGACAGCAGGCCCAGCCAACTGACTGACGCGATCACCGCTCAAACTTCAACACTTTGCGATCAGCGCCGTCGGCTTGAGAGTATGCGACAGAAAGCCGCTTTGTTTGAGACGGATCACAGCGTCGAGCCCAAGGCCTGGGACAACAAAGACGTCAGCATTACCGAGGAAGACATTGATCTGGCGATGCTGCGCGAGCAGCAAAAACGGAGGGCGTCATGAGCAAGACCACTTTCTGGCGCGGCGCGGCGATTGCGCTGGCGCTCAGTATATTCGGCGCCCTGGCGCTGGTTCTTTTCGCGCCACTGGTTGGCGAAGGCTTCGGACTCAGGCTGCTCATTTCCGCTCTTGGTCTGGCCTATGTGGTGATCTTGTTGCGTGACAGCCGCGCCCGCACCGGACGTCTTGTCGTATTCGCCGCCTGGATGACGGCGACCGCCGCGCTGTTCTTACTTAATCCCGGCGTTTGGGTCTGGCTGACGGCGCAAACCGCCGCCATCTGGCTGACGCGCTGTTTGTATATCCATGACAGCCTGGTCGCCGCCGCGATGGACGCGCTCCTCAATGGCGCCGCCCTGCTCGCGTCCCTGGCCGCCGCGCTGCATACCCAAAGTCTGTTCCTGGCTTTATGGACGTTCTTTCTTGTGCAAGCGGCGTTTATCTACATCCCTCGCAAACTGTCTGCGTCAGAACGCAGCGAGGCGCCCGCCGGCGACGAGGATTTCGAGCGCGCCTATCGCAATGCCGACGCCGCCTTACGGCGTCTATCCAGACACTCCTGACATTGGCTCATTCATTTTTGGAGGAACTAAACCATGAAATCGAAATTCTTCGCCTTCACCCTGTTTGCGGCCACCGCCGGCGTGATCGCCTTTTATCCGACTCTGCAGAACCTCGCCATTGCAAAGCCTGCGGTCAACCAGACCACCCACCCGATCACGACAACTAGCCCAATCGCCACAGTCAGTGAGAAGCGAGCCAAGATCGAAGTGGTGTTTGCCCTGGACACCACCAGCAGCATGAGTGGTCTGATTCAGGCGGCGAAAGAAAACATCTGGTCCATCGCCAGCACCATGGCCTCAGCGCAGCCCGCTCCGGAAATCAAAATGGGGCTGGTCGCCTTCAGGGATCGTGGAGACAGCTATATCACCCGCGTCACCGACCTTTCTCCTGATCTGGACTCCATGTACGCGACATTGATGGATTACCAGGCTGAAGGCGGCGGCGATGGCCCCGAAAGCGTCAATCAGGCGTTGTTCGACGCAGTACACAAAATTTCCTGGAGTCAGGACAAAGACAGTTACCGGGTCATCTTTCTGGTCGGCGACGCCCCACCGCATATGGATTACCAAAACGAACAGCAATATCCGCAAACGTTGAAAGACGCCCTGAGCAAAGGCATCGTGGTCAATACCATCCAGGCGGGCGACGACCCTTTTACCCAAACAGAGTGGCGTCGCATAGCGCAGTTGAATCAGGGCTCTTTCTTCCAGGTGGAGCAGTCCGGTCAGGCCGTTGCAGTCGCCACGCCGTTTGATGAACGGTTAGCGTCCTTGTCCAAAGAAATGGACAAAACCCGGATGTTCTACGGTACGGAAGAAAAGCGTAAAGCACTCGCAGCGAAAAGCGCAGCCACGGACAAGCTGAACGCCGTCAGTTCCGATGCAGCCCTGGCTAAGCGCGCCGCCTTTAACGCCTCCGCCGCCGGCGAAGGAAACTTCCTGGCGGAAAGCGAGTTAGTCGATGACATCAGCAGCGGCCGCGTCGACCTGGAGACTGTCGCGCCAGCCGCCCTGCCCGCGCCGTTGCAAGCAATGGAAAAAGAGGAACAGGCGAAAGTCATCAAGGAAACAGCGGAAAAGCGGGAAGCCCTGCGTACGCAGATTGCGGAGCTATCGCGCCAGCGCCAGGAGTTCATCGAGCAGCGCCTCAAGGATAGCGGAACAGAAGAAGAAACCCTGGACTACAAAATTTACTCGACAGTCAAAGCACAAGCCGCCGAGAAAGGCATCGTATACGAAAGCGCGCCGGCTTACTGATGGATGTGAGGGTAATATTAATATGGCAATGATATTGGCATGTTAATAGTCAGGCGCATGGATGCGCCTGCGCGGCGGCTAGCCGCGGGAGACGTGGCCTGACATGTGCAGGCCACGTCGTTGCAGACAAATAGAAGGAAGCTATTTGTCTGCCTGATCAATAGAAGTAAGGGAAGCAAAAAGGGCGGATACTCCGCCCTTGGTTTTTATAAGACTTTTTTCGTCACAATATCTGAGGTGTCGCTTTCCAGCCCATTCACATCCACTGCCGAAACGGCAAAGTAATGGGTGCCTACGGGCAGGTTATCGAAGGAGAAGCTGATTTCATCCGGCGCCGCTTCATATACCGTCTCCACGGAACCGTCTTCAGACAGATGATAAATACGATAAAGTTGAATTTCCGATGCCGCGAGCACGCTGCCGTCTTCGCGGGTCGCCGGTGGCGTCCAACTCAACAAAGCAGTGCGATCGATCACGACATCCAGCGTCGCCGCATCACTAATCACAACGCCGCTCTCATTGCCAATCATGACGTCATAACTGCCGGCGTCCGCTTCGCTCACATTGGTAATGGTATAGCTGGAGGTGACCGCATCAGGAATGTTCTGCCCGTTTTTACGCCATTGATAATAGAGCGTATTATTGCCGCTGGCGCTGACGTTCAAGGTGACAGAGGAGCCTACCGCGGCGGATTGCGAGGCTGGCGGCAAGGAAATAACAATGTTCACGTCATCTGACTGGGTCTGGTCAGTCGTCGGGTCCTGAGTGGACGTATCTGGGGCCAACGTCGTGTCGCCCGTATCCGTCTGGCCGGAGTCAGTCGTCTGATTGCTACTCGATGCAGTCGTATCCGTTGTAGGACTAAAGGGGTCCGTAGTCTGGCTGGTGTCGGTAGTCGTGTCTGAAGGACTGAACGGATCTGATGACTGGGTGGCGCCAGAGGTATTGGTGGTGGGACTAAAGGGGTCTTGAGTTGTCGTCGTGGTCCCGGAAGTGTCCGTGGAGGTGTCAGTAGTGCTGTTGTTGGAGCCATCCCCCCACCTTCCACCTCCTCCTTTGGTCCCGCCTTTACCGCCCTTAGTAGAAGTGGTGTAAGACGAATCCAGTACCGTATCGCCGCTCAGTTCCGTTTCTGAAACAGTGATGGAACTCTCCGTCGAAGTCTGTGTTTTTGGCGCAGCGCTGGCCGGCGTCGCCCCCCCGCACCCTGCAAGGAATAACGGCGACAAAGTTAAAACGGATGTCAGTACGGTGCGTCGTAAATTACGTTGAATCTTAAGAGTGCGCCGTATTTGCCGGTCTGACACCAAATGTTCTTCGACCAGGATCTCACCCAGCTTCTTATGGGATGCCTTCTGCAAAGACATCGCCCTTTCCAGTTGCTCCTGGGTGATGAGATTCCGCTCAAGCAACAGGTCCCCTAAACGGGTCTTATCTGACGATGATACGGGTGCTTCCGCCATGTCCACTCCCCCCTCTGAGGATACTTCCCGCCGACTCGCCTCTTGGCGCTTCACTGCGCATGACTTCGGGCTGCGACGGATATGTTGTTCTGGCGTGAATAAATATGCGGGCTGTTCTCGTCCGTTTGGGCGCAAAATCCAAAAAGCACTATTTATGCGGCGCCATTATTTACAGTTTAGTAAAGGATTTACTCTGTAAATAACGACGATAAGATCAAATGGATATAAAAAAACCAAATGTGCTAGCGTTTTGTTAACTTCTTTTCCATTGTGAAATTAACCAGTATCTGACCGTTGCGTTGTATTTCATTAAGTTGCGTCGTTACAAAGCCTTTTGACTCGAAAAAGGGGCGCGCAGCCCTTGATGCTTCGACATAAAGGCGCGTCATACCTGCGTCAGTCGCCTCCCGTTCAAGCCGCTGATAGAGCTGAGTCGCCACCCCACGCCGTTGACATTTCACATGGGTATACAGGCAATCGATATGGCCGTCAGCTTCCAGCTCGATAAAGCCAAGCAGACGCCCATTGCTCAACGCCAAGAATGGTTTTTTGACATCCAGCCGGGCTTTCCACCGATCATAATCAGGCGGCGTCGGCGCCCACGCCTCCTTTTGCGCAGGCGTATACATCTGCGAGTCAACGCCATGCACCGCCCCGTGAAATAAATCCGCGACCGCTTCGGCGTACTGGGAGTCGTAATCAATCACATCAATATTCACAACAAGATCGCCCTAACCATTAATCCAGTAGAGGCATAGCGCCCTTCCGTTTGCCTGAAACAACAGGACCCGCACGCGCCAGGCCCTGACTTCCGCAGCTTATCGCCGTCCAGGCGCCCCCCCTTTTATTTAGCGCTTTGCGCCGTTGTATGTTGTCGTCTCAAGAGAAACATTATTTCTGAAGAACTCTGTCGTCACAGAGTAAGAATCAGAATCATCAAGACGACACCAATCCCAGAGCTGCCTGGCTCTGGCCGCGCATGTGGACTGAATCACGTTGGAGCCATAGGTTGCATCCAGCCAGTTCTCCCGCGGGTGTGCAGGACACTTGGTTACCGCGACCTCACATCGGTTAGGCGGAGGTAGCGTCTCCAGCTCCGCGCAGGCATTCCCCGGACTTTTTTCTTCGGGAAGGCAGTGGTAGTTTTGATCCCGGTTCCCCGCAAACGCGGCAGCGGCGCCATGATTAAGCACAAACGTCTTGCCACTTACATTTGTCGTTGAAGTGCGAGTGATATTATCGAGAATGCTGACGCCAATGACTGGAGAGCCTAGCTCCGCCAGTTGCGCGTTCCCGACGACAGCGTCATACACCAATTTGTGTTTTACATTCGGGTCGCTCAGATCGTTCCAGCTTGTGCCGTGAAAGGTATTGCCGGAAATGGTTTGAAAGCTGTCCATTACCTTTATAGAGGCGACATTGTTTACAAACGCATTTTCCCTTATGACATTGTGTCTGGAGTAATCAAAGTATCGGTTGCCGTATCCCGGCATCGCATCGTCCGAGCAGCCGGATAACGCAGCCGCCTGTCGCGCAGCAATAATAATCGCCGCGCCGCCGTTGTAGTTGTCGTGATAGCTAAACGTATTGCGTTCAATGAGGTTGTCATTCGCATGCATAGTCCGTGTAACGCCAGCCTCGCCGCAATTTTTATAGGTTGCTATCGCTGCGTACTTATTGTCTTTAAACAAGTTGTTGGAAATGACGTTCTCAGAGGAGGCGTCGATTGCGATGGCTTCACGCCCGGAAGCGCTGCCGGAGAATCCATTATGAATAAAACTGGAGTTAGCCACCCGCGTTCGAACGCTGTATGCCTCCAGGTAGATCCCTGACAGTCTTGTATTTTCAACGACCACACTATCAATCAAGAAATCCTGGCTGTATGCGCCGACAATGACGCCTTCCCCTCCTAGCGGATTGTTGGCGTCATAGACTCCGATGTCCCTGACCGCGACATTTTTTACCCGAAACCGTTTAAGCCCGGTTGTGTAATCCGCGCCGCCGATACCTAGTGTCGCCGGCGTCAGAAGCAGCCCTTTTTGATAATTCTTGAATACGCAGTTCTCAATGGTCACATCCTCCAATGCCGCCGCCGAGTCCAGGGCTCTGGAAGTTTTTTCAGAGGTTGAAGGAATAGTTCCGTCAAAGGTGTTGCCGCCGCAGTCCAGCGTAATATTTGACGCTTTTAGCTTGAACCGAACGCCGAGGATGATCTCTTCCTGAGGACATAGCGCAATGCTTTCAGAAACGATTATGAGCCTTTCATTATCAATATTGCTGGAAGGAAGGCTGTTCAGGTTAACGCATTCCCCTGCATTGGCATTCGTCACGCCACTCGTTAGAAGGAGTGTCAGTAATAAGTTTCTCATATATTTTTTCACTTAAATAAACCTGATCTGTTTTTGCAGCGATTCAATGCAGAGCGACACAATACTGTTCGCTCCAAGAGACCAGCTTCCGTTGATGAAGTTATTAACATGGCAATGATATTAGCATGTTCATATCAGGCGCATGGATGCGCCTGCGCGGCGGCTAGCCGCGGGAGACAGGGCCTGACATGTGCAGGCCCTGGCGTTGCAGCCAAATAGAAGGAAGCTATTTGGCTGCCTGATTAATATTAAAGGCTGATAGTGAAAGCCGGATCAAAGTCCGGATTGCGTTCGCCGGGGTAGCCTCGGGGATTGCATACTACCCGGCTTGATCCTATGTGGTAATCACTGCTGTTATGCAGATGGCCATGAATCCACAGGTTCGGCTGCAAGGATTCAATCACAGGCTCCAGATTGGAGGCGTATGCTGAGCTGACAATATGGTTTTTCCTGTACAGCGGCAGAGAATGGCTGCTTGGCGCATGATGAGTGACGACGACGCGCCGGCTGTCTGGATGCGTCTCGTCGCAAAGAGCGAACGCGCCTTTTAGCCAGTGCAGCGAGCGGGTATGGATCACCGCCAGATCCAATGAGCGGATTTTGGAGTAACCCGGCTCTCTGCGGATTTTCCGAAAATCGCTCATCATCTGTTGGCACTCAAAACCCGCCACGCGCGGATCGCAGAGCAATTCAAAGTCTGTCCATAACGTACAGCCGAAGAAGACGACGCCATCGACTTCCACAAACTCGTTCTCCAGGACATGAACATGCGTTCCCTGGGTCATCTCTCGTAATTTTCGAGCTAGTTTGGGGTAAATATGTCGGTAATACTCATGGTTTCCCAATACATAAATGACTGG
The DNA here is from genome assembly GCF_000012985.1 of Hahella chejuensis KCTC 2396. Classification (NCBI taxonomy): domain Bacteria; kingdom Pseudomonadati; phylum Pseudomonadota; class Gammaproteobacteria; order Oceanospirillales; family Hahellaceae; genus Hahella; species Hahella chejuensis. The sequence continues at coordinate 931,843 of NC_007645.1, read as the reverse complement.
CTTCGCCGGAGTCTGCTCTAAGGCCCAACGCACGCCTTTGTCGCCGACATGGATATCTCCAGCCAGGACAAGCGCGTCCGCGTCGCCGACATCGAGCGCAAAGTCCTCAAACTCCAAATGAAGATCGCTCAATACTCTTATTTTCATACCACCGCTTACTACTCATCCTCAAATTTGTCGACATGACAGGAAGGGAATCTGAGCTCCCTTCCCCAGGTGTCGGACTATTATCTACTCACTCGTTCCAGGGTCCGGTAAGGTCGGGATTTACCGCTGAAATCGAGCGGAAGTTCGGAATTAATACGCTGTCCTTACCCACAATGGAGCGCACCGCCATGAGGCCGGCCTGGCTCAATGCTCTCACTGCCGAATCGGTGATATTGATCTCCGCGCAGGGCGTCACCACTGACTCCCCGTCTTCGCTGTAGACATGCAAAGGCAAGCGATCGACCTGCTGTTTCCTGCCTGGCGCAAATTTCCAGCCGAAATCGGTGTAGTGCTGCGCCAAAAGCATTACCGCCAGCCAGGCGCCGTTACCCCACAAATAAAAAGCGTGACGATTACGCTCCGGCAGCTCCTCAAAATCAAAGCGTTCCGTACGGGAGGTGCGCTTGCCATAAGGCATGCGCAGCAATACTCGCGGCGCCACCATCGCCAGGCTGCCGGCGCTAACCTGCTCCCTCACCGATTTCCATTGTTCGGAGAATTCCGCATCAACGACGTCCTTCCAGTCGTCTGGATCAGGCGTCTCCGCCAGATTTCCACATCCCGCCAACGTTGCGGACCCGCCAGTCAACGCCGCGGCTCCGACGACATGCGCGGAACCCGCCAGGGTGGACAGAAAGTTCAGAGAGTCCGACTCCGGCCCAAAGGCATAATCAGCAAGGATCATACTGAATGGCGTAGCGCCGCTGGCGCTGCGTTTCTCCACCAGCAACTTGTACAGCCCTGTTTCGTCAATGGATTCCGCGGCGTTCGCGTCAGCTACCAACTCCTGACGCGTCGCATCGACGATGAAAACGCGCAGGTTCGCGTCCGTCTCCAGCCTGCGCACCAGCAGATACAGTCCGCGCCAGCTCGCTTCCAAAGCATGGAAAGCGCTGTGATGCATGATCTTGCGCATCAGATCGCTGGCGGCCTGGTCCACAGCCTCCAGCATTTCCTGCTGGCGTGGGTCCGGTCCCTGGCTCACATAGGGCGCAAAGATTTCCTGCACCAGCGTGCGCACATCAAAGGCGTTACTGGAGCGTTGAAGGCCAGATGTGCTATCCAACAGGCTTTCCAGCAAAGAACCGCTGTCACTGGAGGCGCCCGCACTCGACGGTTTAGCCTCCATGGCAGGCGTCTCCGCTTTCGGCGCGACGCCATTCCAGCCGCGGATTTCGTCCGCCGCCGCCTGAAAGGTATCGTTACTCTTGAGACGACGTTTCAGGCTTTTGAACTTCTCAAACAGCGCGGTGCGGTCATAGATGAAATCCGGGTGCATATCATCCAGCTCGCGAAAGCGAATGACATCATCAATAACAGGGATATCCAGCTCGACTTTCAACTGTTCAAAGACTTCATCAAAGTTATCCCGGTCCACTTCGATGACTTTGCGTCTCGCCAGGCTTTCCGGCTCATGTGCGCCGCGATGACCGCGACCGCTGAAATCCGCTAGCACCACGATGTGACAAGGTTGATTGGCCGGGGTCGCTTTCTTGTCGCCTGCTTCACCGCTTTGAAACAGAATCGCGCCCGTGCTGATGGTTGTTTTGGACATAAGTGCTTCCCTTGAGGTTGTCGCCGCCTCGCATTGAAAAAGGCGTACGCCATGTTTCATGTAAAGCGGCCGCATCTGGCGTCCGCTGTCATACGAATTGATTCGGTCGAGAATACAGCGTCGTGAAAAAGAGTAAAAGCGTTGAAACGGGAGACTCTCCGGCGTCGGAGAATTGAAGCCGTCCCTGGCTTAGTGTGAAACGGGAGAACGCCCTCGTTTCGGTATAGAGGGCGTAGGGATTACTGCGTCTGAATACGCGGCGCGTCCCCTGAAGAGCGGCGTGTGCGGTTTAGTAAACGCAGTGCGATTAACATGCCCAGTCCGCCAAGATGCCACCACAGCGAAAGCGGCCACAACAACAACAGTGCGGCGACAAAGACCAGCAGACGCATAACCGGATTAAGGGCCTGTCCCAGCCATCCCACAAACACAGCGGCGAAAGCGTACAGGCCAAATGCCGAGAACACGAAGATCTGCAGCGCCTCCCCCCAATCACCGCTCAAAAACGGCGTGTAGGCGAACAGGAACGGAACGATATACAAGGCTTTCGCCAGGCTCCAGGCGGACAGCCCGGCCGCCATCGGCGAGGTCTTGGCGATGGCGGCCGCCGTGAAAGCGGTCAGACACACGGGCGGCGTGACGTTACTGTCCTGCGACAACCAGAAGATGATCATGTGCGCGGACAACAACGCTAAGGTAATCATTTCCGGCGCAATCGCCACATCCAGCAGCGTCGGCAGGATATCCCGGCTGATGCCCCCCACCAGCGCGGCGGCTTGATCGTAAGGAATAGGCTGGCTGAGATCAACGTCCGTCACCCCCGCCATAAACTGCAACGTCACTCGCGCAGTCTCAGGCAGTTGCCCGGCCACCAGCAAATCCACCAACTGGTTTTGCAGAATCAGTTGTTGTAACGCCGGCGCAGCGATGGTCGCGACCATGATATAGGCCGCCGTCACTGGCAGCCCCATCCCCAATACCAGCGAGGCCAGAGCGATCAACAAGATAGCAATCCACAGCTGTCCGCCCGCCCATTGCACAATCATGAATGAAAAAGTGTTGCCGATTCCGGTCGTGGCCACCACGTTTACAAGCAGTCCCACGCTGATCAGCAGCAGCGCCGTCATCACCATATTCTTGGCGCCTAAAGCCAGCGCGTCGCAAATCGCCGTGAAGCCCATGCGGTTGGGCGTCAGCCAGGACGCCGCAATCACCGCCAGGATCGCGAACCCCGCCGCGTAGGTAGGACTCAATCCCCATATGAGCAGACCGATCAGCAACACGATAGGTATAAGAAATGAGTATCCGCCCCGTTTCATCAACACCGACAACGGTTCCGGGCTGCCTTCCTCAATAGGCTTCAATCCTTCTTTTTTCGCCTGGAGTCGCACAAAAGCCGCGATCGTCAGGAAATACAGCAGCGCTGGCAGGAACGACACGACCACGATGTCCGTGTACGGAATCTGAGTATAGTTGGCCATGACAAACGCGCCTGCGCCCATGATCGGCGGCATAAGTTGCCCTCCGGTAGAGGCGGCGGCTTCCACGCCGGCGGAAAAGCGCGGCGAATACCCCGCCTTTTTCATCAAAGGAATGGTAATAACGCCGGTCGAGGCGGTATTAGCCACAGCAGAACCGGAAATCGTGCCTGTGAGACCGGAAGCGATAACCGCGATTAGACCGGGCCCGCCGTGCATCTTGCCTGCAGAGCGTTTGGCCAGATCGATAATGAAATCCCCAGCGCCTGAGCGCACCAGGAAAGCGCCGAACAAGATAAACATCATCACGAAGCTGGAAGAAATCGTCGCGATGCTTCCGAACATGCCGTCATCGCCGAAAAGACTGCGAAACATGATGGTTTCAAGACTCAACCCGCTGAAGCGGAATACCCCGGGAAGGTATTGCCCCCACCACGCGACATAGCCCAGCGCGATAATAATCAGCGTGGGTATCAACCAGCCAGCCATGCGCCGGGTCAATTCCAGCGACGCCAACACCACCACACAGCCGGCCATCCAGTCCGCCCAGGTCAGATGGAAACCACGCTCATAAATCGTATCCTCGCTGAAAAACAGCCAAAGCGTCGCCGCTGTGGTGGCCGCCGCCAGCGAGTAATTGAATAGCTTTAGCTTCTTTGAGGCGTCTCTGGCGACATACCAGCCCACGCATAACCAGGCGAAACCGATAAAGTGAATGACATTAGGCCAAAAACCGCTGATCCAGCCGGTCATGTTGATAACGATATGGATCAGGGATACAACGACGGCCGCATAAAAAAACACGCGGCTGTCACGGAGCTGACTCCACTCCGTCGCAGACTGACTCATTACAAATCTCCAAAGTAAGCGGGGGACGCATCCCCCGTTGTGACTCAGATATGGAGGCTGTTATTTCATCAGCCGGTCTGGAATATTCAATCCTTGCTCTTTGTAGTAGCGAATCGCGCCGGGGTGCAACGGAATCGGCAGGCCGGCGATCGCTTTCTCCAGCGCCATATCGCTGGTGGCTTTATGGATGCTGTTCAGGAAAGGGAGGTTTTCGTATATCGCTTTGGTAAGCAGATACACTGTTTCTTCATCAATATCATCACGCACCGCCAGGAAGTTCGGCTGGGCGATAGTAACGATATCTTTATTCACGCCTGGATATACGCCAGCTTTCACGGTGAAAGGCGTCCATAGATCGAAACCATTGTCCGCCTGCTGGATTTGCTCTGGCGTGAAGGACAGCAAGGTAATGTCGGTACGCTGGGCGAAAGCGTTAATCACCGCGCCAACCGGAACGCCAGCCGGCGTCCCCATGCCCACTACTTTACCGTCTTGCAGCGCCTGACTGCTGGGACCGTAGCCTGCGTACAGGAGGTCAAAGTCTTTATCCAGATCCAGGCCGAAGTTAGCCAGGATAGTGCGATTAGACTCAATGGTGCCGGAGTTCTTGGAGCCCAAAGCCAGGCGTTCGCCCTTGGCGTTAACCAGATCGCTGATAGTGCCGGTTTTGACGTATTCGTTGTCCAGCACGAAATGCTCCACGTTCTGCCATAACATGGTGATGGAGCGGACGTTGCGCTGCTTGCCTTCATTGGCGAAGACGCCGGAGCCTTCCCAGGCGTACTTGCCGAAAAGTCCCTGCAGGATGGAGAACTGGGCTTCGTTATCACGCATCAACTTGATGTTTTCCGCCGACCCTGCGGAACTGATGGCGGAGATGCCGATTTTGTGGGTGGGTTGGAGCTTCACTTTCGTCAGGGTGGCGATTGCAACCCCTACAGGATAGTAAGTGCCTCCCGTGCTGGCGGTCGCCATGATGTAATTCTTCTCTTCAGCGGCGCGCAGGCCGGACGAGAACACAGATAAGGACAGAACGGAAAGAGTGAGAGAGATTAGTCGGATGTACCGATTCATACTGAATACCTCAAGGTTTTATTTTTTTAGTCACAGGCGTTCAAATACTTCGCAAAGGTCATGCCGCTTACCACCGGCACACAACTTATTGATTTATAATAAGTACGGATAAAAACACGAAAGCGCGATAAGCTAACTTTGGCTTATCGCTAAAAATTTATAGGCATAAAATTGCTTATCGACCAATAAATATGACTTTATGTCAGGAGATAACGCTAACGCGTTCACTGGGCGCCAGCTGTAAGAAAAACCAGAGAAAAAATGCACAAAGCCGTTTTGCGGCCCAGCCTGCAACAGGGAAATACAAGGAGAACAACATGTACAAAGCCATCCAACTGTTTCCAATCATCGCCAGCGCAGCGCTTCTCCAAGCCTGCTCAACTGAGCAGGCTTACTACGCTATGCGGGAAAACCAGAGACAACAGTGCGAAAAATACATTGAGCAATCGCAGTACGAAGCCTGCATGAAACAGGCGAATGAAAGTTACGACGACTACGAAAGACGCAGAAAAGAGTTGGCGAAACAGAAGCCATAAACGCGCTTTGTATTTGCACAATCTTTCCTTATTTCAACCGACGGCCTTCCTCATGGGTGAGCGCTTTCAGAGTTATGAATATTTATCACTAACTCTGAGCGGCGAAGCTCTCATCAACAAGAAGGCTAACACCATGGCAAGTGAATACATTTATATCCCTGTAAACAGTGACGAAATGAGCGAATTCGCGGAGAGATTCGCGAAAGCGAAGGGCATCCCAGTTAATCAGATACTGGCTAACAAGTGCGTCTCAGGCAATGGCAAAGCGATGTATCGCTGGATTGACAAATGTCTCAGCAAACTCGCCAAGGACGACACGCTCTATGTCGTCACCCACGGCACAGGAGCCGCCGACGCCATGACCATTGGCGCAGAGCGTAACATGGGGAAAAACAAACAGAAAAGAATCAACGTTAACGGCAACGACACCTGGGAAGGCGGCGAGTGGAAAAGTTACACGCCGGATCAGCTCACCTCCACCCTGACCAAAGAAGGATTGCCCAGCACTTTTGTAAACCTGCACGTTTGCGCCTGCGGCGGCGGTTACGAAGGCAAAATGGCGCCATGGGCCAGCCGCTTGAAAGATGCAATGAAGCAGAGCTTTCCCAAGGTTCAGGTGACCGGCTATCAAGGCGCTTTCTCCGTGACGCCCACCCGCATCGCCATTATCGACAAGGGCAAGCTGTATCCGATGGATGAGCGTTCCGTTACTTTCTAAACCTCACAGATGCCGCGCAATTAAAGCGTTGCGCGGCGTCGCATTGGCGTTCCCCAATTCCTGAGGTACACTGACCGCCATCTTCACTCCCCCCAACGACAGTCAGGGAAGACAGCTCCACGCAATACGCTGTGGCCATGATGAATGATTGAGATTTGATAACTTATGCCGTCAAAGAGACACAGTAGGATAGCCAGAACAGGCGTTATTCTCGCAGCGATAGGCGTATTTCTGCTGGGAGTCACTCAGCATTATTGGTCTATCAACGATCAGTATGATGTTTTCTTCGCACAGTTCTACGCCCATATATTGTCAGCATTCTCTATTGCTCCCCCTGTCGCGGAGCCTGCTTTCATCGCTGGCGGCTTTTCACTTACCGAAGAGTTAGCCGTACGGATCAATTACGGTATAGCGTTTTCATGCGCCCTCGCCGCCATACTCTTTGCGTTCCTGGCGAGACGAAGACAGGAAAGTCCGGTATATGCCGGCGCCTCCATTGTTTTTGGGATAGGCGTGTTTATTTTGTTTAGCCTGAAGTTCGGATTATTAGTTATTGCGGCTTGTTTCCTAATTATGCTTGCTCAGAAAGAGCCAGGCATCGATCCCGTTTCCCAAGGGAACTGATATGACGCTATTTCTAAGATCAGTTGGCGTTACTGGGGCCATATTATTTGGCTTTTTATTCGCCATTACATTCGTTGCCACAGACACACTGGAACGTTCAGCAAAGAGCTTTATCCAAGGACAGATCGAAAAAGAAGTCCGTGAAAAGTTTCAGCAAAGCAAAGCGTCATCGCTGAGAGAAAAAGCCGAAACTCTCGCCAAGTCGCTAAGTATGGAAGAACAGCAAATACTTGAAGATCTCAAAAACGAGTTGCCAGACAAAATCGCCAGCATCATTGCCTCCATGTGTGGATATGACTGCGAAAAGAAAAAGCGGCTATCCCAGTCCATCACAAGCGGCTTTCGTAACCGAATATCTTCCTTGGAAAGCGCACAAGGAAGATTGGAAAACATCATAAAAGAAAAGTACATAGATATTACGGAGGCGCTCAGGGCGGACTTACGAATATTTCTCGGTACAAATTTAGCGGCCTTCCTTGCAGTACTGCTCATTTCTCTGGTCAAGCCCAGAGCCCATATACAGCTCGCCGTCCCCGGCATACTGATAATCATCTCAACGATCATCAGCTCCGCAATTTACCTTGTAGGACAGGACTGGTTTTACACCATTCTCTACAACGACTACATGGGAACCGGATATATCGCATACATCAGCGTGATATTTGGATTCCTTATGGACATCACCCTCAACAGGGCGCAGATAACGACGCATATTCTGAATGGCGTTAGTGACGCCTTAGGCTCAGCCTTTCAGGTAACGCCATGTTGAGACCAAGCGCACAGTTCACCCTGTTTACCACAACATAATTCGCTCATTATCTAGACAAAATATTGCCTTCCAGGTTCTGATACTTATAATGCTGACAACTTGGCACGGATGCGTTGGCATGCAGGATTCCATGAGCTAGCCCTCATACCTCTCTCTTCTCGCACCATTACCATCTTTGATAGCACATCCGTGTTCGCTAAGTCTTTTATTTTTATAGCATTGCAGTACCAGGATACATATATGAAGCACCTTCTTGTCATTCTAGCTTTAGGGGTAGGATATTTCAGGCCTCTACGCAGCCTCACCCTAACCGCTTCAGCAACCTTGTTGAGAACCCCGAAACTAAAGAAGAGTTACTTGACTTAATGTCCGCACAGAAAGAAGGACTTTGTCTAGAAGTCAACAACATGGATGAGGGCTCACCAAATTATGCAAGCTGTATGAAGCGAGCAAAGAGCTTTGAAAGTATGTGTAGAAGCCGCGTCGGAAAGGATATGCCGGACATGATTGGCAACAAAGAGGACTTTCGCAAGTATGGAATGAAGATGATGGACTGTATAGTTCCTCCTAAGTAATGGTGGGATATATTTTCATTGCTCCATATTCCAGAACATTTGAGAAAAAACCAGTACCACCTAAATTACATGAGTCGCAGTAAACACTATGGAAACAATCGCAACAATTATTTTCATTATTGGCTACATAATGTCGTTAATAAAAGGATTTCAAGTATCATTCGTATGCCTTTTGCTAAACTTCTTTTTTCCGCCCATAGCACAAGGCATATTCGCTATTTATGAACCTGAAATGAGAACACCCCTTTACTTAATGTTAGGCAGTATAGTACTTGCTGTTATAGGTGGGGGAGTTGAAGTTAATTATACAGTTTCTTAGCCATACAACCATGTAAAGCTAATTTTTCAAGTGAGTAATATGGAACCCAAATCTACCCTTGAAAGGTACTGGCAGCTCATGCAAACCAATGACTTCCACAAGGCCAGCGAGATGTTGTCGGAGGATTATGTCTGTCATTGGCCGCAATCTGGGGAAGTCATTCGGGGGCGCGAGAATTTTGTTCTGATCAACGCCCATTATCCCGCACAGGGAAAATGGCGATTCTCTCTGAATCACATCCTGTGTGAGGGGGAGCAGGTGGTGACGGATGTATCCGTCACTGATGGAGTGATTAAAGGACGCGCCCTCACCTTCAGCACTGTTAGAGACGGTCTGATCGCCAAACAGGTTGAGTACTGGCCAGACGACTTTGCGCCGCAAGAATGGCGTAAAGAATGGGTTGATATCGACGACTGATCTTACCGAATTCGCTTACCCTCCCAAAAAATCCTCCCGCCGCAATCCATAACGCTGCATCTTCTGATTCAGCGTGCGGCGGGGCAGGTCCAGTTCTTCCATCACTTGATTGATATTGCCTTTCTTGGCGGTCAGTTCCGCGCTGATAACCGCTTTTTCATATTCCGCAACACGGGACGCCAGAGATTGGTCCGACGGGCTGGACATGTCCAGTTTTTCGCCGGAGAGCACTTCCCGGATGGATTCGTCGCTGAACTGGCTGCGTAAAAGATAGCGCTCTGCAAGATTCTTGAGTTCCCGCACGTTACCGGGCCAGTTATGGCTTTCAAGGGCGATCCAGTCATCGCCGCGCAGCTCGGGCGCTTCTTTATCGTGTTTCTGCGCCGCCAGCTTGAGGAAGTGCGCGAACAGCAACGCAATGTCTTCGCGCCGCTCCCGCAACGGAGGAATGCGCAACTCCGCCACCATCAAGCGGTAATAAAGGTCACTGCGGAAACGGCCTTCATCCCCCGCTTTTTTCAGGTCCTCCTTGGTCGCCGCCACCACACGCACATCCAGCGCCACCGCCTGATGCGAGCCGAGTCGAACCACCTCCCGCTCCTGTAAAGCGCGCAGCACCTTCACCTGAAAATGCAGCGGCATACTTTCCACCTCATCCAGAAACAGCGTGCCCTTGTTGGCGTATTCAAACTTACCCGCCTGGGCTTTCTGCGCGCCGGTGAAAGCGCTGGCGGTATGCCCAAACAGTTCACTTTCAAACAGATTTTCCGGAATCGCCGCCACATTCAGGGCGACAAAAGGATGTTTCGCGCGCTTACCGAAGTCATGTAAGCATCGAGCCACCAGCTCTTTGCCTACGCCGGTTTCACCATGGATCAGCACGTCCACATCCAACTGCGCCAGTTCATGGACATGTCGACGCAGCCGTTTGATGCCCGGCGAGTCACCGATAAGAATCGATTCCAGCCCCTGCTGCGACGCCAATGCTTTGCGTAAGCGCTCATTCTCCAACAACAATGACCGTTGTCGGCATGCCCGCTTGATAGCATCCACCAGATGAGTGGGCTGAAACGGCTTTTCGATGAAGTCATAAGCGCCCTGTTTCATCGCCTCCACCGCCATAGCGATATCTCCATGGCCGGTGATCAGGAGTACGGGAATATTTTTCGGCATTTTCTGTAATAGCGCCATGCCGTCCATACCGGGCATCCTGACGTCTGACACCACCACCCCGGCGAAGCTCTCATCAATGGTCTGCAAGGCCGCTTCGGCGGACGTCCACCCCCTGGCCTCCAGGTCTGCCAGCGCCAGCCACTCTTCCAACGCCTCTCTGACGGAACTGTCGTCGTCGATGATATAAACCAAATTAGTCATGTTGTTTTACTGCCGGTAAGCTAAGGGTGAATTCACTGCCTTCACCCGGTGTACTGGTAACGGTTATCTCCCCATGCATGTCCTGCAGCAGGTTATAACTGATCGCCAATCCCAGGCCTAACCCCTCACTTCCTGTCTTGGTGGTGAAGAACGGGTCGAACAGGTGTCGTAAACGTTCTTCGTCCATCCCCTCGCCATTGTCGCGAACGGATATCATAACGCGATCGCCGCAACGCTCCGCCGCGACGGAAATATCAGGCTTCACCGCGGACTTCACCGCAGCGATAGCGTTATCAAGCAAGTTAATCATGACTTGCTCCAGCATGTGCTGGTCCGCGATAGCCTGTAGTCCATCCGGAATCTGCATACGAATGATGGACTTTTGCTGGTTGAGCTTATGCTCCAGCACCTCCTCCACATACCGCATCACCGCCTGCAAAGCCGTCGGTCGCAAGTCAACGGAGCGAATGCCCGCAAACGACTTGAGCTGAGAGGAGATTCTGGCGATGCGTTGCACCAGCGCATCCATTTTATCCAGAGTAGCGGCGCTTTTGTCTTTTTGTTCCTGCTCAAGATACAACCGTCCCATAGCCACATAGCTGACCAGCGCCGTCAGCGGCTGATTCAGCTCATGGGCAATAGCCGCGGACATACGCCCCATCGCCGCCAGTTTGCGCTCCTGCATCAATGCTTCCTGAGTTGTCCGCAGCGCCTGGGTGCGCTCCTCCACTCTCGCCTCAAGCTCTTCGTTGGCTTGCAGCAAAGACGCCTGCGCCGCTTTCAGTTCACTGACATCGTGTACAGTCAGCAAATACTCCCGATCCGGCCCAGTACGAATCAGACTGACGCAATACAGAATGGGGAATGAAACACCGTCGGGACGAACGCCCTCGGCTTCCCTGACTTCGCTATCAGGCGCGCTGATCCAGGGCGACACCAGACGCCTCGGGTCCAGAGAAGCGCCCTCGGCCTGCGCCGGCACGCCAAACAGTTCGGCTGCTTTCTGGTTCATCTCACGGATTTCCATGCGCTCATTAAGAGTCATCAATCCTGCGTCCGTATTTTGAATAATCGCCCGTTGATGCGCGTCGCTTTCTTCAATGACTTTCAGTAAGCGGTGTTCCGCGCGGCGTTTTTGGCGCGCTTCGCGGTAATACAGGGCCAGCACGATCAGCAACAAAACCGCGCCGCCGCACGCGGCGGAGATCAGCGCCGCCATGGTGTTCACATCCGCTACCGGCGTCGCCCTGTGCATGCGCCAGGGCTGACCGACGACCTGACGCGAATACAGCAGCAAACGAGCGCCGCCTACTTCCACAATGGGGGCGTCAGACCACCTATCAACCTCCGTCGGCAACGGTTTCGATTCCGCGGAGCCGTATTGCTTGGTGACCTTAAGCTCCGCCGTCACCCGTTGCTCTAACGGCCTCAGTGCGCGATACAGCGCAGCCGGATCAGACGCCAGGAATATAATATCATTGGGTCCGCTCAGGAATATCCGGTTGCCAGTTGCGGCCCAACTCGCCTGTTGCGGCGTCAGGTCCAGTTTTACGACCGTGACGCCGAGTATGCGTCCGGTGTTGTCCCGTATCGGCGCAGAGATAAACAACCCCGCCTTGCCGGTGGTGACGCCGACCGCATAATAAAACCCGGTGCGTCCAGCGATGGCGTCTGCGTAATAAGGCCGGAATGCGTAGGAATGGCCAACAAAGCTGGTGGCGTCGCGATAGTTGCTGGACGCCAGGGTCAGCCCCTCGGCGTTCATAATGAAAATCTCATCAGAGCCGGCCGCTTGATTGAAGCGATTCAGCAGTTCGGAAATGTCGTCATCCCGCTCATTGCGGCGCAACATCCGCTGAAAGCGCGGGTCCGCGGTCAGGATGGCGGGGAAATAGACATATTTATCAATGGCGGTCAGCAAAGCGCTTTCAAACGCCTGCAACAGTTGCTCCGACTCAACGCCATTGTGCTTGATTAGCAGATTGCGGGAGAGGAAAAAACTCAACGACACCGTCGCCAGCAACAAAAAAACCAGCGCGATCTGGCGCGCTTTGCGATGGGACGGACGGGACGAATCAGCCGGAAACATGATGAACTACACTTGTTTTTATTGGCGTTCATCTTAACGACATTCCGCACCTGTGGGAATTAAGGACTCGACCTTACCATCCTGTCAGGTTTGCCAAAAAATGCGCCAAATCAACGGGGCCGATCTTCCCCCCGCCTACACTCGAAGAACTCTTTTTTGACTCGCCGAATGTAACTGGATTATTTTTATTCCATAGGAAACAACCGATTATGCACGACATGGACCTCGCCACATGACCGCAGACGCTGCGCCTATTGGAGAAATTGTCGAAGTTCACGGCCCGGTGGCGATTATTCGCTGCCCACAGCTGCCGCCTCTGCGACGGGCGGTCTATACCCGTCTTGATGGCGATACCTGCATTTTTGAAGTGCACCGTCATATTAGCCCCAATGAACTTCAGGCGGTGACGCTGCACAGCACCCAGGGTTTATGGCGCGGCATGCCGGTGTACGACAGCGGCTCGCCTCTGCATGTCCCCGTAGCGGAAAGCTGTCTGGGACGATTGCTGAATATCTTCGGCGAGCCGCTGGACGGCGGCCCAGCCATCGAAACCGATCACTACCGCAATATCCATCACTCTCCCGCTCCGCTCAATGAACTGACGGCCCAGGGCGATCTTCTGCCTACCGGCATCAAAGTGGTCGATCTTCTCTGTCCGTTTATCCGCGGCGGCAAGGCAGGCTTGTTCGGGGGCGCCGGCGTGGGCAAAACCGTGTTGATCATGGAATTCATGCACGCCATCGCGCATCTTCATCAAGGTGTATCTGTATTCTCCGGAATCGGCGAGCGCATTCGCGAGGCGCACGAACTCTGGCGGGACATGCAGGACGCCGGCGTCATGGATCGCGCCTTACTGGTGTTCGGACAGATGGATGAATCTCCCGGCGTGCGTTTCCGGGTCAGTTTATCCGCCCTGGCGTACGCAGAGTATTTTCGCGACAGCCTGCGCCGGGACGTGCTGTTGGTAATGGATAATGTATTTCGGTTCGTGCAAGCCGGGGCGGAAGTCTCCAGTCTGCTGGGCCGCATGCCCGCCACCGTGGGCTACCAACCAACGCTGGGCAGTGAAGTCGCCGAACTGGAAGACCGCATCACCTCTTCTCTGCATGGCGCCATTACCTCCGTGCAAGCGGTCTACGTCCCCGCCGACGACATGACCGACCCGGCGGTGACGACCATTCTCAGCCACCTGGACACCAGCGTAATTCTCTCCCGCACCCAGGCGGCGAAAGGGCTCTACCCCGCCGTGGACCCGTTGCTGTCAGGGAGCAAGGCAATGGATCGTCACACCCTTGGCGCCGCCCACTACACTGCCGCCGAAGCCGTGCGCGGACATCTCGCCCGCTATAAAGAACTGGAGGACATTATCGCCATGCTGGGCGTAGAAGAGTTGTCCGCGGAGGACCAGCAGGTCGTGGCTCGCGCCAGGAAATTACAGCGTTATCTGACGCAACCCTTTGTCGTCACCGCCGCCCATACAGGCATGGCCGGTTCATCTGTTGAGCTGAAGCAAACTATTTCCGACTGCGACGGTATTCTGGCCGGGCGCTACGACGACGTCAGCGAAGACCAGTTTTACATGCGCGGCGGCCTGGAAGGATTGTCGTCATGACGCCCTTCCCAGTCATTCTGCGAGACAGCGACCAGGAGTTACGCATTGATGATGTGATTTCTTTTCGCAGCCGCGACGCCAGCGGCGGCTTTAGCCTGCAGGCGCGTCACGCCGACTTCCTCACTCTCACCGAGCCGGGACTCAGTCGGCTGACGCAGAACGCAGGCCAACTGTTTCTGGCGGCGACCGGCGGTTTGTTGGAATTTGAGAAAGGCGTGCTTTACTTCAACACACGGCGCTTTTTCATAGATGCAGATGCTGACCTGATCCAGACGCAACTTATCGCCTGGTTGGCCAATGAGAAAGAACGCCGGTCCAGTTCGCACGTCCATCTGCAACAGTTGGAGCATGAACTGATGCGCCGACTGAGTCGCGCTTAAAAGCGCGCGGAAGGGGAAACTGAAACATCATGGAATACAAACGACTGCAGGATAATCTGGAACGTGACAAAGCCCGTCTGGACAAGGCGGGCCGGGAACGCTCCACCCTGATGCAGGCTACCCGCATTCTCGGCGTGCTGGGCTTCCTGTTTGTATTGCCAGTGATCGGGGGCGCTTATCTGGGCCACTGGCTGGACGGCCTCAGCGAAGGCTACTCCGTGCGTTGGACTGTCGGCTTTATTCTACTTGGGATCATCGTTGGCGGCGTAAACGCCTATTTGGCGTTGCGGGAGTGATTAACGCAACCTGTGGCTTAGAGGAACACACATGAACGACGGGGTATCGACTCCGGTATGGCTGCATATCGGCCCGCTGGAGATCCATGAAACGGTGGTCACTACCTGGCTGATCATGCTCGTTCTGGTGGTCGCCAGTATTCTGCTGACGCGCAGACTGTCCCTTCAGCCGGGACGCTTACAGGCCATGCTGGAAGGCGTCGTCCTGACATTGGAAAGCGCCATCGCCAACGCCGACAGCCGCAATGCGCGACGCCTGCTGCCTCTGATAGGAACCTTCTGGATATTTCTTCCCGTGGCCAATCTGCTTGGCGTCATTCCGGGCATGCATTCGCCCACTCGCGATCTGTCGGTCACCGCCGCTCTGGCGCTGGTCGTGTTTTTTGCGGTGCACGCCTATGGCGTTCGCCAATCCGGCCTGGGCTACTTTAAGCACTACCTGTCTCCCAGTCCGATTCTGCTGCCGTTTCATATTATCAGCGAGTTCACCCGCACCGTCGCGCTGGCGATCCGTCTGTTCGGCAATATCATGAGTCTGGAAATGGCTGCGCTGCTGATTCTGCTGGTGGCGGGCTTTCTGGCGCCGGTGCCCATTCTCATGCTGCACATCATTGAAGCGCTGGTGCAGGCGTATATCTTCGGCATGCTGGCGCTGATCTATGTCGCCGGCGCCATGCAACAAACAACGGAATCCCCCATAACCAGCTCGTCACGTTCAACCTCAGGAGCCCCCTAATGGAGACCATGAACAGTTTTGTATCCTTCTCGACCGTCGCCGCGATTATCGGCATTGCGTTGGGCGCCATGCTGCCGGCGCTGGCCATGGGCAAGGCGATCAGCAGCGCGCTTGATGCGCTGGCGCGACAACCGGAAGCGGAAAAGTCGATTACCCGCACGCTGTTCATCGGCTTGGCGATGATTGAATCCCTGGCGATCTATGTGCTGGTCATCGTGCTGATCGTCTTGTTCCGCAATCCGCTTTTGGAGTACCTGCCGCCAGCGCAATAATCCCGACCGGCCTAGAAGGAAAATACCGTGGAACTGGATTGGACCACCGTCGCACTGGAAATTATCAATTTCATTATTCTGGTGTGGTTACTGAAACGCTTTCTCTACCGTCCCGTGCTGAACATCGTCGAACAGCGGCAGGCCAATATCAAAGCCTCCCTTGACCAGGCCCGCGACGCCCAGGAGCAGGCTGACGTTCTCAAACGCCAGTACACTGAGCGTCTGCAGACCTGGGAACAGGAGAAGCAGGAAGCCCGCCATAAATTGCAGGAAGAACTCGCCCGCGAAAAAGCAGGCAAGCTGGAATCATTGCGGATGCGTCTGGATAAGGAGGTGGACAAAGCCCGCGCAGCTCGCGAAAGCCAGAACCAGCAGTGGCGCAGAGAGACCGCCGAACAGGCTTTGCAGATGGGCGCCGGCTTCGCCTCGGCGCTGTTGCGGCCACTGGCTGACCCTCATTTAGAAGAGCGTCTGGTCAACCTTTTCTGCGAGCGGGTCAGCGCCTGGCCCCCTGAGCGTCTTAGCGGCCTGCGCAATGGCGGGAATATTGAAATCAGCACCGCCTATCCGTTGCAGGAACATGCCCAACATCGCCTGCGAGAAACGCTGCAGGCATTGGCTACGGATCATCGCCCGGTGCTCTTTCAACAGGACACAAGCCTTCTGGCGGGCATCAGAATCGCCTCTGGAGGCTGGACGCTGGGTCTGAATCTGGCGGATGAATTAAGAGGGTTCGCCGAGTCACACCATGAATAATCTTACTGATCCAATGCAAGATCACGCCTCAAGCAAAGATGACCGCGCACTGCAGCGCACCCGCCACTGGATATCCGGCTACTCCCCGGATGTCCGCATACAGGAGCGCGGCGTGCTGGTGTCCGTCGGCGATGGCGTCGCCTGGATCAAAGGCCTGCCGTCAGCGCGCATGGAAGAGTTGCTGGATTTTGAGGACGGCAGCCTGGGCATGGTGTTCGATCTTTGCGAGGAGTTGGTCGGGGCGGTCATTCTGCAACAAACGGGCTCACTGACCGCAGGACAAGAAGTACATCGCACCCGTCGCCCTTTAGGGCTGCTGGCCCATGACAGTCTGCTTGGCCGTGTGATTGATCCCACCGGACGACCTCTGGATGGCCAATCCCCCCTTCATGAAGGAGCCTGGGTCAACCTGAATTCCCCAACGCCAGCCATCGTTGAACGGGACTTCGTGCACGAGCCTCTTTACACCGGCATCCGCATGATCGACGCCATGATTCCTATCGGCAGAGGGCAGCGGCAGCTAATCATTGGCGACGAAGGACTGGGACGCACGTCCATCGCGCTGAATGCGGTATTACATCAGAAAGATAAAGACGTTCGCTGTATCTATGTGCTGATCGGACAAAAACGAGGCGCGGCGGTCAATGTCATGCAGACACTGCAACGGCATGGCGCGGATGCTTACACCACGCTGGTAGTAGCCGACGCCGGCTCTCCGCCGGGCTTGCAGTATCTGGCTCCGTTCGCCGGGTCGGCGTTGGCGTCGCACTGGATGCGACAGGGACGCCATGTTCTGATGGTGTACGACGACCTCTCCAGCCATGCGCGCAGTTATCGGGAGTTGTCGCTGTTGCTGCGCAGACCTCCTGGGCGCGAAGCTTATCCCGGCGATGTGTTCTCCGTTCACGCCCGTCTGCTGGAGCAGGCGACCTGCCTTTCACCCGAACAAGGCGGCGGCAGCCTCACTGCGTTGCCCATTGCGGAAACCCAACAGGGAGAAATCGCCGCTTATATTCCCACTAACCTGATCTCCATCACGGACGGTCAGATCTATCTGGAGCGCAGCCTGTTCGCCGCCGGCGTACGTCCCGCCATTGATGTGGGACGCTCGGTATCACGCATCGGCGGTAAAGCCCAGCATCCCGCCATCAAACATGAAGCCATCCGCATGAAGCTGGACTATTCTCGTTTTTTGGAGCTGGAAATCTTCACTCGTTTCGGCGCCAAGTTAGACCCCGGCATGCAGACCGTCATCAAACGCGGCCAACTGCTCCGCGAACTGCTCAAACAGGATCGTTTCGAACGCTTCTCGCCAGAGCAGGAGCTGGCCTGGATGATCGCCTATAACGAAGGGCTTTTGGACGAACATCCACTCACCGATATCCCTGCCGCGTTGCTGCAGATACAGTCCAGGCTCGACGCTCGGCTGAGCCTGGAGACGCCACGCGAAGACTGGACGGCGGCGCTTCAGAAAATGCTGACGACCGCGGACGTCTGAGCCATGCCAAGCAGACGCCAGTTGCAAGGTAAGAAAGAGCTTTACGCCACATTGAATAAAATCATGACGGCGCTAAAGGCCCTCGCCTATGCGGAAACCCGCAAGCTGCAGCGACAAATTCCGCCGCAGCTGGCTATCGCTGAGCGCATGCGCGCAGCAATAGCAAAACTGCAACAGCACCCTATGGCGGACAATCCGCTTAATAAGCTGATCATCGTGCTGGGAACGGAACGAGGTTTTTGCGGCGACATCAACCGACGACTGCTGGACGCAACGGCTGAGATTATTCGGACAACGCCATGCGGCGTCATTCTGGTGGGCGATCGTTTATATCGCCATGCCCACGCGGACTTTGAAGTACTGGCGCAAGTAACAGGCCCTTCCGTGGCGGAGGACGTCGAATCGGTCACCGATGAGTTGGTCACTTTGCTCACACAACACAGCGCACGCTACCCATTAATAGAAGTGGAAATACTCTACTATCACGAACAGGAAGAACGCCCTCGCCGGTTTCCACTTTTCTCCAAGCCAATGCAGGGAAACAGCGCCACGAACATAGCTCCCATGATGTACCGTCCCGCACAGGAGCTGTTGCTGGAACTCATCCCCATGTACCTGTTCGCTTCTCTGCAATCCTGCCTCAAAGATGCGTTGCTGGGGGAGAACAGAAAACGGCTCAGTCATCTGGAATATGCAACACGCCACTTGCAGGAACGTATGAATGCGCTAACCCTGCAAACCAATATGCTGCGCCAGGAAGAGATCATTGAGGAGATTGAGGCGTTACTATTTGTCGTGGCGGACTGACGCCTCCAACGCCTTTTCCACCTGACGCATCTCCTCGTCAGTGAGCGCCTTGTACCCTCTCAGATAAGGCCAGCCATACCCCCAACGGAAACCGGTAGGCCAGTAGGGCGATCCACCAAAGCGCACTCCGGTTTCCATCACAAACGACAGGTTTTCCTCTCCAACGCTGGCGACGCATTGTTGCAGGGCTTTATCCGCCTGCACGCGCTCTTCGTATGCGCCGCCTCTCCAATAAGCCAGATCATGCTGGTAACAACAGTCCAGCCAAAGGTTTTCTTCACTGAGCGAGCCATCTGGAAACAGACTGCAGCCATCGCTGGTGAAAGGCTTGAGTTCCTCCCCGACGCATAACGTGGGGCCGAGCAATAATAACGACAGAACAATATTGCAGGCGCGCATAGACAGAATCGTTTCAACAAAGGTAATCCTGCCCGTAGCTTATGCCAGAACCCTGCGTATTACAAAGAGCGACCTGCGCCTCCAGGTTGGCGCCGACGCGGATCAATCAGGCAAGGTAGCCGTTCTTCCAACGACTCCAACCACGCTTGTCAGGACTACATGATGTTGCTCTATCTTTTTTTGATCTTTATCGGTTGCTTTATTTTCGAGCGCCTGTTTACCGGCTGGCGACTTCCGCAGGTAAAGACTTGGTGGTTCCGTGTATTACTGGTGAATGCATTCCAACTGGGGGTGGTATTGCTGGCTGGCGTCACCTGGGAAATCTGGTTGTCCGCTTACTCCGTTTTTCATCTCTCGAATTACCTGAACCCCATCGCCGGCGGCCTGCTTGCATACTTCATCGCCACCTTCGTTTTTTACTGGTGGCATCGCTGGCGTCATGAAAGCGATTTTCTATGGCGCATATTTCATCAAATACATCACAGCCCTCAGCGCCTTGAGGTAATCACATCCTTTTATAAACACCCGGGTGAAATGGTCTTCAACTCCATCCTGGGCGGTCTGCTGGTCTATGCGCTGCTCGGACTGGACCCCGCCGCAGGCGCGGTATACACCTTCTGCACCGCGATCGGCGAGTTCTTCTATCACACCAATGTTAAAACCCCGCACTGGGTGGGTTACTTTTTCCAACGCCCGGAAATGCACCGTATTCATCATGAATACGGCCGTCACAAAAACAACTATGGAGATATCACTTGGTGGGACATGCTTTTTGGCACTTATGAGAACCCAAAAACCTGGAATAAAACCTGTGGTTTCGACGACGCCAAAGAACAGCGCCTGCTGGATATGCTGCTGTATCGTGACGTCCATAAAGAATAGGGTCTCTCCGCCTGCTCACAAAGCGGGCTGAGGCATGTGATATTAACGCCAATAAAATAGCGCAATCCCTTGAATTGATGTGTAATACGGGTTATCAATGCAGCGCGGAACCCAACGAGAGAGGCGCAATGAAACATCCCCTGAAAGTGTTCACCGGCAACTCCAACCCAGCCCTGGCCCACGAAATATGCGGGCATCTGGGGATAGACCTAAGCCCCTTGCAAATCTCACGTTTCTCCAACGATAACCTGTTTGTACAGATCCAGGAAAACGTGCGCGAGCGGGATGTGTTTGTAGTACAGCCGTTCACCGAGCCGGTCAGCGAACACATCATGGAGCTGCTGATTACGCTGGACGCCTTACGCAGCGCCTCCGCCCGCCGTATTACCGCAGTCATTCCCTATTACTCCTACGCCCGTTCCGACAAGAAAGACGCTCCCCGTATTTCCATCGCGGGAAAGCTGATCGCGGATTTACTGCAAACCGCCGGCGCCAATCGGGTGTTGACCATGGATTTACACGCAGATCAGGTGCATGGCTTTTTTAATATTCCCGTCGACCACCTGACCGCCGTCCCGCTGATCGCCGACTATTTCAAAGCGAACTACGATCTGAGCCGTATGGTGGCGGTAGCGACGGACGCCGGCGGCGCAAAACGGGCGGGACGTTTTTCCGAACGCCTGAATATTCCTCTGGCGATCATCGATAAGCGACGCGTCAGCGACACTCAGGTCAAACAGGGCCATGTCGTCGGCGACGTAAAGGATATGGACGCCGTGATCTTCGAAGATGAAATTTCCACCGGCGGCACCCTGATGTCCACCGTCAAAACGTTACAGCAAGCCGGCGTACGCAGCATTCATGTCGGAGCCGTACACCCAGTGCTTTGCGGTCCAGCCATCACCAATCTGCGTGAGGCGGATATTTCCTCTTTGGTGGTCACCAATACGGTTTATCTACCGGAACAGAAACAACTGGAAAAAATCACCCAACTCTCCGTCGCCTCCTTAATGGCGGAGGCGATCAGCCGAATCCATTCCGGGGAGAGTGTGGGGGCTTTGTTTAGTTGAGAGCAGGCGCGACTAGCGAAACAGGCTACTGTTAGGCGGGCCCCAACAAGAGGCAAGATACGTGGACTTTTTATGCCATGCGCTGATGTGACTTATGATCTCGTCAATAGCGCGCCCAAGTCCACTCGTCATGCCAATTGACGCAAAAAATTCACATACCGCAGGCGCAAAGCAACAGACCGCCTTGTATGACGTAAGAAGCCTTCAATTGATAAAGATAGCTTCCTTCTATTTGCCTGCAACGACAGGGCCTGCACGAGTCAAACCCTGTCTCCCGCGGCTAGCCGCGCAGGTGCATCCGTACGCCTGATTATTAACATACCAGCATCATTGCCATGTTAATAAAACAAATTGCTAGCGTCCCAAAAAGCTGAAAGCACCTCACGTATAGAAAATAATTGCATGAAATATATGACCTATTTGCCAAGCCCATGAGAAGCCCATTTAATTTCCAAGGTGAAAGCTTTCGGTTATGCATTAAACTTATTCCTGATACGCCACTTCAAAAGGACGAACTATGTCTCTTAGCAGGATCGTTATGGAAAACTCACCGTTAAGTAAAAAAGGAAAGCTTGGCATACTACTCGTCACAATAACGCTGGCGCTATGCTCCTTCAGACTTCCCGCAGCAGAAATCAAAGTAGTCACCACAGACTTCCCACCCTATTCCTTTGAAGAAAGCGGCGAAATCCGCGGTATGGCGACGGAGGTAGTGAAAGCCGTGCTGGCGAAGTCTGACGTCGGCGTGTCTTCGTTCCGCGTTTATCCTTGGGCGCGTGCTTATAAGCTGGCTCAAACCGAGCCCAATACCCTTATTTATTCTATCGCCCGTTCCTCCGAACGAGAGCAGCTATTTAAATGGGTGGGTGAGATTGCGCCGTTTCGGGTCAATCTCTACAAGCTGAAAAGTCGGTCGGATATCAATGTCGACAGCCTGGAAGACGCCAAACGTTATGTCGTCGGCGGCGAGTATCAGGACATCAAGCAGGACTACCTGGTTAAACAGGGCTTCGAAGTGGGCAAAAACATTGTGCTGATGCCAGGGGACGAGCTCAACATTCGTATGCTGTTCGCCAAACGCATCGACCTGATTCCCTTCAGCGAATTCAGCCTCCCCGTTATGTTGAAGCAAGAAGGCTTCCCCCCTGCTGAAGTAGAGAAAGTGCTGACGCTGGACGGCATTTCCTACAACCTTTACATGGCGTGCAGCCTGGGAACGCCGGACGCAACCGTAGACAGTCTCAGGCGCGCGCTGCAAACGCTGTGGGACAAAGGGGAAATCCTGGCGATCCAGCAGAAGTACCTTAACCCGGAGTAATTGAGCCTCTCACTGTGGTCGCCGCAGATGTATAATCCCCGCCGGAATCAGCGGAGCAAACCTCATGGCGTTAAAAGCAACCATTTATAAAGCCGTACTGCATGTTGCAGATATGGACCGGAACTACTACGAGGACCTGACGCTCACCATCGCCAGACACCCTTCAGAAACCGACGAGCGCATGATGCTGCGTCTGGTCGCTTTCGCGCTGCACGCATCAGATCGCCTGCAGTTCACCAAAGGCATCAGCACACAGGACGAGCCGGATATCTGGGAAAAAAGCCTGAGCGACGAAATTGATCTGTGGATTGATCTCGGACTGCCGGAAGAAAGCCGCATTCGCAAGGCCTGCGGTCGCGCCAGGCAAGTCATTATCTACGCCTATGGTGGTCGAGCCGTTGCGTTATGGTGGCGCAAATACCAAGACGAACTCGCCCGCTTCGATAATCTGCGCATTATGGAAGTCAGCGCGGAGGCGACCAAGCAACTGGCGGCATTGGCGCAACGCGCCATGGACCTGCAGTGCACTATTCAGGATGGCCAGGTCTGGCTGAGCGACGCATCCAACAGCGTCGCCATTGAACCCGTCAGTCTGTTTCCGGTGTAGCGCTTCACTTACGCGGCAATCGGCGCGCGTTTTCTGGCGCGCCGCACGCTCATTTCCCGACGCATTAGCAACAAGCCGCTCGTCGCGATCAGTAGCGCGCCGATTAGCGCCAGGGACGCAGGCGTCTCTTCCCAGAACGCGTAGGCCAGCAGCATGCCCCATACCAGCTGTGAATATTGCATCGCGCTGACCGTACTGGGCGACCCGCTCTGAAACGCCGATAACACCAGCAAAGTCGCCAAGGTGTAGCACACGCCACCCACCGCACTGATCGCCAGCGCCGACAAATCAAAGGAGAACAAAGACCATCCAGGCCAGCATCCCGCCACGACGACAATCAAACTCAGTCCATAAACGGCGAACGCAAGAGGATGCTCCTGATCTTTGTATTTTGCGACCATAATAAACGCCGCCGCTTCGATCATGGCGCTCGCCAAGGCGGGCAATAAAGCCATATTCACCACACCGAAGCTTGGCGAAAGCACAATCAGCGCGCCGACAAAGCCTATCAACGCCAACATGAAGCGTCCCGTGTCAAAGCGCTCTAGGTTGATCGCCATGGCGAACACCGCGACAAAGACAGGCATAGTCAGAATCAGGCTGTACGCCTCCGTCAACGGCGCAGCGCCATAGCTGTAGAACGCTAAAGCATCGACCAACAACAACATGATCGCCCGCGTCAAATGCAACCCCGGCCGCTTTGTCTTCAACAACGTCCAGCGCGGAATCACCCATACTGATAACGCCAGTAGGGCAAACAGACAATTAAAGAAAATCACTTGCGGCAACGGATAGGTCGCCAACAGATGCTTGATGCTCAAATCCATCCAGGTAAAAAAGAAAAAGCCGCACAGGGCCATCAGCGCCACTCTCATATCGCCACTCCTCAAGTCAGTCCTACACCACATCGCACTCGCCAAGCTCCATGATCAGCAGTGCGAGGTGGAAAATTTCACTTGGGATAGCTTGTGGCAGCGTCTAACATTTGTGAAACGAGTTTATTTTTATTAATTAATAAAATTATTTTATGAATTTGTCCCACCATATCATCGCCCATCTCCCTTTTCTCGCCGCAGTCTATCGCGCTCGCAGCTTTACCCGCGCAGCGGAGGAAATGCACGTATCTCAGGCGGCGGTGAGTTACCAGATTCGTCAGTTGGAACAAAAGATCGGGGTTTGTCTGGTCGTGCGACAGTCAGGCAGTCGCATCCATCTGACCCATGCCGGACAAAATCTGGTGGACGAGTATTTGATAAGCGAGCAGCGCCTGCAGGCGACCCTCGACAGCCTGGCCGGAGAAAGCCTCAGCGGCAGATTAAAGATCACAGCTCCCATCGACTTCGGCAGCCTGGTTATGCCCGCCGCCATTGCGGAACTGGAACATCTGGCGCCTGCGCTGCAAATAGAGCTGCATGTGAGCGACGATCTGATTGACCTCATCGCGCAACAGTTTGACGTCGCCATCCGCTCTCCTGCGACGGGCGCTGCGTTGACGCATCACTTGCTGACAACTTCCAAAAAACAGGTAGTGGCCGGCAAAGAGTATCTGCAACGACGCGGCCTGCCGGAAACCCTTGCGGACCTGAAACATCATCGCCTGCTTACGCGCGCCAATGGCAAAGCCGCCAGCTGGGGACAGCTATTCAGGCAGAATGACCTTAGTCTGGACGCCATGCCGGAGCGCATGCGTCTTGGCAATACCTTCGCCCTCGCGGAAGGCGTACGCAATAATCTGGGAGTGGCGATATTGCCAAGCTTCGCAGTGGGCAAAGATATCGCGGAAGGAAAGGTCATTGAACTGTTTCCGTCGTTCAGCGCGCCGTTACTGACGGAGTTTTACTTGAGTTACCCGCCGTCAGCGCCGATCCGCAAGCGGCTCGCAGCTCTGGCGCAAGCCATACGGACGGTGATGGTGTCCGAGCGTTTCAGCGACGGATTCATAGAGGCGGACGGCCTATTGAGCGATTAAAGACGGTCAACGCAAACGACCCATATCGTCGTCTTCGGACAGTTCTTCAGTTTTGCGGCATTCTTTGTCCGTTTGCGTCTCATCGCAAATCGGATGCTGGCTTTGCGGATCAGTCTGATGATGCGACGCGCAGGATGACAGCACCAGCGCCAGCAGAGCGACCAATACGGGCCTCAGCCAGCGCACTTTATGTCTTAACAGCTTATTCACCTTGTTTTTCCTTTTAGTTTGCACTCGTCAACCAAGCGAAGAACCCGCTCATCCGTCAATACGTTTTCCCGCGCCCATACGAAATCCTTACTGCGTCCAATCGCCGGGGCTTGATAGGGCTGATAATCAAAGTCCGCAAATCTCGCGCTGACCTTAAGCAGACAAGCGAAAAAATAAATAACCTCTTCCGCACTTTCCAACAGTGAGGCAAAACGCAGTCCGTTTCTGGCGATACTCCATTGAAAGGGCTCTTCAGCCAGCAACTCCTTTGTTCGCGTCAGAAAACAGGATTCATGGAAATAATTCAAAGTTTCCGGGTCCTTCATCCATACGCCCCGGCGTTTCGATGCATTGAGGTAGCAGGCGAGGATATTCTGCCGCAACTTATAACGAATGACTAAATTGGCCAGTTGCGCTTGCTCAAGAATATCCAAGGCGGACTGGTAAGCCTGAATCGCCTCTTCGCGATACGCCAACATACGCTGCTCCTGATTACGTTTGCGCGCGCCAAGGCAACGGTCAAACAACATGTCTCCCAGCAACCATAGCATGCGCGCCTGGCACACTTGCTCGCGCCCTGTCACGTTCAATTCATGGCGCAGGAAAACCTCCATGCGGTCGATATTTTCCTCCTGCGACAGATCGCCATTGCGACGATGCAGATCTTCGTACAGATCAAACATCCCTTCCAACGCAGCAGGGAAAGGGTTGGGAAATTCCCGTTCATGCAACGCGTTAATCACATCCACCGTGTTCTTATTAGGCTTGTGGTGGGGATGCTGATAGTTGGCCTTCAGCGTTTTGATATCCGGGCCCGCGTCATACTGGGCCACAAACGCCTCCCATGTCCAAAGACGTTTCAAACGATGAATTTTATTGAACGTTGTAGGCATGCGTATTTTTCAGTATGTCAAGACCAATTCATACGGCGAAACTGGTTTTTTAGGGTTCTTTTCAGTTCGCTATGCTGACTGGGAATCAAAGGTTGCGTCAAGCGCCGCCAACCTCACAACCCGCATCATAGGAATCGATCATGAAAAAATTTGCTTTCGCCGCAATCACACTCCTCTACCTCAGTGGCTGCGCAACTTCGCCCCACTTTAACCGCGCAGCATTGGAGGAAGCGTCCGCCCAGCCCGGACACCCCAAGGAATACACACGGGCCGACTCCGTTAAAGAAATCGATGCACTGAAGCCTCAAGCCGAGCTTCCATTACGGCTGTACGTACCACAACCCGCCAATGACAACCCGTGGAGCCAGGAGGAAATTGAGGAAATCGAGTCGTGGAAGCCATTTTTAAAACAAAATGGATTGGTGTCCGAATTGTTTGTCGCGCCGGAATCAACGCGCAAACATTGCTATCAGTATGACAACTGCCAGCTTGAAGAACA
Source organism: Hahella chejuensis KCTC 2396 (assembly GCF_000012985.1). NCBI lineage: Bacteria > Pseudomonadati > Pseudomonadota > Gammaproteobacteria > Oceanospirillales > Hahellaceae > Hahella > Hahella chejuensis. Next base: position 905,055 of record NC_007645.1, on the reverse strand, counting down.
GCGTATGGAGGCCGCGCGCTTTCAGGCGGACGCCTGGCTCGCTTTCGACATTAACAGCAGTGAAGAGGAATACGCCAACCCACTAAGTATTCTCAACATCACGCTGGTCGGTATGTGGGTGGTCCCGGCGCATCACACTTCGTCGGACATACGTCTGGAAGGCTCTCTGGTGGATGTTCGCAACGGCTATCTCTACGCTTTCGCCCGCGCCTTCGGCAAAGCGTCTCAGACTAGGCCATTCATGTACTCAGAAAGGTATGAAACCCGACGCCTCGCCCGTCTGGACGCTTTGAAAAACTTCGGCGAACGACTCAGGCAAGAAACCAGCGCAAGCGCTGCTCCCGCTCTTTAACTCCTCGGCGACGTCATTTATCCTCAGTTGGAACGCCTCCCACTTTTCGTGGCCGGGCCAGAATCGATTGAGGGAGTATGGACATGCTGCGCGCCATAACATTGCTGTTAACCTTGGGGCTGAGTCTTATGACACAGGCCCAACGCCTGGAGACGATCACACTGCAACACCGGACAGCAGAGGACATGGCGCGGCAGGTTCGGGAGTTGTACCCCGCGGATCAGGCCCATATCAGCGGTCATCTCAACCAACTGCTTATCCGGGCCGACGACTCGGTGATCGATGAAATCCAGGACCTGGTGATGCAACTGGATACACCGCAACGGCAATTTCTCATCACCATCAGCCGCGACCGCAGCAGAATGGGGGAAAACAGCGGCTGGGGCGTTTCCGGCGTCATCAGCAACGAAGGCGGGTCGGCGCGGGTCGAAGCGGGCAAGAAAGTTTACTCAACACGAGGCGGCGGACAACAAACCCTCACCGTCGTGGAAGGCTCCTCCGCCTTTATTAACACGGGCCAAAAGCAGCCAGTCAGAACAACGCAGCGTATTAATGGCCGGGTGGTCGACAGTGTGGAATATCTGGACCTCAGCAGCGGCGTCTACGTAGAGCCCCGGTTGACGGGACAGAATCGGGTTGAATTGAAAGTTCGCTCACAGAGCAACGAGCGTGACGACATCCAACAGCAGCGGATCAATACGTCTTCTCTGGACACCCTCCGCGTCGTCCAGCTCGGCGAGTGGGTGGAGCTGGGAGGCGCGACGCTAACCAGCAACCGTTCAGACAGCGGCATAACCTATTCCACACGCAGACAAAGCGCAGATGAACAAAGCGTTCTCATAAAGGTGGAGTTACTGGGGCATTAGCTACTCAGTAAAAAAGTCGTGGAAATGGTAGCCCTTATTCTCTGGGCGCAAAGATAGCGAGAAGCGGCGGAAGTCTTCTTTAGTCCAATGAGATTCCGTGACGACATCGATCGCTTTATCAACGTTGGCCGACGTCGCCAACGCCAGATGCGTGCGAATGTTAACGCCCAGATAGTCCGCAAAGTCGACGCCGTTAAAATAATCATACAGAAGCACGACCGCCCAGCCTGCTTCGACAAAGTGCCCGCCAACACTGTGCGACAGCCGTCCGTCCTTGACGCCCTGCAATCCTTCATTCGACCAATCCACACCTCCAATCAGGCGCTCCGGCTCCGGCGCCACTGAGCGCGCCGCCAACGCCATCAAGTCACTGGCGGCCCAGATCAGGTCCACCGAGGGATAGCGTTCCAGCATTTTCGGAGTGCGGGCAGTGACTTCATCCCAAAACCAGTTGGCGTACACCAGTTGCTTCAGGATCACCTTATCAGTGTGCTCTGACAGAAACCGCTTCAGACCAGCGTTACGGTCTAAAGCCGCCGTAGAATCCATGCTTCCACTGATGCCTAGAAGGTCAAAGCTTTTCCGGCGCGGCCACTTTTCTTGAGCCTGTCGTAACAACTCCGCCGCGACCAGATAGCCTACCTCCTCATCATCGGGGTACATATGTCCAAGCCAGTTGGGAAACTTCTCAGAACGGGGCTGTCCCACTAAAACCCGATCGCGCTCCGGCACGCTGGTATTGACTAGAAATACGCCGACATCACGGGCATTGGCTTCCTGCAGGAGCTTTTCAGTAATGGAAAAGAAATATCCCACAATAATAGCCTTCGGCGGATTAGGTCGCTGTAGCGCCTCCATGCCCATCTTCAGCACTGAAAAGCGTTGATCGTCCCCATACATGACTTCCAGTTTGACGCCCAGGTCTTTCGCCACCTCCTTGGCGAAGGCGCCGGTCTTTCCCCAAAAAATGTTTTCAACGGGCGACGGCGAAATAAACAGGAAATAATCAGTATCGGACAAACGCCCGACAGGCGGACCGCCAGCATGACACAGCCAGGACGAAGCGATAACCCAGACGACAATGAAGCCGCGCAAGCACTTCATAACAATTGCGAGATTCATAGTTAACTATAGATAAGACGCCTTCATTAAGAGTGGACCATAACCGCTGGTTTGCAAAGAATCCGCCTTGCGTCCGGTCACATAAGAGATTTCCTCCCATGTCGGCGCGTACTGATTGCGCGGCCTGCGTCGCCGCAATATTAATATGGCAATGATATTGACATGTTGATATCAGGCGCATGGGTGCGCCTGCGCGGCGGCTAGCCGCGGGAGACAGGGCCTGCGCATGTCAGGCCCTGTCGTTGCAGACAAATAGAAGGAAGCTATTTGTCTGCCTGATTAATTAAGAAGCAAAACTGGCGTTCAGCAAGAGCATTCCTCGTCGCATTATGATCGCTGAAGGGATTCTGCAGTAGAACACCGACTTCGAGGACTGTTTATCAGTTTACCCTGAAATTAAGTGCTAGCCTGCCGGGTTAAAAGCCGTCATATCGAATCAGGAAAGCCTATTTCAGGGTAACAGCCATGCCTCCAACAATAATAAAGCCGCAGTTCTCCCAACGCCTAGTCCAAACATTTCGTTCAAGCCTTATCGTCAGTCTATTCGTCAGCCTGCAAGGGTGCGCTGTTAGTTGGTGGAGCAGTCCAGAAACCACTGCGCCACCGGAAGACGTTAGCCAGTTGGAAACCACCGCACCAGTTAAAGAAGCCTCGTCGGACATAGCGCAACCTCAGGTTGCATCGCCGTCGGAAGTTTTGCAGAACGATGAGGCGCAGTCTACTGATGCGCTTGTTGAGGCCATCAACAGCCCACCTCCCGCGGCAGGGCCTGCAAGCGAAGCCCGGCAGGAAGAACCTCTGCAATTGCCAAGCGCCGAGGTCGTTGTGGAAGGGTCCGTCGCCACGCCAGCACATTCCTCCGGCGAAATATCACCCGCTACGCAAGGACCGCCACAACAGACTCTGGCGATGACGCAAGTTATTCCGCCTCCAGCTGAAGACCTCAGCGCCGTCAAGGACAAGACAAACGAGCACGCTACGAAGGAGGACAACGAGGAAGCCGGCTCGCTGAAGGCTGTGGAAGTCAAAGCCCAGCCCGCCTCCATCAAACGCTCGACCACGACTGCCGCACTGAGTCAGAACATCGGTTCATTCGGCATCTGGACGTTAGAACGCAACTGGGACGGCGAACACCCAGACAGGTGCCGCCTCAGCACGCCAACCCGCCAAGTGGAAATCGGCGACCACACTTCTCAGATATGGCTATCCCTGGAGCCAGGACGTTTTGTCGTTTACGCCTCCTCCGACATTTTTCTGAAAAAACGGGGCGTGGGCTTACGTCTGGACCAGTCCAAACTGATGTCTTTTTCCCAGCAAGACTATCCCACCCGCAGCCTCGTCTTATCCGATATCACTGACGAGATTGAGAAAAGCAAAATGCTGCATGTTTACCTGGTGTTAGGTGAGCAAAAGTCATCGCTTTCTCACCAGGAATTCAGCTTGCAGGATATGCGTAAGGCGATCCCCGCACTCAAGCGTTGCAATAGCTGAAAAGCCTTATTTTTCAAGGGCGGACAGCAAGTCCGCCCTGGCCTACATTCCTGCTTTCAGCCTTAAGCAATAATGCTTACAGAGAATCCACTACAGACCGCTAACCGACTGATTCTTTAGACTACTCTCGAATACATAGAAACATATACGGTTAGTGTTGTGGACTGGATAATCAATAGCAGCCAAAGAAACGCCATTCATCCAAGCGGACTTGAGCTGTTCTTTTACGCATTCGGCGGCGAGTTACGGGAGTTGATGCTCCGTAATATCCCGGAAGAATTATCAGCCTCAGAAGTCCGTGAGTTAGTGCAAGATGGTGAGAAAAAAATCACCAACTTCTTCGGACTTGAGAGCGATCCCCGCAAAGTGCACATCCTGCTCTAAGCGGACAAAAAACCGAGGCGAACGCCTCGGTTTTTTATTGTCTTCATTTTTTCCAAATTCCGCGCTACATGGCGCTCTCCAGGCAATATCGGTTATCCAACCGGCTGACGCCCAATCCGCTCATCTTCTTCACTTTGATCTGTACGGAAATACGCTCTTTCATCGCCTCTACATGGCTGATGACGCCGATCATCTTGCCGCTTGCGTTCAGGCAATCCAGTGCGTCCAGCGCCACCTCCAGTGTCTCGCTGTCCAGGGCGCCAAAGCCTTCGTCCAGAAATAACGAGTCGATGCTGGTTTTATGACTCACCAGGTCTGACAACGCCAGCGCCAACGCCAGGCTCACCAGGAAGCTTTCTCCACCTGACAGGGTTTTGGTGTCTCTGACGGTATCCGCCTGCCAGGTATCCACCACTTGCAGCTCAAGAGCTTCGCCTTCGCGACGCTCCAGTTCATAGCGACCATGCAAGCGACTCAAATGCTGGTTGGCGAGGTACACCAGATGATCCAAAGTCAGCCCTTGCGCATAACGGCGGAACTTGGCGCCGTCCGCCGCCCCGATCAGACTGCTCAGATAAGCCCAGTCGTCGTAACGTTGTTGTTGCGACTCAATATCTACCAATAGTTTTTGCCGACTCATGCGCCGAGTCTGATCGCTTTGCAAGAGCTGCCTGATTTCGCCCTGCTTTTGACTGACCGCCTTCAGGCCATCGGCGACCGTTTGTAGCTGCTCCGCCAATTCGGGCTCACTTAGCTGAGTCGCCGGCGTCGCCAATAGCTCATTCAGTTCGGCTTCCGCCCGCTGCTTCAACGTCGCCGCCCGATCCTTCTGCTGATCCAGTTCCTGCTTCAATACCGCCAGCGCCTGTCGCTCCTCTTCATTGAGCAACGCCTGCTCAAAGGCGGTTTGATCCGCAAAGCGGCTGGCTGCAAGCGCTTCGCTCCATAAGCGCTCGGCATCGGATAATAAGGCGCGCTGCGAGCCTAATTGCGTCTTCAGTAATTCCTCGCGTCCCAAATGCTGCTGCAAAGCAGTGTCGGCTCTTTCTTTGTCTTCCTGCAATGTGGTCCAGCGCTTTTCCGCCGCCGCCAACTGCTCTTGCATACGCTTGCGCTCCTCCGTCGGCGATTTATCACCGAACAGCGCCTGACGTTGCGCTTTTTTCTCCGCCAACGCCGCTTGCGTCTGCGTCAAGTTTTCCTGTAACCCTTTTAAGGTCTGCGCAATCTCCGTAGCTTTCTCCGCAGCATGCTCCAGCTGACGCTCCAGATCCCCCGCCTGCTTCACGCCCTGCTCCAGCTTCTCTTGACGAGCCTGATACTCTCGCGCTTCAGCGTTACGTGTTTCCAGCCATGCATCCTGTTCTTCATCCCGGGGCATCGCGTAGCCCAAGGTGGCGAACGCCTCCGACACCCCCTGTTCCAGAGCGCTCAGCGCAGCGCTTTGCTCCGCCTGCTGCGTTAGTTGCGCATTAATCTCTTTGCTGAGATTTTGCAGGTCGCGTTGTTGCAGCTCCAGTTTTCTGAGAATCTCGCCGAGTTCCTGCTCCGCAGCAGTAGCGGACTCTTTAGCCTGCTGCAATTGTTTTTCCGTTTGCTCCAATGATCGGACACGCTCCGCCAGCGCATTTTCTTTGGCTTCTTCTTTCTGTAAATAGACATCCACGGCATTTTGCGCGCCAGCCGGCGCATCAATGACCAAATTTACGCCGAATTCACCGCACAATTGCGTCCACTCGGCCTGCAGCGCCGTCATTTCCCGCTCCAGCTTTCCACGTGCGCCTGCGCCAATTTCCAGCTCACTGGACAGCCGGGCCGCCGCTTCGTTCAGCTTTTTACCCTTCTCTTCCAGTTCCTGAAGTTGCTTGCGCTTTTCCTGCAGACGTTTCTCCGTGTCGGACTCCTGCTGCGCCTCATACGCAGCGATACCGGGATGTTCATGAGACCCGCACAGCGGACAGGGCTCGCCAGGACTCAGACGGGAGCGATGCTCACTGAGAGACGCAATCTGGCGTTCCTTCTGCATCAGACGATCAAGATCATCCAGGTGCGCTTTCTCCGCCTTATATTGCTTGCGCATCATCAGCAGAGATTGCTTGCCTTGCGCCAGCTCTCCCTCACGTTCCTGCAATTGCGCCTTAAGCTCAGCCAGCTCCTGTCGCCGTTTGCCATAATCATCCGCCAGACGCCCCAACCGAAAACGGTCGGTCCGGCTTTTTTGCATTGACGCCAGACATTCACGCAGCTCGGCATCGGTTTCCCCGGATAAAACGCCAAGTATCGCCTTTTGAGTGTCCGCGACCACCCGGCGGTGCTCTTCAAGCACCTTAAGCGCCTCCGTCTGGGCTTCCTGCAAACGACCGGATTCCACTTCCTGTTTACGCTGCTCAGCCTCGCGCGCCTTAATCGCCTCCGCCAGTTTTGTCAGTTCGCCCCTGGCTTTTGTTCGCTGCGCCAGACGCTCCCGCCATAACGGCAGACTCTCCGGCAGCAACTTATGGGAGCGTCTGCTTTCGAGGTATTCATTCGCCGCTTGAATCTCCTCCCGCAACGCTTTTAGCTGGACGCTGAGCGCTTTTTCCTGCTCACTGGATTCATCCCGACGACGCACTACCTCAGCAACAGTCTCCTGTTGCTGTCCCATCAGGGAATTTAGCTGTTCAATAGCCTGATCCAGCGGCATGACTTTTTCCGCTACCAAGCTTTCCAGCTCTTCACGTTGCGTCTGCAGTTGCATCAATGCTTTTTTCGCCAGAGCTAGTTCGGAAGATTTGCGCTCCAGCTCTACTCGAGCTAGTTCCAGGCTTTCCGTCAGAGACTTGATATGCCTTTCCGTCTGCGCATACGCGTCATGGGCCTGCTGGTAATCTTTATAAAAAGGACGCAGTTTCTCAGCCGGTTCGCTTAGAGCCAAACGCCCCAGATCGGTCTTCTCCTGTTCCAGCCGCGCGGTCGCCTCAGTCAGTCGCAGCTCTGCTTCCTTAAAGGACTGCTGCGCCTGGGTAACTCGGTCCAGCCACTGCTTCTGCGTTCGCAAAGACTCCAGGCGTTCAGCTTCTGTTTTTTCCTGAGTTTCGAGAGCCGTCGATTCTTCGTAATACGCAGTCAGCTCATCGTCACTGAGCAGATCCTGCCCTTCCGCCTTGGCTCGCAGTCGTTCCAGCTCTCCTTTCGCATCACGCTGGCGTTCAAATACCCTGGCGGAAATCTTGCCGTAGATTTCGGTGCCGGTCAGTTCTTCCAGCAATTCAGCCCGTTCGTTTGCGGGGGCGTTTAAAAACGCCGCGAAGCCGCCCTGCGCCAACAGCATGGATTTAGTGAAGCGAGCAAAGTCCAGGCCTGTTAACTCGGCTATCAGCGTCAGCTTATCCTTCACTTTATCCGCCAGGATCTTGCCGTCCGCCGTCGCCAGTTCAACGTGCGGCGGCTGAAACCGGCCTTCCGCCAGATTGCGCGCACGCCGTTGGCTCCAAAAGGCGCGATAGGCCTCGCCTTTGACTTCAAACTCGACCTCCGCCAGACACTCCGCCGTATGCCGGGTCATAATTTCGTTGTTGGTCGGCGAGACATTGATCCGTGGCGTCTGGTGATACAGCGCCAGACAGATCGCATCCAGCAATGTGGTTTTGCCTGCGCCGGTCGGGCCGGTAATGGCGAACAATCCATTACTATGGAAAGGGTCCGCTCTGAAATCTACTTTCCACTCGCCCTTGAGTGAGTTCAGGTTTTTAAGACGAAGGCTCAAAATTCTCATACATCGCCCCCCGTCACAGACGTTTCGACATGGGGTTCAGCTTCAGCATCCGCCTCCAAACCGTCCCCAAGCACATCATTCTCCACCTGGCGGAACATGCCTAATAGACGTTGTCGCCGCGCCTCCGCCTCCTCTCCCTCCCAGACTTCCTGAGCGAGACGGCGCTCAAAAACTTCTTCCACCGTCAACTCCGCCAATGTTTCTTTCTCCAGCCGTTCCAGCCTAAGCCCCTTGTTCTTACGTTCGCGACGCACCAAAAGCACTTCCACTGGCAGAGCGCCGACCATGTCCTGGATGCGGCGCTGCAAATCATCAAGGTAGTCTTGGGTCGCCGCCACCTCAATATCGACCCAGACTTTATCCGCATTGCTGAATAGCGACAGTTGTGAATTGGGCGCAACAATGGAACCCAGCTGTTTCTCTATGGATTTCAGATCTCCGCGTATCACCTGCATAGGCTGAAAGCAGGGAGTCTCCAGGGGCGTCACCTGTTGCAGGCGCCCATCTTCGAAATCCACCATTAATACTGATTTGGACTGCTCCGCTTCATCAAAACTCAGAGGAATCGGCGAACCGCTGTAACGAATATGTTCCTGACCGCCCACCTTCTGTGAGCGATGAATATGGCCTAAAGCGATGTAGTCCACTGGAGGAAAGGCGCCAGAAGGAAATGCGTCCAGAGCGCCAATATAAATATCCCGCACCGATTCCGTAAGTTCCGCTCCCACCGTCGTCAAATGACCGGTGGCGATGATGGGCAATGCTTCGCCGAATTCCTCGCGGCGCGCCTGCGCCAACTGAAACAGACGCGCATAGTAGTCAGCGATCGCCTGCTGCAATGCCTGCTGTTTCTCCGCCCCATCCTGCCCGGCCTTGCTGGTGGTAAGATCCCTTTGCCGCAAAAAAGGAACCGCACACAGAATCGCCCCCGGCTCCTCATTGCGGTCATTCAACAGCAGCACATTATTTTCTGGCGTACCAGGCATACCGGCGACGACATGCACGTTCAGGCAGGCCAACAGATCTTTGGACTCATTCAACGTGGCGACGGAATCATGATTACCCGCCAGCAGCACCAGCTGACAGTCAGTGCGCTGCAACTCCACGACAAAGCGGTTGTACAACTCCCTCGCATAACTGGGCGGCGCTCCGGTGTCGAAAATATCGCCAGCGACGATTAAAGCATCCACCTCATGCACCTGGACTTGCTCCAACAGCCAGTTGAAAAACATGGCGTGCTCGTCCGCCCGGGTTTTACCGAAAAAGTGCTGGCCAAGGTGCCAGTCCGAGGTATGAAGAATACGAAAGGTCATTAGAAAAAGTCAGCCGAATCCAAATTTCGGCAAAGTTTACGAAGCTTGGCGGGTAAAGGCTATAGATGAAGGGCGGAAGGTGATAACTCTCCTAATAATTCGCCCAGCCTTTAAGCGCGAAAAAAATGCTTTCGAGCCCAAATCAAAACCTGCTATCACATTTCAAGTCAAAAACTTACCTAGTGCACACCCTAGTTATGTCGTTATAACGAGTAGTATAGATTTGCGACGCGGACACGGATGGCCGAACAAATTTTCTCCTTCCGTGACGCCCATAAAACGATAAAGCTCTTAAACAACCGACTACGGAGTTAATTCGGTCATGTTAAAGAAACAAACTACTCATATCTTTCAATCAAAGCTAGCTCGCAATCTCGCATTGCTTGCGCCGCTTGGTTTAATCGCATCAGCAGGTTCAGCAAGCGCTGAAGACTTTTCTCTGGCACTTAACGTTCTGGTGAAAAATAATTCCGACAGCAGCATTTATGCTCAACCACCAAAGTTTTCAAGCATCACTCCTATCGGCTCTCAGTCAACCGACGCGACTGGGGTTGTCATCGAAGGGCCAGCAACATTAAGCGGCTCTAACTGGTGGCATGTGGATTTTGATTCAGGTGTTGATGGCTGGATTAGTGAAAGCTCTTTAACTGCTACCTCTAGCCCACAAGGGAAACCTGCAAATATTTACTCAATGGTGAGCTTAACGCCAGAAATCGTTTCCTGGCCACTAACAAAGGCTTACCCTGGAGTTGAATACAACATTCGACTAGGCGTAATTGGCGGTAAGTTTCCTTATACCTTTGGCTTAACGCAAGCGCCTTCAGGCATGTCTATCCATCCCAAAACAGGTGAAATATCTTGGAAGCCTTCCGCCTCTTTAGAAGGGCAAAGCTACCAAGTAAAAGTGGATGTATATGACAGCCTTCAGCAAATGACCTCACAGGAGTATACACTCCAAGTAACATCCACAGGCTTCCACTTCGTATCTCCCTATGGATCTGACGAAAGCGGAGATGGAACAATCAACAGTCCATGGAAAACCATTTCACATGGTGTTGATCAAGGAACTACAGATGATATTCTGTATGTTCGCGGTGGAGACTATTATGAGCTTATTAATTTCTCCGCGAACAAAACCAATAAAGTTCTTGCGTTCCCAAGTGAAACCCCAGTTGTCGATGTAAACTATGCAGGGGTAATGGACACCAAAGGCGAATTTGGCGTCATTGATGGACTAGAGATTAAAAACTGTGCTCGCTGGTGCTTCTATGTCAGCGGAGCTGAAACAGACTGGATATTTAGAAGAAATCATATGCATCACTTATATGACACTTCCACTTCTGGAAATCCATCTTTTATTTTCTTCAATGATGGAGGCAGATATAACACCGCCCGCTTCGTAATACAAAACAATACCTTTCATGATTTATTTGATCGCGGTTCAGGTATCCATGGAGACAACACATCCAACCACCATGGCTCTTCAATGGTTATGTACGATGTGCGAGAGTCTCTAGTTGAAGATAATGTCGCATACAACATTGACGGCAATGGTTACCACGACAAAGATAACTCATTCAAGAATACGTTTAGAGGCAATCTAGCCTACAACGTTAGTCAAGCTGGCTTATCTATTTCCAATCAATACTATTCCTTTGGAGTAGACATTCTTAATAATAAGCTTACTGGTAAGTTTGTCGGGCTCCGAGTCGGCCATCAGAATGTTGGTGTTATAGGCAATATCCTTGCCCATCACAATACAGTATATGGTGGAATGGAGCACAAAAACGGCACTACTCCAGTGGGTGGAGCGAATAGCATACAAATTCGTGACAATATTATTGATAGCATCGGATCATCTAGACCTGCTGTTTTCTGCTGTAACACTGGAGATGGTGGAGCATGGGCCTCTGAAATTTCCGAGAGAGACTACAATCTATATTCAACATCTAGCTCCATCATCGCAGGCATGTGGGGAAGCAATCGCTTCACAATGTCTACATGGAACTCATTTGGCCAAGATGTTAATAGCATTGTAGGAAGCCCCATGCTCACAGGTCCAGCCTTCCGTGACTACACCCCGCTCCCCAACTCCCCAGTCTGTGGCGCAGGCAGTGACGGCTCCGACATCGGCGCTGTTCCCTGTAACTGATGTCATCGATAAGAGTGTAATAATCGGCTGACTAACAGCCGCGAGACAGGCCGGGCATCCATCAGGAAGCTCGGCCTTTTTACTTAGAGAAGCGAAATAGAGTGTGGGCTACTGTTTGCAGCTATAGCAACCAGTTGTGATAAGGCCTGTCCATTAAATAGTACTTGCAGCGATCCTCCCGTTGTTTATCGGAGAGTTCCTTCAGCCGCGCGTAGATAACATCCTCCTGTAGCAAGCTCTTCGGGTCTTCATGGCTTCCGTTACCGGACATGGCTCGTCTGATCATGCGGCTACCAATCATGGCGATGCGTAGTTTGATTGGGCCTACGCAGGTATAGGACTCCAGGTTAACATTCGGGGGCTCAGGTAAATTAAACAGCAGCTCCAGTATCGCCATGTTCTCCGTGTAAACCGCGTACATCATCGGGCTCCACCCAAAGTCATCTTTCTGGTTCAACAGTGCTTTAAAGGAACTCAGATACTTCACCGCCTCTTTATTCTGGTAAAGAATCGCCAGCATCAATGCATTGCGCCCAAACTCCGTCCGCGCCATCACTACTTTTTTATCCAGCGCGCGCAATTCTTTTACCTTGTTACGAGCCGCCAAACGATGGGCGATATTCCATTGATCGATAGAGGACACCAACGCCATGGTGAGATAAGGGTTGTCATGCTTTTTGGATTCAACGACCGCCGTGTACATAGCGTTATAGTTATCGCTACGGGGAAACTTCACGCCAGCGCGCAGGGCATCCAAAAGCGCTTCATACATTCCATCTCGGGCTAGAAAATTGAGATAAGAGATTCCCCCGTACGCCTGCGTATTTTTATCCGTGTATTTATCTGGATTAATGCCTTGCGCCGGATAATGAGTATGCTTGGCGTTTTTCATCATCTCCGGCCATGCTGTGTCCACTAACTGATCCCACTGCAATCTGTCCGCCGCATATAACGCCTCCGCCTTCACCCTCTCAGTTTCTGCTTTGGCCCAGCAAGAAACCAACAGGATGGACATCGTAATTCCCGTGACCAATGTCCTCGCGATACACTTTTTAGCGATGGATGGGCCTCCCCTGAAAAACGCCATCATGTATTGCTCTCGTTTCCAAAAAAGTAGTCATCAAGCTTCTCCGCAGGACTACGGCGCCCCAGCGCCTCCAGGGCAGCTTTCTCTTGGTTCGACGCCGCTCCTTGCGCGGACAGACGGCGCTGATAAGCTTCTTTCAAAGTTAAATTGCTACTATTGCGCCGCAACGTCGACGCCCCCAGGCTAGGCAGACGTTGCACCAACTCCGGCGAAACCCAGTTCACCAAGTAATGCACCAGCGTCTCGCCGTCTTTATCCACCCACTCGACAGCAGACTGATCTTTCAACAGCCAGACCAATAGCCTCTCTGCGTTATTGCGGCTTCCTTTAAGAATCAAGCGAATCTCGCCTTCCCATTGAGGAAAATTCCGCGCCATATCCCAGAGCACTTTCTGCTTAACGCCCGGAGCCTCGGCCTCCATTTCGTTCAAAAAGTCAGCGACGCCTTGTAGATCTTCCCCACTGCTGTTCTTCATGCCTGTCATTGCCGCCAGCGCGCAGGCCAACTGCGGCTGCCGAACCAGATAGTTCATCCCCCCTTCTTTCAAAGTTATCTGCGATGACGAACCTCCCGTTCTCCGCCGAGTGCTGTAGTACGAGGTTGTATTATTACGGGATTTAATAATATTAAGGTTGCCGACGCCCAGGGTATAAATAGCGCTGTACAGCCCGTCGCAACTCAAAGGCAATGCTTTAACCGCACTTGGAAGCTGGGAAATATCTTTCGCCTTAAGCGCGCTGGTGGCGATAACCTCATCGCGCTCGGCTTGTTGTTTTTGGGAAAGCTTAGCGTCCTGAAAAGAAATGGCTGGGTGCTTGAGAAGCTTCTCCATACCTTCCTGGTTGTCTTCAGCGACAGTAGCAACGATCCAATCCACCTTATCCAAATCTACAACCGGGCGTGGGGGTAATATCTCCACAAAATCCTTAACATTGTGCTTGGCGGTCCACTTCCAAAGGGGCTCAAATATAGATTCTTCTATGGCGTTCACCACTCTTCTGCCGCGTGAATACTCCGGGTCCAGCTCATCGCCAGGCGTTTCCCCGCCCAACGCCCGACGACCGTGATCTTCACTCAAAACCGCCAGGCGCTGTCGCCAGGTATCCCGCAATTCCTGCTGATAATACTGAGTCGCCAGATACTCTGACACTGCTTCATCAATATACTCCAGAGGCTCGCTATAGTAGCCCATATAGGACCCGTTATAGCTCAGCGAAATCGACTCCAAGGTTAGCCAGCGTTGATAGTTCTGCGGCGCAGAAGACAGTTTTTGCAGTAAGCGCCAGAGCGTATCGCCATCCACCACGCCGGCGTCAACAATGTATCCCTTCGCGTAAGTGATCGAGACAGTCCCCAGACAACTGACTCCATGGATGTTATCCAAAGCCAATTCAAGATACGACGAGTCTTTGGAGGCGATAGCCTGGTAAAGCAGATTGTAGTCTTTATCACTGTCACAAACGGGCCATCCCAGATCTAAGGCGGCCTCCGTAACGCCAGGCCAGCGCCAGGAAGCTATCACCGGATTCAAAATCGCTGATAACAGAAACGGAATAACCACGGCTGAAAGAGCCGCGATCAGCCCCCACTTGAGCTTGCGCGGCATCACTATAGGCTGTGCAGCAGGCTGAGGCGTCTGAGTATATTGGGGCTGCGCCCGCCACGCAGGTTGTGGAGCGGTTCCGCCTCGGGGACGTTGAGCCTGACCGGGTCTCTTGGCTTTACGCTTTACGCTGTTCGCCGCTTTTTGTTCGACGGAACAGAACGGACATCCATTGCCGAAACTCAAGTGCTCCTTGTTATTCGGACAGGGTTGCAAAGGGGAGTCATTTCCCGCCAGCAACCAATGCAGATGGTCGCTCCACTCCTGTGCGCTTGGTCTGGCGTAGGGCGATTTAGTGAAGGCGTTTTCAAATAACTGACGCGTGCGCGTATCCAGCGACTGGTGAATACTCCACGGCGAAGGCGCAATCCGAGGATGCTCCTGCAGGCCATAAGCATACAACCCCGCACCAATACGCTCGTGGTTGGTCGTGGGTAAATTGGCGCCGCCTTTGGGGGCTCCCTGAAACGGATGTACGCCTTGATTAAGCAGTTGAAACAGGATGACCGCCAATGCAAAACGGTCCTGCTCTTCGCCGAGTTGATCCGGTCCTTGACGCCCCTTAATGGCTTCCGGGGCGATGTAGTCAGGTGTGTACTGGTGCGCCGTGAAGCGCTTGCCAGCGCCTTGAATACTGAAACCGTCGCAGTCCAGCAAAGCGGTAAAGAAAGTCTCCCGATAAACATTGATGTTTATCGGCTTCATGTCGACGACATGGTGGCGCTTACGATGCAGCGCGGCAATCAAAGCCGCCACGTTTTTGGCGGCGGAAAGGCGGTATCCGTAATGTTCCGGTAGCTTGCTGAACTGCCTTGTCTTACGGTTCAACATCATTTCCAGTGAAACCGCCCGGGACAGATCGACGAAAGGCATCAGATAGCCTTTCAGATTGCCTCGTGCGTCCATCAGAATGGACAGCGGCCAGGCGATTTGCACAAAGCGATGGCCGTCGTGCTCGATATGAGACAGCTCCGGCGAGTTCGCCAGCATGGCCTCCAGCTTGGCGCGCCGCCCTGGGTCCTGCTCCGGTTTGTGGTAGATTTTGGCGACCAGATCAGGACGTCCGTCGACACGATAAATCGCAGCGTCCGCGCCTTGTCCCAGAGGTTTATCCAACAGGCGGACGGCTCCGCCGCCCACCTCAATCAGCGTTTGCGTCTGGCCCATAACAGCGTCTTGTCGTCGCCGGAAATACGGCGGGCGTTAGCGTGATCGAGAATCTGCTTGAGCGCAGCGACGCCACGCTCTTCGTCGTTCTGCTCCAGAAAAACGCAGACTGGATCGATAAAATCGCGATCCAGCCCGTTCGCAGCGGGTTTGGCGGTGAAGCTGTATGCGCCGTCCGTCACCAGCACCAGTTCATCATAACCCGCAGGCACAGGGGTTATGCGCAAATGTCGGCGCCAGCCGTCCTGGGTGAAAAAGAAGGTTTCTTCCGCATATTCGCCATTCTCCGGCAGGCACAACAGACAGGGCGCCCATTGCCGGTCCTGCACCGCCGCCGCCATGCCGTCGCCAATTTGCAGAACAAATCCGCCGTTGTCGCCAATAACGGCGGCGGCCAGGGTGGCGTGGAAGTCCGCCATACTGGCGGCGGGATAGTTCTGCAGTAGAGCGCTACGACAGGCGTCGATGGCCTGCTCCGCAGTCCGGCGAATGCTTGACTCGTCCCATTCCAATAAAGGCAGGTCCGCGAAAGCATCCACGACACACTGGCTCAGCATACGGCTGCCGTGCTCCGACAACGCGGCGGAGCCAGCGCCGTCACTGACCGCCGCGATAAGAGAACCGCCGACAACACGCCAACTGAACGCATCCTGACAGGGAAGTCCGTCCCGGATATGATGCGGACCAGCAACACTGGCCGCGACCACTTTCCAGGCCGGCTCTGGATAACTGCTTGTCATAAAAATCAGACTTCGACTTCAGACCAGTCTGTCGCAGGCAACTGCACTT
The DNA here is from genome assembly GCF_000012985.1 of Hahella chejuensis KCTC 2396. Classification (NCBI taxonomy): domain Bacteria; kingdom Pseudomonadati; phylum Pseudomonadota; class Gammaproteobacteria; order Oceanospirillales; family Hahellaceae; genus Hahella; species Hahella chejuensis. Next base: position 888,974 of record NC_007645.1, on the reverse strand, counting down.
TCTCACCGGGAGAGGACACCGATACAGTGGCCATACTACGGCTCAGCCACACGAACAGCTCACGGAATTGCAGGCCTTTCAGCTTCTTGGCGCCTTTGTTTGAAAACTGATTTAGCGTCTCGAATGTTGCGCCTTCCACACCGATGGGGAAAATCACGACTTTACGATTTTGCTCTGCATGGCGGCAGCGATCAGCCACTGCTTCCCAGTTAAAGTCTGTGGGGGCGCCGTCGCTGATGAGGATAATCCAGGGGCGGGTGGAGGAAATTCCGTTGGCGTCGTAGGCCGCTTTCTGGTCTTCGATTTTGTCGAGCGCCAGATTCATGGCCCCTCCAAGGGGAGTCGTACCGTTCGCAAACACTTCAGGGGCGTTGAAGTCCATCGCATCCACCCAGTCCGTCAGCACTTCCGCCTGATCGTGATTGCCTGCGCGGATGACCAGCAACTGCACGCGCATCGCGGTGCTGGCGTCTTCTTTCAACGCCCGCTCCAACAACTTCAGTCCTTCGTTGAGCTGTCTGATCGGCTCGCCGAACATGGAGCTGGAGCCGTCCAGAACCAGAACGCAGGGGGTGCGCTGGCTGTTGTTATCGTTAAAAACCACATCCGGAATCAATGTGTCAGACATACCTACTCCTCGCTTACTTCCAGAAATTCAGGCAAAAGAAACACAAAGCGCTATTTTTTCAAAGGCCCCTTCACAAACTCGCCCAAGCTGAGTTGGACGACATTCTGAAGGATATCAGGCGCTGATGAAAGCATTCAGAAACGCCTGGGTGCGCTCTTTCTCCGGCGCTACGAAAATCTTGTCCGGCGGACCTTCTTCGAGAATCCGGCCCTGATCGAAAAAGCAGACGCGGTCGCTGATCTCCCTGGCGAAATACATCTCATGGGTCACCAACAGCATAGTGAAGCTATGTTCTTTGGCGAGATTGCGAATAACGTCCAGCACCTCATCCACCAGCTCTGGGTCAAGCGCCGAGGTGATCTCATCCAACAGCAGGATCTCCGGACGCATGGCCAATGCGCGAGCGATGCCGACCCGTTGCTTCTGGCCGCCGGACAATTGAGCGGGATAACTGTCCGCCTTATCTTGCAACCCTACCAGGGCAAGCAAGTCCATGGCTTCCCGCTCGGCTTCCTGCCGGGTTTTACCTTTCACCCGCATGGGCGCCTCGGTGATATTGCGACGCACCGTCATATGGGGAAACAGATTAAAGTGCTGAAACACCATTCCCATATGATTGCGCATTTTGCGCAGATGCTTTTTATCAGCAGGGACGAGGCGATCGCCTTTATGCATATGCCATAACGGCTCGCCTTTCACATTGACCACGCCGCCGTCGATACCCTCAAGCGTCATCAGGATGCGCAGTAAGGTGCTTTTCCCAGAACCGCTGGAGCCGATAATAGAAACGATCTCCCCTTCAGCGACAGAGAAGTTGAAATTATCGAACAGCGCCAATTCGCCGAACTGCTTTTTTACGTTCTTAAACTCAATGATGGGGGAAGTCATCTCAGACTGAATCCTTCTTTCGGAAAGCGGCGCTCAACCTGATGTACGCCAAGGGCTGCGACGATGCTGAACGCCAGATAAAGCAAGCCGACCAGCGTGAACGGCTCCAGATAACGAAAATTTTCCGAACCCAGAATCTTCGCCGTCTGCAACATTTCCAGCAAAGTAATGGCGGAGAGCTGGGGCGTTTCCTTAAACATCGCGATGATGTAATTTCCCGTCGCAGGAATCATGGCGCGCAACGCCTGCGGCAGAATAACGTCGCGATAGGTTGTGAGCTGAGACAGATTAAGCGCTCTGGCGGCTTCCCACTGCCCCTTCTCCACGCCGTCGATGCCGCTGCGGAACACCTCGGAAAGATAGGCCCCGTAGTGCGCGCCAAGCGCCAGCACGCCCGTCGTCATGGGCGACATGCTGACGCCGAACTCGGGCATGACGTAGTACAGAAAGAAGATCTGCACTAGCAAAGGAGTGCTGCGAATAAACTCCACCACCCAATAAGTCGGCCAACTGATCCAACGCAAAGCGCTGCGACGCAGCATAGACAGCATCAGACCTGCCGCAATCGCCAGCAAGCTGCCCAACAGCGTCGCCGCCAGCGTGATTTGAGCCGCGTTCAATAGATCCGGCAGCACTTCCCAGGTGAAGTCCCAGTCCCAATTCAATTCGATCATGAGCGCAGCCCTCCTCTATCCATACCTCGGCCCAACCGCGCTTCCAGCAGTCGAAACAGATACGCCATCACTTGTGCAATGACAAAATAAATCAGCAGCACCAGGCCGAATATTTCGCCAACCTGCAGGGTCGCGTCCGCCAGCGTTTTAGCTTTGTAGGTGAGATCGCCGATGGTGATCAGAGACACCAGCGACGTCGCCTTCATCAGCTCAATCGCGAGGTTGCCGAACGGCGGGATCATGTTGACCAAGGATTGCGGCAAGATAATGCGCCAGAGACGGCTCCAGGGCGTAAAATTCAACGCCACCGCCGCTTCGTACTGACCTTTGGGCACAGCCAGCACGGAGCCTCTCACCACCTCTGCGCCATAAGCGCCGATGTTCAGCCCCAGCGCAATGACACTGGCTGTCATGGCGTCCAGGCTCAAGCCGAAAAACGGCAACACAAAATAAATCCAATACAGCTGAATCAGTGCGGAGGTGCCGCGAAAAAACTCAATGTAGACGCGCGCGATCTGTCGCAGGGGCGTGGGCGCGAATAGTCGCGTCAAGCCAGCGATAAAAGCCAGCGCCCCTGCGACAGGCAGAGACAGGCAGAGAATTTTCAGGGTAATCCAGGCGCCCTCTAGCAGGATGGGCGTCAGTTCGCTCAGTTCCATGAGATAAAGGCTTAGTTGCACAGCTCCTGAGTAGTGACGTCTCCCGGTAAGGTGTGTTTACCAAAACCGTATTCTTCCACCATGCTGACGTGTTGCTCCGTTCCCAGGAAGCCATCCAGCACTCGATTGAAGTTGTCGCGCAAGGTTTCATCGCCTTTACGGAAACCGAATGCGCCATAGCCTTTGACAGACTCGCCTTCGATCTTCAGTTCATCAAACGGCTGCGCCAATTCAACCCGCTCGTCTTTCTGCGCCAATTGCGCCATGGTGAGACTGGTCCCCGCCAATGCATCAATACGTCCGGCTTTCAGCGCCGCTACGCCAGCAGGATAATCCGGCAGTGTCACAATACGATCCAGCGGCACGCCGAACTTTTTGGCGTAACCGAACTCTACGGCGCCAGCCATAACGCCCATTTTTACTCCATCCGCTTTTTTCACATCACCGTAACCATGTAACCCTTTGGGATTGCCGTCCAGCACCAGAAAGCCCTCGCCGATAGTGTAAGTCGGATTGGAAAACAGCACCTGTTTGCACCGCTTAGGGTTCACATACATGCCGGCGGCAATGACGTCGAACCGGCCAGCTTTCAGCCCGGGAATCAGAGAGCCGAACTCTGTCACCACCACTTCCACGTCGTCCACGCCGAGTTTGTCCAGCACGTACATGGCGATGGACGGCGCTTCACCGGCGGGCTCTCCCATGGGAGTGAGGTAACCATAAGGGCGCTCATTGGCGACCCCCAGGGTAATCTTGCCTTCTTTACTGATCTCATCCCAGGTATCCGCCATGGTAAAAGTGGAGAGTGTGAGCAGAATAAACGCGAATATGCTTTTCATGACTTCCCTCGAATTCCTTATATCACTAAACAAAAGTACTTATCATAACCCTTAAAAATCATAAGTAGCTCAAAATTAATTCTCAATAATTATTTTGAATTCTAACAATAATAGTCTACGCATATCTGCCTGAGACTCGTTGCAAACGCCCACCCATAAAGGCCTGCAACAGCTTTACTGAGTGCTGCGCTGAAATTTCCACTACAATAGCGGCCCAACATCTTCAGCAATTATTTGTCATCAAATTTATGCGCCGTTCGCCAGTCATCCGATTATCCGCATTTTCCGGCCACCTTACTCATTGCATCAAACACAGCCTGAGGCTGGCCGCTTCGATCACATTCAGCGTCGGCCTGGTTGCGCATGCAGAGGCCATAGAGATCTCACTACAGCTCACCGAGTCGCCCTCCATCAAAAACAAAGCACAGGGATTGACCGAGCCGTCCGGCCTGAGTATGGGGGCGAACGGCGACTTATGGACAGTCAGCGACGATACCGCCAAGCTGTTTCGGTTGAACGCCGGAGGCGCGATTATAGATAGCCTGGATGTGACGGGCGCAGGCTTTGAAGGCGTTGCCTATGATGCAAAAAACAGCCGCCTGATCGCCGTTAAAGAAGAGAGCAACGAACTCTTCATTATTAATCCCGGTAACAAGCAACTGATCGAGCGTCGCAAGCTGTCAGCGGTAGAAGGTTTCTCCCAAGCCGCCCCCTACTTCAGTCAGGGCGGCGCAAACAAAGGCCTGGAAGGCATCGCCTGGAACCCTGTCGATGGTTCCTTTTATGTCATAAAGGAAGGAGAGCCCGGCGTGCTGATACACCTCAGCAGCGACCTGAATCGTGTCATTAAAACAGTGAAACTAAGCGAAACAGGCGTCAGTGACGACGATACCGCCTTAGACGACATCGACTACTCCGGCCTGACGGTGATCCCTGAACATAACCTGTTGGCTATCGTCAGTGACAAAGCAGCGCGGGTCTTTTTTTATGACTTGCAAAGCGGACAGGTGAAGGGGTCTGCTGAGCTGATGCGTCCTGCAAAGGCGCCCGGCAAGTTCAAAGCAGTGAGAAAAGCGGAAGGCGTCGCTTACGACTCCAAGAGCGGGACCCTTTACGTCGTCAGCGATAAAGACGCGGCGTTGTACGCCTACAAACTGATCATGCAAGAGTAAGATGCGCGCAGCGCCCGACACGAGTTCCCGTCAGGCGCGTCAATCGATAATGGCCGGAGAGCCCGGCCTGCGCGAATCAGTACAGCGCCGACTCGTCCTCCAATACTTCGTTGACCACATCCAGGAATAATTTGTCCGCATCGCTCATATTTTCGGGGATGCGAATGGTCGTGCTGGCGCTGATCTCATCCGCAATTTTGCGCTCTGCGTCTTTCTCCTGGTGCAATCTGCGTGCGATTTCCATGCACTTGACCGGAATGGTAGGGTCCATCAGCACTTTCTTAATGAAGCCCCGCATTTCCGAAATCATTTTTGCCTGTCGGCTCTCTTCCGCCATACTCATTGGCGATCTCCTGTAACAGCTTGTTCTAATAATTTATTTCGCAAAAACTAAGAGACAACGTATCTGAGTTCTCATAGTGAGTATAGTGAGGGTTTATCCATAAAAAAACCCACGCCCGGCGCCTTCATGGAAGCCGTCGGACATGGGCTGATAAGTACCGCTGACGCGGTGCGTATGAGACAAATCAAACCAGAAAGGATAGCTGTTAGGCCGCTATCTGGTTGGCCAGGGCAGAATGTCATGCATCACGCTTCTTCAACACTGTCTGTTTCGACATTTTTTAGGCTAATATAGCCAATCCAAGCGATGACGAGTAAAAGCATGCAACAAGTCACAATTCTCGGTTTCGATTACGCGGTATCTTCCGCCATCACCGGCGTGGTGGATTTGCTGGCCATGGCCGGGGTCACCTGGAATCACATTCAACGCAGCCAGCCCCATCCCAAGTTCAACATTCGCGTGGCCACCCGGGATTCGCAACCAGTGCGCTGCCATAACCGGCTGCTGATTCAGGCTGACGCCTGTTTTGACGCCATTGAGCCGAGCGACATCCTGGTTATTCCCTCTATCGCCGGCGACATCGAGAAAACACTGGCGCAAAACCCTCAGCTGATTGATGTTCTGAAAAACATGAACAGCCAGGGGACGGTCATCGCCGGCAACTGCACCGGCGCTTTCTTTATGGCGGAAGCCGGCATTCTCGACAACCGCACTGCAACCACCCACTGGGCCTTCGTGGACATGTTCCGGCAACGTTATCCCAAGGTGGATCTGCGACCGGAGCAAATGCTCACCGCCTCCGAAAACGTATTCTGCTCCGGCGGCGGCATCGCCTGGCTGGACCTGTGCCTGTATCTAATCGAACACTTCTGCGGACACGAAGTGGCGGTGCAGACCGCCAAGACCTTCGTCATCGACATGGGCCGCACTTATCAGTCCAGCTACTCCTCCATGCGGGCGCGCAAGTATCACCGCGACGAAGATGTGCTGCGGGTGCAAAACTGGCTGGAAACCCACTGCGGCCAGGACGTACGTATCGACGATCTGGCGGTCCGTTTCAATATGAGCCCTCGCACCCTGGCCCGGCGCTTTAAGGCCGCCACCGGCGACACGCCGCTCGGTTACCTGCAGACGCTGCGCCTGGAGCAGGCTAAAAAACTGTTGGAGGAGACCTCTGACAATGTCAGTCAGATTACCTTGGCGGTAGGCTATGAAGACGTCAGCTCATTCACCAAACTGTTCCGACAGAAAACCGGGCTAACGCCGAAAGAATATCGCAACAAATTCCAACGCCGCAGCATTACCTGACGCCGTCTTATGTCTGATCAAATCGCGATCCATACCGCCGCCGCTTCAGAAACAGCCCAGACCACGCCACTGCAGCCGTTTTATTATCTCGACAACTTCCACACTTTATTGAACTGCGTGGAGGCGCAATACGCCAACCTCCTGAGCGCGGAGGAAAGCGCATACATACGCGGTTTTCGCAAATTGTCGCGCACGCAACAGGCATTGCTGGTGCGTCTGTATGGTCGTAAAGGCCCCCTGTTTCGCTGCGACAAACTGGCGTATGCGGAAATTCCCCATCTCAACGACGATCTGGATGTTCTGGCGAGCGCCGGCTGGATTGAGTTCAACCCTGACGCCGAGGCGTCAACGCTGCTTGCGCTGCTGACCAAAGAAGAAATCCGGCAAGGCTGGCGCGCGGACGCCCCTCGCAGCAGTAAACGCGACATGCTGCTCGAAAACCTTGAGCTGGCGTGTGCGGATATTTACCAACATGACGCCTATCGATTTCTACAACTCAATCACACTGAACTGGTGTTGCTGTTCCGATTACTGTTTTTCGGCAACCTCTACCAGGACCTGACCACGTTCGTCACTTCCGACCTGGGCGTCATTCGCTACGAAACCTATCAGCTTGATCCTGAGCACAGGCTGTTCGCCACTCGCGAGGACATTGACCGCATCAAACAACTGGTGGCGTTGGCGGACGAGTATGCGTCATTGGAATCCCTGAGTTCACAGATTTGCGCCGATATCATCGCCAAAACGCCTGCGCCGGGAGATAACGCCGCACTGCGCCGTCGTCACGACCGTTTCTGCAATAAAATCGCCCGCGACCTGGAACGCTTACAGGACCTGGATCTGGCTTATCAGGTTTACCAGCGTACGGAGGCGCCGCCCTCGCGGGAGCGCCGCGCCCGTATCCTGTTCAAACAGGAGAAATACGCCGAAGCGCGCGACCTGTGCGCCGCCATTATTGACGCGCCGCATACTGAAGCCGAATTGATTTTCGCCGAGCAGTTTCGCGATAAATGCATCAAAGTCCTCGGCCACACCATGCCCCGCAGCAAGCCTTTTCGGCCCGCGCAGCGCTCACTCACCATCGCCGCTCACCCTGAATTGCGGGTGGAAGAGCTGGTGCGCCAGGAAGTCGCGACAGAAGGCGGCGTCTGTGCGTATGTGGAGAACTGGTTATTCAATGCGGTATTCGGTCTGACCTTCTGGCCCGCGGTTTTCGCTCCCGTCGCCGGCGCTTTCAGCCATCCGTATCAGCATCGTCCCCATGACCTTTACGACGCCGGCTTTACTAAAAAGCGTAGTGTGCTGATCCAAACTGCTTTCGCTTTAATAGACTCAGAGGAGTGGGTCAATGTCGTCATAGGGCGATGGCGAGAGAAGTTTGGCCTGAGCAATCCCTTCGTCGGCTGGCCGGAAGCAGGGGAAGACTGTATAAGTCTGGCGTTGGAGCGCATTCCTCGCGAGCATTGGCGAGCTGTCTTTCAACGCATGCTGCGGGACTTGCGGGAGAATGGCAGCGGTTTTCCTGACTTGATTCATTTCCCCGAGCAGGGAGGCTATGAATTGCTGGAAGTGAAAAGCCCCACCGACAGTCTGCAACCCAATCAAAAACGCTGGATGGCGACGTTCGAGAAAAACGACATTCCCTATCAACTGGTTCAGGTCACTTGGCTATAAAAACGTCTGCATCCGACAAACTCACTTACAAGCTCAGCGTCCGGGAAGCGGCTCATTTCCTCGCGCAATTGGGCGACCTGGACCATCAAGACCGGGAAACCGCCAGCGCCCGCGAAGGACAGCTTGCGCACAAGCAAGTACAGGAAAGCTGGCCGGCGGATTATGTCAGTGAAGCCCCGGTAAAGATCACGCTCTCCGAAGCGGACTTCCAATTGCAGCTGCAAGGCCGCATAGACGGGCTCCGCGTTGCGGACGACCATGTGTTGTTCGAAGAGATCAAAACGCTACGCCAGGACCCGCAACGACTTCCGCTAGGCCTCGCGGAAAGACACCGACTGCAACTGCTGCTGTATGCCCTGTTGTGGCGACAGGAGCAAACAGCGCCGCCGCCAACGCCGAGCAGGTTGCGTCTGAACTATGTGCGTGTTCCGGATATGGAGCAGACGCGCTTTGACAATGAGATGTCCTGCGAGGAGGCGCAACAGGAAAGCGACGCGCTATTTCAGCGTCTGCAAGACTGGTATCGGAGCCTGACGCAACACCGTTTTGAACGCAACGCTCTGCTGCGCGATCTGGATTTTCCCTACAGCGGATTTCGCCCAGGCCAACGAGAGCTGGCGCGTCAGACTTATCTAAGCCTTCGCGACGCGGGGCAGGCGCTGATAGAGGCGCCCACCGGCAGCGGCAAGTCCCTGGCGACGCTCTTCCCGGCATTGAAAGCCATGGGCGAAGGCCATCTGGATCAGGTGATGTTAATTACCGCCAAGACCTCGTCCCAGGAAGCGGCCCTAAAAGCATTACGGGATATGCGCTTACATACAACCTCTCTGCGCGTCCTGCATCTGCATGCGCGCGAGCGCATCTGCGGCGGCGACTCTGTTTGCGATCCTCTGGACTGCCCACGGCGCAGAGACTTTTATCAGCGCCTGCCGGAGGCGCGGGAAGAAGCCCTGGCGGCGGCGTGGCTGGACGGAGAGCGCTTGCGGGACATCGCCTTGAAACACGACCTCTGCCCACACGGTTTACAAGGCGAACTGGCCCCCTGGGTGGACGTCCTGATAGGAGACTATAACTACGCATTTTCACCACAGGTCAGGTCCGACAGCCTTTTCACCCGCAACCGTGTCGGCCTGCTGGCGGATGAAGCGCATAACCTGCCTGACCGGGCGCGTGACCTGTTCTCAGCGGAGCTGTCCGAAGCCCCGTTCAACCGCATCGGACGTCAGTGTAAGGCGCTGAAGAAGGACGCCAACGCCGTCGCCAAGGCGATCAATCAAATGCAAATCACCCCTGAGCAAGCGCCGGGCAAAGGTCAGCAGGCGCTGGAAGGGCGTTTGCAGGACTTCTGCGCCGCAGCGGAGAACTGGCTGATGTCGCCTCAGGACCTGCTCGCCCCGGCGGACACGGAACTAAACCGCCAGGTACAGGAAGCGATTTTCAACGCGCAAGCCTGGATACGCCTGGCCCCCAGCATTGGCGACGACTTCGCCTGCTTCGAACGCCATTGGGAACAGCAGCGCGTCCTGAGTTTACGTTGCCTGTCTCCCGCACGCTTACTACGCCCGATGTTACAGGCTTGCCATGGCGCCACTCTTTTTTCCGCCACATTGACGCCGCCTTACTACTATCAGAACCTACTGGGACTGGAAGAGAATCCGCGTCGGCTGCGCAGCCTGTCGCCCTTTCCGCCAGAGCATCTGGGAATTTTTGTGGCGCCCTATCTGAACTTCCGTTTGCGCAGCAGAGAGTCGCAACTGGATGCGGTGTGCGCGTTGATCCACCAGACCATCGCTTCACGACCAGGTAATTATTGGACGTTCACTCCAGCCTTCAGTTACATGGAGCAGCTTACCGAACGCTTCGCGGCGCTGTATCCCGAAGTGGAATTCGTGCAGCAGACCCGACAGGCCAGCCAGGAGGACCAACAGCGGTTTCTCGCGCGCTTTCGAAAGGCCAGGAATCTGCTGGGCTTTACCGTCATTGGCGGCGTCTACGGGGAAAGTATTGATATGGTCGGCGACAGTCTGGTGGGCTGTATTATTCTTGGGCCCGGCCTCCCTCAGATCAGCCCGGTTAACGAGCAGGTTTCCGCCTACTTTGAACGCCAGGGGATGGATGGCTTCGCCTACGCCTACCAACTGCCAGGCTGGCAAAAAGTGGTGCAGGCCGCGGGACGAGTGATCCGCACGGAATTAGACAAAGGCGTGGTCATACTGGTTGACGACCGCTTCACCAAACCGCCCTATCCCGCCCTGGAGCCTCAGCATTGGCGCCCGCGGGTCGTCCGCACGCCAAAAAGCCTGCAAACCGCCCTTCTCCAGTTTTGGTCGCAAGACTCAACTCCTGATGACAATTCAGACGTTAAGTAAGAAGCCATGCGGCGCCTCAAACGGAAGCACAAAAAAAGGCCCCAAGCAGGGGCCGAGTAGCGTTCAAGAAAACATCATTCGAGAGGTTCGAACCGCTGGTCTGATGAGGCAGACTGCGCATTCGCTGTGTCTTCCTAAGTGTAGGCAATGTTAAGCAGTCCGCCAGAAAAAAATAACAACTTCTCAACAAAATAAGGATAATGCCGCGTCACCCTCAGGCGGCGCTTCTGGTTGCAGCCATCCTATCCTTTTATTTATGCAAGCAATAAACTGAAGCAGCGGAAATTCAGACTGCGATCTCAGCGCCCTTGCGGCCGTGAGGGAATCCACGCCAATTTTCGCCAAATTAAAAAGCCTGCCAGAGGACGTTTATAATAAGGAGTTTAGGTCCATAACCTTTATATTTGATCTCAAGGATTGATGTTTTAGCTGCAAAAAACAGCGCATATTGCTCAACGATGTAATAACGCCCGACCTTAAATCAATAAGTTCCTTTCCTCTGTTTCCAATAAAATCCCGCTGAATCTAAACTATCCATACTGGGCATGGACTCTCACGCCCGAGCAGGATGCCTTTATCACTTCAGGATTATGATGGAGGGAAGCCATGACATTTCTTCGCTGTATTGCTATCGCACTTTTGTTTGCGATCTCCAACGCTTTCGCTGATCCCATCCAGGACAGCGTGTCCAACCACTACAAGGCCGGCTGGTACCCAAACGTCTATGAAAACGAGGGGCCCTTAACCTGCCCGAAAACCTGTCGCGCCTGGACGGGGTGGCGGGCGGAAGGTGAGTTGGCGCCGTATGACGGCATAAAGCGCACCTATGTATGCAAATCCAACAACCTTGACACATTCCCCTCGCCGACTGATAGAGACGTATGGCTCTACGGCAATCAGTTCGATGAGAAAACGGCCTGTTTTATGGGTACGCCCCATGAAAAAACCGTCGTCAGCGAGCGTTATTACTGTCTCTGCGTCAGCGAGTGCAGCGGCCCGGATTTAGTGATTCGCACAGTATACGACCCGGTGTGGGACTCTACGACCGGCGAGTCCGTCATAAAAATCGTGGTCACTAATGTAGGCGTCGGCATGTCGGCCGCAACAGACGCGCGAGTTTACGACCCCGGCACAGGCGCGTCAGACATCCAACCTGTCGTCGCGCTGGCGCCCGGCGCTTCCGCCGGCGTTAAGTTCCGGCTTGGCTATTGGGTATTCGACCCTGACGCCGAGTTGCATTTCATGGTGGATTATTCTTACAAGGTGGACGAATGCGACGAAAGCAACAATACCGCTATTTATAAGAAGCAGGGGTAGTAATGACTGTTCTGGTGGCAGGCTAACGGCGCTCTTGGGAGCGCCCTTCCCCAGCCGCCATCAGGCGGAGCTACAGCCAAAACCGCCATAGTGCAAAAAGCCCCATGCCCGCGGCGATAGTCGCCAGCAGGTTACGGGTGAGCGCGGCGACAACAATCGCCGCCGCCGCTGCGATCAGGTAAGGATTGCGCCAGTCAAGCCAAAGCTCGCCTTTGGGCGCCAACACCGCTGGCGCAATGATCGCCGACAGCACCGCCATCGGCGCATAGCTCAGGGCTCTTTCCACCCAGGGATTGAGACGCAGCCGGTCCGCAAGCGCGAACGGCAGGTAGCGAATACCAAAGGTTACCGCCATCATGCCCAATAACATGGCCCACTCCATCAGCAACCTCCTTCGGCCAGTTCAGACTTGCGATCCTGTAGCGCCATTTCCGCGCCCAAGCCACACAGTATCCCCGTCAGCGCCGCTGCAAATAGTCCCAATTGATGCGGCCAATCACGCCACCATACCGAGCAGACGCCTGCCGCCAGCACCGCCGCCAAACGAGGGCGGTTAACTACTTGCGGGGCGACAATGCCGATAAAAGTCACCGCCATGGCCACATCCAGTCCCCAATTCTCGATATCGGGAACCCACTCGCCCAAAGTCAGACCCAGCAACGTACAAAGCTGCCAATTGAGGTACATGGATAACGCGGACCCCAGATAATACCAATGAAACTGTCCTCTATGCTCGCTCGCCAAACGCCCGGCTACGACGGCGAAGGTCTCATCCGTTAACCAGAACGCCATCGGCGCCCGCCAACGTTGCGGCAACGTGCGCACCATAGGAATCAAGGTCACGGCGTACAGTAAATGGCGCAGATTAACCACAAAGGTCGTCAGAACAATCAGCCATGGCGATGCGCCCGCCGCCAGCAAGCCCAACGAAATGAATTGCGCAGAGCCGGCGAAAACGATCAAGGACATACACAGCGTCGCTTCAAACGACAACCCGTTCACCGGTCCCAAGGTGCCAAACACGATGCCAAAAGGGATCGCGCCAACGATCAGGGGAATCGTGTTCTGCGCGCCGGACTTAAACGCTTGTCCTGGCGTTTCGAATGCATGTGTGCTCATAGAGGAACTGCTCTCAATGCTATATCCGTGTTTATTGATCAGGCGGACAAATAGCTTCCTTCTATTTGTCCGCAGTGACAGTATTTGTCTGCAATGGCAGCTTGTCGAAGTTGATATGCGCCGCGTGCGCAGTTAGCAGACCTTGGCGAATCGTCCCGGTGAAACGCCCATAATACGCTGAAAGTGGCGGCTCAGGTGGCTCTGGTCTGAGAAGCCGGTCGCCACAGCCACGTCAGTCAGGCTCAATCCCATCCGCAACAGCTGTTGTGCGCGGCTTACCCGCACCTGATTCAAATACGCATGCGGCGGCATGCCCGTCATTCGCGTAAATAGCCGCGTCAGATAGCTGGGACTGAGCCCGGTGCATTCCGTTAAATCCTTCAGTGACACTGCATCGGCGTAATGCGCCTGGAGATACTCTTTCACCTTGGCCACCGCCCAGTGCGAGCCGCATTGTTCCATGAGCTGGCGCGGACGCATGCGGGCATGGCGCTGCATGAGTTGCCCCATCATCTGGTAATAAAGGGTTTCGCAATGCAGCGGCTCGTCGCCCTGCTCCAGAAGGCGGTGCAAGACCTGCAAGCCTCTGGCCAATTGCAGATCGCGCACCACCGGCTCAGGAAACCAGGGCTCCACGCCAGGTCCGAAAATGTCTGCGATGACTGGCGCCAGCTCAGCCGGGGTGGGATAAATCGCCCGGTAGGACCATCCTTCTTCCGTCGCAGTACGGCCCGTATGCACCTGATCAGAATTCACCAACACGATACTCCCGACCGGCGCAGTATGTTCAGCGCCATCACGAAGGAAGTGCTGCGCCCCTTTCTCGATCACCGCCACACAATATCCCTCGTGCACATGCCGGGGAAAGTGCTGTTTTACGAACGTAGCTTTCAGAATTTCGACGCCGCCGAGCGCTTTGTCCTGCCAATACTTAGCCTGTTCAATCACAAACCGACACTCATGGTTAACGTCATTTAACGAAGAATGGGAAGGCCCAATATGAAATCAGTCTAGCGGCTTCAGCGGCGCCTGTATTGTACGTTTTTGCTCTATATACAGCGGAAAGACGAAAGCCCATGAGGGGGAAAGGATAATTGAAGGGAGGGTGTGAGAATGGAGGGCAAAGAGGAACAATTCTATTAATGCGAAACTATGCGGCTGACAGCCAGGTCGCTGTATTCAGCGCCTGCAGCCGTACTTACTGGAAATCAGCTCTTCTTTCTTTTGACCTGAGATGGGGCGACTCCTCCGTTTATGACTTCTGCGATCTGGCGCAGTCCCATATTCCTGCGATATCGGCAGTCCCGTTGCTCATCCGTTGTCGGCCAGACCTGCTCCTCAGCCCATTGCGGCGCATCAGGAACATATATCGGAGCGTAGCGTTTGATCGCTTCTTCAACCATTTGCTGAGGCGTGGGCTGCTTTTGCTTATCCATATGCATTACTACCTGTATCGTTTAAGAAATTCTGATTCGCCTGGGTGATTTCCGCCGCGCTCGTTGCAACGTTTCGAAACTTACTGCGTCCCCGGAGATCGCGCCATAGACTTGCTGGAACACCTATCAAATCCGCCTCCGCAAGCTACACCCAAACATGAGTAACTATCTTTTTCTCGAAACCGCCGAGTATAGGACGGGAACCGTTTCCAGACGATCACCCAAAGGATCTATATTTGTCCTAGTCCAGACCAGGCCTGGGCTCCCGATAAGTGAACGTCGTTCAATATTTTTCCAGATTTCCGCCGCCAAAGACGGGTGTGGGAAGATTCTGGAAAGGGCCCGAGACTCTGACAGGCCGTCAGGTCGGTTAAACCGAGCGATAATTGAGCAGTATAGTGGCGAGGAGATTTGAAGAAATAGTTGAAAGCCGCGACACGTCCTTGTGCCGGTGACGCTTACTGGGGAGTCGGACCGCCTTCCGTTTTCAGACGTTCGGCTTCCGCTTTGATCATCTGTTGCAGTTCCTGAATATTCGCTTGCACGCGAGTTGCGCCCAGTTGCGCGCCTTTGCTCATCAGCTCCGGCATCTTCTGGATGGCTTTCTGGCCGGTTTCGGTCTGGTAGAAAGCGATAATCTCATTGAGCTCTTTTTCAGTAAAGGCGTCCGCGTAGATATTTACAAACTCTCCTTTCAGTGTGTCGTAGCTCATCTGCTTTTTAAAATACCTCATCATGACATCCCGGAAAGGCGCCAGATTTGGGTTTTGTTGCAACTGAATCGTCATCATTTGTTCGATGGAGTTCTCCATCATAACTTCCATATTCATGACATCCAGCAGCTTGGCTGCGGCTTTTTTGGCGCCATCATCCGCAGCGAAGGCGCCAGGGCTGAGTAGAACCGCCGTCATGACGCAGGCGACTACAGATTTCAACATAATGTTTCTCCTTTAGAATCAATGGATTTACAGTCAGACGCTGCGGTCATTGTAACGAATCATTCACTCTGACGCCTTGCAATTCACTACAACCTGGGGTTTCCCCCAGGCGCAGGATGCGCACTGTCAGCACGCCCAAACTGCCGTCAGATCCCGTCGACAAACATCTTATTGACCCGGTGAGAATAAGCCTTTAGTTTGCCTAGCTGGTAAAAAATCTAACCTAGAAGACAACTAAGGAGACTATATGGCCGGGCAAACGACTCATTCCCAGGTTGTAGTGTTGGGCAGCGGACCGGGGGGCTACTCCGCAGCGTTCAGAGCCGCGGATATGGGCTTGGAAGTAACCTTGATTGAGCGCTATTCATCCTTGGGCGGCGTTTGTCTTAATGTAGGCTGTATTCCGTCCAAAGCGCTCCTGCACGTCGCTTACGTAATGGAAGAAGCGCACTCCGCCTCCGCCGTGGGCGTCACTTACGCCAAACCGGAAGTGGACCTGGATAAAGTGCGCGCGTTCAAAGACAACACCGTCAAGAAGCTGACCCAGGGCATCCAGGGCATGGCCAAGGGCCGCAAAGTAAAAGTGGTGTATGGTTATGGCGAATTCGCCGGTCCCAACCAGATTACCGTGGACAACGACGGCGTCAAAACTGAAATTACCTTTGACCACTGCATCATCGCGGCAGGTTCACAGAGCGTTAAACTGCCTTTCATTCCCCATGACGATCCCCGCGTTCTGGACTCCACCTCCGCCCTGGAGTTGAAAGAAATCCCCAAACGCCTGCTGATCGTTGGCGGCGGCATTATCGGCCTGGAAATGGGCACTGTGTATGAAGCGCTGGGCAGTGAAGTCAGCATCGTCGAATTCGCCGATCAATTGGTTCCGGCTGCGGACAAAGACCTGATCGCCGTCTACAGCAAATTCGTCAAAGACCAGTTCAATGTCATGCTGTCCACCAAGGTAACAGCGGTGGAAGCGAAGAAAGACGGTCTGTACGTTTCTTTCGAAGGCAAGAATGCGCCAGAAGGACAGCAGTCCTATGACGCCATTCTGGTGGCGGTAGGCCGCTCCCCCAACGGTAAGAAGATCGGCGCGGAAAAAGCAGGCATCCAGGTGGATGAGCGCGGTTTCATCAATACTGACAACCAGCAGCGCACCAATGTGCCGCACATCTACGCCATCGGCGACATCGCCGGCAACCCGATGCTGGCGCACAAAGCCACCCATCAGGGCCATGTGGCGGCGGAAGTGATCGCAGGCCACAAATGCGTGTTCGATCCTAAAGTGATTCCCTCCATCGCCTACACCAACCCGGAAATCGCCTGGACAGGCCTGACCGAGAAAGAAGCCAAAGCGGCCGGCATTCCGTACAAAACCGCTGTATTCCCCTGGGTAGCCAGTGGGCGCGCCCTCGGCGCCGCACGCAGCGAAGGCAAAACCAAGCTGATCTACAAAGAAGACGGCACACTGATCGGCGGCGGCATCGTGGGCATTAACGCCGGCGAACTGTTGGGCGAGCTGAGCCTGGCCATTGAGTTCGGCGCGGACGTAGAAGACCTGGCGCTGACCATTCACGCTCACCCGACCCTGCACGAAACAGTCGGTCTGGCCGGTGAATTGGCGGCGGGAACCATTACCGACCTGCCCAACCCCATGGCGAAGATCAAGAAATCCTGATCACCTCTCTCGCGATCCTAAAAGCCGGCTTTCATGCCGGCTTTTTTAATTGCTTTCCCCCGTCCTGAATAGAGTTGACACGTTAGAGACCTGCTGAAGGTTAGCGCGCCACAGCAGGAATAATCTTTTTGGACTAGGAACTTTTTCGCTTTACCTGTTACTTACAAGTTGAGGCGCGATGACCAGCTGGACGAATCGGCGCTGCATTTATACCGGGTAGTATCAACCACAGGAGTATAGCGAGTTCCAATATGACTCTATATCAAACGCATATTCATCAATTGCTGCAGCTGATAGGAAACCGTTGCGGCGTTGATTTGACGCTGAAGAACGGCTATTGCACGCTCTCCTTTGATCAGGAGTCCCGTTTGCATGTGCAGGTCGGCCGGGATTCAGAAACGGTGGTGTTCAGGATGCCTCTGACGCAGCCTCCCAACGTCAATCGGGAGGCGTTTTACGCCAAACTGCTGAATATCAACTCACAACCAGAAGCCACGTTGGGCGCATGGCTTGCGCTCTCAGAGCACTCGGGGGCGGTGGAGCTATGCATGAGCCGGGAGGCGCTTAGTCTGGACGACAGCGAGATGGCCGCCATCCTGCTGAACATGATGGATCTGCGGCAGTCGCTCAGGCAGGAACTGGAGACGCCCCAAAGCACGCCCAAGCCGTGCAGTCCTCACTTTGGCGCCGGCGTCCTGCACGCTCGCCATCAAGCGCTCTGACGCCAGCGCGGCGCATCAAGGCTGCAGGTACCCGCCTACAGCCTGGATGATTCGGGGAGAATCCGGCGGCGACACCCATATCGCCAACGCCGTTTTCTCCTGGCCTACTTGCGGCGGCGGCGGGAGTTCTATATTCCACTCCCCAGCGCCAGGGACCTGCTGCACGTCCAGCACGACAAAGTCGTGCCGCAGCATACGTCCTCGGTTTTCCCCTGACTTCACTTCGGACATCAAACCAACGCCGAGATAGGCGACATTCAAAACAGCTGCGCTGTGATCCGCGAACTGTGCGCGCAAGCGACCATCCTGCAACTGCGCAGACAGGACTCCCGGCTTGGCGTCACCGGCAGGCCAGCGTCTGGCGCCGGAAAACCAGCGACGCCACTCTTTGCTGTTAACCACGATGCCCGGCGTATACACATGAGCGACCAGACCTGAGCGCACGTAATCCCGCTGCCTTTCGCTGTATTCTTCTCGAGAAAAGCGGTCCGTCCAGCCCAGCTGGTTCCAGTAGTCCACATGAAACGCCATGGGAATAAAGTCCTTAAACAGCCCCTTTTCACCTTTCATTTCCGACAACCATTCATCCGCTCGCGGGCAACTGCTACACCCTTCGGAAGTAAAAAGCTCGACCACATCCGTGGCCTGTTTATCACTGACGAACTCCTGCGCCGACGCCAGCAAAGGCCACGCTAGCAATAACCATGTGAACAATAGCCATGTGAACAGATTAGCTTTCACTTTTCGCTCCTCGCGCTTCAGGGGCTGTTGACGTTTGGACGGCAGCCCCTGGGTATTGAATAAAACCAAAGTCTGTCGGTTTAGAGTCCACGGAAGACAATCAGTTCCCCTGTACGCCCTGCTGCGTCGACTCCATTTTGAACCTCTTATCAATATCTGGATTCGACAGTTGTCATTGAAAACGCTTTCCAAAGAAAGTGGTGGCCCCTCAAGAATAAGCCACGCCACAGCATCGTTAACAAACGCGTTCCTTATCTTTTATTTCTATGGCTGTAGTCCAAATGGGGGTTTGCAATATTTTGAAGGAAAGCTAGAGTATTTCGCACACATAATGAAAACGATTCCACTTCAACGTCTTGTCCCGTCTGAATAACCACGGATAAGAGCGTTACTTATAAGCACCAGCAACAACTCTCGTCGCGACGAATTACCGGGGGCGACATGACGGACGCCGTCTTCCGTCCGTCATGGCTGCTGGCGCGCTAATACCGCATTGGCTATGTCGAGGCCTCGCTCTCGACCCCAGCTCCACCGACGTAAAGCTTCCTCGGGAGATTCCGGCGCGCGCAGTGAGCGCGTCGGCCTTTTAAACCTGACAAATACATTAAGGTATCGCCAATGATTAAGCAGGGACTTAAAGCGACGGCTATCGCCGCGCTTATCGCAGCCGGGCCGGCAATGGCTTACGACTGCGCCGGACTTAGCAACTGGGACGCCGCCGCCGTCTATGTCGGCGGCAAAACAATCCAACACAAGCAAAACGCCTACACCGCCAACTGGTGGAACCAGGGCGCAGACCCGGAAGTCCGTTCCGGACAATGGCAGGAATGGAAAGCGGAAGGTGCTTGCGACGGCCCCGGGGGCAATCAGCGTCCTTCCGCCAGGCTGACTTCGCCTAGCGCAGGGCAGTCATTCAAGGTTGGAGCAACCGTCGCTATCAGCGCAGAGGCCAACGATGCGGACGGCTCCGTATCCAGCGTCGCGTTCTTCGTTGACGGCGCGCAGATCGCTCAGGACGCCACCGCGCCTTATGCAGCGACCTGGACCGCCACCGCAGGCGAACACAGCCTGAAAGTCGTCGCTACTGATGACGGCTCCGCGCAGGGGGAATCCGCGACCATCTCTATCAACGTCTCCGATGACGATACGCAACCCCCCTCGTCTGACTGCGACGCACAACAGTACGCAGCGGGTACCCCGTACGCCAATGGCGATCACGTACAAAATCTGGGACGGGTTTACGAATGCAAGGTGGGCGGATGGTGCTCCTCCAGCGCCGCCTGGGCGTATGAGCCCGGTAAAGGGCTCTACTGGGAGCAAGCCTGGGGCGATCTTGGCGTATGCAGCGACGGCAATGCGGCTCCGACCGTCTCCCTCACCAGTCCCGCGGATGGCGCAATCATTCTCTCCGGTACGGCGATCAATCTGCAGGCGAACGCCTCCGACAGCGACGGCGTCATCACGGAAGTCGCTTTCTACAACGGCTCCAACCTGTTGGGCAGCACCGTCAATACGCCTTACGCCTATGAGTGGATGAACGCGCCTGTCGGGCAACATACTCTGACGGCGGTCGCGAAAGACGACGGAGGCAAATCCACCACCTCCGACAGCGTCACCATCACTGTCAGCGACGAAGCCGTCGCCGCCGCCATCACTTCGCCGCAAAACAATGCGCGCGTCACTCTTGGGGCCAGCGTCAGCATTAACGCCAGCGCCAGCTCCATCAATGGAGATATCGCCAAGGTCGAGTTCTTCGTCAACGGAGCCTCTATTTCCTCTGACGCCAGCGCGCCTTATCAAAGCAACTGGACTCCCAACGCGGAAGGCCAGTATCAGCTAACCGTCACCGCCACCGACAAAGACGGCTATGACGCCACTTCCGCGCCCATTCTGGTGACGGTGCTTGGCGGCAAGACCTCAGATCGCGTTATCGTGGGCTATTGGCATAACTTCGATAACGGTTCCGGATTCGTCAGACTACCTGATGTGTCACCGGACTGGGATGTCATCGATGTCGCCTTCGCCACACCTAAGTTGGGCAGCCATTCGGATATGGAATTCTCTCCGTTCCAGATCACCCCGGCGCAAATGAAAGCGGATATCGCCGCCGTACAGGCCCGTGGTCAGAAGGTCATAATCTCTATTGGCGGCGCGGAAGCGATTGTGAGGTTGACTGACGCCAACGCCGAGGAAGAATTCGTCGACAGTATGACCGCGCTGATCCGTGAGTATGGCTTCGACGGTTTCGATATCGACCTGGAAGGCAGTTCCTTGTCTCTGGACGCTGGCGACACCGACTTCAAAAATCCGAAGTCTCCCGTACTCACACATCTGATTTCCGCCAGCAAACGCATTATCAGCA
Organism: Hahella chejuensis KCTC 2396; assembly: GCF_000012985.1. NCBI lineage: Bacteria > Pseudomonadati > Pseudomonadota > Gammaproteobacteria > Oceanospirillales > Hahellaceae > Hahella > Hahella chejuensis. The sequence continues at coordinate 868,107 of NC_007645.1, read as the reverse complement.
ACTTCGGCGGTAACCTGATGCTGACCATGGCGCCGGAAACCTACTACGTACAAGGCGGGTTCAGCGCCTATGGCGGCGGCTCAGGCGCTTACCTGCCAGTCATTCACGCCCTGCGCAATGAGCTCAGCTTCATCCATGTGCAGCACTATAATTCCGGCTGCATGCTGGGGTTGGACGGCAAATGCTACAGCGTAAGCACTGGCGACTTCCATGTTGCGATGGCGGAAATGCTATTGGCTGGCTTCCCCGTGGGCGGCAATGCGAATAACCGCTTCCCGCCCCTGCCTGCGGAAAAAGTGGCGATCGGCCTGCCCGCCTCCACCTCCGCCGCCGGCAGCGGCTACACCTTGCCCTCCGTCGTGCATCAAGCCGTCAACTATCTGGTGAAAGGGCAGTCTTTCGGCGGTTCTTATCAGTTACAGAACCCTGAGGGTTATCCGGGCTTCAAAGGTCTGATGACCTGGTCTATCAACTGGGATCGCGTCAACAACAACGAATATCTGAAGAGCCATAAGCCGTTCCTCAACGGTTTATAGTCCCTGCCTTGGGCGTCTTTCGGCGCCCTTTTTTATCCCTTTTTCAGGCAATGCGCCGCCGCTTATATCGAGCGGGTTAATCGGCATGTAAATCGCCGATTACAATTTCTACACAAAAGTCATAAAAACAGTATTTCCATATAAAACAAAAAGATAGCCACATCCAACAGCGATCGCCAGCCGAACATGACGACCGTTACAGGTATCTTCACGTACCTGCGCTAACTTGAATAAATAGCTGCATACACTATAGTCCCCTGAAAAATGCGCATGTCTCCTGTTTTACCAAAGTGAGTTCATTTCCACTATGAGCCTGACCATGTCAGCCCCCCGTTCAGGCGCCCTCGGCGTCATGCCCCCTCTCATCAGCATGCTGATCTTCGTTATCGGCCATGGCCTGTTGACCACTCTTTTAACTGTGCGCATGTCCGCCGAGAGCGCCTCCACCTTCGCCATCGGCATGATTTCCACCGCATATTTCGCCGGCCTGGTGATCGGATCATTCGTCAACGCCAAGCTCATCATCCGGGTGGGTCATATCCGCGCTTACGCGGCGTACGCCTCCATGCTGGCAAGCGTCGCCATCATGTACGGACTGGTGGTGGAGCCCTATACCTGGGCCTTTCTACGCCTGTTGGGCGGTTTCGCCACCGGCGGCCTGTTAGTGGTGATAGAGTCCTGGATGCTGGTGTCCAGCTCATCAGAAAACCGCGGCAAGGTGATGGCGATTTACATGATTCTTTTCTACGCTTCGCTGGCCTGCGGCCAGTTGTTGCTGAAGTACATCGACCCTCTGACGTTGATTCCTTTCGCGCTGGCCGCTATCGCCGCCTCATTGTCCGTGGTGCCGCTTTCCCTTACACGCGTGGCCATGCCGGAAATGGGCGAACCGCATCCATTGAGCATGATCGAGCTGATTCGACTCACGCCGGCAGGCGTGCTGAGCAGCTTCATGTCAGGGATGGTGTTGGGCGTGATATACGGCCTGTTGCCGCTGTTTTTCACTCAGTCCGGCTACGATCTGGACTGGGTCGCCAACCTGATGGCGGTGGTGATCGTGGGCGGTATGGCTCTGCAATATCCCGTCGGCCGCGCCTCGGATCGTTATGACCGTCGTCTGACGCTGACGGCGCTGGCGGCGGCCCTGGCGATTCTCAGCAGCATCATGAGCCTGATGAGCTATGGCGCCGGCGGCAGCAACGCCATGATGGCGCTGATGATCTTTCTGCTGGGCGGCGTTGCGTTCTCGATTTATCCCATCAGTCTCAGCCACGCCTGTGACGAGCTGCAGCCTGAACAGGTGATCAGCGCCAATCAGGGGCTGCTGATCGCTTACAGCATCGGCGCTATGACCGGCCCGCTGGTGGAGCCCGCCTTCGTTTCGATGATGGGCCCCAAGGGAATTTTCACTTACTTCGCCGTGGTGTCGCTCGCTCTGGTTGGATTCCTGTTATGGCGCCGCAGAGTCAGAACCGCTGTGCCGCTGGACGAGCATCAGGCCTATACCCTGACTACGCCCAATACCCCAGTCATGGCGGAATTCGACCCGCGCTCAGATCAGGATGATTCCCTGAACGACGAAGCGGCCAGCAAGGAAGAGAAAGCGGCGTAATTTATTCCACGTCTATCAAGGCGGGCTGCATGGGGCGCTTGTCGCGATCCCGCAGCCCAACCAGCAGTACATCGCCGCCAGGACTCACTTTAACCTCTCCATAGCGGGCGGCTTCGTAGAATTCGCCAAGCCCTTCCTGAAAGAAGAACGCGTCAGAAGCAATTTTGACCCGCCCGCCTCTGATCCGATACAACATAGCCACTTCAGAAGCGCCCGCCTCGTCCGCTGATTGCGCCAAACGTTGGAAGCGGGCGACGCTATCTTCATCCAGAGTGGCAATCACATACCCATCCGCCGTCGCCACGTCTTCCTGATCGCCCAAGGCATTGTCAATTTCCCGCATGAGTGAATAGCGCAGGCGCATATAGTCTCCCTGCATAATCGAGCGGGGGTCGCGAGGCGCCAACTCCAACAACAGGGTTTCACCGCTTGCGAGCAGTCTTTCTTTGGCGATAATCAGCCCGTTGCATACCAGCAGCACCAACGCCAGGCCGCCCCAGAGAATACGTCTGCGTAACATCTCCGTCATGACGAGGCCTCCTCTTCGACGCCGATGCGATCAAGCAATTTGCGTACGCCGATCAATACTGCGCCCGTAGCGACAAGGCTGACAGACTTCGCCAACAGGCTTATCTCAATGCCGTAGAAATATGCCGTCAGAAACACGGACAGAAACACGACGCCTAACCCAATATAAAACGTGCGCCGCTGCGCTACGCCCACCACCAGGGCCAGACACGCCGCCGTCAATCCTGGCGCGTTATGCGCCGTCACCGCTGCGATCAACACCGTCGCGATCAACACCGCCGGCGCGCGCTTATCTTCACCGAAGACAGGGGTTAACACCCGCCAAAGCGACCAGATCAAAACCGCCGCAATTCCCAGAGTGGAGATCCAAGGGTTGGGATAAAACACAAAGTCATCCAGCAGATCCGGCAGTACATAAACCGCCGACAATAGCGACCATCCTAACGCAGCGACAATCATTCCCGCCGCGAGGGGCGACGTCAGGGCTTCGTATCGACGCAACCCGCTTTGAGAGTCATTCAGAGTCAGCCAGGCGAATCCCGCCGCCAATAGAGGCGGCGCAAAAGGTATCAGCGCTTGTTGCTTGTAGATATAAAGCAATATGGCCGTCGCCACACAGATAAAGAGAATGGACAAAAAGCGATGTGCGCGGTCCGCGAATAAAGGAATCAACGCCAGATTGACCAAAATCAGCGTCGCCAGTATGCCTTCCACATCGTCAACCAGATTCATTTCTTCCAGACCAAAGCCCAGCATCAGCTGGCCGGCCATGCTGGTCGCCAGCGCGACCTGATTGACGAACAGATGATCCACTACACGACTCAGAACAGTAGCGCCGCCTATAAACAGCAATCCCAGGGCAATATATCCCCCATCGGAAGCCATCAAGCTAACGCCTAACGCGAAGGCGATAAACAGCCAACTGCCAAGCCAGGCGCCAAATCCCACCAGCGCCTTGATGAACCAGGGCTGCTCCTCATACTGCAACAGTCGTTGTTGCAACGGCGTCGGCATTTCCGATGCAGTGGTAATCGCGGGGTTCTCCGCCCGCATGCGCTCCAGAAGCTGCGCCAGCGTCAATTGATCATCGCGCATGCGGAGCCCCCTTGCGGATCTTACGCGCCAACTCACGCAACCATAGCGCAGCGAAGGCGGTTTGCCCGATAACCAGCAGCGCCATGAACAATGCGAACTCGAATGAATCCGCCCAAAGTCTTGCTATTAAAGAGTTCACTACCAAAATGATCGCAAGCGCGCATTCAGCCAGAACCAGTAAGTCAGGCTTGCGGCGCTGATAAAACCAGAGGCAGCCGCCGACCACCACAACAAACCCGACAGGCGTTAACGGAGCTAAGCGCGCTCCATGCTCCCAACCGTCAAATATCACCGATAAACTGGCGCTGGCCATTAACGCCAGTACGCCAGTGGCGACGACGCGGGGAAACCAGCGTCCCTGCATCCAGCTCACCCCACGCTCGGCGCAAAGCTCCCACATGACGAGCACCAGACCATTCAGCAACAATAGCGACAACGCCAGCCCCTGGTCCCACACCATCTGACCGAGCATGAGCAGTGGACCGCCAAAGTCTTCGATCCAACTTGAGTGGGGATAAAGCATCTGCGTCCAATACAGAATCAGAGACAAGTTGGCCAGCACCGTCGCGAGCATCCATAACCCAGGTTGCCGGCCGATTGCGACCCAGGCCGCGGTCAATACGCCCCAGGCGATAAACAGTCCATAAGGGTCCGCGCCGGTCTGATATATCTGACCATATACCGCCAGATGGACGCCCGCCAAAAACGCGGCGGCGAACAGACAGCATCGCCCAACGAGGCTATCCAGCCCTTTACGCCAGGCGCCCCAGGCTCCAGCCACGACACCCGTCTGGATCAAAGCGAATTTGGCGAATTTGTGCAGATCTTGCCAGTTAAAGGCAAAGAAAGCGGCGACTCCGGCCAATATCAACGCCGCGCCGCACAACATAAAAAACAGGCGGCACCTGGCCAGCCAGTCTGAACGAGAAGTCTGATAACCAGCATGACTCAACGCCCGCTCCAGCGTCGCCTGGTCCCATTGCAATTCATTGGCGAGACAAAAGATCAAGGAGCGGGAAACCGGCAGCTCAGCGGCTTCTTTAGCAGTGGAAGGCGGTAAATTCTGATTCGTCTGCATAGGCGGATTTTCATAGGGTCATTAGCCGGTAGTCTATCTCAGACTCGCTTATTAGAATACTTTTCTATAATCAAGTCCGGTTGACAATGTTGATGAAATTCACACCAAAAGGCTTATTTTTTGGCTAGACTTTTCCAACAGTCAACATGGCGCCGACTAAGAAAAAACAGAAAAAGAAAAACAATAACCAAACAACAAATACAGCAGTTAATCCGCCAACAATGAATATATTTAAAACCGCCATTCTGGGCAGCCTTGCGGCTGTCTCCGTCACGGTTTTTACCGGCTGTGGCACAGTAAACACTGTCATGCGCGGCGATGATGTCGCAGCGCGCAATCTCAACGAAATCGGGACTCATTGCGAGTCCATCCCCCGGGTTTATAGCGGCGTTGCTTATGACCTCTGTCGCCTGCATGGCGCGCCCGCTCCCATCCACACCTGGCAGGCCACGGATGGAGAGGCGCACATGCTGGTAGTGGATATAGTCGTATCGGGCGTGCTTGATACTTTGTCCCTGCCCTACACCATTTACAAGCAGTCCAAGCTGGGCAATATCCGCATCCAGTGATCGGGGCGCAACCCCAATGGAGAGTGAATTGGCAGGCTGTGCAAGCCGTGGAGCTTACGCCGGATCGTCCGACGGCTCCATGCGACTGCATACCCGGTTACGCCCTTCCTTCTTGGCCTGATACAGGCACTCGTCGGCGGTGGACAGCAGATTTTCGCGACTGATGTGTGGACCAGGATAGCAAGTAACCAGACCTGCGCTGATGGTGACGATTTTCTTGCCGTCGTTATGCTCATGGGCGATCGCCAGTTTGCGCACGGCGTTCAACATGGCGTCAGCGAAGCGCTGCCCGCCTTCCGCGTCCGTGTCCGGCAGAATGACTACGAACTCTTCTCCCCCCAGGCGAGCGACAAAATCCGTGTTGCGCTTGCGCACTTGATAAATCATTTTGGCCACTTTCTGTAAACAGGCGTCACCGGCGGGGTGGCCGTAGAAATCATTGAATCGCTTAAAGTTATCAATGTCGATCATGATCAGCGACAGCGGCTCTCGCGCCCGGCAGGCGCGGAACCATTCACGTCGATAGACTTCCTGGAAATTGCGCCGGTTTGGCACGCCGGTGAGCGCGTCGGTCAATGTCAGCTTCTTCAGCAAGTCCCGGTTGCGCACCAGCTCCAGCAAGTTACGCGTTCGCGCTTTGACGATAGAGTGGCTATAGGGCTTGATAATATAGTCGATGGCGCCGGCTTCCAAACCGCGCGTCTCGTCTTCCGCAGAGTCCCGTGAAGTGACGAACACAATGGGAATATCGCGGGTTTCCGGTTCGCGCTTCAGCTGTTTGCAGACCTGATAGCCGTCCGTATCCGGCAACACTACATCCAGCATAATCAGGTGCGGATGCGCCTCACGGGCGATCTGCTTGGCCTGTTCGCCATTGACCGCAAAGAACAGCTCATACTCGTCCCCCAGCATGCTCGCCAGCGTTTCGATATTGCTGACGGAGTCGTCCACGATGAGCACGCGCTGTTTGGTTTGTGGTCTGCCGCCCCCAAGCGTCAGTTCGGTCTCTTCCAACGACAGCTGAATCTGGCGCAGAAATAACTCTTCCCGCTCCTGGGCGTTGCGCAGTTCCGACTTCATTTCCCGCAACACCAGTTGAGTGTTGACCTTGGCGATGAGTTCGAACCAATTAAACGGTTTGATGACATAGTCCACGGCGCCTTGTTTGTAGCCGTTGACCATGTCGTCCACATCATTTTTCGCAGTCAGAAAAATGACGGGAATATGCCGGGTATTCGCATTGCTCTTAAGCCTGCGGCATACTTCAAAGCCATCCATGCCGGGCAACTGGATATCAAGCAAGATAATGTCCGGTAAGTCCCGGATCGCCATTTCCAGCGCCTCTTCGCCAGTCATGGCGAACTCCACTTCGTGCACTTCTTTGAAGATGTTATGCAGAAGCTCAATATTGGTGGCCTGATCATCCACCACCAAAATACGCCCGGCCGGTTGTTGCTTAGCCATAGGTCGTCGCTCTAATCGTCTGTTCGTATCAGGGTTCGCAAACGTCTCAACGCTTCCAGCGCCTCTTTAAAGTTCAACTTCTGTAAGTTTAATAGCAAATCCTGATTTTCTCTCTTTGCAGCGTCACTTAATACGTATGCGTTGACTTCTTTAGCGACGTCCCTGGCGCGTAAGTTATTGCTGGAAATGAGTTTTTCCAGCTCCTCCAGTATTTCCAGCAAGGCCCCCCGCGCTACCAGCCCATCCTCGTTCTGGGGCTGCGGCTCGGGTTCGCCGTTGCTTTCCAGCTCCAGCAACAGCAGTTCCGCCTGACGCGCGGAACCAGACATTTCGTCCAGTGCGTCGGCCAGCATCACTAAGGATTCGTTTCTGACCTGCCCCAGGCGTATCTCCTTTTCCAGGGTCATGGCGGCCTGATACACGTCTTCGGCGCCCAGGTTGCCGGCTTCGCCTTTCAGACTATGGGCCAAATGCTCCGCACCCTGCTCATCGCCCTGATCCAGCATGTCCTGCAAGCGGGCGCAAGCGTGAGAGTTGTTTTCAATAAAATCCACCACCAGATGCAGCAATAGGGATATATTACCCAAGAAGCGCGCTTGCGCCTGTTGCCAATCGATCCCTGGCAAATCCAGCTCGATAGAGTTCTCCGTGATCTTACGGACGGGCTTGTCAGCCGTAGACTCGACCGCTTCCACCTGCTTGCTCGGAGGCGCTTCCCGCATCCAGGCTTTTAACGTCCGGTACAACTGGTTCACGTCGATAGGCTTGGTAATATAATCATTCATACCCGCCTTAAGGCAACGCTCTTTATCACCGGCGATCGCCATCGCCGTCATGGCGATAACCGGCGTCTTATCCAGACCCGGCAGTTTGCGCAACAATTGCGTCGCCTGCAAGCCATCCATTTCCGGCATCTGAATATCCATGAATATCAGGTCCCAGAGTCCTTCTTTGCGATACAGGGCGTCTTTGATGCGGTTAATGGCCTGCAAGCCGTTGTTGCAGATGTCCACATGCAGCCCGAGATCACCCAGCAGATGACGGGCCACCTCCTGGTTACCCGGATTATCCTCCACCACCAGCACTCTGCCCGATACCCGCGGACGAGCCACCGGGCCGACTTCTTTCACTTCCTGTGGCGGCGGCGCCTCATCCGTATCCACCTGAAAACCGGCCGTGAACACAAAGGTACTGCCTTTGCCTGGCGTACTCTTCGCCCAGATCTTCCCTCCCATCAACTGCACCAGTTGCTTACAGATAGCGAGCCCCAGTCCAGTGCCTTCATAACGGCGGCTCAAACGGCTGTCCACCTGACTGAATGCCGCGAACAGACGCGACAGGTTTTTCGGCGCGATACCGACGCCAGTGTCACGGATAGAGAAGCGCAGCATCACAGGCCCCTCGTCGCCCGCTTCTTTCTTATACAGACGCACCGTCACCACAATCTTACCGCGCTCCGTGAACTTAATGGCGTTGTTCACCAGATTGAGCAGGATCTGTCCCAAGCGGTCCGGGTCGCCCTTCAGGCGCTGCGGCACATCCTGGGACACGGAGAAGATCAGCTCCAGTTGTTTCTCCGCCGCCTTCGCCGCCTCCATTTGCGCCAGCTGTTGCAATACGCCGTCGAGACTAAAGGGGCGGTTTTCTATCTTGAGCTTGCCCGCTTCAATCTTGGAGAAATCGAGAATGTCGTTAATTAGCGCCAGCAATGATTTGGCGGCGACGTTGATGCGATTGAGAAAATCCGTCTGCCTCGCGTCCAGATCAGTGCGCTGCATCAGATAGCACATACCCAGTATTGCATTCATGGGCGTGCGGATCTCGTGACTGACGTTAGCCACGAAGAAGCTCTTGGCTTCACTGGCGGTTTCAGCCTGTTCTTTGGCCAGGATCAGCTCTTTTTCCGTCTGTTTGCGCGCGTCGATCTCAGCGCGCAGTTTCCGTATCAGGATGTTGATCACCACCCAGGCGATCAACAACAGACATAGCGTCAGTAACGCATCCATCAGAAAGGCATGCTGCATATTACGCTTGAGCTTACTGAAGAAAAGGTGGCTGACTTCAAAGCGCGCAACGCCCAGAAGCTCATCCGTCACCCTCGAGTACAGCTCAATTTGAGCGGCGTAGCAACCTGCGCATTTGCGCACGCCCCAGGTGCGATTCAGAATGCCTGAGGGCGCATTCAACGTGCTGTAGTCCAGCTCCAGGGTCACGCTCTGGAAGAAAGGCGTCTCCGACACTGGATCGGTCAGCAGCAGAATCTGATCAATCACACGCTCCACCCGCTCACGGTCCACCGGCTGACCAGCGTGTTCCGTCAGCACATCCGCCAGCGCCACCCCCTGGGAGTACGCCAGTATCTGGGCGTTCGCCTGCGCTTCTTCGCTTAAGCGGGGTTCCAGCCCAAGAAACCAATAAACCGCCAGCACGCCTTCCAACGCCAGCGCCAGCAATGAAAACGCAAGCGTGGCGGCGATAGGCACGCGGGATCGCTCTGCACGGGTGTCACGGGCCATAAGTTTTCGCCACCTTCAGAAAAAACGCCTTGATACGAATCTGGGATTCCGCCAGCGTCTGCAGATTAATATAGGGCTTAATGTGCGCCTCTACCGCGAGACCGCCCAACACGCCTTTGGCCACATCCCCTTCAAACGGAGAGTAGAGCACCACCTGTTTGTCGACGCCGAATTGGATCAACTGCCGCAATTCGTCATCAAACAGCTTTTCGATGACGAAAACGCCGGCGGGCGGCGCCGTCTGATATTTACTCAATGCAAAATCGTTGGAAATCTCAACCCGAATGGGGAGTCCACGCACCCGGGCCTGTTGTTCGCCCTCGCCCAATTCCAGCAGTTCGCGGCCATAAAACTCCGCCTTGGCGCTGTTGTTGGCGTAGATAAGCACTATTTTCAAATAGTCGTCGTGGGTCTTCTTGGACTCTATATCCTGATCCGCCGCCAGCATGGCGCGGAACAACTTCAGGCTGGTGCGGATACGGCGCTCTTCCATCGTGTCCGCATGCGCCGTTAGCGCCCAGACGCAGCTGAAGAGCAACAGAAGTAAGGATAGAAGCCGCCTGAAATTATGCGAGCCGGTAACAAAGTGAATCGGCATACAGGCTTATTGGAGCTTGCCGCAGGTCTTGCGGCGACGCGCTCGCGCTGCATAATCGTCGCCAGTTCGGACGCCAAGAGGCTGTTGACGTTTCGGCATTATTTGTTCGCTAATTTGATCCGCATGAGTGGGCACAACCTTTCCACGAATCGAATTATAAATCAAGTTGAGAGATGGCATAGCCCGCTATGCGGGCAGCTTAGTCTCAAACCGCCTGCTTGCGGGGACTGGCGCGATATCCGCTGTCGATGGAAAGGGCGCACAATCCCGCCAGCGCCCGCACAAACGCCAGCCTCTCTTCCGGTGCGGTCAGGCTATTATCTTCATCAGGCTGAAACAGCAGACATAACAGACCAATGCGCCGCCCCTGGCGATTCTTGAGCGGCATCGCCACCGTGCTGAGGCGTTCGCTACCCACGTGATTCAGCAGACTTTCATGGGTGCCGCAACGGGCTGCGGAGTCGTATGTGACGGCAATGACGCTCAGATCGTCCTGGCAGGTCGCCTGCACAAAGGCGATATTCTGATCCGACAGATTCAGTGACGGCATGGCATGATGGGTTTTGGCGCCATGACGGGTCTGAAAGCACGCCGGCCACAAGCGCTCTTCTTCGGGATCGATAAGATAGACCAGGGCCCCTTCCGCCTGACTCATATGCATCGCATTAAGAGATACTTCATGCAACAGGCGATCGAAATCCCGCTCCTCCGCCAGGGTGCGGGTCAATCCAGTAAAGCGGCTGATGGTGTTTTTCATCAGCTCAATAGCGGACGCCAGGGAATCGATATCGCTGATGGAGGACTTCACCGTCAATGGCGAAACGAAGTCCAGCCGTTGGATACGTCGGGTCTCCTCCGCCAGATTTTTCAACGGCCGCGCAATCTGATTGGCGAAAAACAACGCGAACGGCAAGGCCAGTATCACGATAACCAAGGTGATCACGCCTGACTGATTGGTGATTTCGTATGCCTCGGCCAATAGCTCGGACTCTGGCGCCAGTATCATCAGGTTGGCGGTGAAGCCCACCAGGTTAACGGGACGGGTAACTCCCAGCCAGCGTTCGCCGTGGGAGTCGAAGAAAAAGTCAGAGCCGGCGGATTCCTTCTGTCGCGCGATAAAGTCGCGAATCTCAGGACTTTTCAGGTCAGCCAGCTGCAATATGCGCAGTTTCTCGGGATCGTTGTCGACTACGATTGAGCCGGGGTCCAGACTACCGATCACGCTACCGTCATGGGTATAGATCAACATTTGCGACGAGGGACTGACCCGATTTTCCTGCAAGGTCTGCGACAGCGACTCCAAAGTGATGTCCGCCGCGAACACCGCGCCGCTGGCGGGGTCCTGTTTGACGGCCGTCACCCCGACCTTGCCGATAAAATAATATAAGTAAGGCTGTGTGGTGGTGACGTCGCGCGTGTAGGCCGCCAAACGATACCAGGGACGCACGGTGGGATCGTAATTGGTGTAGCCGAGATCTTTCTCGCCAATTCGGTTTAGCGCTTCGTCATAGTAGAAGCGCATGAAGGCGTTGGAACCGTCGCTGCGCTCGATGTTGTCCACCACATAATGCGCCCCCAATGGCGCATCAAAACGCTTCAGCAGATATTCCGAGTTCAGGTTGCGAATGATGAAATATTCCGAGTCCGCATACCCTACGGATAACGCGGCGACCTGCGGTTGCGCGCGCAAAACGGCCACCAGACTGGGTAAGTGCTGCAAGCGGCCTTCGAGGTCATTCTCCTGCATCAATGGGGACAGTGAGAGCAGTTTGACGGTGGCGGAGACGGGAGAGTAGCCTGCGTAAAACGCGCCGCTGACGTCCGTGGCCACTCTATCGAACAGGTGATGGGTGGACGTAATAAATATGTCCGACATTTTCTGATGGTGAAACCAGCCTAATACCGCGCCGAAAGTGAGCAATAGCGCGATAAAGGCCATCGCCAAATGAAACTGGATCGAGTGCTTGGCTCTACGTCTTTTGGTTCGAAACACGTTGTCGTCCGAATCTGGGCGTGTTAATCCTTACTACCCTCAATTCAGTTTATGTAGCCGCATAAACTGTCGACTGCAGAGGCATACGTAGTAACACGTAACTTTAACACAATTGGGAGGGCCAGGCTCCGCAATTTCGCGATTAATCCGTAATATTCGCTCTGGTCTAGTCCTTTAAAAAAAGTCAGGGGCGCTCAGAATTACCAAAATAGCATTGGCTTGACAACTCGTTCCTGTCCTCTCAGACAGATTCTCCGGCGTCATTGATTCGAGCGGCCCGACAAAACAGAACATTCTATCGCATTGGTATCCAATTATGATTGATTTTCGCAGCGACACCGTTACTCGTCCCAGCCAGCCGATGAGAGCCGCCATGGCGGCCGCGGAAGTCGGCGATGACGTCTACGGCGATGATCCAACCGTCAACCGCCTGCAAGACATAGCGGCGGAGATGCTGGGCTATGAAGCCGCCTTGTTCGCCTGCAGCGGCACCCAGACCAACCTGCTGGCGTTGCTCACCCACTGCCAGCGCGGCGATGAGTATCTGGTCGGCCAACAGGCGCATACTTATAAATATGAAGGCGGCGGCGCAGCAGTGCTGGGAGGCATACAACCTCAACCCATTGAGCATGATGCGGACGGAACTATCCCTCTCGCAAAAATAGAAGCCGCCATCAAGCCAGACGACTTCCATTTCGCCCGCACCCGCCTGCTGAGCCTGGAAAATACCATCGGCGGCAAGGTGATTCCGCAAGATTACATCCGAAACGCAACGGAGCTTGCCCGCCGCAGAGGGCTCGCCACGCACCTGGACGGAGCCCGTCTGTTCAATGCGACCGTCAAGCAAGGCATTAATCCCAAAGAAGTCACGCAATACTTCGACTCCGTCTCCATTTGCCTGTCAAAGGGCCTCGGCGCGCCAGTTGGGTCCCTGTTGTGCGGCGACAAGGCCTTTATCGATACCGCCCGACGCTGGCGAAAAGTCTGTGGCGGCGGCATGCGGCAGGCTGGCGTATTGGCCGCCGCTGGCATCATTGCTTTGCAGTCAGGGGTTGAACGCCTGCAGGAGGACCACGACAACGCCGCCTATCTGGCGCAACGTCTGGCGGAGACCAACCTGTTCGATATAGATATGAGTCTGGTGCAGACCAATATGGCGTTCGCCAGCTATCGAGGAGAGGATATCAACGCACTGGCGCAGTATCTGAAGTCACATAATATTTTAATTTCGCCATCGCCAACGATCCGATTCGTCACTCATCTGGATATTTCACGGGATGATATTGATCGCCTGGCGCAAGCGGTCATGGCGTTTAAAAAATAAGTTCTGCATATCGGGGCCTCATCAAAGGCCCCGATACTTTCGTCCAGCTCAGTAACGCCGCAAAAAGCTCTCTTTTTGAGCAACTTCCCGCTCCATACCGCGAACTCCGTAACTCTTTGTAAAAAATAAATTTTCCAGTCTGGCTATCTGTTAGGAATAATATGCTATATTTTGTCTGTTAATTTTTATTAATAAAACAACGGGCATTAAGGAATAACTATGAGCGACGTTTATTCTACTCCGCAATCCAACCTCACTCCGGAGCGTAGTGGAGACCGCAGGTGGGGCTCGCTGGAAGACGGCGTTAACGGCAACTACCACTTTCGGGTGGGCGAACTGATCAGTGAAGCCTGGGAACGCACCAGTGGGGCTAAGCTGACTATTATCCTGGCAGGTATTGTTTACTTCGCTGTTATGTTTGGCGTATCCCTGGTTATGGGCTTTGTCATCGGCATTGTAGGCCCCGACAGCGGCGGAGCTGCCGTAGTCCTGGCCATACTCAATCAAGTGGTCGTCACAGCCGTATCGCTGCCTCTTGGCATGGGCCTATTTATGCTTGGCCTTAAGCGCTCAGTCGATGCGCCTTTAAATGTTGGGGAAGTATTTAACTATTTCCATAAAGCGTTGCCTTTGCTTTTAACCGCTATCCTGATGTACGTCATGCTGTTTATCGGATTTCTATTACTGGTATTACCCGGCATCTATCTAATGTTCAGCTACTACCTGGCGCTTCCATTGGTTATCGAGAAAAACCTTTCCCCCTGGCAAGCCCTGGAAGCCTCACGCAAAGCCGTCACCAAACGCTGGTTCGCCGTTTTTGGCCTGTTCTTGTTGTTGGGCTTGATTAACTTTGTGGCGATGATCCCACTGGGTATTGGCCTGATCTGGACAATACCCATGACCATGATCTGCTACGGCGCACTGTATCGGAATGTCTTTGGCGTGGAAGATCAAACGATGGCGGGCTAGTTTCCAAACAGCTCTTTATATGGAAAAGCCAGCATGATGCTGGCTTTTTTATTGCCTCGATCTCAGAGGTCTTCCAGATTATTCAACTGAATACTGAGCGCAGCGCCGGAGATATGAATCTCAATCAGACAAATAACCAAAGACCCCAATAGCAGCAGCAAGCTCCCCCCGAGCAGCCCCTCTCCGACATACTCCAGCTCCAAAATCAGGCTGCCCATAGAAAGCGTACACAGAATAAAAGCCATGACTCCCAGAGACTGCATCCAGCGAATCAGATGAATCCGCTTCCGCAAATGCAGAATCTGCTGCTTCATATGACGCTCCTTCGTCTCATTTAATTGCTTGTACAAAGAGCGTATCAACTGAGCGATCACCAAGAATCGATTGGTGTAGGCCAGTAATAACAAGGAAATGGCGGGAAACAGTAGTGCAGGCGTAGAGATGTTCAACATGATTAAGCGCGGCTGAAGTCTTCGATTAAAAGCTAGGCTATCCATCAAATCACAAAGCGACAGGACACGCCAGACGTCTAACGCTTTGCCTAGTGTCGATTAAAAGGTAATGAGGCCCATACATACGATGAAACTGGGATAGGGATAAAAGAAAACGGCTCGCAGAGTGCGGTGCGAGCCGTTGAGATCAGTTGTCGTCGAGATGGCGGCCCAGGAGGGCGTGGTAGATGTTCTGGTCGTTGATAACGCCGGATATTTCCTTTTCGCCGCCGACCAATATCGCATGGCCGGTGAAGTGGCGGATGGCCACCACGTCCCGCATAAGCGTATCCGCGGGAATGATCGTGGGTAGCTTTTGCAGGCTTTCCACCTCCTGCTCCGAACTCCAGCGTTGCACGGGGAATACGGCGTCGGCATATCGAACCTGGCTGTCCTCCAGCTTGTCCGCCGTTTTCAGCCAATAGTCGTAGCGCTTGCTGACGCAGATTTCATCCGCCACCTTTTCCGCCGTCGTCAGCGGACGCATCAGCGATTGCGCAAGCAGCACATTGACCGGATTGGTGTGCGAGACAAAACTGCGCACATAATCATTGGCGGGATTCAACACTATATTTTCCGGCGTGTCATGCTGCACGATACATCCGTCTTTCATAATGGCGATATGGTTGCCGAGCTTCAGCGCCTCATCCAGATCGTGACTGACGAAGATCACCGTTTTGTTCAGTTTCTCCTGCAGGCGCAGCAATTCATCCTGCAGCTGATTTCGGATCAGCGGGTCCAATGCGGAAAAGGGCTCATCCATCAGAATAATATCGGACTCCATCGCCAGCGCCCGCGCCAGACCAACGCGTTGCTGCATACCGCCGGACAGCTCGCCGGGCTTGGTGTCGCGCCATTGCGCCAGTCCCACCAGCTCCAGTTGCTCATCCACCCGCTTTTTCACCTGAGCGCGGCTCATTCCCTTCATTTCCAGACCAAAAGCGACATTCTCTCCCACTGTCAGCCAAGGCATCAGCGCGAACTTCTGAAACACCATAGTGATGCGCTCTAGCCGCAGCTTGCGCTGTTGCTCGACAGGCAAGGCGAAGAAGTCCTGCTCGCCGTCTTCCGTGGTGATGAGCACTTGCCCTCGGGCCACTGGATTCAAACCGTTCGCTGTGCGCAGCAAACTGGATTTACCGGAGCCGGACAGCCCCATCAGCACACAAATTTCGCCCTTTTCCACTCTCAGGCTGGCGTTATTTACGGCGACGGTGTGTCCGGTGCGGTCGAGAATCGCTTCCCGGTCCTGGCCTTCATCCAGCAGAGCGATAGCCTGCTGGGGCTGGTCGCCGAACACCACGTCTACGTTTTTAAACTCAATCATGGCAATTGCCCACTACTCTTTCAGCAGAGACCAAGCGCGGCGCGCTCAGGCTCTTTTAAACAGTCTGTCCAATAAAATGGCGATCAGTACGATAGCCAGCCCGGCTTCAAATCCAGTGGCGATATCCACCGTATTCAAGGCGCGCACCACTGGTTTGCCCAGTCCGTCGGCGCCGACCAGGGCGGCGATGACCACCATGGACAAAGACAGCATGATGCACTGCGTGACGCCCGCCATAATGCTGGACATCGCCGCGGGTATCTCTACTTTCAGCAGCAAAACGCTGGGTTTGCAGCCAAACGCTTTGCCGGCTTCCAATAATTCTTCCGGCACCTGTGTGATACCCAGATGGGTCAGGCGGATTGGCGCAGCGATAGCGAAGATCACGGTTGAAATCAGGCCGGGCACCACTCCCAGACCAAACAGGGTCAGGGTCGGAATCAGATAAACAAAGGTCGGAATCGTCTGCATCAAATCCAGCAAGGGACGCATACCGCGATACAACCAGGGACGGTGCGCGGCGGCGATGCCAATCGGAACGCCGAAGAGCACGCAGAATCCGGTCGCAAACAGGACCAGCGCCAGTGTTTCGATCGTCTCCTCCCAGTACCCCATATTCCAGATGAGGCCCAGAGCGATCAGTGCGAATAAAGGCGATGACCAATTGCGATGACGCCAGGCGGCGAACGCCACGATGACGGCGATGAACAACCAGGGCGGCGCAAATAACAGCGCTTCGGTGAGCCCCTGGATCAAGTATTCCAGACAAATGGCGACGCCGTCGAAGAAGGCGCCGCCATGGTCGATAAGCATATCGACCAGGCTTTCCATCCAATCGCCGACTGGCAGTTTGTAGCTGCTAAGAGCGCTCAAATAACTACTCCAGTCCATACCTGCGCCTGCTTACATCAGGTCCAGGTGTTTTTTCACTGCCGGCGCCGCTGGCTTGCCGTCAATGGTTTTAACGCCCTGCAACCAGCCTTCGACGCTGTCGAAGTTTTCTTTTAACCACGCTTTGGCCGCCACTTCAGGCTTTTTCTTATCATCCAGAATTGCGCCCATGACTTCGTTTTCCATTTGCAGGGAAAACTCCAGGTTGTTCAGCAGTTGCGCCAGGTTACCGCACTCATTCATCAAGCCTTTACGCACATTGGTGAATACAGACGCGCCACCGAAGTTAGGGCCGAAATAATCATCGCCGCCGCTGAGATAAGTCAGCTCAAAGTTGGCGTTCATCGGATGCGGCTCCCAGGCCAGAAACACAATCCACTCTTTACGCTTAACGGCTCTTTTCAGCTGCGACAGCATGCCTGCTTCGCTGGATTCCACCACTTTGAATTCTTTCAGAGCGAAGGCGTTTTTATCGATCATGTCCTGAATCAGACGGTTGCCGTCATTGCCCGGCTCGATGCCGTAGATACGGTCTTTGAACTTGTCCGCATGCTTGGCGATATCCGCGAATGTTTTCACGCCCGCTTCCGCCACATAAGAGGGCACCGCCAGCGTGTACTTGGCGCCGTCCAGGTTCTTGCCAACAACTTCCACAGACTTGTTTTCCACATAAGGGCGAATATCCGCTTCCATGGTCGGCATCCAGTTGCCCAGGAATACGTCCACGTCGCCGTTCTCCAGCGACTTGTAGGTCACCGGCACAGACAGCAGCTGGGATTCCGTGGAATAGCCCAGCCCCTGCAGAATGACGGAGGTCAACGCAGTGGTGGCGGTGATGTCGGTCCAGCCGACATCCGCAAAGGTGACTTCTTTGCAGCTTTGCGCGCTATAGGCGTTAACACTCGTCAATAACATCAGACCGCTGATCAACAGTCGCTTGAAGTGGTTCATTATTTTTCCTCTCTTCAATCGTTCCAGAAATGGTTGGGGTCCGCCCTGTCTCCAGGGCGGGCCTTGGCTACCGCTGCTTGTTCGCGTAGTCGGGATGAATCCAGACCGGCGCGTCGCTGGGCGGCAGCATCGAAACGCCGAGAATGTGATCTGCGCACTTCTCGGCCATCATAATGGTCGGCGCATTCAGGTTGCCGCTGACGATGCTGGGCATGATGGATGCGTCCACCACTCTCAGTCCTTCAACGCCTCTGACTTTCGCCTCGGAATTCACCACCGCCATCGGGTCGTCATCCGCACCCATTTTGCAGGTGCAGGAGGGGTGGTAAGCGCTATCCGCTCTCTGGCGGATGAATTCGTCTATTTCCGCATCGCTTTTTACAGCCGGACCAGGACGCAGTTCTTCACCGCGGAATGGATCAAGCGCCTGTTGCGCGAAGATCTCCCGGGTCAGTTTCACACACTGACGCATCTCCCAGCGGTCACGCTCCGTCGCCAGGTAGTTCGGCTCCAGCAGCGGGTGCTGACGCGGGTCGCGGGAGACAACCTTCAAATAACCCGTGGAGGTCGGGCGCATCGGCCCAACGTGGGCCTGATAGGCGTGCAACTTCGGATCGACGCGGCCATGGTCAATCACCTGCGACGGCAGGAAGTGGTATTGGATGTCCGGGTGCTTCACACCGGCTTCAGTGCGGATAAAACCGCCCGCTTCCAAATGTGCGGTGCGGCAGGCGCCGCTGTCGTGGTTCAGAAACCACTTCACGCCTTCCAGGGTTTTGCGCGGCTGCTTGGTGTAGGTGTACAACGTCAGCGGCTGCGAACAGGCTTGCTGCACATAGAACTCCAGGTGATCCTGCAGGTTCTGGCCTACGCCGGGGACATGCGCCACCACAGGGATGCCCAGAGACTTCAACTGCGCTTCATCGCCAATGCCGGAAAGTATTAAGGTCTGCGGCGAGTTAATCGCGCCGCCGGACAAGATCACTTCCCGCTCCGCCTTGACCTTGACCAGTGCGCCGTTTTGTTCGTACTCAACGCCAATGCAGCGACCTTTGTCGAACAGAAGACGGGTGACCATGGCGCCGGTTTCCGCCGTCAGATTGGGACGCGTCAGGGCGGGACGCAGGTATGCCTGCGCCGCGCTCCAGCGTTTGCCCTGCTTGATGGTCATGTCCATCACGCCCACGCCTTCCTGCTGATAGCCGTTCATGTCCTCGGTGTAGGGATAACCAGCTTCCATTCCCGCCTTGATGAACGCGTCGAACAAAGGATTCTTTTCGTCCCCGGTATGCACGTTCAACGGGCCAGCGTTGCCGCGATAGGCGTCGCCCCCGCGTTCACGGGTTTCCGCCTTGCGGAAGTAAGGCAGTATGTCTTTATACGCCCAGCCCTTGGCGCCTTCTTCTTCCCAGCGGTCATAATCCAGCGCGTGACCACGGATATACACCATGGCGTTGAGGGCGGAGCCGCCTCCCCATACTCTTCCCCGCGGCCAGTACAGGCGGCGATTGTTCATGAATGCCTGGGGTTCAGTGTGGTAGTACCAGTTGTACTTGTCGTCCGCCAGATTGAAAGTCAGGGCGGCGGGCATGTGGATCTTCCAGGTATCGTCTTTACGGCCTGCTTCCAGCGCCAGCACATTGAACTTACCACTTTCCGACAGACGGTTAGCCAGAACGCATCCAGCGGAACCGGTCCCGACGATGATGTAATCAAAACTATTGGTAAACTGCTTGTCAGCCATAACGCTCGCTCAAAAAGGTGATTCCAGGTCCGTCATGCCGACGTAGACGGCCTTGATTTGGGTGTAGTGATTCAGGGTGGCCATGCCGTTTTCGCGACCGATGCCGGATTGCTTGTAACCGCCTACCGGCATCTCCGCCGGCGAATAGCCGAAACTGTTAATCCAGCAAATCCCCGCCTGCAGCTTGCCGATCACACGATGAGCGCGACGGATGTCATTGGTGAACACCGCCGCGGCCAGGCCGTATTCCGTATCATTGGCGCGCGCAATGACCTCTTCTTCGTCCTCAAAGCTCAGCACGCTCATGACGGGACCGAATATCTCTTCCCGCACGATGCTCATGTCATCGCGACAGTCGGCGAATACTGTGGGAGCGACGAAATAACCGTTCTCCACGCCTTGCGGGCGCACCCGTTCGCCGCCGCAGACCAGCCTTGCGCCTTCCTGCTTGCCCAGCTCGATATAGCCCATGACTTTCTCCAGGTGCGGCGCGGAGATCAGCGCCCCCAGATTGGTGTCGGGATGCATGGGGTCGCCTATGCGCACATTGCTTTCGACGCGCTCTTTCACTCGCGCCAGAAAACGGTCGTAAATCTCTTTATGCACAAACACCCGCGTGCCGTGGGTGCAGACTTCGCCCTGGGTGTAGAAATTCCCGAGCAGGGCTGCGGAGACGGCGTTTTCCAGATCGCAATCATTGAAAATCACCAGCGGTGATTTGCCGCCCAACTCCATGGTCACGTCTTTCAGAGTGGAGGCCGAGTCCGCCATCACTTTCTTGCCTGTGCCCACTTCGCCGGTAAAAGACACTTTGGCGATACCGGGATGAGCGGTCAGCATACGGCCCACCCGATGATCGCCCTGCACCACATTGAAAACGCCGGCGGGAACGCCTGCTTCAATGAAAATCTCCGCCAACTTCAAAGCGCCCAACGGAGTTTCTTCGGAGGGTTTGAACACCATGGCGTTGCCTGCAGCCAGGGCTGGCGCAGACTTCCAGCAGGCGATCTGCAATGGATAGTTCCAGGCGCCAATGCCTGCGCACACGCCCAAAGGTTCCCGGCGGGTGTAATAGAAATCGTCGCCCAGGGATTGCTGATTGCCTTCAATTGAAGGCGCCAGACCAGCGAAGAACTCGATACTGTCTGCCCCGGTCACCACGTCCACGACGCTCGCTTCCTGCCAGGGCTTGCCGGTGTCCAGCACTTCGATACGAGCCAGCTCGTCATTTTTTTCCCGCAGCAGCGCCACCGCTTTCTGTAACACACGTCCCCGCTGCATGCCGGTCATGGCGGACCATTCAGCAAAGCCGCGCTGCGCAGACTCCACCGCCGCCTGCACCAGGCTTTCACAAGCCTGCTCAACGCGGTAAATCAGCTCGCCTGTAGCGGGATTCACCACATCGAAGGTCTCATTCGATGTGGACGCCCGATAAGCGCCGTCAACAAAAGACTGATAAACAGGAATGCTCATGCTTTGTGTTTTCCTTCAAACAACTCACTTACGTAGTTCTTACAAATGCGTTCCGCCTGCACGACGGACAGGCCGCCGGAGCTGAGCGCGCTGCGCAGCCACAAACCATCGATCAAGGCCGCGATGGCGTGAGCCTGATCCTCCACTTGGGACGGCGGCAGAATTTCCCGCAGGCTTACTTTCAAATTAGAGAACAATCGCCGTTCATTGACGCGTTGCAAGCGAGCCAGCTGCGGGTCATGCATCGCCTGAGCCCAAAAGGCCATCCAGGTTTTCGCCGCCCGTTCACTCACCTGCAACTTGCTGAAGTTGGCTTCGACGATGGAAAGAAGGCGACTGTATGGCGAACCGTCCGACGTTTTGGCCAGCTCTTTCAGCAGGGAGGTTTTCAAGGCTTCCAGCAGGTAGCGGACAGTCGCCTCCATCAGCGCCTGCTTGCCTCCGAAGTAATGGCTGATAATGCCAGTAGAAACACCCGCATAACGGCTAATGGAATTAATGGTCGTGCCCGGAATGCCATAGGCTTCCACCGACTTCAGGGTGGCTTCGATAAGCTGCTCTTTCTTCTCTGCTTCGACGACGATTTTAGGCATTTTTATTGATTGAATGTTCAATTAAAAACACACCCTAATAGTTTGAATTCAATATTTCAATTTTGAGAGCCTTCAGGAAACGAGCAAAAGACCTAACGAAACAGAGAACAAAACTCTTTTATTACAACCAATTAAGCCACCACTTCGTCACACGCACACAAAAATGTAACTTTTTGTAAATTATAAATATTTAGCATTCTAAATAGACAAAGACCTTAATCTCTAAATTTACTTTGAGTCGCAACAGTTCTCTCAGGGAAAGCTCGAAAAAAGCGAGACATGAGGACGCAAGGAAGCCAAAAGGGAAGGGAAAGAAGGGAAAGAAGGGAAAGAAGGGAAAGAACGAGAGTCTGCCAGCAACAGCGACGAAAAGGCGACAGGCGCCCTGATTTCTCGTTATTCGTCGGCGCTCTTCGTCAAAGCGCGGAGTCCGGACCCCAGCATGGGTTTCACCGATTTGGCGTCAACAGGCTCGCCACATTCAGAACAGGTCAGCGTAGCGGTCATTTTCTTACCGCAGCCCAAATGAACGTACTCAACGGGAGGCCCGGCGTCGCCAGCCATGTATTTATCGCCCCAACCCGCCATCGCCAGAATCACAGGGTACAAATCCATCCCCTTGCGGGTGAGCCTATACTCATAGCGTGCTGGACTTCCCTGATACAACGCTTTGCGCAACACGCCGCTTTCCACCAGTTTATTCAGGCGGTCCGACAAGCGATGGCGCGTGATCTGCAAACGCTTCTGGAACTGCTCAAAACGTCGCACGCCCAGAAACGCTTCACGGATGACCAACAGGGTCCAGCGGTCGCCAATGACCGACAAAGTGCGGGCGATTGAGCAAGGGATATCTTGGATTTCATTCCAGCGCATAAGCGAGCAGGTGACTTCTCCAGGTTGACGGATGTGAGGTAAAGAACGACAGGAAGTATAGCTTTACAGGTTCCAGTTTGGAATTTACTATTTCATAGGTTCCAAAATAGAACTAATAAGAAAGGAGAGTGATCATGTCTGATGCAGAGACAGTTGAAGAATGCGTCGATCAGCCTGTATGGAAGCCTACTGCATGCATTCTATGCAGCATCAATTGCGGCCTGGAAATGCAGGTGGACAAGGGACGCATCGTCAAAGTAAGAGGCGACAAACTGGCGCCCAATTCGGAAGGCTACATCTGCCAGAAAGCCGCCAAGCTTGATCACTACCAAAATCATTCCGCTCGCCTGCGACAACCTCTAAAACGCCAGCCAAACGGCGAATACGCTCCTATCTCCTGGGACGCAGCCATCGCCGAGATCACCACACGCATGCGCGACATCAAGGCCCAACATGGCGGCGGCGCATTCGCCTACTATGGAGGCGGAGGCCAGGGCAATCATCTTGGCGGCAGCTACTCCGGCGCATTGCGGGCGGCTTTGGATACGCCCTATTTATATACCGCGTTGGCGCAGGAAAAGACGGGGGATTTCTGGGTAAACGGGAAACTGTTCGGCCGCGAAAGCTGCTTTGTACTGGAAGGGATGGAGCACTCCGATTACTGCATCGTGCTGGGAGCCAACCCTTATATGGCCCACGGCGTGCGCAAAACCCGGGACCTGCTGAAAGCCTACAAGAAAGACCCCAGCCGCACTCTGGTGGTCATTGATCCACGCGTCAGCGAAACCGCCAAAGACGCGGACATTCATTTGCGGGTGCGCCCAGGTATGGACGCTTACCTGCTCTCCGCCATCATCGCCGTCATTTTTCAGGAAGAACTGGAAAACAAAGAATTCCTAAACCAACACACCAATGGCTACGATGACTTGCGCCGTCATTTCATCGACCTGCCGATAGAGCAATACGCAACCACCGCCGGCGTCGATCCCGAGCTGGCGCGCCAGGTCGCCCGTGGATTCGCTACAGCGAAATCCGCCACCGTCAGAGCGGACCTCGGCATTCAACACAGTCTGCACAGCACGCTGAATTCCTATCTGGAAAAACTACTGTTTCTGGTGACCGGCAATTTCAACAGATCGGGCGGCAATCACTTGATGGCCCAATTCGCCCCTTTGATCGGCCACTCCAAAGCCGATGACCAGAAAACCGCCGTCACCGGCATGTATGGCATCGCCAAGCTGTTCCCGCCAAACATTTTGCCGCAGGAAATCGATAGCGATCACCCTGGCCGTATCCGCGCCCTAATTGTAGACAGCGCCAATCCCGCCTTGTCCGCCGCCGATACGGAAGCCTATCGGAACGCTTTCAAAAAACTGGAATTGATGGTGGTGATTGATGTGGCGATGACGGAAACCGCCCTCCACGCGCACTACATATTGCCGGCGGACAGCCAGTTTGAAAAAGTGGAGTCCACCTATTTCACATTCGGCTTCCCCACCAGCTATTACCATTTGCGTCGCCCCATACTGCCCCGCAGCGGCGACACGCTTCCAGAGCCGGAGATTTACCGACGACTATTGGTGGGACTGGGCGCAATACCAGACCATTTTCCTTTACTGGAAAAAGCGGCCAGGCTGGACCGTCGCCTCCCCTTCAGCCGCGCCTTTCCATTGGCGCTGGCGGCGACGTTGAAGCGCCACCCACAGTGGCGCAAATACGTCCCGGTCATTTTGTACGCCACCCTTGGCAAGGCGCTGCCGGAAGGCATGCAATCCGCAGCGGCGATCTGGGGCGTCTGTCAGATGTACGCCGCCAAGTTCGGCTCGCAAGTCCGACGTACAGGCCTGCAAGGCAAGGGCTACGCTCTGGGGCTGGCGCTGTTCAACCGCTTTCTGGAGAGTCCCAGGCCCGCGCCCATCTCCACCTTCAAGGTAGAGGAGACCTGGGATCTGTTAAAGACCAGGGACCGCAAAATAAACCTGCATATACCCGAACTGACTGAGTGGCTGGATCGTTTGAAAACAGAGGCGCTCAGTGAAGACAGGGATTATCCGTTCATCCTCGCCGCCGGCGAACGCCGCGCCTATAACGCCAACCAAATCTACCGCGGGCCGGAGTGGCGCAAGACGGATAAGGAAGGCGTATTACGCGTTCACCCCTCCGATCTGGCCAAGCTGGGACTGGTTTCCGGGGATAAAGTGCGCTGCCGTTCCCGACGGGGCGCGGTTGAGGCCATCGCCTCCGCGGATGAGAGCGTGTTGCCAGGAGTACTGACGCTGCCTCACGGCTTCGGCATGCTCTATCAGGATGAGCAAGGAAGACAGTTGCGCAATGGCCCAGCGATCAACATGCTGACGGACGCGGCTCACTGCGACCCCATCGCCAAGACGCCTTATCACAAGTACGTCCCGGTGGCGCTGGAAGCCGTGGACGTCTAAACACCGCAAAAAGGCGACGATACGCACTCATCAATAACGCCGTATCGTCGCTGCGCCGGCCTGTCCAAGGGACCGTCCCTTAACCGCAATGTCCCTCACCGGCGTCAATCAGGGAGTCGGTTTATGAACTTTACAACTTCCTCAATGACGCTTTCATCCCGCAATACTCGGTAATGCCCCAGCCCCGCGGTCTGCAGGAAACGACTGCCACGCCACTTGAGGGCAAGCGCTTCACCGTACGCAGCAGGAACTTCCGCATCATTTATATCTGATACGATCATTCCTTCCGCCTGGATGAGTGGAACGTTTTTCATCAATGACAAGCGATCCCAAATGTCATCGCCAAACTCCTGCTCCATCAGTTTGCAATGTGCGAGCATGACGGCGTCTGGAACCTGTAGCCGCTGCTGGAACACATCCAACACCACCTGCATATCCGCTGGCGGCGCCAGCATAATGACTTTGTTGGTCAACAGTCCTTCCCGCACCGCCATGGCCGCGGCGATAGATCCCAAAGAATGCGCGACCACGGCGTGAACGCCCAATGTCTGGGCCGCCACCGCCAGAATCGCGTCCCGCATTTGCAGCACGTTT
This sequence comes from Hahella chejuensis KCTC 2396, assembly GCF_000012985.1. Lineage (NCBI taxonomy): Bacteria > Pseudomonadati > Pseudomonadota > Gammaproteobacteria > Oceanospirillales > Hahellaceae > Hahella > Hahella chejuensis. The sequence goes on along the minus strand of NC_007645.1, from coordinate 842,450 downwards.
GTGCGCACGCCCTGGGCCCGCCCATGGCCGGGCGCATCAAAGGCAACGACCCGATAACCCTTCTCCACTAAAGGGGCCACCATGGCGCCGAACTGCACGCCTGAGCCGGACCAGCCATGGGCGCATAACACCACCGGGCCGCTTCCCCAGCTGTAGACAGGGATGGTCAGCGCGCCCACTTTCAAGTTCATGAACGCGTCAGCCTTGTCCAGCAAGGCGTCAAAGCGCGAGCCCACCCCATAACGTTGCGGCGTAAACCACAGCCGGTTAAGCATTCGGCCTGCCCCCTGAGAGGAAATACGGGCGTAGGCGCGAATCGCCCAGCGCATGGCTTTCAAAGCGAAGGGAACCTGCGGCTCCCGCAGAGGCTTGGATGGAGCGACAACCAGGGGAATGTTCGCGGACATGGGGCTTCTCCTCTTAACTTGCTGGATACAATCGCCGGCGTGGCGCCATTTCTCGGGCTTTATCGCTGCGGCTATGAGTACAAGATAAGGATTGCAATGCATTAGCGGGAGTGTCATATTTGACACTTAAATTGCTTTTTATGACATTTCATCTTTTCCTGTTTCGCTAACGAATTGGATGAAGGAGTCACCCATGAAGATCGTTTTGCTCGCCCTTCCCCACTGCGCCGCCGCCTCCGTACACGGCATTCTGGATATATTCACCACGGCGAATTACTGTCACGCCCGACTGTCCGGCGCCGCCGGCAAACGTTCACTGGAGCCATTCTTCAATATCAATGTTGTGACGCAGAATGATCAGCCCGTCACCGCCTACAACGGCATGGCTATCGCTCCGAATGCAGCGTTCGAGGAAGTGGAGCCGGATTTGATCATTGTTGCTTCCGCTATTGAGGCGATTACTGCAGGCGCCGCCCTGCCGCAACATCTGGCGCAATTTCGTCAGGCTTATACATGGCTGCAAGCTCACGCCCGGCGCGGCGCCGTCATCGCCAGCGCCTGCACCGGAAGCTTCGTTCTGGCCGAAGCCGGACTTCTGGAAGGCAAAACCGTCACCACCCACTGGCGCGCCGCAGAACATTTCCGCCAGCGCTACCCGGAAATAAGGCTGGACATAGATCGATTGCTCATCGATAGCGGCGACATCATCTGCGCTGGCGGCGCCACCGCCTATATCGATCTTAGCTTTCATCTGATCGAACGCTTCGCCGGTCAGGGGCTGGCGTCAGCGGTGTCCAAACTGCACCTGTTCGACAGCAAACGCCAACAACAAACCCCTTACATCACGTTTTATGGCTACAAGTCCCACAAAGATGACGCCGTTAAGAAAGCCCAGGAGTGGATGGAATCGCACTATGCCGAGCATTTTTCCGTCGACGACGTGGCGGCGCTGGCCGGGCTGGGAGGGCGCACCTTCAAACGCCGCTTCAAGGAAGCCACCGGCGAGAACCCGATCAATTACCTGCAGCAATTACGGGTAGAGGCGGTGAAACACCAATTGGAGACAACACTGAAATCGTCGAATGAAATCATCTGGGAAGTAGGTTATGAAGACATCAGCTCATTCCGGCGACTCTTTAAACGAGCCACCGGATGCACGATGGAGCAATACCGTAAACGCTTCAGTTACGTGACGCCCGCTATCACAAGTTACTCCTTTAACTCTTAAAAGTTTTAACTTTTATGTGTGCTTCTACAAATGCTTTAACCACCTGATTAAAGCATCTTAAAAATGGATTACATTCAGCTATCCCGACTGTATCACTATCATCATATACATCTCCCGGGAAAGACCTCGACGACACATACTTAAGAAGCTCGTCGAGATATGCCTCGACCTTAACAGTCAGGTCTGGAGAAAAAATAGAAACCAAATCAAAATATTCTCTAATATCCTCGACATTTTTTTCAAAATCCTCATATTCTCCCTCCTTCATCACATAACCATTATAATTTTTACAACATTCAAATATAAATTTTTTAAAAGGATCGATAACACTAGGAATAATAACTTTTCTTAGCCAAAAATCATCATAGATAGATCTGCTTTTATCGCTCCATCTAAACCAAAATATAAGAAAAATATTAATAACACCCAATATAACGCCACAAACATAAACAAAATCTTTTAAGCCAAAACTGAACTCGTCTTCATCGCCTTCTACGTTCCCCGATGAGTTGTTTTCTTTAGCATTAGAATAAACGGGAAGCTCTTTATTTTCAGATAAATTCGTTTTAATTTCTTCTTTCTCTGCCGCATCGATAGTTTCTATCGTTCCAGGAGCATCATCCAAACCTAAGCCATTGCCTTGTATTATATTTCCACGAGCCAAGCCAGCACTATTAACCATAATCAATAGTATAACTAGCACCAGCCTTTTCATCAGAGAGTTAAGCCTCTATTTAATAATGATCTAGACACAGCAGTTTTAAGCTGATCCTGAAACCTTTCACCCAATCTACTAATATCAACATAGTCAAAGAACAATTCAACGCTATGAATCCTCTCTACATCAGGACCAAATAAGCCGAGAAAAAATGAGCTATTAATAGAAATCGTATTCTCTGGAACCTTAATAACTAGTTTACACACTTTTTCATTACATTCATCCAACTTGAAGTATTTTCTTGCTTTTTTACCACTACTCCTACCAACAAAGACTCTCCCTCCAAGCTTTCCGAGATCAATTAACACGTTATTCCTACTCATTTAAAACCTCTTCAGTAACTATTTCAGGAAGCACAAATCTAATAGCTATCAATGTCCCTGGGAATCTCGCCCCTCTCAAGTGAACAACATAATCTTTAAGTAGCAAAATAAAAATTTTCTAATAAAATAGGCGACTTACGACCACTCAATCTGATCATATTTTGCACCGTGAAGTACGTCAATCATCTTAAGCCCGCTGAAATAAAGACTCTTACCGATGGATTTCGCTACAGCCCGAGCTCCCGCTTCCGTATTCGCTGTCACGCCATACTGCTCAGCAATAAGGGGTATAAAATCGATAAAATTGCCGACATTATCGACTTCCACCGCAACACCATTTCGATCTGGATTGAGCAGTGGGAAAGCATGGGAATATGCGGCCTCATTAGCGACGCCTCCCCGGGAAGACCGCCCATTTACACGGAGCAGGAACAAGAAAAGGTTTGTAAGTGGATTGACGAGCAGCCCCAACAACTACGAGACGTCCAGATACGTCTGGAGAAAGAAACTGGAAAAAGCGCTAGTCTGGAGACCGTTAAACGGAACTTAAAAAAAATCAAAGTATAGCTTCAAGCGATTCCGCTTTTCGCTGCGCGCGCTTCGGGATGAAGTCGCCTTCCGCCAGTTTCAGGGCGTTGTGAAAGATCTTCAATCCTGGGAGGATGCAGGCGAAATCGAGCTTTACTACTTTGATGAATCAGGCTTCAGTCAGCGTTCCAACTTACCTTATGGCTGGAGCCCTGTGGGGAAGCCGACGCAAATGAAATCCTATCCACACAATAAGAGACTGAACGTTCTGGGGTTTATGAGTCGCCGCCAGAAGCTGATATTCCATGCCACAGAGGAGCGGGTGGACTCCGCCAAAGTCGTAGCGCTTTTTAATAAGCTGGCGGAGAGCAAAGATCCGCTTAAGCCAGCCGTGGTGCTTCTGGACAACGCCTCCATACATCGCTCTGCGGAGTTTCGCCGACATAGGTTGGATTGGATAGATAAAGGCATCTGGCCGATCTATTTGCCGAAATATTCACCGGAGCTAAACCTGATAGAGATCTTGTGGCGAAAGGTGAAGTACAGCTGGCTGCCTTTGGATTCGTATGAGACTTTCGACAGGCTGAAAGAGTCAGTGAACGACATCCTGTCAAAGTTTGGACAGGAATATAAGATTAATTTCGTTTAGGTGCTTATCAGGGATTTTTCGAAGATCATTATCTACATTAAAAGCTATTGTTGGACGCCCATTTCCATCATTTTTCATCTTGTATTTCCCGTCAAACTTTATATGTGTCTTCCCCGACATAATACACATTTTTGCCTTAGCTTCCCCATCCTCTCCCAAGCATATATCTTGAAAAAAACTAATCAAATCTACAGTACCGTGACCTCTTGTATCATCACTTTCGCTATTTTTGCTACTAACCCGCCCCTGTAAGGCAACCAACGTTATAAGGTCATCTTCGTTCCAATTAGGCATCATTAGATTTCCGCGCCGGTGACACTCCAAGTAACCCATCATTTCAGACTTAGCAAAATCGTCTCTCTCTAGCTCTTTAAATGTATCAGATATAGTCTTCCCAAAATTAAAAATAACTACTTCACAAACTCTACTTTCGTTATTTTTGTCTAAGTATCCTACAATTTGCCAGTCGTTGTTTCCCGAGTGTTCTTGTACATTATCAAGGATTTCGCCTACGTACTCGGCTAGCTGCTGCTCAGCATGAGCAGTCAGTTTAACTTTGCAACCTAATAGGCACTTGTTGATATGATCAACAAAATCTTGTGTTGTTAGAGTTTTCCTGTCCAAGCTACCAACTGAAATATCCCCTTCAGGTATGGCTCGCCTCGAGAATAAGACGATCTTCTCTTTTTTTTCAGAGCTTCCGTCAATTTGATGCCCATCTACTTCCAACTCTTTAACAACGCCGACGGACCTGATCAGTTTTGCCATAGAGTCAGATGTCGGATAGACCCCCGAAATAGAGACATCTCCCCCGGAATTGCTTAGAAATGTACCGCACGCCTTAACAACTCTACCCAGAAGTACTTCAGCGGCTAAGTCATGACCACTGACTTTCTCATGACTTATCGAAATCCTTTTTATTACGCAGTTACTTTCAAATATTGGGCCCAGTTTAGAGAGCGCCCTTAAAGACTCTGATGGATTTTCAATTAGAGAGAATAACTTTGGAAGGGTAACATTGAGTATTTTTCGATAAGACATCCTCCCTGCAAACCTGCCTCGACCAAGAAGATCTCTGATATACTTGAGCTCCATATCCCTACGCAAGTAGCCCAATCTTGTATTCAGGGCCTTTTTTCTAGCCCTTTTGAAGCGCAGCCTAGCAAGATGACGCAACGTCCTCTTTATTAACAAAAACAAGTCAACCTCAGACGGCTTCTTCACTAACCCGCTCCTGAGAATTAATTCATCTAGTTAGATATGGCTCTTTTCTCCACCCTCAAATTTAGAAAAAGGTTTTAACAGCTATGACCTTCTCGAATAACGGGGCTTATTTCACTATAGACTACAGGCTTTTTCTTTCCTAGAACCAAAAGTTAAGCGGGAATGGACACTTTGATACGGGCGCCCGCTTCCGTGTTTACCGACTCGAAACGACCGCCCAGGCTCATGGCGCGTTCGCGCATGGAGATCAGTCCAATGCCCGCGTCCTTTTCCTGCAAGGGCTTGAAGCCCACGCCATCGTCTTGAATCACCAGTTCATAGTCCTTGGGACGATGTAGCGAAATCGCCACCTCTTTCGCCGCGGCATGTTTGACTGCGTTGGTGACGGCTTCCTGCACAATGCGATAAATGCCGATGTTGCGCTCCTCGTCCAGATTGTCGCAGTGGTCGCCGATCGACAGCATAAACGAACACCCATTTGAAGACTGGTTGTAATTGTTGACCAGCTCCTCCAGGGCGCCACTTAAGCCAAGTGTGTCGATAATCTCCGGCCGCAGCCGGGAAACCAGACTTCTGGCGGAGCTGTAGGCATCCGTGACAATCGACGTGATTTTTCCTCCCATGCCGGCGATCTGCGCATCCTCGCCGCCTTCACGAGCCAATTGCTCGATTTTCTGAGAATACATTTTGATGGCGACCAGCGTGGCGTTGAAATTGTCGTGAATTTCCTGGGCGATCAGTTTGCGCTCATCTTCCAACGCCGTACGTAGCGTATTGCCCAGCATGCGGTTTTCCTCCACCGCCACTTCAAGCGCGTGCGTTCTCTCCCGCACTTGTGCTTCCAGGAGGTTCTTGTGATCGAGAATTTTTTCGCGATAGGCCAGAAACGACTGCAGCAACTGCCGTATTTCCACAATGTTGCCGCCTGCGAACGGATGCGTCCCCAGTCGATTCAATTCCTCTTTAGCTTCAGTGTCATCCACAGAGTCCACAAACCGGGTAAGCTCTCTCACCGGGGCGGTTAGCGCCCGCGACAATAACAGGGAAAGCGCCACACCTGTCGCCAGGATAAAAATCAGCGCCATGGAGCTGATAATCAGGGTATCCGCAAGGTGCTCGCGCTTAATCAGTCTGGGAACGAGGAAGGTCACCAGCGACCCGATTTTTTCACTGGAAGAATGCTCAAGCACCGGCGTCACTTTGCGGATAAAGGAAACGCCATCCGCTACCGACTCAAAAGGCGCCGCCGGCGTCCCGTCAAACTTAAACGCGCTACCCTCCAGGTTCTCCCAGTCGTAGCAACAGGGAACATCGACCGCTGCGGATTTATGACTGGTCGCCGCCACCTTGCCGTCGGCGTCCAGCACATAGGCGAACAGTAACGGGCTCTCTTTAACCAGCTGCGCCAAGGCGTCTTCAATATGGACAAAGTTGCCCCGTCCAAGCAGCACTGAAATATGCTGTCTGTTAATCAGGCCGGAAGTCTGATCGGAGACTTTGATCGAGTTCGCCAATACCTGATATTGGTGCACGAAAAAGGAAACCGCGAACCCAAATAAAGCGACCAGAACCGTAAACTTGATGCAACGCAGAAACGAGTACTTTCTAAAACTATCCATATTGTTAGACGCACTTTGTTAGCTGATTAAATTCCCTTAAAAGAATATACGCTGTAGATATACTCTTCTCCCTTGCGCACCGCATAGGGCCCGCCGCACTCAATGGGCAGCGCCGTATCTTCCTTGGAGAAAATCAGCATGACGTCTCCTGCGCCATAACCCCGCTGATTGCCGTTCAATTGCCGGAACTGAACGCTTCCTTTATCGAAGCCGGGGTCCAGGTCTTTTACGGAAACCTGGTAGGTCTCCGGACACTCGATGGGCTCATAGGAAAATACCGAAGGGGCTTTGTAGGCAGTCGTAGGCTCGCCCATGACTTTGGTCATATCGATGGAGGCGTCGCCATATTGCAGGGTGTTATTCAGGTCGCCGTACACCACCGTCTTCACATACCAGGCCCAGAAAGCGGCCTTTTTCAGGTACTTATCCTCCACTTTCGCATCTTCGCGGGTGGGAAGAATAACCTGCACTTCGCCGTCTCGCTTGCTCAATGGCGCCGCGTCCTTAGCGCTCGCCAGAATAGTTTGCGGATTGTTGGCGATCTGCGCAGGCATGAAGGTGATGTAGTCATCGTCGCCGATAAAGTAAACGTTATCGTAACGCCACTCTTTCGCCGACAACTCGCTCACGGGCACGCCCGTGAAGACGTGCTCCTTTTTCTCGCTGTTCAGGTAGCGGTGCGGCGTATTGGAGTACACATCAATGCGCGCGCCGATTTCATTCGTCTCCACCACGCGATAATCCGCAGCGTTTTTATTAATGACGAAAATTTCCTTGGCGGCGGCGTTGAGCGACAATGCGCAGGCGCCGGCCGTCAGCAGCGCGCAGGTTTTAAAATGCGAAAGTTTGCCCCGCATAGGTGATAAAAAGTCTGTCCTTTTCAATCTCGTTCTCCCTTACTAACTTATCGTAGGTCTCAGTAATAACGCTGATTTCATTCCTGCACATATGGGTCACGCCCACGCTCGCGGCTCCGCCGGATTGAGCAAATTGCAGCACTTCGCTGAATGAATAATGACTGGGGATATTGTCGTTAAGCTCATACACTTCCTGCAAATGCAGGTCGACGCCCTGAATCAACTCAACCGCTTCCGGCGTCAGCTTGCCGTCTCCGGAAATGGAGAATGAGCGACCGTTAAAATCCAGTCGATACAATAAGTTCGGGATAGAGTGTACGGTGGGCGCGCAGCGAATGGAAACATCCCCGTATTGTTTACTGTCGAGGGTGTCGAATTCGGCGAACTCAATCGTGTATTTGAAATACTTGGACACGCCGGGATAGCCATGCTCAAGCAGACTTTTAATAAAGGTTTCCGTTCCCGCCGGCCCCCAAATCTTAAGAGGACGGGTTCTTTTTTCTTCCAGATAGCGGACCAGCAAAGGTACGACACCGAAGGAGTGGTCCGCATGGTGGTGGGTCAGCAACACCAGATCAATGTTCTGATGCAAATCGCCCGCCCATAAGCGGGGCGGAACCTGATAACCACAGTCGATAAGAATGGAGCCATCGGCGGACTGCAACAGGAAAGAGGTGTTGCACTCTTCCGAGAAGGCCTCTCCATTACCGACAATCAGCAAATTCTTCATAACAAAAGCTTTCCGTGTTTTCCATTTTCCATCTCATCGCGAAACGCGCGGATGGCGCTCCCATGCCTGCATGGCGGCAACCTGTCGATTGCCGTCGGGATTATGCCACTATTAATCAGGCAGACAAATAGCTTCCTTCTATTTGTCTGCAACGACAGGGCCTGCACATGTCAGACCCTGTCTCCCGCGGCTAATAGCCGCGCAGACGCATCCATGCGCCTGATTATTAACATGCCAATATCATTGCCATATTAATAACCTATTGGTTTATAAACGGGACTCCGTTTTCTGTAATGAAAGGCGCCGAAGAACAGGGGAAGGGATGGGAAGGAAACGCAAAAGCAAGCCGGCGTTGACTCACCGGCCGTAGGAATGCACGAAACCGTAAGTATGCGCGAAATAGGAGCGCTCGATCAGAGGGGTTGAAAATTCGGGAACAGTTCGCGGGTAATGCCAGGACCGCCGCCCTTACCTACGTTGTAGTAAATGGTCCACAGTCCGCCTGTGCGCACGCCAAATACGCTGGTGGGCGAAGCGTAACCCTCCCGCGCCTTGGCTCCGTAGTCGCTGGGTTTCAACATTTGCAGGCCGGCATGAGAAATCACGTTGTTAGTGATCAGCTGCTCGGTGACCTGTCCATAAAACTGATCCTGCGCCGCCTGCAGATCAAAGTTGTATTCTTTGATATCTCCGCTGTTGGGGAAGTTCACCAGGTTTTCATTGGCCGGCTGGCAATTCATATGCACCACAAAGGGGGAGACCGGATTACCGGATACAACCACGCAGCACCCGGTCAAATTGGCGGTAACGAAGAAATTACAGGCGCCCTGAAGCTGACCTACGACAGCGCGCCATCCCCGCCAGGGCAACCAATAGCAGTTGCCGTTATGGGCGGTGGCGACGGTAACGGTTTTACCGCCAGCCACGTGCGCGCCTTCCTGCAGATTGGCTCGCTCAAGCTGATTCACCAGATAGCAGTTGCGTTGGATGTTGTTACATTTGACGCTGTAGGTAGCGTGAGAAATATTTGAGGATTCCGCGCCGGTCACGGTAATTGACTTGTTCGCATTTTGTTTAAAAATATCCGCCAGGGCCATCTTGTCGTCTCCTTAAACTCATTATTGCTGACAGTCACTGCAACCCCGCCTTGCTTATGTCGGAATAAGGCTCCCACCGCGCGCGTGACCGGATACAGAAGCTAGCGACAATCCGGCCCCTGCGCCCTTCATGTTTTTTATAATGTTTTGTTATCACCTCTGACTTTTCTCATCTATTAATCCCATCATTCGGAAAAGGCAGAGATATTCGATCGCTTTTTTGCGCTGGACAACGCGCTTCAATTGCTGCTTTTTCAAGCATAACTACAAATAGAATCGGCGATAAAAAACATGACGTACAATTCGCAAAAGAAAAACAATGTAAAATTTATTAAAAATAATACAGTATAACGAATTATATACCCGCCTCGTTTATCCCTTAAAAAAGCAACTTTTAGTTACATAAAAGTGCATTATTTTCACTGTTACAAAACATATTGACACATATAATTGACTGGAAACGAACAATATCTATTGACTTCGTAAATTACTTATATGTCAAAAGCCATTTGGCGCTTGATTTTTGATCTAAATCCTTCAATATGCACGCCATTTTTAGCACTAGGTAAACTTTAATGCAGTCGTTCAGAAAGATTTGTTTCTTACTTGTCACACTTACCGCATTCGGCGCAGGCCTGGCTCGCGCGGAAATATCGAGCATGGACCAGGCTCTGGACATCGCCGGTCAACAAAGAATGTTGAGCCAAAGAATTGTTAAAGCATATTTATTGATTGGTCAGGATATTCTTCCCGACAAATCCGCAATTCAATTACATGACAGTGTGGCGCAATTTGAATCTCAACTGACCGACCTGGAAGGCTATTTAAAAGCGGGTGAAATGGCGCGGGATTTGAAATCCGTACGTAAAGAGTGGGCCGCATTCCGTAAGCTGGCGACCGCCGCTCCCAACCAGGAAAATGCGGCGAAGTTGATCGAGCAAAGTGAAGAGCTTCTGAGTCTGACTCAGGGCGTCACCAGCAACCTGGAAAAACAAGTCGCCAGCACCAAAGGTCATTTGATCAATATTTCCAACGAACAAGGCATGTTGTCCCAGAAAATCGCCATGTACTACTCCGCTATGAGTTGGAATCTGGGCGTCGCCGATCTGGAAAACGATTTTAAAGCCGCCGTCAAAAAATACGACTCCGGCTTGAGCGAGCTGCGCAAAGCGGACGCCAACAGCGAAGAGATCAACAAAGCGCTGGATAAAGTTATTTCACAGTGGTCCTTCTCTCACTCTGGTTTCGAGAAAATGGACGGACAGGACTTCGTGCCTTTCGTTATCGCTATGACCACTGAAAGTATGTTGAAAAGCATGCGCAAGATTTCCGACATGTACGCAGGTCTGAAAAGCTGATCCGCAAGGATTGAACCCTTAAACCGAGTACCCGATTTATTCGTCTTCTTCGTTTAGTGCGGCGCAAGCCGCACTCTTTTTTTCCGCTTATTCAGCCTCTTTTTCCCTCTTGCAGTCAGCCGGCGCAGTTCGCCATACCTCCTCCCTTCCATCCTCCTCCGCAGAGTGACTCATTCTCCCTTTCCCCCCTGGTTCTGACAGTTTTCTCCCTCTTCCCAGAATCGCTCTTTGTCTATACCCCAAAATTTCCGGTTCATTTGGCGCCTAACTTGCGCCAGATCAGCGATGCGTTAACTACCTATCCAGTTATCACGCCGTAACCATCTGATATTTATGGAATTTAAATTAGACTGCACCAGATTGAATCACATGAGGTAAATGCATATGCGCCATATAAGGAACTTGAGTCTGCTTCTTTTCTCCCTGTTTGCACTATCCTGGAGCCACATTGCCACCGCAGACATTACCGACCTGGACGAAGCCATTAACAAGGCTGGGCGCCAACGTATGCTGAGTCAGCGAATCGTAAAGTCCTACCTGCTCATAGGTCAGGATATTCAGCCGGATAAGTCCTCAAGCCAGCTCACAGAAAGCGTCGCCTTATTTGAGCAGCAATTGGGAGAACTGGAGTCCTACACCAAGACGCCGCAAATATCTGGACAGCTAAAGTCCGTGCGCAAGGAGTGGAAGGAGTTCCGCAAGTTGGCGACGGAGAAACCTTCAAAAGACAAAGCCGTTGAACTGATCAGCGCTGGAGAGCGCGTTCTCGCTCTCAGCAACAAAGTCGTGCAGTCACTGGAGCAGCAGTCGGGGAATCCCAAAAATAAAATGATCAACCTCGCCGGACGTCAACGGATGTTGTCCCAGCGCATCGCGCTCTATTACTCCGCGCTGAGCTGGAATCTGGATCAGGCGGATCTGCAAAGAAGCTTCGCCCAGGCGGTCCAGGAATATGACGAGGCGTTACATGAGCTCCGTCAGGCGAAAATCAACAGCCAGGACATCAACGCCGCGTTGGACAAAGTGATTTCCCAGTGGAGCTTCTCCCGCTCCGGATTCCAATTGATGCAGGGCCAAAGTTTTGTACCTTTCATCATCGCCACCACCACAGAAGGCATGCTGAAGAATATGGAGACCATCACAGGTCTTTATGAAAGCCTGCAAAGCTGAATATCCGTCCATTCTCTGGCGCAGCTGAATGCTGCGCCTTCTCTGAACCGCTTTCTGATAGAACAGGTTTTCGATAGGATCACACATGAGCCTCCTTGATCCCGTCACGTCACGAACGTTTCGGCGCCAATGTGGACATCTATTTCTGCTGCGAAGTAATCCTGCCCCATGAAAAAATTCAGAAGACGCATCGCTTTCGCCTCAGGCGCACTGGTTCTTGCTCTCGCGGCAGTGTGGGGCGCAGGAGGGGCGTTATCCGCGTCCGTTAATCACCACATCGCTCCACCGCCGCCGGCGCTCAATGCGCAAACAGTGCAGTTTGACGGCGTCAGCGGCTGGTATGCGCCTGCCGCCGGCCAGCAATGCGCCCTGCTTTTACATGGCGTACGTTCTGACCGCACCAGCATGATCAAACGCGCCTTGTTCCTTCAGAAATCAGGATATTCCTCTTTGCTGATAGATCTTCAGGGCCACGGCGAAACACAGGGAGAGCAAATCACGTTTGGCTACCGGGAGTCCGACAACGTCAAGTCCGCCATCGCCTATTTACGCACGCAACGCCAATGCGCCAAGGTCGCAATCATTGGCGTCTCACTTGGCGGCGCTGCGAGTTTGTTGGGACAGTCCCCCGCATCTGCGGACGTTTATGTTCTGGAAGCCGTTTATCCGAACATCGAACAAGCCGTCAGTAATCGACTTTCGATGCGACTTGGCGCTCTGGGAGAATGGTTGACGCCATTATTGACCGCACAAATTCCTTTGCGATTGGGAGTCAGCCTGGATGAGCTGAGACCGGAATTCGCCATCAAACATATCACAGCCCCAGTCCTGATCATCACCGGAACGGAAGATCAGCACACCACCTTGACGGAGTCCCAGCATCTATTCGACAACGCTCCGGAACCCAAGTTTCTGTGGCTGGTAAAGGGCGCCCATCATCAGGATTTTCACGAGTACGCCCCGGAGGAATATGAAAGCCGGGTAACTCGCTTTCTTGAGCAAAGCCTGTATTAATCAGGCAGTCGAAGGGCGCGCTTTCCTATGAAGTAAAGGCTGTACCCGCCCTTGGCTATACATCTGCGCACTCAAGCAGTCTATTCCCTTTACCCGGTATCACAGCCTGACCAGATTAACTAATATTCATTGCACCCAGCGCCAATTGCTCAATAAACAACCGGAAAATTAATAAATACAGGAGTCATGGATATGATCAGATTCCCAGCAGGCATGTCAGCATGCGCACTCCTTTGCGCCAGCGCAGCTATTTACCTGTGGGTTGAAAACAATCATCTGAAATCTGATTTCGCCCTGGAAAGAAAACGTTTTCAAGATCAGATCCAGCAACAAAGCGCTCGTTATCAAGAAACGATCGCCGCTTTCAACGCGTATCTGCAAAGCCCGGCACAGCATAGGGACATACCGCCATCACTGGTTGGGCAGGGCGTCTCCGCCGATGCACAGCAACGCTCGCTGCAACCGACCTTCCCGGTTGACCCCGCGACCCGCCAGCTACTCGACGCAGAGGCGCGCAGTCTGCAAAAGGCGGTCAGCGAAAAATACCGCGCCCTGCTTACCGAAACTTCGCTCAATACCGCCGACACAGAACAGCTACTAAGCCTGCTGAGAGAACGTGAGCGCCTCACCGCCCTCCCTACAGAGAATTACTTCACCGATTCTGAGCAAGCGACGGAGCATATGGTGTTGCGCGATCAAGCCCTGGCCGACCTTGATCAGCGCATCGTCGAGCTGCTGGATGGCGAAAGCGCGCGTCTGTTTGAGCTCACCAGAAACTCTGAGTTTGAACAACACCAGCTGCGAGAGATTACCGACAAATTAAGCGTCAACAGCCCTCTCAGTCCTGATCAGGAACGCACCCTGCTCCTGACCAAACTCAGACACAAAGTGGCTTTTGAGGAGGCGATGCAGAGTTACGCCCTCACTCAGACAGACAAACGCGCTCTGGCGAATGAGGCAGTCAAAGCGCTGAACCGCTACCGCGATGACTACCTACAGGAAGCATCCGCCTACCTCAGTGAAGATCAAATGACGGCGGTGACGGATTACGAAGCGTTGAGCTTCGAGGAAATGGAAGACAGTCTGCTCGCCTCTCTGCAGGCGCAATAAGCAGCCTTCTTTTCACGTTATGCAGACGGCGAAAGGAGGTGACGCCAACAACGCCCATGCGGCGGCTCCCCTATCTGGAAAACCAATAAAAACACGCAAGACGCCTTCGTCTTCAGGGTAAATAAAAAATCGAAAATACGGAGAACACGATGTTTCGTAAATTAACGTTAGGCTTGGCTTTGCTTGCCTCAGCAACGAGCATTCAAGCCGCCGCCAATAGACCCAATGGGTTCACCACAATTTGCAAAAGCGGCCAAACCTGCATGGTGGCCAGCCCTACCCAAGTGGCTTTTGGCGCAGCCGGCAAGTTCGTCAAAAAAACACTAAGCGGCGCTTTTTCCTGCGATGTCGCCACGTTCGGAAGCGATCCCAATCCAGCCAAGTCGGTAAAGGAGTGTTCCGTTCCTGACAACGCCGCCATTCCCGGAAATGGCGGCGGCGACGGCGCTGTGACCGTCACATTGCAAGCCGACGCCGGCGACGGCGAGGTAGAGCTGTCCTGGAGCGCCACAGGAGCTCTGCGCAACGTGCAAGTGATGCGGGACACGGACGCCAATCCTATTGGTCGTCAACGCATCGCCAGACTCGCGGGCGACGCTCGCACCTTCCGCGACGCAAAGGCCAATAACGGAACCTCCTACTGGTATTGGATCAAATACACCGACGCCAAGGGCGTCGTCGCCAGTTCCACCGCACAATTCGCACAACCACTACGCGATTCCAGCAGCGCCGACGAATGTTTCGCCGGAGCCGTCATTAAGAATAAGAGTGTGGACTGCGGCGGAAGGACGATCGGACTCTCCTGCAACAAGGATAGCGAACATCAACCACCGGTGCTTACCCTTATCAATGCGAGCGTAAAGAACCTGCGCATCTCCGCCAACGGCGGTTCTGACGGCATTCATTGCACCAGCGGCGACTGCACTTTGGAAAACGTAGTGTGGGAGGACGTCTGTGAAGACGCAGCCACCCACTCTTCGGAAGGCGGGACCATGACCATCATTGGGGGCTGGGCTTACAACAGTAATAACGGCCCCGGCGGCAAACCGGACAAAATCTTCCAACATAACTCCAGGCACAGCACGACTATCATCAAAGGCGGCTTCACCGTCAAAGGCGACAACGGCAAGCTATGGCGTTCTTGCGGCGATTGTAAAAACAATGGCGGTCCCCGCCACCTGGTTGTGGAAGATGTCTTTATTGAAGGAACGCTTTCCAGCGGGCTCGCCGGCGTCAACAGCAACTACAACGACACCGCCACCATTCGCAACCTGAAAGTCAAAAACTACAAAGCCGGCAAACCCAAAATTTGCGTCGAATACGAAGGCGTCAAGAAGGGAGAAGGCAAATCCGAGAAGAAAGGCGAATTCTGGAACACCGCCAGCTGTCAAGTGGATCAGTCAGACGTTTTCAGCTACTGATTCCCCGCCTCCGTTTATCAAAATGGTTTCTCCTAACTGGGGAAGCCATTTCTATTCCCTGCCTAGACACACGTATAAATGCCGTTAGGGCCATCCGCCCGGTATACTGTCCGAACGCCTTACCTCTTATCACCCTGGAACAATGCATGCAGAAGTATATGTACGACGCTGTTATTTTTGACTGCGACGGCGTGCTGGTGGATACCGAGCGCCTGACCAATGAAGTATTCATGAGCCTGTTGGCGGAGCAGGGCTTACATTTGACCCATATGGAGATGCATACCCATTTCACCGGGCAAACCACTGAGGTTAACCTGGTTACCGCAGCGACGCTGTTAGGCCGGGCGCTGCCGGAGGACACCCATCACCGTTTGCGCGCTGGTTTCTGGGAAGCCATGCACACAGGGCTGACCACAGTCCCGTTCGTCGAGGAAACCTTGCAGGCCATCCGCCTGCCCAAAGCCATGGCCACTAACGCCTTGCGCGAAGACATGGACTTCAAGTTGAGCCAGACCGGCCTGCATGCGTATTTCGATCACTGTTTCTGCGTCGAAGATGTTGAGAACCCCAAGCCGGCGCCGGACATCTATCTGCGCGCAGCCTCCGCCCTGGGAGCGGCGCCTGAGCGCTGCGTGGTGGTGGAGGACTCCACAGCAGGCATCACCGCCGCTGTGGCCGCAGGTATGACGGTGTACGCCTATAGTGCGGACATGGATGCGGAAAAACAAAAGGCCGCGGGTGCGGCCTTATGCTTTCATGACATGAGAGAACTGGTCCATTTACTGAGCCGGCGGCCATAACGCAATCCGGGCGGCCACTGGCTCATTACGCGCCTGCCTCAGGCGCTTTCCAACGCTAATAGATTCAGAGGCATGCCCACCTCTGCTTCTATTTTTTTGTACTCCTCCTCCAAATAATGAAGAAGGTGATTCAAACTCACCAAATACTCGAAGTGACTTTCCGAATCGTTTAAGAAGCCGCCGTCCATAATCGCGCGATTGAATTGAATCGCATCCGATATGGCTTGCAGAAGAATGGGAGCAAGTTCATTTCTGATATTCATTTTGATTTTGTCTCTATACTGCCGCGTTGTTATTTTTGAGGGAGGCAGTCTCCTCCGGGCTGAAGTCCCGACGCCGCGTTAGAAGTCCCAACAGCGCCGGAAATAAAGGGGCGCATAGCGCGCCCATGCAGATTACCTCAGCGTGATTTCGTCAATCGCGTACCAACGACCGTAGTTGCCGTAGCGCATGGTGACCAGCACATACTGCGAGTTGGCTTGCAGCGGAATATCCGCAGCGCCGGAACGGTATTGTCTGACGCGTTGCGCACGTACCCACTGACCATTCTGCCAGACATAGATGTCATAGGAGCCGGCGAAGTTGCCGCCATCCCAGTTGATCGTCATGCCGGACATGCTTCTGGCGCCGCCCAGATCCAACATCACCCACTGTTGCTGATAGCTGTTGTAGATGGTGGATGACACCCAAGGCGTAGACAGAGAGCCGTCATGCAGATTGGAAGGCAGGTATCTGTTGCTATAGGTGCTGGAGGCCTTCGCGCTGGAAATCGAAACGGAGCCAGTATCGCCGCCGTTATCTCCACCGTCGTCCCCGCCGTCATCTCCGCCATTGTCATCTCCGCCGTCATCGCCGCCATCATCACAAGGCGTCCAGCTGCCCTGCACTTTTACAGCGTCGAAAGACTCATGAATGGAATGCCACTCCTGAGAACACTCGCCGTACAGCGTTTCCGCAGACTGCGCCAGACGCGTCCGCGCAGAGGCAAAGTTGGTGGATGCGGTGAACAGGTTGGTGTTGGCGTGGTAGTAGATTTCCAGCGCCTTCTCCATGCCAATACCGGTCACCCGGTTGGTGGTTTTTCCACGAGGATGCACGCCGCCTTCGGACAGCAGGTAGAACGCCAGGTTCATGATGCCGCTGTTAAGGTGAACGCCGCCGTTGTCTTGCGTGCCGGTATAGCGAGAGTCGTAGCTGTCGCGGCTCTGCCCGTCCGCCACAGGGTCGCTCATGTCGCGCATCATGCTGCCGTTCGGAGAAGCTTTCTCACCCAGAGTCCAGTTGCTGCGCTGCGGTTTCAGGCCGCCGGACGGCTTGCTGTTCGCGCTGCCGCCGGACATCACGTAAGTTTCAGCGCCTGCGCCGAAGATATCAGATAACGCTTCGTTGATGGCGCCGGACTCATTACGATAAGTCAGGTTGCTTTCAGAGAAGGTCACGCCGTGAGTCAACTCATGCGCCACGATATCCAGCGCGCCGGCGGGATTCTGCAGCATGCTGCCGCCTTCGCCGTAAATCATCTGCTCGCCGTTAAAGTAAGCGTTGTCGCCGGAGCAGCCGCCATTCGGCGTTGTGAACATGGCGTGTACGGTGCTGACCATTTTCTTGCCGCGGCCGTCATAAGAGTCGCGGTTGAACATGTTGTCGTAGAACCAGTAGGTATAGCCGGAGTTGTCATAAGCGGCTTTGGCGTGCTCATCGGCGTTGGGAGACACTTCCCGCCCAGGCAGGATGTTGCTGCCCCAGTTAGGATCGAAACACTGACGATCGATGGAGTGAACGCTGCGCGATAACGCCGAATAGAAGCGCGGCAGTTTATCCACGATTTTTCCACTGTTGGCGTCAACGAAGATTTCATCTACGCGATAGCCTTCGTCAGTGGTGATGTATTCCACGACGGAACGCCAGGTCAGGACCGGACCATCCGCTTCGGATACATAAATCTGCAGGCTGGGGTCTTCGCGGAACCTGGGCTCGCCCCTCAGGGTGTCGCGCATACTGTCGACCGCTTTGTTGAACGCCACCTGGCCATTTAACCCAGGATTAACGTCCAATTGGATGCCAGGCTCGAATTCACCGGCCACCAGACTGATTTCGTCTTTGCTGGACGCCTGCACCACAGTTTCACGACCATGCACAGGCACGCCGTTATATTCCTGGGTGAATTTGTAATAGACGTTGCCTTCATCGTCGCGCTTGGAGGTTTTCAACTCCAGATCATCGTTTTCACTGATATTAAGCAACTGCTTGCCGCCCATCATGACCGCCTGCTTGGCCATATTGGCGTCGCTGGCCACCAGCGACTGTCCGCCGGCCGGTTTGAGATGGAAAGGCGCGCCTACGCCAGCCGTGCGCTCGCCCTGAAATAGGTCAGCGCCGGCCGCAGGGGGCGAAAACTGTGCATTGGGGGATTGATAACCCGTATCCGCCTGATCGTTAAGATTGGCTACAAAGTCCTCAACATCCGCCATGCTGGGCGCATCGCCTGCTGTTTTCGCAGCAGCGCCGGGCGCACCCGCTGGAGCGGCGGCGGAAGTCATAGCCGTCGCCGTTGCGAGTGACTGACTGGACTGTTGAGCGTTATCCACCGACGCCGACATAGCGTCCGACGATCCATCGCCTAACTGGTGGTATAAGGCGTAGCTGCCTGTCATGGCGGCCATGACAGCTACTAAAAGCTTTAATTTCACGAGTAGTTCCCCTCTCTTGTTTCTATCATTTTGATTTTTTTGGAGCAGAACATCCTAACTATTGAGAATCCATTCGACATGTCATTGCGCGCTATTTATCTGTCACTTGCTGCCATTTTTTTAACAGTGTGAAGTACGCCTATTTCGTTAGGTTATTTGGCCGAGTTTTCCCTGGCCCTTGATTTGCTATATTCGAATGCGCGTGGGCGGCGACCCTGCGGCAGGCAAGTTATTTCGCCAAGTCTATGGAAGAGAAACTACTCTTATGACGCCACAACTGGACGAACCCTTCATCATCGCCAACTGGGTGAAAATGTGTCTGGACGCCTTTGAAAAGCAAGGGCTGGACGCCTATGATTTAATGCAGTCAGCGCAACTCTGCGCCTCCGAATTGCAATCTCCCCTCGCCCCCGTGCGCACCGACAAGATCAACGCTTTATTCGACGCCGTCATCGCTGCGACGCAATGCGAAAGCATAGGCATCGACGCTGGCAAAAACATCAGTCTCACCACCTTTCACGCTCTGGGCTATGCGGTGATCGCCAGTCAGTCATTATGGGAGGGGTTTTCACGGGTTATTCGTTATAACTACGGCATTTCCAATGTCACCCGCCTGTATCTGCAGACCAATGGGGACGAGGTGGAGTTAGGCGTGGTGAGAGAGGGCGACGCGCCCGTGCATGACGCCATTCTGGACGCCGCCGCCTGCATGATGGTGCGCATCTGCCGCTTTCTGACGCCACAGGGAACGGATCTGTTGCGCGTCTCCATGGGCCGCGACAAACCGGCGGACTATGAAAACTATGAGCGCTATTTTCGCAGTCCAGTAAGCTGGGGCGACAGTCGCTACCGTTTGATCTTCAGCCGCAACTACTTTCATTGCCGTCTGCCTAACGCCGATGTGCTGCTGGCGAATGAAAACGAACGCCTTTGCGAAATATACTTTGGACGTCTGTTCAACAGGAAACTGACCCAGCGGGTGCGCTCGCTGCTGCGCCAGACTATGGCGACGGAAGAAACTTCTTTGCAGAAAGTGGCGCAGACGCTGCACTTGAGTGAACGCTCATTGCAGCGCCATCTCAGTCAGGAGGGCACCAACTTCCGTGAGCTGGTGGATGAAGTGCGGCAGGAAATTGCGGAGCGTTATCTGAAATCCTCTTCCATGAGCATCTCCCAAATCGCATACAGTCTGGGGTTTAACGACGCCGGCAATTTCAGCCGCGCCTTCAAACGCTGGTTTTCCTGCTCGCCGGAGACTTACCGGCAGAGCCTGCAGGAGTCTCCGTTACTGTAAACAAAGTCAGGCGGTGTCCGCATGCGCAGTCGTCTCCTGTTTCGCCCACTTACTGGCGGCGCGCCAATTCATTGAGAGGAAAACCGCATTCGCCAGGAAAATGGCGGTGCTTTGCCCCATTATCCCGACCATCATCCATCCCACATTGGCCAGCATCATCAGCCAGAACCCAGCTTTATTCTTGTTGCCGATTTGCCATACTGCGACAAACGTCAGCAGCATGGCGATCCAGTCAACACCATAAAATCGCATATCCATCTCAGCCCCCTGCTTAAAGCCCCTTGCATACGAGATAGTTCATTCATAAATTCGCTTTATTTGTTTAATTATTAAGCGAAAATTCCCTGTGGATAGCATCCAACGCGTTAGCTAACCTTAGCTATTGTCTAGTATAGATGATTGCCCGCGCGGAGTGTGTTTTCAATTGTTTTAGCTTGTCCCTTATCAATTCACGCCCAACGCCAGCGCCTTGCCTGGTACTGAAAAACGCAACTGGTAGATTTGTTTGGCGCTACGTTACTCCCTAGGGCGCCCCTATGCACATCTACAACACTAGACTCCATAACCCCGTCTCACAGTGGAGCTCCAACATGAATCATCAATATCGTCCCATAACGCGACAGCCGGTTGTGCTATTGCACGGATTAGCGCGCACGTCGCGTAGCCTGAACCGTATGCAACGCTATCTCGACGCCCAGGGATTCGAGACGTTCAACCTGAATTACCCTTCCACGCGTCTCTCCCTGGAGTCACTGGTGACGCAACATCTCTATCCTGCTTTACTTGCTCGCTTCGGCGCCAACAGCTCCCCGCTCCACTTCGTCACACACTCCATGGGCGGTATCCTGGTCAGGGTTTTAAGTGCATTAAAGCCTGACATTTCCATAGGTCGGGTCGTTATGCTCAGCCCACCTAATCAGGGCAGCGAAGTGGTCGACAAACTGGGAGGTCTGATGCTCTTTAAACTGCTTAACGGCCCGGCGGGCGGGCAACTGGGCGCTCTAGACAATAAGTTACTGCAAAATCTGGGCTCTCCCGACTTTGAATGTGGCGTCATCACCGGCGACCGCTCCGTAAATCCCCTGCTCTCGCTCATGATTAATGGCCCCAATGACGGTAAAGTGTCGGTTGAGCGGGCGAAACTAACAGGCATGAGAGACTTCCTGACGCTCCCCGCTTCGCATCCGTTTATCATGCGCAACCAGACTGCGCTGGAACAAACCCTGCATTTCCTGCGGGAGGGACGCTTTCAAGCAAAGCGCTGAATCATAAGGAACATAAGGACAGGCAATACAGGTCATGGCGAGACAGATAGGACAACACTACATCAGCGGAAACTTGAACGAGTTTATCGACAGCGTCAGGCGGGGACTGCGGCGCGAGTATCCGAACATCCTGCTGGAGGGGGACTCCTGGTTTGATTACCCGGGACGCGGTTGGGGCGCCTTGAACGCTCCCAATAATATTTTCGAGGCGATCGCTATGCTGGACCCACTGGGCGCCAATTGGCTGGACCTCGCCATCTCCGGCGCCACCACCCTGCAGATGCAACCGCATTTACAACACTATCGCAGACTGAAACACGCCCATGTCCGACTGGATTACGTCTTTATCAGCGCAGGCGGCAATGACATATTCGCCAACCTGGCGCCAATACTCGTTCCTTACGAACCGGGTTTAACGATGCAGCAATCCCTGCGACAAGATATTCTCAATACCGTATTGAGCAGCATCACGGAGTTCTACAAGAGAAGTCTGGAAATGCGCGATCTTTACCATCCTCACGCCACAGTCGTGAGCCATGGCTACAGTGCGCCGCTGAGTCGGGAGCGAGGATGGAAGCTGTTTTTATACCTGCGCTCAGGCCCCTGGATTTCTTCCGTGTTCGAGCTGCATGGATATCCGTCCATTGATGAGTCGCCACTGCGTCATGACATCATCCGCACCATCCATGGACGTCTGTCCAACGCCATAGCCGAAACGCTCGCCCAGCATGAAAATACGTTGTTTTATGATGCGCAGACACGCCGCTTGAATCTGGCCGGCAAAAAATTCTGGGCGGATGAAATTCACCTGTCCGCCATGGGTTATAAAAACTTCGGCGCAGACTTCATCCGGTTTCTGGAGGAGAATCAGGACTACGCCTGGCGACGGAAACAGACTATAAAAGCCTAATGTCAACAGACCTTTATGTCTCATAGGGCGAACCCCGGCGATTTTGCTTTAATGAGATATTCCGCCCAACACGGTGAAAGGCGCATTGCATGGACAAAGCACAGCTGATAGAAACGATTACCGCTTATTTTAACGAGCATATCCCCTTCAACCGGCTGGTCGGCATCAAAGTCCGAGAGGTCAGCAAAGAGAAAGTGGTGCTGGGACTGGAAATGAAGCCGGAGCTGGTCGGCAATACGTTTCAAAACATCCTTCATGGCGGCGTCACTGCAACGTTGCTGGATGTCGCCGGCGGGTTGGTGGCGACAATCAGCATCATCGAGCGTCTAACGGAGATTGACCCGAAAGAAGTGCAGCGCAAACTGCGCAGGCTCGGCACAATAGATATGCGGGTGGATTATCTGCGCCCCGGGCGCGGCGCGTTTTTCGTCGCCTCCGCCAGCGTCATTCGCCACGGCCAGTCGATAGCAGTGACGCGCATGGAGCTGATCAATGACCGGGAGCAAACTATTGCACTGGGCACTGCGACATACACGGTATCCTAAGGAGACTTTCAGGATGAACCTCAAACCTGCAGCGCTGTTGTGCTGTCTGTTATCCCCCTCCGCTTTCGGCGGCGAAACCGCCAAAGACTTTCTCGGAGATTTTGTCATCGGCGCGTATCAACTCATCGGCAAGGCGCCAGACTCCACCAGCACCTATCAGGGAGCGCTGCAAATTTATTCTGAGAACCACCAACTCAAGATTAAGCGTGAAATCGACGGGGCGGTGATATTCGGCGAGGCCGCCATTGAAGAAGCCGCGCATGGCGAAGCCACTGTGCTGCGCATGCGCTTCAAGGAAAATAACGTTGCCTACGAGAGCACTTGCCTGGTGCAAAGCGACCTCGATAATTACGCCCGCATCAGTTGCCATCTGTATCAGGCGAATAACGAGAGCAAGAGTTCCGGCCTGGAAGCTCTCTTTATCGACCACCATAAGCTCTGATTTTGTTTGTCGTTGGACGTCAGTCGTTCTGCAGGGACTATACACAGGTCACTTTTTGCTAACGCTGAGAGCGACCTCCCCGTCACGATGGAAATGCTCAACGATGCAGGCGTGTAAAAATGGAAGCAAAACAGCAGTGAAGCAAACTTTACTGGATATTCTCGATACGGACCGCCACAAGCTTGAGATTCGTAGCGGCTCCCTGCAATCCAGGCTGCGTTCACTACACGAGAAGCCCTATGAAGAGCTACCGCTATTCGACTGACGGCGCGCCTTCATTCAAAGGCGATTCCGGTAGCCACCAGTGGGTGTCTGGAGCTTCCGTTCCGGCAGGGAGGGTGGGGTTTTGCAATAAAAATACACGCCGTTGCGGCAACTGCGCGCGATTTAAAAATGACTGATGATGCGTCAGGAACAGTTGCTCGAAGGAGCCGTCTTCCAGCGCTGCATTGAGCCCTTTTTCAATCAATCGCGCCAGGGTTTCGTCTCCTTTACCGACAAAGAAATACACAGGATAGGGATAATACAGCGCCAGCGTGGGCTCCACCGCCAGATCGGGATATTGCGCCTGACGCTCCTCCAGCTCTTTCCAGGCTTCGTTCAACCCTCTGGGAAAATAGTCGAAGCGCATCTCCATCAGCATGTCGAATAAAAGTCCATATTGAGGGGAGTCCTCCACCTTAAGGCGGTTACCGCGCAAGATATCAATATCGCTCCACTGCGCGCCGAAGCCTGCGACAAAACGATCGCGCAGGTCATCCAGGCTCTTTACCAGACTCAATGCAGGAAGACTGTGTTTATGCGCCAAAAATACGCGATAGCCCAGGATTCCTCGCAGAATGGGGATTTTCACCGCTCGAAAGCGCCGCTCCAGATCAACGGTGGTAGGCAGGAACGCTACATCCAGCTGACCTCGTTCCAGTAAAGCCAACCCTCTTGCAGCAGTAACATTGTCCTGCAGGGGACGCAGCATGAATTCGTTGCCTACCCCCGCCTTTAACAGCGCCAATTGCAGCAACTGAATGCGATATTCGTAGCGACTGTCTTTTTGATAATAACGGAGAGGACGTTGATCCGCGCAGGCGGAAACCGCAATCAACATCAGCCACAAGCCACACAACAGCTTCATACCCTGATCCCGTATTCAATGAGGCGATACGCCTGGGCGGCGACAAGCCTCTGAAGACAGGGGCTGACATAAGTCGCAGCGCCTGTCGTTTGTGGACAAATAGGAAAACGCTATTCGTCCGCGAGATTATTAGGGAAATACTAGCAGGGATGAAGCGTTGTATCAGTCTCCGCCGCCACAGCCTCCGCCGCAGCTGCTCCCACAACTGCTGCCGCTGTCGCTGTCATTATCATTGTAACGACGACTAGAGGAACTACCGCCCCAATCGCCAGCGCAGTCGCTGGAGCAACTAGAACTGGAACCAGAACACCCTATATTAGACGCGCAGTGGTCATTGCGCCCGGTACAGTCCAGCGAATAGTAAAAGCCATCAGGAATCTTCAATTCCGCATCCAGAGCGAACAGAATGGGCAAAGCCCTGGGCCGCAGAGGATCAATGTTTTCCCTTAAACAGCTCAAGCGCCAGGCCAGTTTCACCCCATCCTGTATATTTGCAGGTTTGCCCATACCTTCCGCTGGCGTGTGGTGCAAAAAGCGCCCAAAAGCTTCGTCACAGAATTTTTCATAACGACGGGTGAATAAAATAAATTCGTGCCAAGCGACATCCACCACCTGCGACGGCATGGATACCATTCTTCCATTCGCCATGCGACAAATATGGAAGTATTCACGCAAACCAGTAAGCACCTTCTCGACTTGGGCTGGAGTCAAATGCGGGTATTTCCTGGCGATGCGCCGATCAATGGTGGGAGGAAAACGATAGTTATCGATAAATCGAACGCGTCTATTGCGCACCGCTTTACGGTATTGCTGATAACCGTAATAGGTAACGCCAGCCAGGACAGCGAGTGCAACAACAATAATGAGATAATTCAAGGCAGCCTCCTTAACAACGCCGGCGCCCATTATCCACATCATTACCCTACCCGAAAAGAGAAAGGGGCGATAAATTGCCCCTTTTACAAATAGTTAGACAACAACTATCAACTATTTCTCAATATTAATGGTCAACGATTTTGAATTGTCGTCATATTCAGCTCTAACGGTAATAGAAGTACCACTGTAACCGCTGAAGTCATTCTTCATCGTGAGCTTGCCATCGCCATTAATATCGGCGATTTCGTCGCCGGTAGTAATTTCCCAGTCCGCTTTAGAAGAGATATTGGTCTTGGTGTTGTCAGTGTAGACCTCATAGAAGCTCAACTGCCGCACTTCACCTTCCTCCAGAGCCGTGTCGCCTTTGAGATCCGACAATTCATACTCGGAAATCTCCAATACTTTCACTGTCGTATCCGCGGTAAGTCCACCGCAAGCTGCGGTGACAGTTGTTTCGCCCGTGGACACGCCTGTGACTTTACCGTCATCCACCGTGGCCACGCCCGTGTTGCCGATGGTCCAGGAGGAGTTGGAGGTAATGCCGACGTTGTTGGTTCCATCGCTGTAGTCGCCGCTGACGGTCAATGTGGCGCTACCAGACTTGCTGACTGAAATCTCACTGCCTTCGTTGATCTTCAAAGACGCCAGCGTATCGTTGACCGTGACAGGCAGCGCCGCAGAAGCAACAGTTCCTCGACTAACCGTCACATTTACATTACCGCTGTTATGCGTCACCAATGCACTGCTGTCGCTGTTAATCGTGGCCACGGCGCTATCACTGCTGGTCCAGGACAACCCGGACACCATTGGACGTTGAGAGCCGTCGGTATAGGTTCCAGTTGCGCTCAGGGTCAGGCTACGGCACTCATCCACCTCAGAGCCGCTCGCGCTCGCTTCAATACTGGACAATGTGGCGTCGGAAACAGTGACCGTCAGCTCTGCGCTGAGATTCACCAATGACGCTGTAATCACCACATCTTCATTGCCGACCGGAGTCCCGGTCTTCATCTTGCCGGCATCGTCGACTGTCGCCAGTGAGCTATCACTGGTGGACCATTTCACTTTGCTGGTTATATCCTGCGTGGAGCCGTTATTCAGCTCCGCCACCACTTTCAGTTGCCAGCTTTCATTGGGTTCAAACAGCGCTTTGTCGGAAGTGGAGGTCAGAGTCAGGCTCTTGGCGTCCAGCTTGCCTGCATCGACAGCATCATTCAACGCATCGGTATCGCCACTCCCACCCCCGCATGCGGACAACAATGCGGAACACAGCGCCAACGCAGCGAAACTCGCTACAAGGCGGGTTTTCCTGATATTAGAAATCATATTGCAATCCCAGACCAAAGTTTCTGATCTTCACGCCATCATCTTCAAATACATGATAGTAGCCAGCGGACAGCTTTACGCTGGGATAGGCTTTGAGCGGTTCTTCCAATCTGATCGCCAGGCTGGTCCCGTCGAATGACAAGTCGGAGCTTACACCACCGACCTCTGTCGCCAGCTCGGTGGATACATAGCCCACGCCCAATGTCGCCAGGGTGTCGCCGCTGAGTACGCCCGTGTATGTCAAATAACCGCCCGCCATGCTGCTCAGCTCCATATTGACGTTCGCTTCTTCAGCGTCTGTTACGCCCGCCGAGAATAAAGCTTCCAGACCAACGCCGTTTTCAAGACGTCCGCCCAGACGAACATTGGCCGCAGGGATGTAAAATTTCTCAGAGGAGGCTTTCACCATCGCGACGCCGCCATCCGCTCCCACATACCAGGTTTCCGCCAGCACCGGCGCAGAGAAACAGGCCAAGCAAATGAAGGTACAAGTTATTTGACGCATTAGACTTCTTTCCGTGATTGGTTTTGGGCAGTGCAAAGACTGCAGAAAAGTAAGGTTATATTAGGGAAATCAACCTGCTATTGCTAATTACAAAAACCGGCTTAAACAAGTTGTAATAATGGACTGGGGGGGGCAGGGGAAAAATCAGGACTTGAGGTTAACCGCCTGAGGCGCACAATGCGTCGCCGACAGGCGGCAATATAGCACCGGGTTTATCAGTAAGTACTATAGGTGGGCATAAATTACCTTGAATGCCGCTTAACGTCCAGCGTAAAACCTCATGCCATTTGGCCTAGCCGATTAGGGAAAATATTATTTCACCTGTATCTCAATAGCGATCTATTCGCCTGTTTTAAAACAGGTTTTCAGCCTAAAAAGCCCATTTGACGAGACTCATACAAGCGGCGACTGATCATCTCCCACAGCTCAGCGTTGAAGTCGGCCAGAATGCCCGTTTTCGAAAGCACCTGCTCCAGACGCACGCCATTCTCCACCCAACTCTGACAACCGTTATTCAGGTTGATCAACACCGGCATCAACCTATCCATGGCGTAAGCGTAGCGGGACTCCGGAGTCCGCCTCTCTTCATATTCCAGCCACAACGCTTTGAACTCGTCCCCCACTTGCGGCGGCAGCATCCCGAATATCCGTTCCGCCGCCTTCATTTCATTTTCTGTATCCGCATGGGCCGCGGAGAAGATAAACTTATCGCCAGCGTCAATTTCCACTACGTCATGCAATAACAGCATGCGCACGACTCGATTAATGTCCACCTTCTCCTTTGCATAGCCCTCCAGGGACATCGCCAGCACCGCGATTTGCCAACTGTGCTCAGCCGAATTCTCACGGCGGTCGGTTCCAATCACTTTGGTCATGCGATTGACGCTTTTCAGCTTTTCCAGTTCGATGATGAAACTGAAAATCTTCTCCAGCTCTACTTTCATGAATGCCATTTCCTCGTCACTTTCATCTTAGGCGGCCGTTAACGCGGCGGAGTATATCCCTTTAACGGCATAGCAGACACCATAACAAGCGTAACGATCACATTGCAGATGTGCGGCAAGTCCCATTTCCGGGGTTTCACAACAGAAATATATTCTTAAATTTCACATACATACAGATACATACCCGGTCAAAACCATTACCTTGCGTTGGCTTATGGTAACCCCCCGGCAGGCACTTCACAGTTTTACGGAAACGGCCTTTAACCCCTCCTGCATGATGCCTATTCTGCGCCCAACGAATGAGCTGAGCGGTACTTTCGAGAGTTATTAACCCGATTATCCATCGTCCCATTCATGGGCTGAACATAAGCAGGTATAGCATCATGTCCAAGGAGTTCTTCACCATCCGTTCACACACACTCTCTTCTATCCGCAACAACTGGAAAGCGGCTTTAAATTCTTTGCTCTTCAGCGGCGCCATCGTCGCTTCCGGCGCAGTCTCCAGCACAGTCAACGCCATGCAGAGCCCAAACCTGTCTGGGATTTACTGTAGCTGCAGTCCGACCACTGAGCGCAACTCTTCTATCTTCCATAACGCGGGTGAAATCGAGTACATGGACGGCGTACTGGTGCGCATCAGCTGGGCCCTGCTGGAGCCAACGCCCGGGGTATACGACTGGAGCCGCCTGGACAGCCAGTTGGCGAAAGCGCAACAGGAAGGCGTGAAAGTCGCGCTGGCGATTACCAACGGAGCGGAAGCGCCGTTATGGCTTAAAGCGCAGGGCGCGCAAACGCTGGATTATCTGTTCCGCGCCGTTTACCCCAAGAGCATGCCCCTGCCCTGGGACAGCGTTTTCCTGGACCGCTATACACAGTTTATCGACGCGCTGGGACAACGCTACGACGGCAACCCCAATATTGAGCTGGTGCACATGACCAACTCCACCACCAACGGCTTCGAGATGCAGTACTTCTTCGACCGTGACACGGAAAGCCGTTTCAGATCCATGGGCTTCTCCAACGAGGTGCTGGTGGAATCCTGGAAGCACATCATGGACGCCTACGATGCGGCCTTCCCCACCACCAAACTGGACGTGGAAATACATCCTGTATTCCGCAGCCCGGTAGTGGCTCAGGAAGTCGCCGCCTACGGCCACGCCAGCATCGGTTCAAGATTTGGTTTATTCGCCGCGTGGTTCAGCGAGGAGAACGCCATGAACGCCTATCCAGAGATGTACAACCTGCTGGTGTCAGCGCAGGCGACCAGCTTCGCAGCGGTGCAGATCGTCGGCACGGCGTCGTCCGACCGCGCTAACATCCAACTCACTGAAGAAGAGTTGCTCGGCTCCATTCAGTTCGCCCTGGATTCCGGCTTCAGCTATATCGAAATCTGGGCGGCTGACCTGAAGAGCGACGCATTGAGCGACGACCTGACGCTCGTGCACACCAGTATCGAACTGGCGTCAGAGTAACTCCCCATTCGGCGAGGCTTGCCGAACCTCTCTCCCCACACACAAGGAATTAGTGACCATGGCGACCTGTAAACACACAGGGAACGGGATCATTTTGTCCCGACAACAAGACGCCGGTCCTCTTCAGGGCCGGCGTCCCTGCGCCGACAATGAGTGAAACTCACTCGCCGCTGAAGTCGCCAGTCAGATTACCGGGAATGGTTCTTCACATAGGCTTCCACGTCAAACCAGAGCGACTTGTCGTCCAACGGCGTTTGAGCGGTCAACAGCGGGTTGTGTAACTGGAAGATGCGTCGATGTTTGAAGTCCACCGCCTGCAGCGCGCGGCGATGAGGCTCAAATCCATATAGCAGACGTTCAAATTTGCCATTATCAATGGCTTTGCGCAGACCCAGACGCAACCTCTCCGCCAAATCCGCGTCTTCGCGCCGTACAAAGAAGTAAACCGCCGTTGGGTAATGCAGCAGAATACTCTCCTCCACCATCAGGCTATCCTGGTCGAGCGCCACCAATTCATCCCAGGCCTCCAGCACACTGCGCGGGAAATAATCGAATCCCCCCTGCGCCAGCAGTTTAAACAGCCCCTTGTACCAGGAACTGGCGTTGAGCCGGTAGCCATTAGCTTGCAGGATTTGCGTATCCGGCCAGTCGTGGCCCTGATAAGCCAACAGCGTCTTAAGCTGCTCAGGCTCGGTGATCGCGTTAAACTTGAAGCGGTCCTCCTTGCGAATGACCAGCACGCGATACCCAATCAGCCCCTGCATCAGAGGTATCCTGATCGCGTGGTAATTGGTTTCCCTCTCCTCCGAGGTCATGGACCAGACCACATCGACGAGTCCCTCCTGCAGACTTTTAAAAGCCCGTCCCTGCGACATCGGCGCCTGAATCTGCTTCATTTCATATGGCCCCACGTCCGATGCGGACTCTTCCAGCGTCAGATGCAGCAGGCCAATGAAATAATTTTTACGAATATCGCCAACGTCTTCCGGCCCCACATGGCGCACCACCACAGGTTCCGCGCCGGCGGCGGATATGGCAAGGCAACCGCTAAGACAAAGACATAACAGATAACGCACGTGGCTCCCCGCTCTGCGGCTCGCCCGCAAAGCTCTGTCACCCGTCCCGAATTATTAATCAGGCAGTCAAATAGCTTCCTTCTATTTGTCTGCAACGACAGGGCCTGCCCAGTGACCTGCGCTGGATATCGTCTCAACAAGTCACAGGCATTATTTTTCAGTATAGAACAGCGGGAGAAATACTCTCGTTATGGACGCCAGGAGCCCCGACACAGCTGGTCGACCCGCTTGAGAAGGGTGGGAATACGGTGTTTCCCGTGCATTGCAAGAATCCAGTCCCGAGCCTGCGTCAATGGGACGCCTACACCGGAAACATAGAGGGGTTTGAGGCTGTCGCCTCGAAGGATTTCGCGATCCGGCGGCGTATCCAGAAAGGCTTTTTTCGCCACGCCAATGATCGGTATGCGTTGTTGCAGAGCATTATATAAGTGCATGCCAAGACCGGGGCGATCATCCGCACCCAGTGTGACATAGCCATCCACGACAATGAGATCCACGGATTCGTGAATAGCGTCCAGCAACTGCAGGATGCAAGGCAGCTCACGCTTATAGAATTGGCCAGGCTCATAGTCCTGCACCTCACTGACATGCGTCAGTACCGCTCGCGCCGGCTCCGGGTCACTCCAGTCTTCGAACAGAACGCCCGCGACGGTCGCGCCGCCACCGTCTTCGTATTGTACGTCTACAGCTAGAATCAATGTTTCACCTTTTCTGGACCGACGATGTAAGGCATCAGTTTCGCCATATTGCGGGCGTCGTCAATACCACGGTGATGGGAGCCTTCCAGGGACAAACCGGCAACGCGCAAGGCTCCCGCCATGCCATACTTTTTCTTGAGCCCTTGCGTCGCGGAGAACTGTTTCTTGATATTCAGATGCCCGCTGGCGAAGGGATAGGCGATCCGATGAAATTGGCAGTCCTGCTCGAACTGGCCTTTATCGTAATCGCCCCAGGAGCAAAACAGATAATTGGGGTAATGGCGCATCCAGCCTTGCAGGGACTCGATAGCTTCTGGATAAGTCGGCGCGCTGTCGACCTGTGTTTGCTTGATAGTAGTCAGTTCACGACAGAAGTCCGTTAACTGCGGGTGTCGCACTGGACGGATAAAGGTTTGGAGCTCATCGACCACCGCCAGGGACATTGCGTCCACCATCACTGCGCCGATTTCAATAGTCTCCATTTCCCTGCGGGGCACGGAGCCCTGATCGCAGCAGGTGGCTTCCAGATCAATGATCAGGTAGTAGTCAGGTTTTGTAGGTAAATCCATATTTATACTTCTTCAATAATTTCCAACCTCTGAGATAAGACCGTCGCATGAAGCAAAGACGCAAATGGCGACGGCCTTATCTTCGGATTGTGGCGAGGAGTCAGCCTCCATCGCTGTTCTTGCGGACTCCGAAACAGTGTTCCATTGCAGGGAACTCGCCGGAGCGCACTTCGTGGGCGTACCTGGAGAAAGCCTCTTTAATGGGTTGGCTTAAGTCCACGTAGCGTTTGGCGAATTTGGGCGTATAGCCCGAAAACAGGCCCAGTATATCCTCGGTCACCAACACCTGGCCATCGCATTCCGGGGAGGCGCCGATGCCAACAGTGGGAATAGTGACGGCCGCCGTCACCTTGCGCGCCGCCTCTTCAAACGCGCCCTCCACCAATAACGCGAATGCGCCCGCTTCTTCAAAGGCCCGCCCCAGTTTGATGAACGCGTTGATTTCTTCCTCGGTGCGAATCTGCGCCTTGAATCCGCCCTGCACATTGGCGTGCTGTGGCGTGAGGCCGATGTGCGGCATTACCGGGATACCCCGGCGCACCAGAAAATCAACGGTTTCCAGCAACTCGGCGCCGCCCTCCATTTTCACGCCCTGCGCCTGCGTCTCCACCAGAACTCTGGCCGCGTTACGGTAAGCCTGCTGTGGCGACTCCTGAAAGCTTCCGAACGGCATATCGACGATCACACAGGCCTTGCTGACTCCCCGCGTCACCGCCGCGCCGTGGTTGATCATCATGTCCAGGGTGACGGACATAGTGGAGTTAAAGCCATAGGCCACCATACCGGTGGAGTCGCCGACGATAATCAGGTCCACGAACTCATCCATCATTTGCGCCATCGGCGTTGTGTAAGCTGTCAGGGAAACAATGCTTCCCTTACCTTTCATAGACCGTATTTGCGGAATAGTGATGCGCTTTCTGTCAACGTGCGTGCTCATAAACCCTCCCAGGTCCGTCGCCTTTGCTTGTTCAGTATTTTCAGCTATTAATATGGCAATGATATTGGCATGTTAATCATCAGGCGCTTTGTCCGCCTGATTAATCGTTGCATGGGATGGTTGTTTTTATTTGGGCAAAACTATAACCAATTATTATGTTTTCCCCAATAACATTAACCGCATCAGCTCAAGCATCGCAGTCATTCTGAAAGCGAGCCCGGCGATACATGCTAAGCTAGAATCTAAGGCTTGTTGATGATCCAAAGACGCCACCAAGCCTGCGGCGAGAAAGATGTCTCCCCAAGGAAATAGCGGCCGTCCCCAGACATTTAAAAGCGCTGGACGGCCTGACGCCCGGCGCCGAACTCAATGTAGCGGAACTCTTGGACGAAGCGATTTATGAAGAGCCAGCCTGGGATAAAGGAAGGCGAAACGTTTGACCGCCCCATGCAACAGCCCAATAACAGCGGTCTCGGCAGGTTTAAATGGCTGTACCGCTACGCCGCGCTGATCATCACGGTTGGCGTAATCTCCGCCGGTTTTTATATCGACCGTCTCAACAATATTCGCCATGAGCAGGAAGTCCGCAATGACGTGCTCAGTCATTTAAGCGTCGTGCGCGCAAGCCTGGAAGGCGCTATCAGCAGCAATATTCAGACCGTGCGTGGACTGGTGGCGGCGATCAGCGTCGAGCCGGACATGAACCAGGAACGCTTCACCGAATTCGCCTACCCGCTATTCGACGGACGCGCCCAGCTGCGCAATATTGGCGCCGCGCCGGGCATGGTGATCCGGCTGGTTTATCCGTTACAGGGCAACGAAGGCGCCATTGGACTAGACCTGAGCGCAACCCCCGACCAACGCGAGGCCGCTGAGCAAGCGCGAACGTCCGGACAGCCGCTGGTGACCGGCCCCGTCAAGCTGGTGCAAGGGGGCTACGGATTTATCGGGCGCATCCCCGTGTTCACCTACTCCGACAGCGGCAAAAAAGAACGCTTCTGGGGGCTGGTGTCCGCCGTTATCGACGTCGATCAGCTGTACAAAGCCAGCGGTCTGACGGGCGCGGCACAGAGGCTGGATATCGCCATCCGCTCCGCCTACAACAGCGACACGGACAGCGACATATTCTACGGCGACCCGGCAGTCTTTCACACAGACCCAGTTATCGCGGAGGTCACGTTGCCCAATGGCTCCTGGCGTATCGGCGCCACGCCCAAAGGCGGCTGGCCGCAGTTGGCGGAGGACGCAATCGCCCTTCGGGTGAGCGTATTAACGATAGGACTGCTCATACTGGCGCCGACAGTATTGGTGTTCAGGCAAATGCGCAAGCGCCATGAGAATGAAATGCTGCTGCGCAGTCTGTTCGATCTGTCGCCTCTGGGCATCGCCCTCAACGACTATAAAACCGGCGACTTTCTTGAGATCAATAACGCCTTACTGGGGCCGACCGGCTACACCCGCAAAGAATTCCTGATGCTGAGTTACTGGGACATCACGCCCAAGGACTACGAAAAGGAGGAGTCGCAACAACTCAAGCAACTCAGCATTCGCGGGCGCTACGGCCCCTATGAAAAGGAGTACATCCGCAAGAACGGCGAACGCTACCCAGTGCTGCTGAATGGCGTGCTGATTTCCGACACTCAGGGCCGCGAATATATCTGGTCGATCATTGAGGACATAACCGAGCGCAAACAAGCGGAGGCGGCCAGCCGGGCCGCGCGTCAACAGATTGAACAATCCCAGAAAGAACTGCAGAACTTCTTCGATTTATCCACCAATTTCCTCTGTATCGCCAATAAAGAGGGCTACTTCGAGAAAATCAACTTCACCTTCAGCAAAGTGCTGGGCTACTCGGAAAGAGAGCTGCTTTCGGAACCTATCGTCCACTTCATACACCCGGACGACGCGGAAAGCACATTGCAGGAGCTGAATAAACTGGCCCGGGGCAAGCCCGCCCTCTCTTTCGTCAATCGCTACCGCTGTTATAGCGGGGAAGTCGTGACCTTGCTGTGGAGCGCAGCCTGCGATCCGGTTTCAGGCAAGTTCTACGCAACCGCGGTGGACATTACCGCCCAGCGCAATGCACAACTGGAGCTGACTCAAGCGAAGGACGCCGCCGAGGCCGCCGCCCGCGCCAAGAGTGACTTTCTGGCGACCATGAGCCACGAGATCCGTACGCCGATGAACGGCGTCCTGGGCATGCTGAATCTGGTGCTGCAATCCAAGCTTGATTCGGAACAGTTGCGTAAAGTCAAAATCGCCAAATCCAGCGCAGAATCCCTGCTGAGCCTTATCAACGATATTCTGGATTTCTCCAAAGTGGATGCGGGAAAACTGGAGCTGGAACTTCTCGACTTCGACCTGCGCCATCATCTGGACGAGTTCGCCGGCACCATGGCCTTGCGTGCGCAGGAAAAGGACCTGGAGCTGGTTCTGGATCAAAGCGCCGTCGAGCAGTCCATGGTGCGTGGCGACCCCGGCCGGCTGCGGCAGATCCTCACCAATCTGGTCAGCAACGCGATCAAATTCACCGCCGAAGGCGAAATCGTCATCCGCTGCCAATTACAGCCGGAAGGCGATCATCTGCTCTTGACCGTGTCCGTATCCGATACCGGCATAGGTATCCCCGCGGATAAAATCGGCGGGCTTTTCGACCCCTTTACCCAGGTGGACGCCTCCACGACCCGTCAGTTCGGCGGCACCGGGTTGGGTCTGGCTATTTGCAAGCGGCTCAGCGAACTGATGGAGGGCGGCATCACCGTCCATAGCGAGCAGGGCGAAGGAAGTTGCTTCGAGTTTTGCGTACGCTTGCAACGCAGTGAATTAACCCAGCCCATTCTTCCCAAAGTGGATATGCGCGCACTTTCCCTGTTGGTGGTGGACGATAACGCCGCCAACCGCGAGGTGCTCTGCGGACAGCTCAGAATGTGGGGCGCCCACGTGCTCGAAACAGCCAGTGGCGAGGAAGCGCTCGCCATGTGCGAAGCGAAGATCAACGGCTCGCCCGCCGCTTTCGGCCGCCCCTTCGACATCGCCATTCTGGACATGCATATGCCGCAAATGGATGGAGCCATGCTGGGACGCGAGCTCAAAGCCAAACCGGCGTACCGCAGTATGGCGTTAGTGATGATGACCAGTATCGGTCACCGGGGCGACGCGCGTTATTTCGCAGAGCTGGGGTTCAGCGCCTACCTGCCCAAACCCGTCTCCGTTGCGGAATTGAGCGCCGTCCTCTCGGTGGTGGCGGAAGGCGGCGACGCGTTGCGTCAGGCCAAGCCGCTGGTCACGCGCCATTACGCCCGCTCTCTCCCCGCCAACGACGCCGCTGAGCAGAAGCAGGCGGAAGCGCCCCCACCGATGCAATGGCCTGCGCCCAGCCGCCTTTTACTCGTGGAGGACAATCAGATTAACCAGGAAGTGGCGCAGCTGATGCTGGAGGAAATGGGGTTGCCGGCGGATGTCGCAGGCAATGGATTGGAGGCGTTGGCGGCGCTGCAAAGCGCGCCGGAGGATGCGCCGTACAACTTGGTTTTGATGGACTGTCAGATGCCGGAAATGGACGGTTATGAAGCCACTCGTCAAATTCGCGCCGGCAAAGCCGGTGAGCGCAACCGCCATATTCCTATTATCGCCATGACCGCCAACGCCATGAAAGGCGATCGGGAAAAATGCCTCGCAGCGGGCATGGATGACTATCTCAGTAAGCCGATCAACGCCGGCGGCTTAGAGGAAAAGCTGAAGTTATGGCTGTTCCGCCGCTCCAGCGTCAAGCCCGCAATGCAAACATTCAGCGCCGCATTAGGGGACGTAGCCGATATGGATACGATGGAGGAGGAACCATTGCAACTCTGGGACGAAAAGGCCGCGCTGGAAAGTCTGATGGGCAAACATGCCCTGTTGAGCCGGTTGTTAGGCGGATTTTGCAGTCGCCTTCCAGAACGCTTGGCGTCACTGCAAAAAGCCATCGCCGAGAGTGATGCAGGCAAAGTGGAGTTTATCGCCCACTCAGTCAAAGGCGCGGCGGGACAACTGCACGCGCGGCAATTACAGCACGCCGCCGGCGCCTTGGAGAACGCCGCCAGCCTGGATGATATCGAAGAAGTCAACCGTCTGCTGCCGAACTTCATCTCCGCCAGTGAACAACTGGCCCGGCATTTCGACCATTACCTCAACACCCGACCGGTGAGTTAGTCCTGGGCAACCTGAACACGCCATCGCGTTAAAGCCATAAAGTTATAGCCCTCCGGAGACATCCACTATTGCGCCGGTGACATAAGAGGCTTCAGCCGACAACAACCATAAAATCGCATTGGCCAGTTCTTCCGGCTGACCGCCCCGGCGCATGGGAATGTTCGCTTTCACCCGCTCCACGCGTCCCGGTTCGCCGCCGCTGGCGTGAATCTCTGTGTACACCGACCCAGGCCGCACGCAGTTCACCCTGACGCCTTCCTGCGCCACTTCTTTCGCCAGCCCTATCGTCATGGAGTCGACGGCGCCTTTGGAGGCCGCATAATCAATGTATTCTCCAGGAGAGCCCAGTTTCGACGCCATGGAGGAGACGTTCACAATCACGCCGCCGCAACCGCCGTAGGCTGTGGACATGCGTTTGACCGCCTCCCGCGAGCACAGGAAGTAACTCACGACGTTATTGCGGAAGATGCGCGTCAGACGTTCGGCGTCCATGTGATCCAGACGCATTTGCCGCTCCAGCACGCCAACATTATTGACCAACGCGGTCACCTTTCCGAGTTCGCGATCCACCGCTGCAAACAGCGCCTGCACGCCCTCTTCCTGCGAAACGTCGGCCTGCACGGCGATCGCCTCGCCGCCTCGCGCCAGAATCGAGTCCACGACCTGCTGCGCCGCCTGATGATTTCTCAAGTAGTTCACACAGACGGCGTAGCCGCGTTCTCCCGCCAGCGCCGCCGTCGCCGCGCCAATTCCCCTTCCCGCGCCAGTAATAATGGCGACTTTTCTGCTGGTTGATACGCTGGTCATGTAGCGAAGGCTCCCTGGTAAACGTTTCTCTTATCAACACCTTAAACTAAAGAGTAACGTAAAAAGGCGCCTTCGCGATCTATCGGAAAGTCTGGTTTTCGACTATTCATCAGGCAGACAAATAGCTTCCTGCTATTTGTCTGCAACGACAGGCTACTGCCCGCACTCAGTCCCGTTAAGTTTAATGCTCGCGGGGATCTTGGCGGGAGCGGAGCCTTTTTTACCGATAAAGCCGAAAGTGGAGGTTCCGCCGTTGGCGGCCAAGGTTCCGTTCCATTGCGTCGCAGGAACCGCTGCGGTCACCCCAGCGCCATCTGCGCTGAAATTGGCGTTCCAGCCATAGTCGAAGGTTTCGCCCGTCCCCAGGGTCCAGGCCAGCTCGTATCCTCGCACCGGTTCGTCGCTGTTATTGGTGATGGTCGCCACGGTATGGAATCCGCCGTCCCACTCATTCACCACATCGTAATCGACCGTGCAGTCCGCCGCCGGCTCATCGCCGCCTTTCTTCACTTGCAAATAGGCGTTCGCCACCGCCGCGTCGGTCTTGGCGTATATTTTGTTCGCCACGGGGTCGCGCACCGGGTTCACCGCGCCATCTGCGTCAACCACGCCCACTTTGATTTCCGCTCCCGCCGCATTGACCGCCTGCGCCAGCGCATAGGGCCATTCCGCCGCCGCGGAGTCAGCGTCGCCAAGCACCAGAGGCTGCGCCGGGTAGTAGAGATCACGCCCATCCTGCAGCACCACGCGCACGCTAACCTTGTCGCCCGCTGCCAAGGTCATCGGCTGCGCGGTAAGCGCGCCCAGATCCAACCAGGGAGACGAGCCCGCCGGTAAGTGCGTGATGGCGACGCTGGCGTCATCACTGTCGTCGATATTACTCACATGCAGAGAGATCGTGATGCGACCGGCTGTTTCCGGATTGGCCAAACGTAAGGTGGCTTCTTTCTGGTTAGCGCCATCCAGTTCATAAAGCGCCGGGCTCTGCGACGACAGGCTCCACTGATACGTGAGTCCTTCACCTTGTGATTCGCCCGCGTCCAGGCGCAACTCCCCGGCTCCCGTGAACTCACTGACATCAGGCGTCACGGCGATTTTTGCGAAAACGTTTTCACCATCACCCGGATCAGTCCCGTCGAACACCACATCAACACATCCATGGAAGCGCTCGAAAGTGTATTGGTTACGCCCCCACTCGCCATAGATCACGTGCCTGCCGCTACGCTCTGGAATATCGCAGGTCGTACGGAAACGCGCATTGGCTTTGTCGGGCTCCACATTGGGATTGGCGTCGGGATTTTTGTCGTCATAGTTCAGAACGCAGAATGCGTCTTCTTCAAAATCGTCCCAGGTCAGCGAGCGTCCAGACTGAAACTGAAACCCCGGCTTGGTGATCCAGTAGCGAAACTCTTCCGTGTCATCAAAGTGCGGTCCCCAGGAAATATTCCACGTAAACGTTTTGGGGCCGGGGCTCAGCTGGGAAGCAGGCCAATCGATGGCGCTATCCCACGGGGTGGCCCCGCCCTGCCAGGTTTCGCTACCGAAACCACACACATGCTCGGGCAACGGGTCCACCACCGCGCGTCCCCGAGCATGGGTCAACACGCTCATGAACTGGTAGCCGCCCACCGGGTCCTGGGCGAAGGCGCCGCGGCATTCTTCATATTCCGCTGTGCCGTTATCAATTTCATCGGGCTTGGTGACGACTCCGCAATACCAGTTGCGGGAGGGCGGGTCTTCTATCAGGCCGTGGGCGTTAACGCCGCCAGCCAGACATGCCAGCAATGCGCCGGCGGAGAGGGATCTACAGTTTCTGTTCATTGTTGTTCCTTCCGTAAACTCATTATTTGGCGGTAATCGGCGCGTCTCTTACGCGCTATAAGAAGCATAGCATTCAGATCATGAATACGTTTTCATGATCTGAATTCACGATCCATGGGTAAATCCCCCATACGCCCTAGAAAAATGGGTTGAGCCATGAAGAAAGGTTGAACGGCGCGCATAAGCGTTTGCTTTGCCCTGCGTCAGTCGGGGAAAAACGATAGGGGAAAGCAGGCCCCACAATAGAGCCTGCGCGGAGTTAACGATTAATGCAGAATAATGCGCGCGTTCACGCCTTGCACGGGACGATTGGTAGGGCCGCCCATGGTTTCCATAAACTGGTTGATCTGCTCTTTAGACGCCGTGCGGTAATCCTTCATCACCAGCCAGCGCACGCCTTCGGAGCAGGGCGGTGTGGTCAGCGAACCGTTAAAGCGGTAGTAGCCTGCGCTCGCTGACACCATGTCGCCAGCGTGAACTGCCGTCGGCAAGACTTTGGACCCACCCGCCTCTGCCGGCATATGCTCCCAGACTTTCGCCAGTTGTTCGTTGTGTTCTCCCTCTTCATACAGCACGGACAGCACCGCCAGTTCGCCATTTTCATTGGCGTGTACGAAATGCGCTTCCAAGGGGAAACTCTTGCCGTCTACGGTATTCTCACTGGGAGCATGGAAGTGAAACTGCTTGAGTTCAAACTCCCGTCCATCCACACTGGCCTTACTGCCCGGCTTGTAGTTCACCTGAATGGTATGGCCGTTATTGATGACTTCATGGCCGCCGCTGCTATAGTTCATGCCCACCGCTGGCAACTCGCCTTTGATGAGGCCGCTGATATCCACCGGCGACTGATTTTTCCCGGCGGAGCACATCGTATATTCCGGCTTCAGTTCCCCCCAGCGTTCGGGTTCATCATATCCCCAATGCGACTCACCACTGGCCAATGCCTGCCCGCATGCGGTCACTCCAGCCAATACCCATATCAGACGTCTGATCATATGCCTTTCTCCTTGTTGACAAAAATATGCAACCAGACACCATCTAACTTATTGTTTTCTGGCTCATTATTGTTTTCAAAACATATTTACCCGTTTCTACGCCCGCTGACAACCCACAAGATGAAACAGGACGCGTTTATTGCTTCAACGTAGCCAGAAACTCGATAAACCTGTCTTTCCCCCTGCTGCGCGCTCTGCAACTCCCCGCCCCCAAATTGCCGTTTTTTTCACCGCAACCCCGTCCCGATGAGCCGGAGAGACTATAATCCTGCCTTGAGCATTCCCTTTTGCAGTCAGACCATTATAGTGTAAGGCCCCGTCAGGAAGCTCCGCCTCACACCGACGGGGTATGAAAAACAAAGGAGTACGTCTGCGGATGAGTTTGTATTTGATCCCTCTGGCGCCCCTGTTGGGAGCGTTGGTTCCTCTATTCTCCGGACGCTCGGGGCGTAGCGCCCAGGCGCTCTCCGTTGCGTTATTTCCCGCCTGGGCGCTGGTCTATACCCTGATCCAGGCCCAGGCCGTGCTGGATGGCGAGACATTGCGCTTCGCCCTGGACTGGATACCCGCCATCGGGCTGCAGCTGTCTTTCCGGCTCGACGGGCTCGGGTTGTTGTTCTGTCTGCTGATATTGGTCATCGGGCTACTGGTGATTCTGTACGCGCGCTATTATCTCTCAGAGCAGGAAAACATGGCGCGGTTTTACTCCTACCTGCTTCTGTTTATGACAGCGATGCTCGGCATCGTCTTATCCAACAACCTGCTGCAACTCTGGATATTCTGGGAGCTCACCAGTATCAGCTCTTTCCTGCTGATAAGCTTCTGGTCGCATAAGAGCGACGCCCGCAAAGGCGCGCGCATGGCGCTGGCCATCACCGGAGCGGGCGGGCTTGCGCTACTGGCCGGGCTTCTGCTGATCGGCCATATAGTCGGCGACTACAGCCTGGACACCGTGCTGGCCAACGGCGCGTTGATCAAATCCCATCCCGCCTACCCTGTCGCCTTGATTTTGTTGCTATTGGGCGCTTTCACCAAGTCCGCCCAGTTCCCGTTCCATTTCTGGCTGCCTCACGCCATGGCGGCGCCGACGCCGGTCAGCGCGTATCTGCACTCCGCCACCATGGTTAAAGCAGGCATTTTCCTGTTGGCGAGGTTCTATCCGGCTATGTCCGGCACGGACATGTGGTTCCTGGCGGTCAGCATGACCGGTTTGATCACCCTGCTCTACGGCGCCTTCACGGCCCTGTTTCAACACGATCTGAAAGGACTGCTGGCCTACTCCACCATCAGCCATCTCGGTCTGATCACCCTGCTGTTGGGCATGAACACTCGACTGGCGGCGGTCGCAGCGGTGTTTCACATCATCAACCACGCCACCTTCAAGGCGTCCCTGTTCATGGCGGCGGGCATTATCGATCATGAGTCCGGCTCTCGCGACATGCGCAAACTCAACGGTCTGTGGAAATACATGCCGCATACAGCGGCGCTGGCCATGGTGGCGGCGTCCTCCATGGCTGGCGTTCCTTTGCTGAATGGCTTCCTGTCCAAGGAAATGTTCTTTGCAGAAACACTGGATCAAAGCACCCTGGGCGGCTTGTCCTGGGTTATTCCCGTGTTGGCGACCGTCGGCGGGGCTTTCTCCGTGGCTTACTCACTGCGCTTTATCCACGACGTTTTCTTCAACGGCGACCCGATCGATCTGCCCAAAACGCCTCATGAGCCGCCCCGCTACATGAAAGTTCCCGTGGAAATACTGGTCGCGCTCTGTCTTCTGGTCGGGGTGTTTCCCAACTACGTGGTCAATGATCTGCTGAACGCCGCGTCGTCGGCGGTGATCAACGGACGCCTGCCTGAATACAGTCTCGCCATCTGGCACGGTTTCAACATTCCCATGCTGATGAGCCTGGCGGCCATGGCGGGCGGCCTTTACATCTACTACAACCGGCGCACGCTGTTTCAGTTCCACGCCCAATTCCCGCCACATGACGCCAAGCATATCTTTGAGGGGTCCGTGCAGTTTGTGGTCAGGCAATGCGCCCGCTTCACTGAAGCTCTGGAGAACGGCTCACTGCAGCGCTACGTATTCTTGTTGCTGCTGTTCGCGTTGCTGTTAATGGCCGGTCCGTTGCTGGACTTGCACCACAGCGCCGGCTCCCGGCCGCAGCTTGAACTCAACGGCGTGGTGCTGACCGGAGCCATCCTGCTGAGCCTGAGCGCAGTGGCGACCGTCATCTGGGCGCGAAGCCGCTTCACCGCCCTGCTGTCGTTGTCAGTCACCGGGCTGATCGTCTCTATCGCCTTCGCTTATTTTTCCGCCCCGGATCTGGCGTTGACGCAACTGTCCGTTGAAATCATCACCGTTATTCTGTTGATGCTGGCGCTGTTCTTCCTGCCGCAGACCTCGCTCAAAGAGTCCAGCCCCAACCGGCTCACTCGCGACCTTAGCCTGTCCGCCCTGATCGGCGGCGTCGTGGGCAGCATCAGTTACGCTCTGATGACCCGCCCACTAGAGAGCATTTCGGACTACTACCTGACTAACAGCAAAACCGGAGGCGGCGGCGACAATGTCGTTAACGTTATTCTGGTGGACTTCCGCGGCTTCGACACACTGGGAGAAATCACGGTGCTGGGCATCGCCGCCCTGGGTATCTACAAGCTGATTGCAGGCATGCGCCTGTATATGCCGTCGGGAGACGAGAGCGGTCGGCCCTGGAGTCAGGATCGCCATCCGATGATCCTCGCTCTGGTGTCGCAGAACCTGCTGCCGCTGGCGTTGCTGGTGTCTGTTTATATTCTGCTGCGCGGCCACAACCTCCCCGGCGGCGGTTTTATCGCGGGACTGATCACTGCTGTGGCGATCATTCAGCAATACATCGCCCATGGCGTGGCGTGGATCAAACACCGGGTACACATCAACTATCAGGCTCTGATCGCCGGCGGCGTCCTGCTGGCCGCTCTTACCGGCGCCGGCGCCTGGTGGTTCGAACGCCCCTTCCTGACCAGCTGGTTTGACCATTTCCACCTGCCCTGGATCGGCGACTTTGAACTCGCCAGCGCCATGCTTTTTGACTTGGGCGTCTACCTGACTGTCGTCGGAGCCGCCATGTTGATCCTGGCGAACCTGGGCAAGCTCACCACCAGCGAGCGCCCGGCTTTTGATCACGGCGACGCCCCGCGCGCGCCTGCGACGCATCACAAAGAGGAGTTTTAAATGGAAGGCGTTTACGCATTCTGTGTCGGCCTGTTGACGGCCTGCGGCGTATTCCTGTGCCTGCGCGGACGCACCTTTTCCGTGGTGCTGGGTCTGACGCTGTTGTCCTACGCCGTCAACCTG
The DNA here is from genome assembly GCF_000012985.1 of Hahella chejuensis KCTC 2396. Lineage (NCBI taxonomy): Bacteria > Pseudomonadati > Pseudomonadota > Gammaproteobacteria > Oceanospirillales > Hahellaceae > Hahella > Hahella chejuensis. The sequence goes on along the minus strand of NC_007645.1, from coordinate 798,374 downwards.
TTTCTATTCGCCAGCGGACGCCTCACTTTGTACGGCGCAGCGGTTTTAGGGACTTCCGACAACTATAGCGACCCCTTGCCGCAGGCATTGGTGCTCACCGCTATCGTCATCGGTTTCGCCATGACCGCGTTCCTGGTTATATTGGCGATGCGGTCGCGGGCGGATCATGGCAATGATCACGTTGACGGCCGCATTCCCTCCGAGCCGTCCCTGGTACAAAGACGCACGGGGAGAAGAGGGTGATGCAGCATTTGCCGATACTTCCCATCGTCATTCCCTTACTGACGGGCATGCTGTTGCTGCTGCCGCCGTTTGGCCACTCTCTGCCCAGGCAACGAGTTGTCGCCGTCGCCGTGAATCTGGCGCTGATCGCCATCGCCGCTATCCTGCTGCAACGTACGCACCTGGATGGCGCCATGACCTACGCGGTGGGGGACTGGCGGTCGCCGTTCGGCATTGTGCTGGTGGCGGACCGCATTTCCGCTCTGCTGACCTTGCTCACCTCACTGCTGGGTCTGGGCGCGCTGCTGTACGCCTGCGCCGGCGACGACAAGCACGGCATGTACTTTCATCCTCTGTTCATGCTGCAACTGATGGGCGTCAACGGCGCCTTTCTCACCGGCGACATATTCAACCTCTTCGTGTTTTTTGAAGTCCTGCTCATCGCCTCCTACGCGTTGCTGATCCATGGCGGCGGCAAACAAAAAACCCGGGCGGCGGTGCATTACGTCATTCTCAATCTGGTCGGCTCCTGCCTGTTCCTGTTCGCCCTGGGAACGCTATATGGCGTTCTGGGTACGCTCAATATCGCAGACATGGCCGTCAAAGCTACGCTTCTGGGACCGGATGAGCAGCCGCTGGCGAAGGCGGGCGGCTTGTTGTTATTGGCCGTCTTCGGTCTCAAAGCGGCGTTGCTGCCTTTCTATTTCTGGTTGCCACGCGCCTATTCCTCCGCGTCGGCTCCGGTGGCCGCTCTGTTCGCCATCATGACCAAAGTGGGGGCGTACAGCATATTGCGCATTCACACGACCATTTTCGGCGCCGACGCCGGCGCGCTGGCGGAAATCGCCACGCCCTGGCTGCAGCCGCTGGCGCTGTTAACGTTGATCGTCGGCTCCATCGCCGCCCTCGCCAGCCCCAGCCTGCGCACGCTGACCGCCAACCTGACGCTGGTCTCCATAGGCATTCTGCTGACCGCCATCGCGTTGCAACGCGCCGACGCCACCGCGGCGGCCTTGTATTACACCATTCACACCACGCTGATCACCGGCGCACTGTTCCTGTTGGCGGATATGATCGGCCGGCAGCGCGGCAAAGCGGAAGACCGCTTCGTCGCCTCCCGACGCATGCAGCGTCCGGTCGCCCTGGGCGTCGCCTTTATCATCGCCGCAGTAGCTGTGGCTGGAGCGCCGCCATTGTCAGGCTTCGTCGGAAAGATATTGCTGCTGCAAGCGACTGAAGGCCCCCTGGAAGCCAGTTTTATCTGGCCCGTCGTGCTGATCAGCGGTCTGGCCGCAATCATCGCCCTGTCTCGCGCCGGTTCATCCCTGTTCTGGCGGCACAGCGACGACGCGCCAGTGGCGGAGCCGACGCCGGCGTTGCGTATGATCGCCGTTTATATGCTGCTGGCGGCGTCGCCTCTGTTGGTGGTGTTCGGCGGCCCCATAACGGAATTCGCTGACGCCGCCGCAATGCAATTGCACAACTCCGCCGCCCTCGGCGGCCTGATGCAACAAGGAGGCTCCTGATGGTCAACAGACTGCGCATGTTCTGGTTTCCCTCCCCCTGGCTCAGCCTGCTGCTGTTTGTCGCCTGGCTGATGCTCAACAACAGCGTCGCGCCGGGCCATCTGGCGCTGGGAGGGGTATTGGCTATCGCCATTCCACGTCTGACCGCCCCCCTTAGCGACCCACAGCCGCGCCTGAAACGGCCAGGTCTGGCGATCCGCTATGTTTTACTCGTGCTTGGCGACATCATTCGCGATAACTTCCGCGTCGCCAAAATGATCATGGGGCCGAACCAGCGCTTACAGCCCGCCTTCGTCGCCCTGCCGCTTGAACTGCACGAGCCATTGCCGCTCACGATTCTGGCCGGAACCATTTCACTAACGCCCGGCACTGTCAGTGTGGAGGTTTCAGAAGACAGGCTCTGGCTGTACCTCCACACTCTGCACCTGGACGACGAAGCCGCCCTGATCGCGCATATCAAAGGCCGTTACGAAGCCGTCCTGAAGGAGATATTCGAATGCTGAATCTGGCTTTGCAAATCGCCATCGGCATGGTGTCCGTGGCCATGCTGTTGAACCTCTGGCGCTTGCTGCTGGGGCCGGAGTCCGCCGACCGGATTCTGGCGCTGGAGACCATGTACCTCAACAGCATGGCGTTGATCATCTTGTTCGGACTCTGGCAGGGCGCCGCCCTGTTCTTCGAGGCCGCGCTACTGGTGGCCATGCTTGGTTTCGCCAGCACGGCGGCGTTGTGCAAATTTCTCCTGCGCGGCGACATTATCGAATGAGTCTTGTATGGATTGAGAGAGCATTGAGAGAACACTGATATGAGCTTTACGGTAGAACTGATTATTTGCGCTTTGGTCCTCCTTGGAGGACTCTTCGCCCTGCTGGGCTCCATTGGCGTGTTGAAGATGAGCGACTTCTATACCCGACTACATGCGCCGACGCTGGCGGCGACGGTAGGCATGGGCTCTCTGCTGATTGCGTCTATTATCGCTTTCACCGTGCGGGAACAGCGCCTTTCCGCCCATGAGTTGCTGATTACGCTGTTTGTGATGATCACCGCACCGGTTACCGCGCACATGCTGGCGAAAGTGGCGCTGCACCAGAGTCAACAGTCGCTGGCGAACACTCGTAATCAGGCGTTGACGGAGAGAATACGCAAACGCTTGCCCCCATCGGAGTAAAAATAAGACAGGCTCCAAATTCCAAAGCATTGAAATTATGATTACGCCCGGGGGAAGGAAATCTTTCCCCCGCCGGGTCTCCGCTATCGCGTCCGCCGGAATAATCGAGTAAAATACTCGGCCATTTTTTAATCAATCCTCCCGGTGAGTTCTGTATGCACGCGGCGCGTCCTCTGTTTTCCTATCAACGCTATTGGGCTGAATGCTTCGGCACGGCGGAATTTCTGCCGATGTCGCGCAAGGAAATGGAGGCGCAGGGCTGGGACAGCTGCGACATTATCATCATCAGCGGCGACGCTTACGTCGATCATCCCAGCTTCGGCATGGCGGTGATTGGGCGTTTGTGGGAATCCCACGGCTTTCGCGTCGGCATCATTGCGCAACCGGACTGGTCCTCGAAGGACGCCTTCATGGCGTTGGGCAAACCCAACCTGTTCTACGCCGTATCCGCCGGCAACATGGACTCCATGATCAACCGCTACACCGCGGACCGTAAACTGCGCCACGACGACGCCTACACGCCTAATAACGAAGGCGGCAAACGTCCCGACCGCGCGGTTCTGGTGTACACCCAGCGCTGCAAAGAGGCCTACAGCGACGTGCCGGTGCTGGTAGGCGGCATCGAAGCCAGCCTGCGTCGCATCGCCCATTATGATTACTGGTCGGATAAAGTGCGCCGCTCCGTCCTGTTTGACTCCAAAGCGGACCTGCTGGTTTACGGCAACGCGGAAAGAGCGGTGGTGGAGATCGCTCATCGCGCCGCCGCCGGTGAGCAGATGAAGGATATGACCAATATTCGCGGCACAGCCTGCGTACTGCCGGAATTACCGCAGGATTGGGAAATGAAGGACTCCACCCGCATCGACAAACCCGGTAGAGTCGATCCGCTGCCCAACCCCTACGTGTACGCCAACGAGGAAGGAACGGAAGAAGGCTGCGGCTCCAAGCAGGCTGCCGCCAATGAGCCGGAAGAGCAAGTCGTGCATATTCTGCCTCCCAGCGGCGGCCACAAGCGCTTTATTCAACTGCCCTCCTACGAAAAAGTACGCAACGACCCTGTCCTGTACGCGCATACGTCCCGCGTGCTGCACCTGGAAACCAACCCGGCCAACGCTCACACCCTGGCGCAGAAGCATGGCGACCGTTACCTGTGGGTGAATCCTCCGGCGATTCCGCTGCAGACCAAGGAGCTGGATGACGTTTTCGAATTGCCCTTCCAGCGCATTCCTCACCCGGCGTACGGCAAGGCGCGCATCCCCGCGTACGACATGATCCGTTTCTCGGTGAACATCATGCGCGGCTGTTTCGGCGGCTGTTCTTTTTGTTCCATCACCGAGCATGAAGGACGCTGGATTCAAAGCCGCTCTCAGGACTCCGTCATTCGCGAGATCGAGAATATTCGCGACAAGACCCCCGGCTTTACCGGCACTATCTCCGACCTGGGCGGCCCTACCGCCAATATGTATCACCTCAACTGTAAGAGTGAGGAGATTCACGCCAACTGCCGTCGTCTGTCCTGCGTCTATCCGACGATCTGCAAAAACCTGAAAACCGATCACTCGGAGACCACCCAGCTGTATCGCCGCGCCCGCGCGCTGCCTGGCGTGAAGCGAGTGATGATCGCCTCAGGCTTACGCTATGACCTGGCGGTGGAAGATCCGGAATACGTACGCGAGCTGGTGACCCACCATGTCGGCGGCTATCTGAAAATCGCGCCGGAGCATTCAGAAGATGCGCCCCTGTCGAAAATGATGAAGCCTGGCATGGGCACGTACTACAAGTTCAAGGAGATGTTCGAGCGCTTCTCCAAAGAAGCGGGCAAAGAGCAGTATCTGATTCCCTACTTCATCGCCGCCCACCCCGGCACTACCGATGAAGACATGTTGAATCTGGCGATGTGGTTAAAGGAAAACGGCTTCCGCGCCGATCAGGTGCAGGCGTTCTATCCATCGCCCATGGCGAGCGCCACCGCCATGTATCACTCAGAGCGGGACCCCTTGCATCGCATCAACTATAAGACGGACAAGGTTTACATCCCTAAAGGCGAACGGCAGCGCCGCCTGCACAAGGCGTTTCTGCGCTATCACGACCCGGACAACTGGCCCATGCTCAGAGAAGCCCTGCAGCGTATGGGCAAGGCGCATTTGATTGGCTACGGCAAGAAACATCTGGTGCCGCCAACGCAGCCAGCCAATCACCCAAGCGCCAAGAAGTACGGCTCCAAGCTGAGTCCACAAGGCGGACAGCCGCGTAAAGGCAGGATTCTGACGCAACACACCGGTCTGCCGCCCCGCCAGGGCGCAGGCCCTAAGCGTGGCAAACCAGCTGGCCGCTCACCGGCGAAGGGGCGGTAACAGATCACACAGCCTCAGATGACATCCGTCGCCTGAGGCTTTCCCCCTGTTTCTGTACTCGGACGTAGAGCTTTTTCCCCCTTCCTTGCCTCTCTCACCCCTTTGCGATTCTCTTTACCGCTTTCCCAGACACCGCAGATAACCCCCAGAACAATACTGGTCGGCAGAACCATAGACGGTATAACGAAACTCATTTTAGGCGACTGAGAAAAAAGCAGAAAAAACACACCGTAGTCGAGCAAGGCGACGACCATGCTGATCAGCGTAATATGCAAAACCACCGTCTTTCTCGAATATTCCTTAAAGTAGGTCCACAGGAAATATCGACAGACCGCTGCTGAAAATAAGACTGAATAGACGACAAGAGGGAAGATGCCTGGCGGCAGCTCCTCAACTCCCCAAAAGGCCACCAGATAACCCACAATGGTGGATACGAAAACAGAACCTAAATAGATTCCCAGTATTTCAACGCCCTTGTCCATGAAAGAGTCAGGAGCTTGAATCGCGCCGATTACGAAGAAAACCGTAACAAAGGAAAACGCGCTAAAAAACGGCCCGGTGATAAGCGTGAACAGCAATACTCGTAGATTCATATGTTCCTTGCGCTGCTGGCGGCGGTTCGCCTGTGCGTCGGCAGCCACTCGATAAAATCCGAGCGGCATTATGCGCACATAGACTCACGACCGCCAGCGCAAGACCGAGAAGGCGAACTGTCCGCTCTCTTTATTTAGAACTGTTTCACTCCTTTTTAAGTTCGTAGGTGAAGCCCGCCATATCCGCCGTCATCGTGTCGCCATCGAAAGCCAGCACTTTGATTTTGGCGTAACCCAGGTCAATGGTTTGCCCTTTCACCGTGAAGGCGTCCGGGGAAATACGCCGTCCGCCCAGGTTCTGGTAAAAGTTATCGCCCTCGAATTCCCACTTGTCATTCTCATCATCAGACTCGCCGTTCATGGTCAGAATCAACCAGCTTCCCTGCAGGGCCTGTTTACTTAATTCAGCGGCTTGCACGCCCAGCGCGAGCATGATCAGCGCCACAAAAACAGCCACTTGTTTCATAGCATTAGCTCCAGTTTTTAAATCAAGGGACTTAAGCATAGACGAATATGAGACTAACCGACTTTCCGTCGTTGCAGCAGCTCTTCCGCTTCCACGTACGCCGCTTTGATCTTGAGCGTTAGTTGCTCCAGCAACGCCTGATAGCGGTCGACTTCGCGCTCCCCTCTCACCAGATTTTCCAGTTCCGCGGCCAGCTCAGACACGCCGTTGGCTCCTACTGTGGACGACATGCCTTTGAGGCTGTGGAAATTGCGTCGAGTCTCCTCAGGTTCCGAGGGCCACTGCGCAGGATAGAGCTCCACCAATTTCGGGGCGTCCCGCAGAAACAGTTGTAGGGCGCGACAGTATATTCCCCAGTTGTCGTTCATCCGCGCCAGAGCGCAAGCCGCATTGATGGCGCCGCTACTTTCAGCGGCGCAAGCAGCCTCCTCAGGGGCTGCGGTTGTGGTCGCAGTCGTTCTGACGCCGCCCCAGCCCGTTTGTTTAATCAACACGTCCAGCAGGTGGTCAAAGTCAAAGGGTTTGCCGACGTGGTCGTTCATTCCCACGGCAAGCGCCGCTTCCCGATCTGAGAACATTGCATTGGCGGTCATTGCGATAATAGGCAGAGCGTTCATTTTCAATTTGCCGCGAATTTCCCGCGTGGCGGCGTAACCGTCCATGCCCGGCATTTGAATATCCATCAGCACCGCATCAAACATGACTTCCGCACTCTGTATCGCCGCAACGGCTTCAAGGCCATCCGCCGCAATTTGTACGCCAGCCCCTTCGCTCTGCAACAGCTCCATCGCCACCTGCTGATTGGTCGGGTTATCCTCAACCAGCAATATCGACATGCCATGCAGACGGGCGCCGATTGCCGCATTGTCAGTATTTCCTCGGGAACAATCCTGCGCCAGGGTTTCAGACGCCGCCTCAAGCACCATTGAGGCGGTCACTGGCTTGGTGAGATATGCGTCAATAATGCTCGGCGAGGCAAGGCGGCGGCGCTCCATCTCGTCCCTCGTCTGGGCGCTCACCATCATGATCAACGGCGCCCGGCCTTCCGGATATTGCGCTTTGATCAACTCCGCAGCGCGCCAGCCGTTCAGACCCGGCATCCCCCAGTCAATCAGAACCAGATTATGAGGAGACGACGCCTCCGCAGCCTCCAGAACCCTGGCGACGCCCTCTTCGCCATTGACAGCAATGTCCGCGACCCAGCCAAAGGACTCGATAATCCCCTTAAGCACCTCTCTGGCGCTGGCGTTATCGTCCACAACCAGCACCCGTAGCGTTTTGGGCAGACTACAGGCCTTTTTGGCCGCGCTCCAGGCCTGAGCCCTGACGCAGGCGATAGAAAAACGGAACACGCTACCTTCGCCCTCTTCGCTTTCCGCCGCAATCTCTCCTCCCATCAACCTCACCAGACGCCGGCATATCGCCAATCCCAGCCCAGCTCCGCCAAATCGTCTGGCGGTGGAGGCTTCCGCCTGGGTGAAGCCTTCGAAAATACGCTGCAGTTGCTCGGCGGAGATGCCTATGCCGGTGTCTCGCACGGAAAATGATAAAACCAGACGATCCTCCTCCTCGGACTTCAGCCTGACGGTGATCTCCACCTCGCCCTGTTCCGTAAATTTCACCGCATTTCCCGCCAGATTGATCAGAATCTGCTGCAAACGCAGGCCATCCAGCTCCAGCCAGTCAGGAATTTTCGGGTCGATATCGAACAGCACCTCCAGCGGCTTATCGCCAAGGTTAGCGGTAATAATGACGCCGACATCCTGTAGCAGTTTATCCAGGCTGCACGGCTCCACGTCCAACGTCAGTTTGCCGGCTTCGATTTTGGAGAAGTCCAGAATGTCGTTGAGAATGCCAAGCAAGGCGCGGGCGGAGGACTCCGCCTTATGCACATAATCCTGCTGACGCTCTTCCAGATTCGTACGCTTGAGTAAGTTGACCATGCCCAGAATCGCATTCATGGGAGTGCGAATCTCGTGACTCATATTGGCCAGAAACTCGGACTTCGCTTTGCTGGCGTTATCCGCCATGGCCTTGGCTTCGCGCAGGCGTTGCTCGTATTCGCGCTGCTCGGTAATGTCTCTATTGACCCCCAGCACCAGAATCGGTTTGCCCAGATCATTGAACTCCACCACCGCGGCGGCCTGCACATAGCGCACCTCTCCACTGGGCCGCACTATGCGATAAATGGGGTCGTATACGCCTTCGCCCGCCAAAGCCGCCTCCAGCTTGGCCGTCGTCGCGGCTTCGTCTTCAGGATGCAGCGCATTGCGCCAGTGGCGATGGCTCAAGCCGGCATTGTTCAACTCATAGGGAACCTGGTAAATCTCGAACATTTGCCGATTCCAGGTGAGCGTGTCGCTTACCAAATCCCAGGTCCATATCCCCAGCTCAGCCACTTCCGCCGCTTTCAACAACTGATCCCGCATGGACATCAGATTGCGCCGGTCCTGCACCTGCCGGGATATATCCGTCGCGACGCCCAGATAGCCGCTGGCGCGATTATTTTCGTCCTTCAACTCCGTCACAGAAAGTTGAACCGGGAAACGCGCTCCATCTTTACGCACATAGGTCCATTCGTGCTCATTGGGCAATCCACGCTTGGTCTTCACGATGAAGACCTCAAAACCCGGCGCCAGCCTCTCCCCCAACTCTTCGGAGAACTCCTGCGCCCGCGCCGCCACCTCTTCCCGTAGATGGAAAACCGCTGGCGTCCTTTTGCCTACCATTTCGTCAGCCGTGTATCCCAGCATGCGTTCAGCAGCGGGGTTAAACAGCGTGATGAGGCCTTCCAGATCTGTGGCGATGATCGCATTCCCTGCGTTGTTGAGAATCGCCTGCTGCAACGCCAGATAACGACGGATTTCCGCTGTCCGCGCCTCTACCTGACGCTCCAGCGAAGCATTCAGTTCCCGAATCTGATTCTCTATGGATATCTGTCGGCTGATATCGCGAATCGTCTTGGCGGCGCCCACGATCTCCCCGTCCGCATTCCGGATTGGCGACACTGACACCGAGACTTCCACCGTGCGACCGTCCTTGCATTTTCGCTGAGTATTGAAGGGCCTAACCGGTCCGCCATCTTCAATCATTCTCAAGATGCTTGTTTCTTCCGCCACCCGCTCTCCCGGGACGATGAGCTTCTGCACGAAACGTCCGATCGCCTCATCACGAGGGTAACCAAACATCCGTTCCGCGCCGCGATTCCAGTCCGTGACCACACCATCCAGGTCCATACCCAAGACAGCGTCCTGCGCGCTTTCTACAATCGCCGCCATGCGCGCCTGTCCGGAACTGACCAGCTGCCTTTGTCGCATATTCAGCCAGTAGAGATACAGAAACCCGCCCACCACCGCCATGCCGCCCAGCAAGGCGAGCATGATATTGGAGACAGCCTGTCCCACCCGTTTCTCCGCCGCTTCCTGTGGGTAGGTGATATAAAGTCTGAGCACTCGTTCAGGCAGCCCTTCCTGCAAAGGAACCTCTTGGCTGGCGGCAAGCTGCGCGCCGTCCTCCGCTTCATATAGAGACATACTCCTAAATAATTCAGACTCAACCTGGACGGTTTTAAACTCATCCTGCCAGCGGAAGCGCCGCCCGAGATCAAAGCCGAACACTTTGTTGCTATTGGTATGAATCAGAAAGTCGCCGTTTTGATTGGTGAGGTAAACGCGGTACCCCTGCGGAACCTCCGCCGTGAGGTCGTCTAGCATGAAACTGGCGTCAATATTAATCACCAGAATACCGAACGTATTGCCTGCGCTGCTGATAACCGGAGTGGCCATTCTCAGTGTCGGCACATGCGGCCACTGCACCATATCGTACTCACGATTAAGGTTCAGATCGGACACATACAAGGAGCCCGGTGGAATGCGGATGGCTTCCTGAAAATAATCTCGCTGGGCTTTCGGCTGCAATTCGTCATCCGCAATAATTTCCGGAAGCTGGCCAATGCGCTCAACTCGCACAATTTCCTTGCCATTGTCCGCCACGCCGATAAGTCGCACCTGCGTGACTTCCGGGTGAGTGACCAGATAGCCGGAGAAAATCGTATTCAGACGTCGTCGCCACAGCGACAGGGAACTGTCTTCCCGAACGTCGTAGCCATCGTTTTCAGTCGCGCGCACGATACCCTGGATGGGCGGGGTGAAAAGGAGGAAGCGCGCATCGTGGGAAAGGCCTTCCAGACGCTGAGTGATTTTCTCCGAGCGAAAAGCGACCTGTCCCTCCATCAGGGCTTCCACTTCCGTGTAAATCCTGCGGCGCTCCATATCCATGCTGAGATACACCACAAGCAGGCAGACGCCGACAATCACAACCAGCGCAGTAAAGATCCGCAATTGAGCTGAGGAAGATTTCCCTGACATCCAAGCTCCCATCGCCTACCCGGTATGCCCGAACAAGCGCCGCCGATGGCCCGCCGCCTCCTCGCGCCAGAATGAGATACTGCGCCGCAAGAATTTTGGACAACGCTTCTTTATGTTTATAAGAGATTAGCTGAAAAATCAGGACTAGGCGGGCTCGTGTTTAGTCAGGCGCAGTCAGGTCGCGGGCCAGTGATGAGGGCCCTCTGCGACGCAGATGGAATAGCCGCCAGCCTTGAGCCAGAGCCGCTTATCAGGGAATATAGCTCTCAACTTATAGCTACCGCCAATAAAACAAAAACTTAAAGGAATATAGGATGAGCGTAGTATCAACGGACAACGCCGAACATTACATCTGGGGAGAACGCTGCGACGGCTGGCATCTGGTTAAAAGTCCGACCTTAAGCGTTATCCAGGAGCGAGTTCCCAGCGGCTGTGCGGAAGTGCGCCACCTGCATCAAAAGGCGGAACAGTTCTTCTTCGTCCTAACCGGCATTGCGACGCTGGAGGTCAGCGGAGAAACCTATACCTTGCATCCTCACCAGTCCCGGCAGGCGCGCCTCATCAACTAAGGAACGAGTCAACAGAGGACTTAATTTTCATGGTAACCTCAACCCCGTCCCGCCATGGGGATCGGATTGAGCAGAATAAACAGAGGGAACGGTCAGCAAGGCAAGGGCTATTTCTCCTGTCTCTGTGCGAGCCTTCAACATAGTTATAGAGATACTGCGTATCTGTCTCTTCAGATTATCGCAAACGTTACATAGAAATACGCCACACCAGTTTTGGCGCATCAAATAGATCAAACTTAGATCGCTGGCATTGAATTAATATTCCAACGGAGAACATGAAATGAGCTGGTATGCAGTTAAGAGCCTTTACCATTTTGGAATCAAGGAGTCAGGCAAAAACATTTACGAAGAACGCATCGTATGTTTTAAAGCGAAGAGTTTCGATTCCGCTCACGCAAAAGCCTTAAAGGAAGCTGAGAAATACGCAAAGGACTGCAACTTCGAGTTACACCCGGAGCAAAGTGCTTATAAACAAGACGGAAAAAAACTGAGAAACGGATATGAAGTATGGTCTGTATTATATGAGTCAGACTTGGACCTGGAGGCTTTCTATAATGAGCACTATCTCAAGTATGACTACAATCCCGATTCCTAAAGCGCTTCACACAAGAGTTTAAAGGACCGCATACAAAGCATTGCTCACACCCCAACCATAAGCGCCCCTGTCGTCAGGCTTATTAAGCCCTCCTCACTCCGGCTTCCGATAAGCCATGACCTGACAATATTTACGATAGGCCAGGTCGCGACATTCTTCCTCTGGGGTCAGCATATCCGGTTGAATGCCGGTAAGCTCCATCAGGCGGCGCTCCAGTTCCGGTTGCGCTTCGATGTCTCCTTCATGGGAGATGTGCCTGACGGTGAGGCCTTCCCGTTGCAGAGCGTAGGCGATCAGCAGGCTGCGGTGGCAGCTGGCGGGGTCTTTCTCGGCGCACATCAGGGCGATGCGAAAGCCTTTATCCAAGCCGTCTTTTAGCCTTCCTACCCCGCTCTGAAACAAATCGGATTGAATCAGACGGTCAAACTGCACCTGTCGGCTTTCGTCATAGTGGGCCGGGTCTTTGGAACGCGGGCCCAGTTCTTCTCCGAGATAGACATAGCGTATGCCATAGTCCTTGAGATGCTGGATCAGAGTTTCCCGGTTGTAGTCGTGGAAAGCGCGGCTGTATGGAACCGAGCGCACGTCCGCCACCACGTCGATTCGATGGCTCTGTAATTGTCCGATAAAGACTTCTATCGGTTTGGTGGCGTAACCGATGCTGTACAAGGGAAGCGGCGGAGTGCTCATTCGGCTTCGGATTCCGATGGCTCCAGGACCAGCCAGCGCTCATCAATCCGGGTGGAGAAGCCTGCTGCGCGGGGATGCCCGCCGCCGCCAAACTTCATTGCCACTTCCGCCACATTGACGCCGTCTTCCGTAGACCTCAGGGACCAGCCGCGCTTGCCGCCTTTATCACTGTACCCCGCGGCGAACGGATGACCTTGCGCCAGCACGTTGAGCAACTCGCTGGTCACCGCCAGAGGACAGTTAACGATTGGCGCCGCGTAGCCGGCGATCTCCCCCATCACCGCCCGCCCTTTGTAATATTCGATCATCTGCTCGCGGAAGCGGTTAATGGCGCGCCCCTCATCCGCCAGACGCGACAGGGCGGCCCCGGATTGGGCCAACTCATCCCATACTTCAAAATCTTTGGGGTAAGACATCAATGCCGCGTTGACGTCGCGGCTGTCAGCAATACGCCACTGCCACAGGTCCCGGTCCTGAATCATCGCCAACAACGCCGGAGGCGGTTCTTCATGGAAATGCTCCCAGGCGATCACTGCGCCGGACCGGCTCATATCAAATGTCAAACTCAGATTCGGGCATTCCTGATCCAGTCCGGCCACCTCTTCCGCAGCGCTGATATGATGATCCAGCACAATGACGGCGTCAGCGCTGGCGCACAGTTGCTTCAGGGTTTCCCGCTTGTAGCAGAAATCCAGCAGATAAACACGCTTGCCGGCGGCTTCCGGCGGCGGCTCGCCGTGGGTCGCAGCGTAGTAGTCCGCGTCCTGCTTGTCCAACATCGTCAGGCGTCGATACGCCGCATACGCCGCGCCGAAGCCGTCCAGGCAATTACCATGATAAATTACGAGAGTCTGAGTCACCGGTCGCTCACCTTAACAGTCCTTATAACTGCCATATATACGCTAAGTTCAGAGGACGGCTCAACGCCACTTTCCGGTAAGCCAACATAAAAAAGCCCGGCGCTCCTTCCGGAGGCCGGGCTTTCATAAGCCTGCCGCCTATGGCAGCAGCATACCGCGAATCATAAAGTACAACAGCGCAGCCAGTAATGCGGACACAGGAACAGTAATAATCCAGGCGGCGACGATCTTCTTGATGCTCGCACGCTTGACCAGCTCTTCCCGATACACATTTTTCAGACGCTTGCGCTCCTCTTTAGTGAGAGGCACGTCTTCTTTGTGCTTCTTGGCCTGCTTCAGCATCTGCTTCATATCTTCCACAGACGCTTTTTCGAAGTTGTTCAGGAATTTCTGCAGCTTTTCTCGCTCCAGACCCGCATGCTCCTCCAGAATAAGGTGCAGCTGGCTGGCGTAATTCACTTTCAGATATTCACGCAGGAAACCAACGCCGAAGACCGCGCCGACAGCAATATGAGTAGAGCTGACCGGCAGGCCCAGCTGCGAAGCCACAATTACCGTGATAGCAGCGGCCAGAGCGATACAGAAGGCGCGGGTCTTGTCCAGCTCGGTAATTTCATTGCCGACCGTCTTGATCAACTTCGGTCCGTATAACAGCAATCCTATCGCGATGCCCAGCGCGCCGACCATCATCACCCATAACGGAATAGACGCCTTTTGCACCACGCCGTGGTTAACAATCGCATCATTGATCGCCGCCAGCGGCCCAATCGCGTTAGCCACGTCGTTGGCGCCATGAGCGAAACTCAGCAACGCCGCCGCAAAGATCAGCGGTACGGTAAACAGTTTGTTGACGCTTTCACGGGTGTTTTCCATTTTCCGCGCAGCGCGTCCCACCATCGGCAACAACGCAAAGTACAGCGCCGCCGAGACTCCCAGACCGATCAGCAAGGCGGTCATGAAATCCAGCTTGATAATATTCTTGGCGCCTTTGAGCAACAGATAAGTTACGAACGCCCACGCCATGATCGCGATAAGCACAGGAACGTAACGACGCGCGGCGCCCAGCTTGTCCTCTTCATACAGCATTGAACGCTTGACGAAGTACAGGGTTCCCGCCGCGATAACGCCGCCCATTGCAGGCGAAATCACCCAGCTGGCCACGATAGCGCCCATCTGTCCCCAGTTCGCAACGCCAAAGCCGCCGGCGGCGATGCCTGCGCCCAGTACGCCGCCAACAATAGAGTGCGTGGTGGACACTGGCGCGCCCAGATAGGTCGCCACGTTCAGCCACAACGCGCCGGCCAGCAGCGCCGCCATCATCAGCCAAATGAAAGTAGTGGAATCTTGAATGAAGTCGGGATTGATAATGCCATTCTTGATAGTGCTGACTACGTTGCCTCCGGCGACCAGCGCGCCCAGCGCTTCAAATATCGCCGCCAGCGCCAGCGCGCCCAGCAGCGTGATCGCTTTCGAGCCTACAGCGGGGCCCATATTATTGGCTACGTCGTTGGCGCCGATGTTCAGCGCCATATAACCGCCAATCATAGCGGCGACTACAAGCAGGTATCCTCCCTCAAGATCGCCGATCCGAAGGTTGGTGTAAATCAGGATGCCCAGAATAAAAAGTAGCGCAATACCAATGCGGGCCAGTTCCTGCTGCCCACTGGAGGCGGCTTCTTCCAACTGGCCCAGGTTGCGAAACTCCATCAGATATTCCCCTCAGTAAATTTGAAGGCGCAACTTTAACAAAACAGTCATCTGATGGACATAGTCCAAAATCGCGGAAATAACGGCTATTAACGGGGAAAATCCTGGAAGATTGAGCTGCCTCTCGCCAGGTTATTGATTCAACCGATTATTTTGTATACATTAAGCGAGTTCGTGCATCAAGAGAAGGACTGACGTCCTCACCAACCTGCCGACCTGGGCAAGGTGGTGCCAGAACCGATACAGGAAACATTTTGTTTAAGTCAATAATGTCGATTACCAAACGAATTACCAAGGGCATGTTACCAACCGGTAAATAAGCCCCCGATCGTTTGCGCCTCATTAGGCAATAGACATTAGAAAACCTCCCACGTGCGGGAATGACTTAACAAAAAACTGTTTTCCGGGTTCTGAGATGTGGCCATCCTGGCAACTCACAGGCAAGCCCCACGTCAGTTCTCGCACGTTTTAATCGATAGTATTAACGTGGAGAACCAAGAACATGTCATTAACTGCTTCATTAGCAGATCAAGCTGAGGCTCACGAGCTTCAGAATCAGCCCGAGCTACCGCCGCCCAGTCTGGAACAGCTTCTCACGTCCGGCGCGACGATCAGCCACTGCATTCACCTTTGCCCTCTGCATGTCTGGATGGCGCAAGGCTCATACCGATGCAAGACCCAGGGAGTCCAAGCCAGCTTTTGGGTTTACGCAGAATACCGCGATCGCCGCGGCGCCAGCCGTTACGCCAGCTTTCGGTTCGCCTCCGCGCAACAGGCCCTGGACTTCGTACGCTTCAGACTGACCGCTATGGCGCTGCCGGCCATCAGCTCAGAGCAAAGCCATCGCCGCCCGTTAGGTTAATCCGACGGGCGCCGCCTGATTTCCTGGCCTTCCGCCGACCTCCGCCGTCGCATTCCGAAATAATATTTAACAGTTGTTGCGGGAAATACCTGATAGTGTCGGCAATTTATCGAATATATGTGGACTATAATAGAAACAGTCACTTGCAGAGGCGGCCATAACAATAAAACATGACAGAGCGTAACCGCAAAACCAACTTTCATCTGTTAAGCGCAGTCCTCGACGAAGAAGCCAAGGTCGTTAGCGTCATTAAAGCGCTGGCTTATGCGG
Organism: Hahella chejuensis KCTC 2396; assembly: GCF_000012985.1. Classification (NCBI taxonomy): domain Bacteria; kingdom Pseudomonadati; phylum Pseudomonadota; class Gammaproteobacteria; order Oceanospirillales; family Hahellaceae; genus Hahella; species Hahella chejuensis. The sequence continues at coordinate 782,125 of NC_007645.1, read as the reverse complement.
CGTCCTTCATGTCCTTCGTTATTGGCGTGAAGTCCTGGCTGTGGACCCATACTGCGCACGCATCCGCGCTATTTTTGTTTTGCGCGTTGATGCTCATGAATGTGATTTCCTACAACCGCACTCTCAATCAGCAACTGTTCAAAACCCTGTTTTTATGGCTGGTGGGGCTGTTGTTCCTGTATCTCATCGCCGGCGGCGGCGAGAGCAATACCGGCATTCTGTGGTTTTACGTGTTTCCTCCCTTCGTCTTCTATGTGGCGGGACTGCGCACCGGCAGTTGGATGTTGATTATTATGGTGGCGCTGATCGCCATTATCTTCCGCTTTCCGGAACTTCCCTGGGTGCGCACCGTCTACAACCTGGATTTTCAACTCCGCTTCGCCGCCACCGTTTCCTTCGTCTCGGTCTTTGCATTTGTGATGGATCACTCCCGACGCAAGGCGCGTCAGGAGCTGATCAATATGGCGCGTCTATATGAAAAAGCGGCCCGCACAGATGAGCTGACCCAATTGCCGAACCGACGCGACATGCAACAGCAGCTTGAGAAAGAGTATTTTCGCTACAAACGCCACGGCAGCCATTTTTCAGTGATCCTGCTGGATATCGATCACTTCAAGATGATTAACGACACTTACGGCCATGACGCCGGCGACTTCGTGCTGATGAAAATTTCAGAGTTATTGGTCAACGCCTGCCGCAAAATGGACATGGCGGCGCGCTGGGGCGGAGAAGAGTTTCTCATTCAATTGCCGGACACGTCATTGGTGCAGGCCCTGACGCTGGCGGAAAGGCTGCGCAAGAGCATCGAAGCCAGTCCGTTGCAATACAAAAATCAAGAGATCCGCTACACCATCAGTTGCGGCGTGTGCTCCATCAGTCAGGCGAAAGATCTCGCCTCGCTATTGAAACAGGCGGACGTCAATCTGTATCAGGCCAAAATTAAAGGCCGCAATATGGTGATCCCATTGGTTGTGCAAAAAGCCAGTGAGGATGAACCCGTTTAGGCGCGTCACGCCATCGCCATGATCGTTTCCCACTCATGGGGCTGCACCGGCATAACGGAAAGGCGACTGCGTTTGACCAGCGCCATATCCTGCAGCGCCGGGTTCAGCTTCATCTCCGCCAGCGGGACGACCTTGTTCAGTTTGCGCACGAATCTCACTGAGACGCACCACCAGCGGGGGTTTTCCTCCGTGGACTTGGGGTCGTAATAAGGCGACTCCGGATCAAAAGAAGACGGGTCCGGATAGGCTTCCCGACAAACTTCCGCTATGCCCGCCACGCCCGGTTCGGGGCAACTGCTGTGATAGATGAATACCTGATCGCCCACTTTCATATCGTCGCGCATGAAGTTACGCGCCTGATAATTACGCACGCCATCCCAGCCTGAGACGCCGTCCGGCGAGTTCGCCAGATCATCAATGCTGAATGCGTCAGGTTCAGTTTTCATCAGCCAGTACGCCATAGTTTGTCCTCCTGTAGAGCTGCGGGATGGCGGGGCCTAAACAATAAATGCAAATCCAACAAAATTCTAATACGGCGCACGCATATGTAATTCCTGATGGCGACGCTTAAAATTCCTGGCGCGGATGCTTACAATACCCGACTGAATTAATCGGACATTAAATCGTCCCAGTAACCGGGAAAGAGCATGAAAAAGATTGTTATCTGCGTCGGCACTGTATACGGCGCGGCATTGGAAACCGCCGAGGCGGTGCAAAAGGCGCTGAATGATAAAGAATATGAAGCCAGGGTGGCGCAAAATCCCACTCTGGAAGACATCACGGAAGCGGACTCCGCTGCGCTGATCTGCACCTCCACCACCGGCAGCGGCGACTTACCTGACAATATTGCGCCCTTATACACAGCGCTAACCACCCAGTTTCCCAATATCGTCGGCAAACCCTTTGGCCTCATCACTCTGGGCGACAGCTCATACTTCGACAGTTATTGCGGCGCCGGAGAGCAAATGGAGCACGCCATGACCGAGCTGGCGGCAGTCAAAGTAGGTGAAGAGCTCAAGATCGACGCGATGGAAACCACTGATCCGGCGGAAGAAGCCGTCGCCTGGGCGCTGGAGTGGGCGCAGCAGTTGCCGTAATCCCTTCCCTCGCGCGTCTCCCGCCGCCACTCGCAGGCCATTGACCTTCAATGGTCTGCGCTCCATCCCTCCCAATAAGCGCCCAAGGTTGGCGCGAACGCCTATCCCTACCTAATCTTAAGTTGTAATCACCGCCTTCGCTTCTCCCCATTACGGTCATTGTGGGGCGACGCTAATTGCAGAACCTAAAAGAACAATGCCCAACATAAAAACGTTCCTGCTGCTAAGCCTGCTTATATTAAGCGCCCATTGTCTGGGGGAGACGGAGACGCCGCGCAACTATGTCAGCACAGAGAACAGCGCTATCCCCATTATCGCTTATTGGCGCGACGCCAGCGGAGAGGAAACTATTGAAGGCCTGCGCGGCCATACTGAGCGTCCCTGGGAGACCATCGCCGCCAATCACGCCAACTTCGGCTACACCAAAGACAGCTTCTGGTTTCGCTTCCTTCTCGCCAACGACACCGATAAATCGAAACGCCGCCTTCTGGTGGTGAGAGCGCCCCATCTGGATGACGTTCTATTCGCCGAACTGGTCAACGGCGAGGTCGTCCGGCGCAGCCAGACCGGCGAATATTATCCGTTCAGTCAGCGGGAAACCCTGCACCCTCTTTATATCTATCCCGTGGAACTGGAGCCCGGCGAATCCCATGAGTTTTTGTTCCGCATCCAAAGCGAGGGCTCTCTGAGCCTGCCGCTGGAGATATGGAAGGAAGATGCGTTTTACCTGCGCAATGATCGGGAAGCGCTCACCCACGGCCTTTATTACGGCTTCCTGCTCTTCGTGGTCACGTTCAACCTGTTTATTTTCCTGGCGCTCCGAGAGCCCATGTATCTGTTCTATGTCATCTTTACCTTGATGATTCTGCTGGTGCAGGCGACGCTGCAAGGCCGCACCTTCCAGTTCCTCTGGCCTAACGTACCGCAGTTGCAGAACTTCACTATCCTGGTCTCCGTGCCGCTAATCGCGCTATCGGCGGCGGAGTTTTCCCGACGTTTCCTTAAACTGCCCGTCATGGCGCCGCGCCTGAATTACCTTCTAATCGGCGTCAGTATCGCCGGGGTGGCCTCGATCATCGGCGTATTCGCCGCGCCTCCGCACCTGTCAAAAGGCGTATCCACCGCGTTAGTGCTGGTCACAGACCTGATTCTCGTCATTATTGGGCCCTACCTCTGGTGGAAGGGCGTGCGCTCCGCTCGCCTGTTTACCTGCGCCTGGCTGATGTTAGAGCTGGGGGCCAGTTTGACCCTGTTGCTGGTCTTGGGCGTTGTCCCGCATAACCTACTGACCGCCTACGGCTTCGAAATCGGCTCCGCCGCAGAAGCCGTGCTGCTGTCGGTCGCCATTGTGGAGCGCATTTACGTTGAGCGGAACGAGCGCCTCAAAGCCCAGGAACAAATCATCGAAGAGCAGCAGGAACTGCAGTTGCTGGAGCAGCGTCGTCTATATGAAGCAACCCACAGTCAGGTCACAGAGCTGCCCAGCCGCGCCTACCTGGAACGCTTCATCGCCGATCGCATTAGCGCCCAGCCAGGCTCCGCCTTTATGGCCTGTCTGATCAGCCTTCAACGTTACCGTGACATCGACCGTACCCTGGGTAATGAAAACGCCCGTCAGCTGATGTATCAGATCGCCCACCAGCTCAATGAGTTCGTGGAAACGCTGGACGGCGTTATCTCTATCGAGCATTCCGTACAGGGGCCGCTTTATGTCGCCTCACTGGATGAAATCACGCTGGCGATGCTGCTGGAACAGCGCCGCAACAGTGAAGCCGAGCAGGAAGTGCAGGCCCTGTCGAAATTTCTGGGGCAGCGCATCCAGTTTGGCTACCTTTCTCTTGATCTTGATCCGCGCTTTGGCCTGGCCGCCTACCCCCATCACACGGACAGCGCTGAAGGCCTGTTGAGATTGGCGCGTATCGCCTTGGACGCGACTCATCACAGCAAGGGCTGCGCTGCGGTCTATCAGTCCCAATACAACCCTTACAGCGAGCGGCGTCTCACTTTACTGGCGGAGCTGGACAAAGCCATCGACGCCAACAAGCTCTGTCTGCATTTTCAGCCTCAATTGGACATTGAGGCTGATGTCATTACCGGATTTGAGGCGTTGATCCGCTGGACTCATGATGATTTCGGTCAGATATTCCCCGACGAGTTCATCCCGTTAGCAGAGCAGGCTGGCCATATCACCAAACTCACTCTTTGGGTAATCAGGCAGGCTCTGCTCCATTTACAGGAATTAAGCCAGGCAGGCTACGATGACATCGGCATAGCGGTGAACATATCCATGGTGGATCTGGAGAACGACAGTTTTATCGAGAAAGTGCAGCGACTACTGGAAGGCTCCAGCGTCGCCCCCGCACGGCTGACGCTGGAGCTGACAGAGACCGCATTGATGCAAGACCCCGAGGGCGCGCTATCGGCGTTACAAGCCCTGCGAGCAGCTGGCGTATTGATTGCCCTGGATGACTTCGGCGTGGGTTATTCCTCCCTCTCCTACATCAAGAAGCTGCCTCTGCATAAGGTGAAAATAGATCGCTCGCTGGTTTCCGATCTCGCCAGCGAGCCGGACGCCAGCGTCGTAGCGCGCACCGCCATTGATATGTCTCATGGCCTGGGCTATGAGGCCATTGCGGAAGGCGTAGAGGATATTGAAGCGCTCAATCTATTGCGCTCCATGCACTGCCGCTACATTCAGGGCTACTGGCTGGCCCGGCCGATGCCCTGGGAGTTCGCCATTGAGTGGCTGCGCACCTACGCCGCCCACGCCCGGGAGCGGGCGGCGGAACGGGATATACGCGCCAAATCCGGCTGAGGCGGTTACAAAACGGATATGTCGCGGGTTTCGCCAATTTTCATAACCCGCCTTTGCGGCCCTGAGCCAGGAACCAGAAAGCGATCTCTCGGTTCCCAGAACGGCTCAGTGGTCAATCTCACTGTGCCCCAGTGCATCCCCACCAAGCGCGCCGCCTTCAGATCCCTGCCCATTGAAATCGCCTCTTCCGGGCTGGCGTGAACCCCTGCGAAAACTTCCCTCGGGGCATAGGCGCCGATGGGTACAAGGGCGATATCATAGGGCCCGGTCAACTCGCCAATGCGTTTAAACTCGTCACCATAGCCAGTATCGCCGGCGAAGAAGCACTTAACTCCCCCTCCTTCTATGGCGAAGCTCGCCCACAATGTCTGATCCGCATCCCAGAGCGAACGTCCGGAAAAGTGGTAAGCCGGCAACGCGGTATAGTGTACGCCTTGAATCCGGCAGCTTTGATACCAATCCAGTTCGACGATCTTAGGGTATCCCAGGCGGATAAAATCCGGGCGCAATCCCAGGGTAGTGACCACCTGGACGCTTTCCTTATTCTTCACTCTCGCCAGAGTCGATGCGTCGAAGTGATCATAATGATTGTGAGACATGACGATGACGTCTATGTGCAGGTCTTCAATCTGCAGCGGCGACGCCACCAGACGTTTGGGGCCACTGAAGCGCAGGGGAGACGCCCGCTCGCCCAGGAACGGATCGGTGAGTATCGCCTGATCGCCCAGGCGCAGATAGAAACAGGACTGCCCCAGCCAGGTCAGACTTTGCTGCGCCTGCGCCGCCGCCAGTTCCGCCTTCGCCGCATCCCGCAGCAGGCAATGGTCGTGAGTGGCGCGCACCGGATCATTGCCATGACGAAACAGCTCCCACAGTACTTTCGCCATCTCCGAAGAATGCCGGCCGTCGTGATGGCCTCCTGGCGGCGACCGAAAGCGACCGCCTACATGGTGGGGGCGATTGCGGTACGCGTGGGGAACATCCAGATCCAGTATTTTGGTCATGCGCCAGTCTCTCAGTGATTACAGAAGTCTTCCGCCCCGAATTCTCTGGAGGCGTTTAATGTTACGAATAAAGCATACTCTGTGGCTCAATCCATACGTCGACGAATCAACGCCTCCTGCGCGGTGGAAGCCACCAACCGGCCTGAGCGGTCATAAATCAGTCCGCGATTAAAGCCGCGTCCGTGGGAGGCGCTGGGACTGTCCATCGCGTAAAGCAACCAGTCATCCACACGAAAATCGCGATGAAACCAGACCGCATGATCCAGACTCGCCACCTGCATGCCCCGTTGGAAAAAGGAAACGCCATGGGGATGCAGACTGGTTCCCAGCAAACCGAAATCCGATGCGTAAGCTAATACGCAATGGTGCCAGCGCACGCCTTCAGGCATATCGCGCACCGCACGAAACCAATTGTACTTTTTCGGCTCCTGCTTCTCAGGATTCAGAGGGTTGACCGGATTCAGCGGGCGAATCTCTATCGGGCGCTCGCGGGTCAACTGTTCACGGCGGCTCTCAGGGATCAGATCCTGGAAGCGACGACGCATCTCCAGCTCCGATACGATGTCCTCCGGTCCAGCTACATCAACCATCGGCTCCTGATGCTCAAACCCCTGTTCAGGCGTCTGGAACGAAACCATGAGAGTAAGTATTTCCTTACCATGCTGACGGGCGGCGACGCGTCTGGCGCTGAAAGAGCGGCCATCCCGGATCGGCGTCACCTCATAAATAATGTCATGATCCGGATCGCCGGCGCGCAGAAAGTAAGCATGCAGGCTATGGGCGACCCGCGTCTCATCGACAGTGCGATAGGCCGCCATCAGCGCCTGACCGACGACCTGGCCGCCAAATACATTCTTGAATCCCAGGTCTTCGCTTGATCCTTGGAACAGGCAATCGTCAAGCGCGCGCAACTGCAACAAATCCAACAATTTCTGGACTACATCGTTCATCTTGCTTTCCTGTTTGAATAGGTCATAAAACTTTAACTGACCGCCGGCCAGCAGTAAATCAACCTGCTTCCCCCGACGGCTTGCGTCGAATTTCAAATGCTCCTAACCTAAAGCAAGTCGCCTTATGGCGGACCTCTCGTCCTCTATATTGACTTGGAAGACGCCAAAGTATAAAAAGCAGCCGCAGCTATCGGGCTGGCTAACAATCAATACTACAGCTTCCGGAGACCGGCAAAATGAAAAACGCCGTCAATATCGCCTTTCCCGACCCCGCTTATTCACACGCCTGCCCAGGTTGCGGTCGTCCGGCTCAATGCGACCTGGAAAAAGGCAAGTCCACATGTTGGTGCTTCTCCCTCCCGCCTTCGGGACTGACCTCCGAGTTATTCGCGGAAGGCGCGAAGTGTTACTGCAGAAGCTGTCTGAACGAGCGCCTGAAAGCAAAACAAAGCGAAGCGGATGCGGCTGGCTGAGCCTCTCCGAATATAATGATAATCCAGGTTTGGTAAACTTTGGCCCGGCGTCATTTTAAGCTAGTATGCCAGCCAAATAACGTACAACAGAACGACATAAAAAAGTTCAACCGGGGAAGACAGATAGTCTCTGCATCCGGCTATATCGCCGCCTCAAATCAAACACGGACTACCGAATAATGTTTATTTCCAAAAAGCTATATCGACTCTTCACCGCCACCTCTCTGGCCCTGGCTATCGCAGCCTGCAGCAGCACACCGGTGCTGAAACAGGAACCCGCCGCCGTATCTTTAGATGAGGCGAAGCAGCTATACGCTCAAATGGAAACCTCGCGCGACAACGACGTGCACCTGTATGCGCCGGACGCTTATGGAAAAGCCGTGGAAGCCTATAATGAAGCGCTGGAGCTCTCCCGCAGCAAACCGACCGTCGCCGCCGCCAAGGCGCAAGCGGGACTGACCTACGCCGCCCAGGCGGAGAAGCAGGCGGACGCCGCCCGCGGGAAGCTGCAAGCCATTGAGAACGCCCGTCAGGCGGCGATGACCGCAAACGGAGAGGAGTTGCTCGGAGATGAGTTCGCTTCCGCCGACAAGCAATTGCGCGACATCGCCGCGCAACTTGAGAAGCAGCCAGGCGCCGACAACAATAAAGCCCAGACCGCCCTCGCAGGCGTATACCGGGATATCGAACTGCGCTCACTTAAACTGGACGTGACAGGCAAAGCCCGCAAGGCGATTGAGCAGGCTCGCAAAGAAGACATCGACGACCACGCCCCCAAAACCCTGCGGGTAGCGGAAGAGGAAATGCTGCTGGCGCTGTCCACATTGGAAAATGACCGCAGCCAACAGGAAAAAGCCCGGCGCCACGCCAACAACGCCCTGACCCAGGTGCAACACGCCCGCGCTATCGCCGCCCAGGCCGCAGACTTTGAAGCTAGAGACGCCAGCCTGGAAGACATTTTACTCTGGCATGAGGCCAGGCTGGCTGAGGCCGTGCAGCCTGTGGTTTCTGAAATTCCTTTCGAGAAAGGGTCCGCGCAAGTTAAAGAATCCATCAACGAGGCACTGAATCGCCTGCAGCAGGAGAAACTGACCCTGCGTCATGCTTTGACGGAAGCGGAAGTCCGCGAGGTACAAAGCGCAGCCAGTCTGGAAACCATGAAGCAGGAAATGGAGCAGAAGCTGCTGGCGGTCCAGTTGGAGACCGACGCGGTCAAACGCGCCAACGAGGAGATTCAACGCCGTTTTGAGTTTGTCCAAGAGCTGTTTACCCTGACGGAAGCCGACGTTTACCGGCAAAACGCCAATGTGCTGATCCGCGCTCATGGTTTCAAATTCGCCTCCGGCTCCAGCGAAGTGCAACGTGACAACGTCACCCTGCTGAACAAAATCATCGACGCAATTGAAGCCTTCCCCAATTGCAAAATTCGCATTTCCGGTCATACTGACAACCGCGGCGACCGGGCCCTGAACCAGTCTCTTTCTGAGAAGCGCGCCAGCAACGTCGCCAAGTTCCTCGCCAATGTCGGCAGCATAGATTCCAGCCGGATAGAAGCAGAAGGCTTCGGAGCATCACGTCCGGTGGCGAACAATGACACCAAAGAAGGGCGCGCGGCTAATCGCAGAGTTGAAGTGCTGATTATCAACGACGCCAATCTACCTTAGTTCAATATTTCCTTGGTAACTTATGAAAATAGCCATTTTGTCGCGCAATCCTTCCCTTTATTCCACCTCACGTTTAAAGGAGGCAGGTGAAAAAAGGGGGCATGAGGTGCATGTAATCGACACGCTGCGTTGTTACATGAACATGGCGACCCATAAACCCACCATCCATTACCAGGGTCAGGTGCTGGAAGGGTTCGACGCCATCATTCCCCGGATCGGCGCCTCCATCACTTTCTACGGCACGGCGGTGTTGCGCCAGTTTGAAATGATGGGAGTCTTTCCGTTGAATGAGTCCGTGGCCATCTCACGCGCCCGCGACAAATTGCGCTCTTTGCAATTACTCTCACGCAAAGGCGTGGGCATGCCCGTCACCGGGTTCGCCCACTCCCCTGACGACATTCGCGACCTGATCTCCATGGTCGGCGGCGCGCCGCTGGTTATCAAGTTGCTGGAAGGCACGCAAGGCATCGGCGTGGTTCTGGCGGAAACCCGCAAGGCCGCGGAAAGCGTCATCGAAGCCTTTATGGGCTTGAAAGCCAACATTCTGGTGCAAGAGTTCATCAAGGAAGCTGGCGGCGCCGATATCCGCTGCTTCGTCGTCGGCGACAAAGTCGTCGCCGCCATGAAAAGACAGGCGCAGCCGGGCGAGTTTCGCTCCAACCTGCACCGGGGCGGCCAGGCGTCCGTCATCAAGATTACCCCGGAAGAACGCTCGACAGCGGTGAGAGCCGCCCGCGTCATGGGCTTAAACGTAGCCGGCGTCGACCTGCTGCGCTCCAATCATGGTCCGTTGGTGATGGAGGTGAACTCTTCGCCCGGCCTGGAAGGTATAGAAACCGCGACGGGCAAGGATATCGCCGGCCTGATTTACTCATTTATCGAGAAGAAGAGTCAGGAGAAGAAGCCCAGCACCCGCACCAAAGGTCAGGGCTGAGCCGGTGAGGGCCCCGTTCAGTCGTTATGAATGGGGTCCAATTGCTGAGCCAGTTTCTGCTTTTCCATCACATGCGAGCCGGTTAGCGCAAACCCTTCCAGCGCGCCGTCAGCATTAACGAACAGGGCCCTCACGTCACAGTCGCCAGACTGCTCCACTCGCCATTCGCCTTCGGCGCCAACTGGAGGCGGAGCCACTACGACCGGACAGGCGGGGGTTTTCACCACTACCGGCATTACCCCGTAACTGACTTTGGTAGGCTCGCCAGCCAGACTTTTCGCCAACGCTTTAGCGCAGGCCATCAAAGGCAGCACGTATAAAAGTACATGGCCGTCCACTTCCGCGCAGTCGCCTAATGCATAGATGTCCGCTGCGCTGGTGCGCATTTCCCGGTCCACTACGATACCGCGGTTAACCTGAACGCCAGCGTGCTTGGCTAGCGTCGTACGCGGCCGCAGTCCTACGGCTGACAACACGATATCCGCCTGCACTTTGACCCCGTTATCCAGCGTCAATTCCACGCCATCGCCCGCCTCCTCCACCGCCGTCGCCACCTGCCCCAAATGAAAGACCGCGCCCTGCGCCTGTAAGCCTTTCACCACCGCATCGCCAGCCGCCTTTGGCAGCATCCCGGGCAGCGCGGTATCGGAAGGCGCAATCAGTTCGACGTGATAACCTCCCTGTAACAGATCGTTGGCGAACTCACAGCCAATCAGACCCGCGCCAAGAATCGCAACTTTCTTCTTGTCATGCAGAGCGTCCCGGATGCGTCGGTAGTCCATCAGATCGTTGACCGCGAACACCTTGCCTGCGCCGGAGCCGGGAATATTCAGATGAATAAGATCCGCGCCCCAGGCCAATACCAGCTTGCTGTACGCCACCGCCTCTTCGCCGATAAACAGACGATGTCCGTCCGGATCAAGCGCCGTCACCGTCGCGAAGGTGCGCACATCAATATTGAGTTGCTCCGCCATCTTGCCGGGATCGGCCATGGACAGCTGATCCGCGGTTTTAGCCTTGGCGAAGCCGGTGGAGAGCATGGGCTTGGAGTATGAGTGGCCGTCGTCCGCCGTCAGCATCAGCACTGGCGCGTCTTTGTTGAGTTTGCGGAACTCACGGGCCAGCGTATAGCCGGCGAGGCCGGTTCCGATAATGACAATGGGCGCAGTATCCGGCATGACATATCCTTTTAATTTTCAGTAGAGAGTTGAGCGGCTTAGAGAGCGAATTAACCGATTTGAATCATTTCAAAGTCTTCTTTGCCGACGCCGCAGTCTGGACAAATCCAGTCTTCCGGCACATCTTCCCAGCGAGTTCCGGGAGCGATACCGTCTTCGGGCCAGCCTTCCGCCTCATCATAAATGTATCCGCACACCACACATTGCCATTTACGCATCACAGTATCCTATTCAATTTTGTCAAAAAAGCCGCAAAGAGCTTCTTATTTATGGTAAAACGCCTGATTCACAGTGAGTGCATTTATAAGGTTCCGGCAGGCATTGATCAAGTCATTCCGGGGCTAAATCGTTATACTAGCCGTTGTTGGGACGCCAGCGTCGCCGACAAAGCCTATAACTTATTCAGAATCTTAGAAAATTCATCATTACAACGGTAACTCTCAGGTAATTCCAATGTCCCATAATATGGAAAACATGCAGCAGGTATTTCAGGAAGCAGACTGCCTTTTCGACGAAGCACAGGTAGACCAGGCTATTGAGCGCCTGGCGCAGGAAATCACGGCGCAGCTGAAAGACAGCAACCCTTTGGTGTATTGCGTGATGACCGGCGGCGTCGTGTTCGCAGGCAAGCTGCTGCCCAAGCTGCGCTTTCCTCTGGAAGTCAGTTATATTCACGCTACCCGCTATAACAACCAGACCAGCGGCGGCGGTCTGAAATGGAAAGTGGAGCCGGCGGAAACCCTGGAAGGGCGCACAATTCTGATCCTCGACGATATTCTTGATGAAGGGACCACTTTGCACGCCATCTGCGACTACTGCGAGGGCAAGCAACCGGAGAAAGTCTACACCGCCGTACTGGTGGACAAGCAGCATGAACGCAAAGTCTATCCCGGCCAGAAGTGCAACTTCACTGGCCTGGAAGTCGCCGACCGCTATATATTCGGTTACGGCATGGACTACAAAGGCTACTGGCGCAATGCGCCTGGCATTTACGCCGTAAAAGGCCTTTAAGCCGAGCCCGCCCGGGCGCTAAACCAATTCACTAACAGGCGATGTTGGTTCCTTACCTCTTATGCATGAAGCTAATCTGAGTCAGTTTTTGGTGCTGATAACCGCGGCGGTCGTCGTATCGTCGCTGTTCCGGCGCATGAACATTCCCTCTGTCCTGGCTTACCTCGCGGTGGGTCTCGGCGTCGGTCCCACCGCTTTGGGCTGGGTGGACGACGTGGAAACCATCCAGGTGCTGGCGGAGTTTGGCGTGGTTTTCCTGCTGTTCTCCCTTGGGCTGGAGTTCTCCCTGGCTAAGATGATTGCTTTACGCAAGGTGGTGTTCAACCTGGGCGGCTGGCAAGTCGCTGTGAGCAGCCTGGTGATATTTGGCGTCGCCCGGCTGTTCCAAGCCAGTACGGAAGAGGCCATTATCATCGCCGGAGCCCTGGCGCTTTCCTCTACAGCGGTAGTCAGCAAAGAGCTGGTGCAGCGTAACGAACTGGGCCAGCCTCACGGCGTCATGTCCATGGGTGTGTTGCTGTTCCAGGATCTGGCGGCGGTTATCTTCTTGATTCTGATTCCGTTCCTGGCCGGAGGCTCGGATAGCTCACTGGCCTTGGCTCTTGCTATCACCCTGGGTAAAGGCGTGCTGTTGTTCGCCCTGATGCTGGCCATCGGCAAGTACCTGCTGCCGATTATTTTCACGGAAGTCGCCAAGTCTCATTCGGAGGAGCTGTTCGTTCTGACTGTGCTGATGGTGTCCCTGCTTGCGGCGGCGTTAACCCACAGCTTTGGCTTATCCATGGCGCTGGGCGCTTTCATCGCCGGCATGATGCTGTCGGAGACCCATTATAAACATCAGATCGAGGCGGATATCCGTCCGTTCCGCGACCTTCTGCTGGGCCTGTTCTTTATCAGCGTGGGTATGATCGTCGACTTTCAGGAAGTGCTCGCCAACTGGCCGTGGATCTTACTTATCACCGCCCTGCTCCTGCTGGCCAAGGCGACGCTGATCGGCGCCCTCGCCTATCGCCATCAGAAAGACAGAGCCGTCGCGCTGAAAACAGGACTTTATCTGGCTCAGGGCGGCGAGTTTGGCTTCGCCCTGTTTGCGCTGGGAGAAAAGTTCCAACTCATATCCAAGCAAGCCGGCGCAGTAGTGATCACCACGGTCATTCTCAGCATCACCCTGACGCCCTGGCTGATGAATCTGGCTCGCCATCTCAGCGCCAGATTCCCGTCCAATAAAGACCAGGGCATAGCCCAGACCCGTGTGGAAGCGCTGACTGACGCCTGTTCCGAGCTGGAAGGACACGCCATCGTATGCGGTTTTGGTCGCGTTGGCCAAACCGTCGCCCGTTTCATGCGCCGTAGCGCCATGCCCATGACCGCCGTGGATAAAGACCCGGTGCGAGTAAAAGAAGCGGCCGCCGCGGGCGAACCAGTCCACTTTGGCGATTCCGAGCGATTGGATATCCTCAAGGCCCTGGGCCTGGAGAGAGCACGACTGATTATCATTACTTACGCGGATGTGGACAAAAGCCTGGCGGTGATCCGTAAGGTGCGCTCCACCGGCTCTAAAGTGCCTATTCTGGTGCGCACCGCGGATGACTCCAAGATGCCCTTGCTGCAGGAAGCAGGCGCCACGGAGATCGTGCCGGAGACGCTGGAGGCCAGCTTGATGTTGGTGACTCAAGTGCTTACTCTTATGGGCGCGCCGGCCAGGAAGATCCATCGTCAGATTGAGGAAGTGCGCCGTAACCGCTACAAAATGCTGCATGGTTATTACCCGGGCATTAACTCCCAGTTGGTCAGCGCTGACGGTACGCCGCTGGAAAAACTGCATGCGCTAACGCTGCCGGACGGCGCTTACAGCTGTCATCGCACTCTGGCGCAGATGAAGCTGGCGGCCTGCAATGTCGACAGTATTCGGCGCGGAGATGAGGAGTTCTTCGACCCTGCCGGCGACTTTGTTCTGCAGCCCGGCGATACACTGATTCTGCATGGTTCGGCGGATCAGGTTGAACAGGCGGAAAACAGGTTGCTGGGCGGCTGAGCTTGAACGCAGTTTCAAACCACACACTAAATCAGGATTCTGTTTGGCTATGAAATCCCAAGGGCGTCCACTTCCATCCGTAGCGGAGCAATTCAAAGCAAGATTGCCTGTTTATATCGGCCTCACGCGACTGAACCGCCCTATCGGAACTTACCTGCTGCTTTGGCCGACGCTGTGGGCGCTATGGCTGGCGTCAGAAGGAGCCCCCTCACTCAAAAACCTGTTCATCTTCGTTTTCGGCGTGCTACTGATGCGCTCCGCCGGCTGCGTCATCAACGACTACGCTGATCGCCGTATAGACATGCACGTCGAGCGTACAAAAGGCCGTCCGTTTGCGCAGAACCAGGTGACGGAAAAAGAGGCGCTTACCTTATTCGGCATTCTAGTTGGCGTTTCTTTTATCCTGGTGCTGTTCACCAACGCCTTGACGATTTACCTCTCAGCCGGAGCGCTGGCGCTGGCCTCCACTTACCCTTTCATGAAACGCCACACTTACCTGCCCCAGGTCGTACTGGGCGCGGCCTTCGCCTGGGGCATCCCCATGGCTTTCGCCGCAGAACTCGACGCAGTGCCACAGCAAGCATGGCTCTTGTATACCGCGACCGTGGTGTGGACCGTCGCTTACGACACCATGTACGCGATGGCGGACCGGGAAGACGACCTCAAAATCGGGGTCAAGTCCACGGCTATTCTATTTGGCGAGGCGGATCGCGCAGCCGTGGCGGGCCTGCAGGTATTGACCCTGGGCGTGCTGTTCATGGTTGGCGCGCAACACGAACTGGGCGTTTATTATCAGGTGTCTCTAATCATCGTCGCCGTGCTGTTTGTGTATCAACAACACTTGATTCGCGACCGCAGCTCCCAGCACTGTTTCAAGGCGTTCCTCAACAATCACTGGGTCGGAGCCGCCGTTTTCCTTGGTTTGGTTCTGGAGTTTTTATTCCGCCCCTAGGCTTACCCCGCTTCGCTTTGCCCGGCTATAAGCGGCCGGGCTCATTTCCATCACATTAATTAAGCGCCTGTCATATACTTGTAACAAAACGCCGTTGTAATAATTCGGCAATCGAGTATTCAAAAAGGTGTTTTGCATGGCTAGCAAACAAGTTCTCATTGTGGACGATGAGCCCGCCATCCGGGAAATGATCGCAGTCGCTCTGGAAATGGCCGACTATGACTACCTGGAGGCAGGGGACGCGCGGGAAGCGCACGCATTGATCATAGATCAGAAGCCGGACCTCATACTGCTGGACTGGATGCTTCCCGGCGTCAGCGGCATTGAATTCGCACGCAGATTGAAGCGCGACCAGAACACCTCCGAAATCCCTCTCATCATGCTCACCGCCAAAACCGAAGAGGACAACAAAGTCCAGGGTTTGGAAGTAGGCGCAGACGATTACATCACCAAACCATTCTCCCCCAGAGAACTGGTCGCGCGCCTGAAAGCAGTGCTGCGCCGCACCGCCGTACAAGGCATGGAAACCCCCATTGAAGTCGAAGGACTGCGCCTCGATCCTGTGTGCCACCGCGTCACCGCCAAGGGCGATGCGCTCAACATGGGCCCCACGGAATACAAGCTCCTGCAGTTCTTTATGACGCATCAGGAACGGGTGTATACTCGCGGGCAGCTTTTGGATCAGGTTTGGGGCGGCAACGTCTACGTGGAGGAACGCACGGTGGACGTGCATATTCGACGTTTACGTAAGGCGCTGGAGCCCAGTCATCATCACTTGGTTCAAACCGTGCGTGGGACGGGCTATCGCTTTTCGACTCGAGCGCCATAAGCGCCGCGATCCGTCTTAAATAATAAATAATTCCAAAAGAAGTATTCATAAAACGCATGCGCAATCACTGGCGTCATTATGTACGGCTACTGGTTTACAGTTTGCTGGGCTGTATCATTGTCGGCCTTATTATCGGTTCAGTGGCCTGGGCGCTAGTGTTCGGCCTTACCGCCTACCTGGGATGGACGCTCACCCAGGCGTTTCGCATGCATCGCTGGCTGTATCAGGCGAAAATGGAAGACCCTCCCGAAAGTCGCGGACTCTGGGGAGACCTGTTCGATGGCATACATCGCCTCCAGGTTCAGCACTATCGCTCCCGCGATCGGCTGCAAGCCATGATCGACCGCATCCAGGAATCCACCAACGCCCTTAAAGACGCCGTCGTCATGACCAACAGCGAGGGCGCTATGGACTGGTGGAACCAATCCGCGGAGAAACTGCTGGGCTTCAAGTACCCGACTGACCGCGGCCAGCTCATCTATAACCTGATCCGCACCCCCATTTTTAAACGCTACTTCGCTTCCAAGAAATACCAGGAACCGTTGATCCTCAACGCCCCCAATAATCCCAACCTGAAGTTACAGTTTCATATCACACTGTTCGGAGAAGACGATCGTTTGCTATTGGTGCAGGACGTGACGCGCCTGTACCGTCTGGAAGAGATGCGACGAGACTTCGTCTCTAACGTATCACATGAGTTGCGCACGCCATTGACGGTCATATCAGGCTATCTGGAAACCCTCATCGATAATGCCGACGAATTACCTCCGCGCTGGAATCGCGCCATGAATCAAATGCAACAGCAGGCGCAGCGTATGGAAGCGCTGGTCAACGATTTACTGCTGCTGTCCCGCATTGAAAATGACGGCTCCAACTTCAAAGCCACGCTGGTGGATGTGGACAGCATGCTACGCGCCATCTGCGACGACGCCCGCGCCCTGAGTCAGGAAAAAGGCCATCGCATAGAGTTGAGTCTGGAGAGCGCAGCCGGGCTTACCGGCAACGAAACGCAACTACACAGCGCCTTTTCCAACATCGTTATGAACGCGGTGAAATACACACCTCCCAATGGCGAAATTCGGGTGCGCTGGTTCGAGGATAAGAAAGGCGTGCATTTCGCCGTGAGGGACAGCGGCATCGGCATTGACCCCCTGCACATCCCCAGACTGACGGAACGTTTTTACCGCGCCGACCCTTCAAGGGCCGCAGACACTGGCGGCACAGGCCTGGGCCTCGCAATCGTCAAACATGTCCTGATCAATCATGACGGAGAGCTGGAAATCACCAGCCACATCGGCGCAGGCAGCACTTTTACCTGCCACTTCCCGCGCACCCGCATGGCGTCTGCGGAAGCGTTGGCGGAAGCCGAGGACGTGAGGGATTAAATAAGTCTAGAATTTGGCGATAAACTTGGATAACGACGCCATCTTATCCGGGTCTTCATCCACAAACCGAATAACAATGCTGATAAAGTCGGTATCCACTCGCTTCTCCACCGCCTGCAGCATATGCACGTAGCCGTTGATCCGCTCCAGGGTCTCGCCATCGTCGACTTCTATATCCACTACCGCAGGATCAAGGATCATCGGGAACTTCTGCCCCCGCTTGGCGATGACCTTCACTTCCGTCAGGGTAATGGCTTTTATCACGCAGGGCAGGTTGAATTCAGCAAAACGAATCTGCGCCAGCGCTTTCTTGCCTGACGTTGGGTCCGGCGCTGATTTTTTAGGGGATGTGGGGCCGCCAGTCAACAGGGCCGCGCTGTCAGCAAACGGTCCTGGCGTCACGGCCGGCGCCGAGGCCTGCTTGGCGCTGTCAGACGCCTGCATCAATACGGAAGCGGAATCAGAACCCGGACGGGCCGAAGAGGACTTTTCACCTGCAGCGCGTTTAAGCTTGGCGGCCAGTTGCTTATTGACCTTCTGCGCCAGCATTTCAGGACTGAAGGGCTTTCCCAGATAATCGGAAACGCCGCTTTGCACCGCCTCCACCACATGGCCACGATCCCCCCGGCTGGTCACCATGACGAAAGGCGTTTTCTTGTAGGCGTCTTGTCCACGCGCCCACTGCAACAGCTCAAGTCCTGACATTTCCGGCATTTCCCAGTCGCACAGGATGAGGTCATAGTGCGTCTTGTTCATCAGGATCTGCGCTTTTTTCCCGTTGATGGCTTCTTCCACCGTCACCTGAGGAAAATAGGTTCGCATCGCCCGCTTGACCATATCACGGACGAAACTCGCGTCATCAACCACCAACACCTTTAAAGCCATGTCAGAGCTACACTTTCCGTTAATCACATAACTATAAGGCTAGCACTGTCTGACAAAATTCCCACTTTATTCAGTACTTAAGCGGCGGCGTAGCTATCACGCCGCCACAGCAGGATCACCTCACCGCTACTCCAGCGCCAGAAGCGGGGTTCGCTTTAGGTAACTGACCGTGCTCTTCCAGCCAGAATTTAACGCCGCCGGCGACCGCCGCCTGCATGGACACCAAATTCACGATAGGAATCAAAGTACTGCCCCAAACGCCTAAACCGAAGCCCAGCGTCCGACTGCGACGCTCGCGCATGAAACGAATCACGTCATCAATCTTGCGCTTGTTGTTATCCGCAGGGTAGTCCACAAACTCAAGCGCCATGATCCAGGAGGAGAATACCGCCCAAAGTAACGGCGACACCAAGTTCACCACAGGGATGAAGCTGAGCAATAATAACCCCAGCGCACGAGGAAGATAATAAAGAAGCTTCTTGATCTCACGCCAAACACTGGCGGGAATATTCATGATCACCTGCTTCCAGGGCGTGTCTTCATCCACCTCTTTGCCGGTCAGCAGCTTCTGCGTCTGTTCCGCCAGCAAGCCGTAAAAAGGAGCGCCGACCAGGGTGGCCACAAACACAAAGGTATAAAACACCAGTACGCCCACCAGAATGGCGAAGACCAGCCATACCAGCCAGCGCAAGAAAGACAACCAATCCGGTAGCCAACTGACCATGGCGTCCACCCAACCGGAGAAGTACGCGCTCATGCCCCAGATAAAGCCGACAAACACCAATATATTGATAATCAAAGGGATAATGACAAAGACCCGCAGTTTGGGATGCTGAATCAGGCGAAACCCTTCCAGCAGGTCGTTAAAACCTTTAGCGAATAATTTCACGCTCTTTTCCTTTCTGCCTCATACAAAAAATTAGTGAGAAACGCCGTTAAGCTCAGTTTAAAGGCTCCGCACTCAAGCGAAACCGGGACGCGCTCATTTTCATTTGAAATGTCTGTAAATGACGGTAGCGCATATCCACCTGAAGCAGTTGCGTCAACGCATCCCGCAGTTCAGGGTCCACAGCGCAGCCGAACATGATCGCAGATATGGCGTTGGAGGGAAACTTACAAAGGGACAATGCCTCACCATCCCATTGTATTTGCTTCTGTCCCGTATCCAGCGGACGCAACAGGCGCCACTCCCCCTCCCCGGAAAACTCCGTTGAGCGCTGGAACAAAGGGCTAAAACCGAATGCGCCGGTTTGCGGCCTCTCATCACAATACTCGACTTTTTTGAACGTCTGCGGGCAGTCTTGATAATGCGCTTCCAAAAATCCCGCCTTGCCAGGATCTATCTGTAATGCGACGCCCCGGTGGCGATCTCCCTGAAACCGCCAAAGCGCAACGCTCTCAACAGATTCAAACAGACTGAGAACGCCCAACGAAAGCAAAAACCGAGGACTGAGAAACAAGGGTTCGCTCGCTGCGCCCTGCAATAAAATCGCTTCAATCTCTTTACGCTTATGCTTGGCCTGCTGCACATAGTACTCGAACGTGACCAGACTGCTCAGATCCTCTGGAAGGGCGTCATATTGCCTCCTTACTTCCGCCACGAACTCCGCTTGTGTGATATCTCTGACAGGGGGCGCCGCCACGGGAAGCTCTGGAATCAGAAAAGGGTCGTGTAAGCCAGCCAGCCCAAGTAAAGGCAATTTGCCTTCTCTCAAGATGGTAATGCTCAGCTTGTTGGCGTACAGATATAATTTCATGTTTTGATGCCTGGGAAACGCTTCCGCATGTTCAGATTGTCTCAATTATATAAAAGCTTGATCCTTCTTGGAGGGCATTGGCCCGCCCGCGTCGCCTTCTACGCACTTATGGCGGTAGGACTCGTCATCGCACTCACGCCCAATGAGTACACACCATTGGGAACGGTTAACGATAAAATACGACATGCGTTTTCCTTCGCCGTAATGAGCGGGATGGCCATGTGGAGTCACCAAAATAGCCGGGGCTTTCATGTTTTTATCGCCATGACTTGCTATGGCTTACTCATTGAAGGCCTGCAAAGCTTGATTCCCTATCGGGATGGAAGCCTGGGAGATATTGTGGCCAATACTATCGGCATTGCGATGGGCGTATTCCTGGCGAACTGGCTGGTGGTCTCCGCCCGTCCACCCAAAGTCTCCCACTGAAGCCGCCGGGGAGAATTTCCTCAATAAGCAGGCTTCTACAGAAAATGCACTAATGTATTAGTAGTAAGAAATCAGCCCAAAAGTTTGTAAGAGATATCTCACAAAGACGTAGGAAATTAGCGGAAGTTACTGTAATCATTACGGATTCACTTGCTGAGATATTTCATAACACATTGTTTTATATAACTTTTAATAAACAGACCTTGTTAAGCGGCGCACCCGCGTTTGATGATTGTCACCAAAACGTCATTCGGCCCGAGGTATATTTACAACCGTCAAGGCAGACAAGGAAATGGAATCCAGCCAGGATGGTTTCTTCGCAGGAAGCGAAGGGAAGCAAGGATAAGGAATGATGCTTGAGGGAATTTTTGGAGTTAATCCAGGAATAAAATAGGACAAAGTTGGCGCACAGGATGGCGCTTTACCAAGGAACGGCGGATGGGAATCCAAAACCTATTCCAAATGAGGCGACCTGATTAGTCGCCTTTTTTTTCGTCTTGGATATGGCGTCCGCTCTCGTAAATTCTCACTTCATTAAACTCGTCGAACTCATTGAGATCAGGGAACGTTCTGCCGGATGCTGTCTTCTTCAGCTCATATCCAGGCGCAGCCAGATTACGCACCCGCGAATCCGCTAACAGCACTTTAGACGCTTTATCCCGCCATTCCGGCAACCATTGCAGATTGTCTCGATCATAGAGAACATCCGCCGCAGTGATCACATCAGGATTGTCGGCGGTCGGTAGCGTCTCACATACCCTCACCCGCACGCCATTGAGCGCCGCATTCTCCCCCACCGCGACTTGCGCAGCCGAATCCAGATCACAAGCCAGAACAACTGACGCGCCAGCCAACGCCGCAGCGATAGCCGCCAAACCCGATCCTGTTCCGATATCCCACACCGTTTTACCTGCTACAAGCTCAGGATGATCGAGAATATATCGCGCCAACACCTGCCCGCTGGCCCAACAAAAACTCCAATAGGCCGGTTCGGCGACGACGGCCTGGGCCTCATCATGAGAGAGTGGCCCTTCCATCACCGCAGGGTCGAATAAATACAGACGAACTTCAGGAATAAGCGGTGGCGCAGCCACCCGCAGAGCGCTGCGAGGCAACGTGCGTTGCAGCAAAGGCAGTAATAAGTCCGACATGAGAAGTTAATCCGCTACTGAACGTAGATTATCGAATAAGACGAAAATTCCAGGAAATAGCGCCTATTATGTCACAAATAGCGCCAAATCGAGGGAATCCGGTTATGAAAACTTTTCGTAAGCTCTAGCTTGGAATTTGCGTCAGATTTTCGTCACGCCTACGGAAATGCACTTATTGCGCGGCTAAGGCCAGGATTCTTGGCGTAAAAGCGCTTGGCAGAGCGCCGGCTTCTGCTAGACTAGCGCAAGTCTGGCTTCAATGTCCGCGCGCTCGCCGTCATCCTTTGCAACGCAATACCCAACCCCACCCATCCCAGGTGGCGGGCGCTGACGCATAAGAACTAAAACCGCTAAGGAGTCCTCAATGGAGAACCTAGATCAGTATTTAGATAAGGGCGTCGAATTGGTGATGGAGTACGCGCCGCAACTGTTGCTCGCCATTATTACTCTTATTGTAGGTATGTGGCTGATCGGCAAGGCGCTCAAGTTCACTGACGATCGCCTGCAGAAGAAGTTTGATCCAACACTCACCAAGTTTGTTCACAGCCTTGCATCAGTTGCCCTCAAGGCGATGTTGCTGGTCAGCGTGGCGCAAATGGTGGGCATTGAAACGACTTCCTTTATCGCTGTTTTAGGCGCCGCCGGTCTGGCTATAGGCCTGGCTCTACAGGGCAACCTGTCGAACTTCGCCAGCGGCATTATGATCCTGGTGTTCAAGCCTTTTAAGGTTGGCGATGTGATAGATGGAGCTGGCTATATCGGTACGGTCAGGGAAATCCAGATCTTCACGACGATTTTGATGACCCCGGACAATCGCCGGGTCATTATTCCCAACTCCAACCTGGCCAATAACCCCTTGATCAACATTGCAGCGGAAGCAACCAGACGTGTGGACATGGTTTTCGGCATCAGCTACGGCGACGACATCGACAAGGCGAAAAATATAATTAAATCAATGCTTGAAGCCGACTCCCGCGTATTGAAAGACCCAGCTCCCGTTATCGCCGTATTGGCGCTGGCGGACAGCTCCGTCAATTTAGCTGTGCGTCCCTGGGTCGCCACTGCGGACTATTGGCCGCTGTATTTCGATATGCATGAGAATGTGAAAAAACGCTTCGACGAAGAAGGCGTCACCATTCCGTTCCCACAAAGGGATGTCCACATTTATCAAGAAACTCAATAACTCCCTTAATCCCTGTTTTATTTTGGAAAGTTCCCCCGGGCCGACAAGGTCCGGGTATAGATTACACAAAGAGGTGGCAATGAAAGCAAAACTACTCCCATCCATTTTACTGATGAGCGCTATTGCTTCCACGCAGCCGGCGTTCGCCGACGGTCGCGAAGAAGGCGCTTATTTCACCGGCCTGCTCGGCTATACCTTTTTCGACCATGAGCGCCAAATCGAAGACGATCCCAGTTTAGCCGCAGGTTTGGGATACAACTTCACCCCTGCCATTTCCGCAGAAGTCCTGATTGGAGCCGCGGACCTGGAACGCAAGCATAACGCCGGCTACCTCGATAGCGTGTTCTATCGCGTGGATGCGCTCTACCACTTCAACCAGGGCGAAGCTTGGCGTCCATATCTAGTCGGCGGCGCAGGCAATTATAGATTCAAACACGATGGCGGCGGCAAAGACGAGGAAACCCAGTACAATCTGGGCGCCGGCATCAAGCATGCTATCAGCGACTCCATGGACGTGCGCTTTGACGCCCGCGGCGTATATGGCGATGAAGACGAAACGAAAGACGCCATGTTGAACCTGGGTTTCACCTACATGTTCGCCTCCGCCGCGCCAGCGCCTAAAGATAGCGACCGCGACGGCGTATACGACGATGAGGACGCTTGTCCTGGAACGCCTTACGGCGCCACAGTCGATGCTCGCGGATGTGAGGTGATCGGCGACGCGGACGGCGACGGCGTGACTGATGACAAGGATCAGTGCCCCAACACCAAAGCCGGTGCGCGCGTAGACGCTACGGGCTGCCCAGTTGTCGGCGATGATGACGCAGACGGCGTGCCGAATGAAAAAGACCAGTGCCCGAACTCTCCAGCTGCCGCTAAAGTCGACAGCAGAGGCTGCCCGCTGGATACCGACCGCGACGGCATCACTGACGGCCTGGACGCATGCCCAGACACGCCTTATGGCGCCAAAGTGGATAACCGCGGCTGCCGCATCCAGCTGAGCGAAACAGTCACCATTACATTGAACGTGACGTTCCCGACCAACTCAGCCGCAATTACAGATGAGTTCGTATCTGAAGTGGAAAAACTGGCGGAGTTCATGCGTCAGTATCCAGACACTAAAGCCGTTGTGGAAGGTCACACTGACGACCGTGGCCAAGACGCCTACAACCAGAAGCTGTCCGAGAAGCGCGCCAGCGCTGTGCGTCAGATGGTGGTGGAGCGCTTCGGCATCGCTGGCGAGAGAATCTCCAGCGTTGGCTATGGCGAAACCCGTCCAATCGGCGACAACAATACAGCGGATGGCCGCAGCGCCAACCGTCGCGTTGTCGGCGTCGTGGAAGCGACCGTTAAAACCAATCAATAACGGCTCGTTCGCCAGATAAATCCAATTAAGGGGAACTCAGGTTCCCCTTTAATTTTTTCCCTTCCGTTACCCAGTTCCCAACTTTCAGTCCCTCTGTTTGCTGCAATCGCAACTTAATAGGCTATCTTAATTAATAAGAGCGAATGTTTCTTATCCAGGCTGGAGGTGGCTTATGCCTGTACAATCTCTGAAGAACTTCCTCGATGGACACCAAGTCCGGTATGTGTCGATACAGCACTCCCCCGCTTATACCGCCCAGGAGATTGCTCAGTCCGCGCATATCTGCGGGAAGATGCTCGCAAAAACCGTGATTGTCATGATGGACGGCAAGTTCGCGATGGCGGTTATGCCCGCCACATCGCGCATTCGCTGGGACCGCTTCATGCGTGCGATGGGTACGGATTTTATAGAATTGGCGGACGAAGAAGACTTCAAAGACCATTTTGCGGAATGTGAAGTCGGCGCTATCCCTCCTTTCGGCAATCTGTACGGCATGTCCGTCTATATGGACGAGCATCTGCGCAATAATGAAGAAATCGCCTTCAGCGCGGGCACTCACAGTGAGATTCT
This sequence comes from Hahella chejuensis KCTC 2396, assembly GCF_000012985.1. Taxonomy (NCBI): domain Bacteria; kingdom Pseudomonadati; phylum Pseudomonadota; class Gammaproteobacteria; order Oceanospirillales; family Hahellaceae; genus Hahella; species Hahella chejuensis. The sequence continues at coordinate 757,456 of NC_007645.1, read as the reverse complement.
GCGCATGTCCATGAGCGCGTATGTCGAATTAGCGCGGCCACTGATCATGAATGAAGGGTTCGTTCAGCCTAACAGTCCACCGCTACAACGTGTGCGACAAGGCCGCAAACGCGCCCACAGGCACGCCTGACACCTGGAGCCTTCAATATTCGCCAGCGTACTCCGGCAGCGTTGCCGATATATAAATATCTGACGCTAGCGCTGGCGGCGTTATGGCTGCATGCGGGCTTCGCCAACGCGGAGAAACCGACTCTGGTCCTGGGCGGTCCTCCCTGGCCGCCCTACTTGGATGAAGACCAGCCTCACCGCGGCCTGGCCACGGAAATCGTGGAATCCGCCTTCCATAAAGCAGGCTATCCAGTGCAAATTAAGATTTTGCCCTGGCCACGTCTGTTGCGCGCAGCGGAATTCAGAGAAGTCGATGTCATGATTGGGCTTTGGTGGACCCTGGAAAGAGAAGAAGTCTTTGTCTTTTCTTCCCCTTATTATGTCAACGTCATTGGCTTCGCCACACCGACAGAAAGCACATTCAAACCTTCGCGCCTGAGCGATCTTACCAGCGCCCGCATTGGCGTGCGCCAAGGCGCCCGCTTTTGGAGTCCGTTTGATTTCTCTACATCACTGAACAAGGTCACAGTCAACACAACGGAGAGCGCCCTCAACATGACGGCTGTCGGGCGTCTGGATCTGACCGTAGAGGATGTCAGAATTCTACAAAACCTCATCAACCATGATGAAAGGCTTAGCGAAAGCCTGAAAATACTGCCTCTCCCCCTGGTGCATCGCCCCTTGCATATGGGGGTGCGTCGCAACCTGGACAACGCCGAAGTCATCGTCGCCGACTTCAACGCCGCCCTGGCGGAGCTTTTGCAAAGCGGATGGGTGGCGACCATATACCGACGCTACGGCATAGCCGAGAGTCCATTGGATATCCTTACCCATACGCCCCCTTCCATGGCGGACGAATAAGGTCTCCAACGCAGGCGCCGAGGCTTTGCAGTCCCCTTCCCACTTCCTCTATCATTAGGCTCCCGGCTTATCCAGCCGCCCGCAACGCATTGATACTACTATGACAGACAAGGCTTCTTCCCAACCCAGCGACACCCCTGACTATGACGTTATTATCGTCGGTGGAGGTATGGTCGGCGCAGCCATCGCCGCGGCGTTAAAGAACACGGTGTTAAGAATCGCGGTTATTGAGAGGGAGCCGCCCGTCCCTTTCAACCCTGACGAGACGCCGGACCTGCGAGTATCCGCCATCAACTTCGCCAGCGAGAAATTCCTGACCCAACTTGGCGCCTGGGAGCGCGTGCTGCAGATGCGCGCCCACCCCTATCAGCGCCTGGCTGTTTGGGAAAAGCTGGGTAATCCCCTTGGCGAGCGGCTTTCGTCAGTGGTGAATAAAACAGAGTTCGATTCTCGTCAGGTCGGCCACACTCATCTCGGTCATATCGTTGAGAACCGGGTCATTCAATTAGCCCTGCTGCGCGTGGTCGAGCAAGCGGAAAACACAACGCTAATCAGCGGGCGACGCATTCGCGCCATCAACTTTCGCGAAACGTTTCCCGAAGTCACGCTGGACGATCAGAGCATACTGCGCGGACGCCTGATCGTCGGCGCAGACGGAGGCTCCTCCATGGTTCGGGAGCAAGCGCAGCTTGGGCTGCTCAGCGACGCCTATGAGCAGCATGCCCTGGTGATCAGCGTAGCCATAGCAGGAGAGCCTCAGGACATTACCTGGCAGGCGTTCCGGCCCCATGGGCCACTGGCGTTTTTGCCTTTGTGCGCCATTGACGGCGTCGCCTACGCCTCACTGGTCTGGTACGACCAGCCCGCCAAGTTAAAGGCTTTACAACAACTCTCTCAAGACGATTTTCTCCGTGCTCTGCGCAAAGAGTTTCCCCGGCAGTTACCGGAGCTGCTCCATGTGCTCGGCAAAGGCTCATTCCCACTGGTGAAACGGCACGCCCAACACTATGTGGCGAAGGGCGTCGCGCTGGCGGGAGACGCAGCGCATACGATAAATCCTCTGGCGGGACAGGGAGTAAACCTGGGTTTTCAGGACGCCGCCGCCCTTGCGGAAGTCATTCGGCAAGCCGCTGAACGTGGCCCGGACATTGGAGACCTTGAGACGCTCCGCCAGTATGAACGATTGCGCCGGGGAGAGAATCTTAAAATGATGACGCTGATGGATGGTTTTTATTACGCCTTCAGCAACAATCTGGCCCCTGTGAAGTTGGCGCGCAACCTTGGTCTTGGCCTCGCTGGCTTGTTGGGACCGGCGAAGCGCAAGGTCGTCGCCTATGCAATGGGACTGAATGGCGCCGAGGCGGAACGTCCGCTGACGCGTTATTAATCAGGCGGACAAATAGCTTCCTTCTATTTGTCCGCAACGACAGCGCCTGCCCATGTCAGGCACTGTCTCCCGCGGCTAGCCGCCGCGCAGGCGCATCCATGCGTCTGATTATTAACATCTCAACAAGTAACCCAGCCAAAGGATGCAAGACCATGTCTGAAACGATTTTCAGCAAAATCATCAAACGGGAAATCCCCGCCGATATTATCTACGAGGATGAATTCTGTCTGGCGTTCAACGATATCAACCCCCAGGCGCCGGTGCACTTTCTGGTCATTCCCAAAAAGTCCATCGCCACGATCAACGATATTGAAGAACAAGACCGGGAGTTAGTGGGCCACTTGTACATCGCCGCCGCCAAAATCGCCAAAGAAAAAGGGTTCGCCGACGACGGCTACCGGGTGGTGATGAACTGTAACGAAAGCGCAGGCCAAACCGTTTTCCATATTCACCTCCATGTGCTGGCGGGGAAACCTCTGGGCTGGCCGCCCTATACGGACAAACTCAAAGTCTAGGCCTGCCTTTTCAAGCTATGGACAGGGTAAGGCGCGGGCTTACCCTGTTAGCTTTCCTGCGGGGCCGTCAACGTCGACTCAGGGTGTAAGGCATTACGCTCATTCAGCCAACCGCCTAAACGCTGCGCCAAGTTCTCGGAGTGTTTGATCCAATTGAAGTGCCCAACGCAGGCGCCGCCAAAATCCGCATTCGTCAGACGCCAATGCGTTACCTCCGCTGAAGGCATTTTGCAATACAAGTTCGCTACGGCTTCAGCCGGAGCCAGTTCATCGGACTCGAATGAAATCGCCAGCACAGGCTTGGTGACCGCCTCCAAAAGACGCTCATAATTAATAGGGCTGCGCTCCGGGTAATAATCACCAGTGCGAGCATTACGCGCCCAATCGCGAATAAGGCGACGCGCCTCCCGCCCTGCGAAACCAATGCGATCCCCTGGCAAATAACCCAGTACTTCGCTGACGCCGCGAAGAAATTGCGTGCTGACGAGAGTCCTCAAAGGTTTGGCGTAACCTTTGTAATAGACATTACAGGAAGCCAGTAAAATCAGGCCTGCTACGGACCCCGGCTGCTCCGCCATGTAAAGGGCGCTCAGTTGACCGCCCAGACTGTGGCCAAGCAGCCAGATCGGTGAATCCGGTAAATGAAGCCTCACACAGTCCAACACTGCCGGCCAGTCATACTGAATCATTTCGTAGTAACCGAAATTAGTGCGCCGGGATGCGCGCACTGAGCTGCCGCCATGTCCGCGCAGGTCCGCCGTTGCGCAGTGCAGGCCGCGCGCGGACAGCGCCTCCGCCAAAGGCGCATAGAAGCTGGCTCGCACGCCCATAGCGGGCATACAGACAACCACTGGAGCCAATGCATCCTCTGTGCGATAGAGAGACAGCGTGGAATGTACTTGGTCCTGGCTACTGACCGATAAGATTTCAGGGGACGGGGACATGGCGAAGGTTCTCTAGTCTCAGTGTGTTCCATGCTATTAATCAGGCAGACAAATAGCTTCCTTCTACTTGTCTGCAACGACAGGGCCTGCACAGGTCAGGCCCTGTCTCCCGCGGCTAACAGCCGCGCAGGCGCATCCATGCGCCAGACTATTAGTCCGGCAGCTCGTCGCCACACAGGCCTTTCAGGTTCCATTGATAGCCAGATGCGCGGCGATAGATACGCCGTAGCCGATCAAGATAGCCCAGGACCATTTCAGATGGGACAAGAAGGTATAGCTGCCTTTTGACTGCCCCATCAACGCCACCCCGGCCGCAGAACCGATAGAGAGCAGGCTGCCTCCCACTCCCGCAGTAAGCGTGATCAACAGCCATTGGCTGACATCCATATCCGGCTCCATGGAAATAATCGCGAACATCACCGGAATATTATCCACGACCGCAGAAATAGTTCCCGCCACAATATTCGCGATCGTTGGCCCCCAGTTATCGTACATGCCATGGGACATCATCTGCAGATAGCCCAACGTCGCCAGGCCGCCCACACAGAAGATAACACCGAAAAAGAACAGTAACGTGTCCCACTCCGCACGCGCCACTCTTCGGAAAATATCAAACTGGATATCATCCTCCACCGTGCCGGTTTTACGTAGAAAATAAGCGAAAAACATGAGTACGGACATACCGGTCATCATGCCGAGAAACGGCGGCAGATGGAAAAAGCGCTCAAAGCAGACCGCCGTTGCAATGGTGAGTAGGAACAAGGCGCAGATGCGTAGGCCTCCTCGCTTGATTGGAACCAGCCCACCATGTCCGGAAGGAACGCCATTAGGCAGGAAAAAGTTCATGATCAGCGCGGGTGTTACAAAATTCAGCACGGAAGGAATGAACAGCGCAAAAAACTCTTCAAACTGAACTTTCTTGGACGCCCACACCATCAACGTCGTAATGTCCCCAAAAGGACTGAACGCCCCACCTGCGTTAGCGCCCACCACCACATTGACCATGGCCAAAGAGACAAATCGAGTATCTCTGCCCCCCACCGCCATGATGACGGCGCCCATCAACAACGCGGTGGTGAGGTTATCCGCCACTGGCGAAATGAAAAACGCCAGCCATCCGGTAACCCAGAACAGCTTACGATAGCTCATGCCCTTGTGCACCAGATACGAGCGTAAGGACTCGAAGACATGGCGCTCTTCCATCGCATTGATGAAAGTCATCGCCACCAATAGAAATAAGAATAAAGCGCCGTACTCCAACAAATTGTGAGAGACGGCGTTGTGGATTTCGTCATCGCTGCGTCCCATGTCCTGAGCCACGCTGGCCACCAGGACCCAGATTAATCCAGCGGCGAAAATAACCGGCTTGGATTTCCTTAAATGCAATACTTCTTCCGCCATGACGGCGATATAAGCGACGATAAAAATTATGACGGCGAGTATCGCCTTGGGTGAGTCAGTGGCGTCGAGGACGAACATGCCTCCTTCAGAGGCCCAAACAGGACCGGCCATGCACAGCAGACCGCCCAGCAGAAGTGGAAGTTTTCTCATTCAGCTAATCCGTACTTTAGTTCTCGGTTATTGTTATTGAGCGCGCCCCTGTCAACGATTTACTACAAACCACCGCCTGCAGGCGCAGAACATAATGAAAAACGTTGAAATTTTATGGGCTGGGAAAAGATTGCGCAATTAAGCTTAAGTCTCTGATGGCTTGTAGGCGCTAAGCATAATCCGGATAAAACGCCGGGGTTGTTGATATGCGTCAACCCTGGGACAAAGGGAATTGGTTACAGTTGCGCTCAGCGCTGGCGGAATAGCGGCAGGACTGATCTCAAGGGGTCCGGTGATGTCGCAACGCATCCGGCGCTCCATCCGGTTTCGACAGGATGGCCGCCTGCGGGTCATCTCTCCCTCCTCCCGACCCGCGGGCAACTCCTGTTTTATGTCAGGCGTTCGACTCCTTTCAAAGAACTAAGGCGGTTACTGCGCCCCAGCCAATTGGTTCAATCTTTCCCCTAGCATCTCTGAACGTTCTTCCAGCACATCAAACAAAGCTGTCTTTAACGCTTCCACAAAACGCGATCCCGCGTCGGTGCGAGCGAACGCAATGTAGTCCTTCATGTCTGTGAGCGGTACGTTTCGATAGGTATAGAGGTAGTTCAGATAGACTTGCTGTCCCACCATGCCTCGCATGGAGAAGCGGCGCTCTTCAATCACCCTTTTCAGATCATGATATGAAGGCAACTCTGGACCTTTCACTACAGAGGTTATTGCGGCGGCCATAGCCAATTGGATTGTGACTGTATTATCCAGCATGGAGTCCGTCGCCCGGGTGGCGCGATCATAGGCGGAGAACAGATGCTCCCTCTCGCCGCCTTTGTTTTCCTCGCTCAGGCTCTCCATTCTTTTCTGCGCCTCGGCGTATTCCTCCGTGCTCATAGCGTTAAGCTCCGCCGCCACGATTTTCTGACCGATTGGGGACCGATACCACTGCAAAATATGACGCATTTCCGCTGGCGATAGCTGCTGCTCCAGGCGTCTCTCGACCTGACTTTGCAGGTCGTCCGCCTGATAAGCGCCATCCACCACCCGTTCAAACAGGTCCATCAGATCTTCCGACGCGCCAGTGCGTCGGATGTTGGCGCGTATTCCGGTTTTAATCATATCCGGATAGCGCGACAGCAATTCATCCACACCTGTTTGAGCCAGCAAATTTGCGGATAGCGAGGCGTCCGATTTAACGGCGAAAACAGGAGCGGAAAGTAGAAGAGCGGACAACAGACAGAAAACAGCGCGGAACAACTTCATATGAGAGCATCCCAAAAACAACGACAACAAAAAGACATGGCGAGCGGCATGAATCCGTTCGCCTGTCTTCCAGTATAGTTGTCTAAATTTTCAGCGCTTTGAAAAACCGGCTTATATTACAAAAACCTACAATTCACCAAGATAGTTAACCAGACTATCCCGCAGAAAGGTTTCGTAACGCCAGATACGGGTGGTCAGTTTTTCGGGCCGGCGGTAAAGGTAGACCCAGGCAATAAGGCGGCCGCCTCCAGGCGTCCTTACCATGCAGTAACGACGGACGTAATCATCGCCTTCATAGTGGTCAAGGCGGGTGATGTCATGCTGAGTCAGGCCGTGGTAGAGGTAACCAGTGCAATCTGCATTCCGGTCGCGCCAAAGGCCAGGATAGGCCTTTCCGACAACCTGTAAACAACGATATCCCGGCAGTCTGGCGGCGGAGGCTTCCGGCGTCCAGCCTAACAGCCGTTGCATCACATGAGGGTGACGTAACGTGCCATAACAAAAAAGCGGCGTAGACAATGCACAAGTCCTGATAACAATTGTTGAATCAGCGGCGCTAAACACAAAAAACGCAACCGAAGCTGCGTTTTACCATAAATAGACTCGCCGGAAAAAGGTCAGGATCTTTCGATAAGCTTCTCGGTTTTCTCCAGAGAAGCATGGCGCACATCCTTACCCTTCACCATGAAAATCACGTGCTCACAGATATTTCTGGCGTGGTCGCCGATGCGCTCCAGCGCACGCAACACCCACATGACGCTAAGGATTCGGGAGATACTGCGCGGATCTTCCATCATGAACGTCACCAGTGAACGCATCGCGGTTTTATACTCGATGTCCACTGACTTGTCTTCTTTCATGACTTCAAAGGCCAAGTCCAAATCAAAACGGGCGAAGGCGTCCAGTGCGTCATGCACCATTTTTCCGACATGGCTGCCGATATGACGCACTTCCACGTAACCCCGCGGCGCTTCGCCTTCTTCCAGCAATTGCAGCGCGTTCTTGGCGATTTTCTCCGACTCATCGCCGATGCGCTCCAGGTCGTTAACCATTTTCGCAATCGCCACCACCAGGCGCAAATCGCTCGCCGTAGGCTGGCGCTTGGCGATCACCCTGGTGCATTCCTCATCAATGGTAAGTTCCAGTTTATCGACGTCATTGTCATTCTGGCGCACCATTTCGGCCAGTTCGGAATCCCCTCGCACCAATGCCTCAACCGCGTCCGCCACCTGCTTTTCCACCAGGCCGCCCATCACCAGAACATGGTTCCGAAGCTCCCGCAAATCGACATTGAACTGTTGAGAAATATGCTGCAAATGAACGTCTGAGTTCGCCATATATGCTTCCTATTACTAATTTCCGCCGGGGAAAACTGTTACCCGTAACGCCCGGTAATATAATCTTCTGTCTGCTTGCAGGACGGATTGGTGAACAGCTGGTTGGTGCTGCCGAATTCAATCAGGTCGCCCATGTACATGAACGCAGTATAGTCCGATACCCGCGCCGCCTGCTGCATATTATGGGTGACGATGACGATGGTGTAATCGTTTTTCAGCTCATGGATCAGCTCTTCGATCTTCAGCGTCGATAGCGGGTCAAGAGCCGATGCAGGTTCGTCAAGCAAAAGAACTTCCGGTTTCACCGCCACAGTGCGGGCGATAACCAAACGCTGCTGCTGACCACCGGACAGGCCCAAAGCGCTGTCATTCAAGCGGTCCTTCACTTCATCCCACAACGCCGCAGACTTGAGCGCCCATTCAACGGTCTCATCCAGGATGCGCTTCTTGTTGATGCCCTGGATTCTGAGCCCGTAAGCCACGTTCTCATAGATGGTCTTGGGGAATGGGTTCGGCTTCTGGAACACCATACCCACCCGACGACGCAATTCCGCCACATCCACTCCCTTGCGGTAAATGTCTTCCTGCTCCAGCAGGATCTGGCCGTCAATGCGACAACCGTCCACCAGATCGTTCATTCGGTTGAAACAACGCAGCAGGGTGGACTTACCACAACCTGACGGACCGATGAACGCCGTCACCCGCTTCTGCGGGATGCTCAGATCAATGCCGTGTAACGCTTCTTTCTCGCCGTAGAACAGCTTGAGTTTGTTCACCTCAAGGGCGATCGTCTCATTGTCGATCGACAAATCCTCCATCGAGCGCTCGATCGCGCTAATGTCGATACCGTGAGAACGGTGCTTGGATTCGTTGAATGGCTGCTCTTCGTTCACTACGTTCTGATTGGTCATAGTTTCACTCATTATAGTCCTCCCCACCGGCTTCGGGGCGTCATCCGGCTCAGGTTACATCTCAAGGGCTTTGTACTTTTCACGCAGGCGGTTACGAATCGCCACCGCACTCAGGTTAAGTAATGCGATCACCGCCACCAGCAACAGGGCCGTCGCATAAACCAGTGGGCGCGCCGCCTCTACGTTGGGGCTTTGGAAACCGACGTCGTAGATATGGAAGCCCAGGTGCATAAATTTTTGATCCAGGTGCAGATAAGGATAATTACCATCCAGCGGCAGCGACGGAGCCAGCTTAACCACCCCTACCAACATCAAAGGTGCGACTTCCCCAGCGGCGCGCGCTATCGCGAGAATCACACCGGTCATCATGGCCGGGCTGGCCATTGGCAGGACAACCCGCCACAGCGTTTCCGCCTTGGTGGCACCCAACGCCAGGCTGCCTTCGCGAATCGAACGGGGAATACGGGCGAGGCCCTCCTCCGTGGCGACGATGACGACTGGCAAAGTCAGAATCGCCAGAGTGATCGACGCCCACAACAGTCCGGGAGCGCCAAAGGTCGGCGAAGGCAGCGCTTCAGGAAAGAAGTGTTCGTCAATACCGCTACCGAGGAAATAGATAAAGAAGCCCAGACCAAATACGCCGTACACAATGGAGGGAACTCCCGCCAAGTTATTGACCGCGATGCGGATGATGCGCGTCAGCGCGCCTTGATGCGCATATTCCCGGAGGTAAACGGCGGCAATCACACCCAGTGGCGTCACCAGCACGGACATAATGATCACCATCAATACCGTGCCGTAAATAGCCGGGAAGATGCCGCCCTCAGTATTCGCTTCACGCGGATCATCGCTAATGAATTCCCAGATCTTGGCGAAATAGAATCCAACCTTTTCCACTACTCCCATCTGGTTCGGCTGAAAGGCGCGCACCACTTTGGACAGGGAGATTTCCAACTCTTTACCGTTCATCGCGCGAGCCACCAGGGCATCGCGTTTGATTTCCTGATACAGCTCGTCCAGATCTTTCTGCAGCGCTTCATACGTAGCGTGCTGTTCCGCGCGCTCAGCTTCAATCTCCGCCATAGCTTCCGGCGTCTTGCGGCCATCCAGCTCCAAGCGGCGTTCCTTCAGACGCAGACGCTCCAGCGAATAGTTCACCTTACCAATCTGCTGCTTTTCGATGTCATAGATACGGTCGTGCAACGACAGGGCGCGATCAATGCGGGACTGTAACTCATCCCAAGCGCCGGCCCCAGAGGCTACTACCGAGCCATTTTCTTTGACGGACACCAAATAACCGTAGAAATTACCCCACTCTCGACGCTCCAGCGCCATCAACTCTTTGGGATAGCGCACGTCGCGCATGCGGTCCGCCAGCACCCAACGAAAGTCGGAGCCGAGCAGGTCCCTGTTGCCGGTCTTGATCAGGTCCCGGCGCATATAATCCACACCCGGCGGCACCTGCACGCCTGCGGCGTGTAATTGCTCCGCCGGCACTTCTTCCGTTTCAACGATCTCGCCGATCAACAGCGTGGTTTTATCGTTTTCGCCAAGATAATCCGTTTCCATCAGGCTATGAGGCCAAAAGTGGGCCAAGCCGCGCACGCCAATCAGCAGCAGCAGACCGAACACCATCACCAGACTGATCGATACGGCGCCGGCGTTAATCCAGATCCAGGGATCGCCTTTGTTAAACCAGGTTTTCAGTGAAACGCGCATTCTGTTCTCTCGATTCTCTCAGATTTCTTTACTGCCCATCGGACTTCCGCATGACTCAGCGTGACCTTAGATCACGCTGTACTTGGCCCGCAGACGCTGGCGCACGAATTCAGCCACAGTGTTCACCAGGAAAGTGAACAGGAACAACACGAACGCCGCCAGGAACAGAATCCGGAAGTGCGAGCTGCCAACTTCAGATTCTGGCATTTCCACCGCAATGTTAGCGGCCAGCGTACGCATGCCCTCAAAAATATTCATATCCATAATCGGCGTGTTGCCTGTCGCCATCAGTACGATCATGGTTTCACCGACAGCGCGTCCCAGACCGATCATCAATGCGGAGAAAATGCCCGGGCTGGCGGTAGGCAGCACAACGCGAATCATGGTTTGCCATTGTGTTGCGCCCAGCGCCAATGATCCGTAGGTCAGATGCTTGGGCACGCTGAATACGGCGTCTTCGGTAATGGAGAAAATAGTGGGAATCACCGCAAAGCCCATCGCCGCGCCAACCACAAGCGCGTTGCGCTGGTCATAATCGAGGCCCAGGTTTTCTTTCAGCCAAAGAGGCATATTGCCGGCGAACAAAGCGACTTCTACAGCAGGGCTGATCGCAAAGCTGAGCCAGCCGATGAAGCAAATAACCGGCAACAGCAACAATGGCTCCCAGCCTTCCGGCACTATCAAGCGTACGGATTGCGGCATGTTGACCCATGCGAAGCTGAACACAAGAATCGCGATGGGAGTCAACACCAACAGCGTAAATACGCCCGGCATGTGCGATTCCATAAAGGGAGCGAAAAACAGCCCCGCCAGGAAGCCCAAAATGACCGTCGGCAATGCTTCCATCAGCTCAATCGCCGGCTTCACTTTCCGACGCAAAGTCGGCGACATGAAATGAGCGGTATACAAGGCGCCGCAGATCGCCAGAGGAATTGCGATCAACATGGCGTAGAACGCCGCTTTGATCGTGCCGAATACCAGAGGCGTCAGACTGTACTTGGGTTCAAAATCATTACTGGCGGCGGAAGACTGCCAAACATAGTCTGGCTCGGCATAGCCCTCATACCACACTTCGTTCCAAAGCGCGGACCAGGACACGTCCGGGTGTTCATTGTCGATGCTCCAGAAATGCAGGCGGTCATCTTGCGACTGCAGCAGCATGAAGTTAGCTCTGGGCGCAATCGACAGATGCTTGACGTCGCTGTCAACGATCTGCGCCTGCAGCAGATTGCGCTCAGCAGTGGTGTTGAAAATCGCCGCTTCGCCCTGAGCGGTAGCGACCAGAAAACCTTTCCGTCTTGGCTCCACTGCGATCTTGGCGATTGCCGCCTTGCCCGCCTGGAAGCTGCGCACATGCTGCAAGTGATACTGGTTTTCAGTGTCGCGGACTGGGAACCACTGACGAATTTCGCCACGGTTGTTGGCAATCAACAAGGAATAGCCGCCCAGCAGAAAGCGCATGTCAGTAATCTGGGAGCCTGACGCCACAGCGTCGACGCGAGCGATCAGATCCGGCGACTGCTTGTTGGAAATGTCGTACATGTCCAGCTTGCCGCTCTTGGTGGCGATATACAGCCAACGGGTGTCCGGACTGATCTGAATGGAAACGATATCGCCATTCACTGAAGGCATGGTGACGGTTGATTCTTCCAGCGTCACGTCGCCAGTCAGGAAGTTCGCTTCTTTCTCATAAAAGCTGGCGAACAGCTTGTTGGAGGCATTGGCGCCCACGACCAGCAGATAATCATTATTATCACGCACCGCCACATGAGTCAGCGCCGCCCCGGAAGGATCCAACGCCATCGGAGACTCGCCATAAGGAAACTCCAGGGATGGCGTGATCACCCGGACATTGTTCGGCCAGGTGATCTTGTATGTGTGTTTAAAGATAACGACGCTGCCGTCACTCACGCCAGCCACCACAGTGTTGGAGCCTGGCGCGCCTTCGTTGACGCCGGTCAGCGTCGCGCTATCTGGAATAGGCAGTCGGGTAGCGGAATCGACAGAGCCGTCTTTTAAATTAAAGAAGGCGACATTGCCATTATCATTCAGCCTCAGCCCCTTCTCGGCCTGCTCTTCCATGCCCAGCAACAGGGTTGCGCCCTTCTCGCCGGGAGCGTCATAGCTGGCGATAGCATCTACGGACGCGGATTTAAAAATCGGCGCCACTTCATACAGTAAGTAAAAGAAGATCAGGGTGACTGCAACAATGACGCTCACGCCGCCGGCGGCTATAAACCCTTTCGCCATTTTGTCTTTCAGGGTTCGGATACTGCGGTGGCGCTTGAGCTGGGGGGTATTGAAGTCTATCTCTGGGGCTTTGACAGATACCGCCTCATTCATAGTGAAATCCCAATATTAAAAGATGCGCAAACGATAACGGCACAATGTGACAGTTATGTTACAACCCTGTCACATTTGTCGCTGGCGGAGTCTTCATTAAAGCAAAGGGATTTTAAGCTTCTGTGACAGCTTATCAGGACGCAGTCCCATTATCCGCCGAACTTCAGCGCAGCGTGCGAGTAACGCGGGATTTAAGGGAAATAAGTGGGGTGGCGTTAGCGGGGACGAAGCTGTTTCGTCCCCGCGTATTGATGCTGATGACAGCGGAAAGTGAATTACAACAGGTTGGAAAAGTCGCCGATGCGTTCTTGCAACAGCGCGTTGATATCCACCAATCCATTCAACTCACTGTCCAGCCCGCCGACTTTCTCACTGACGATCTCATTCAGTTTCGCCTGCACCTTGCCGGAAAGCTTTTTCTTCTCCTCGTCGATCAGCCCTTTCACGCTCTGCGACAATATTTTGTCCAGACTGGAAGTGATTTTCACTTCAGGGTCCTGCAGCGCGCCGGAGGCCAGCATATTCACATCGAACTGAGAAATATTCTTCAATGCATTCAGCAGCGCCTTCTTCAGCGGAGCGCTCTCTCCTTCCAACAGGTTGGCCAGTTGCACTTCCAGGAATTTGGCGTCGACATTCATCGCCAACTTGCCGTCAGTGATATCCGCCTTGCCTGCTATCGCGGCGATCGCTTTGCTCAAGGTGACGGGGAAATCTTCTTTATCGGAGAAAACAATATCAGTGACGGGCAGATCCGTCAGGTCGAAGGAGAAAGAATCCTTAGCGACAGCGGTGACATGATCAAGGACGCCCTTGAAGTCCAGCTTGCCAACGCCCTGCGCCTGGCTTTGCAGGGCCAATTGCGCAGGCTTGCCCCAAACATCGGCGCGATCCGTCAAGTTGTTGAACTTACCGGAGAATGGCACATCCTGCTGCGGAATCGGCAACTTACCGCTGATGCTCAACGTCTTCACCAGGAAACGCGGCAAGCCGTCGCTGTAGTCCGTCGTATCAGGCTCGGGGGCGGACTTCTGCGCTTCCTCACCAGAACCATTGATGTAGGGTTGCAAGCGACCGTACCACATGTAGGCGTTGTTCGCCCATTTCGCCACTTCATCGCCGAACAAGGCTTTCGCCAAACCTTCCCAGGCGCCCGGATTCAAACCAGCCAGTTCCATCACGCGCTTCATATCTTCTTGCGGGGCTGCTTTTACTTTAGCCAGATCCGCTTTTAACTGAGCGACTTCTTTCTCCAGATCAGACTTGGCGTCGCGGATTTTCTGTAAGTCTTTCTTGGCGTCGCTCTGCAAGTCTTTCACTTTGGCGACGGCCTGCAGCCTTTCGAGAGGATTTTTCGCCTCTTTCAGCGCTTTGATACGCTGCTTGTAGCTTTCCAGGGTTTCTTTGTTAGGCAGAGCGTCGATGCGTTCTTTCCAGGCTTTCTTGCGCGCAGACAGAGAAGCCTCCATCTCCTTGGCCATACTCACGGTCTTAAGATCCACTCTGGCCAGCAGCTCACTTGGATCTGGAATATCAATGGCCGGCAGCTTCATATCTTCTTTGAACTGATCAACCAGCGAAGGCTCCTGGCTGGGAGGAGGCGTCAATCCTGGTACAGCGCCGGTAACGGAGCGCGCTGTATTAAAGCGCATGCCTTCCAACGCAGCGGTTTCCACAATCACTTTGGACTTTAACAGTGGTTCCCAGTCCAGATTGGCGTCGATCAGTTCCGCTTCAAATGCGTTGGTCATCGGCGCCTGAGGATTGGTCACCTTCAAACCATAAATTGAGGCGCCAAGAGGAAAGAAACGGACATCCACCGAATCCACTTCAACCTTGGCCTTTACTGCTTTGGTGCCTTCTTCTTCAATCGCAAACTTGGCGATGATATCTATAAAAAAGAGAGCGGCTATAACAATTACGATCAACAGAACGAATATATAGCCAACAAACTTAAGTGCGCGCATGGCTTTTCCTTATGCTTTTCTTTGGCGAGAGAGTTACCCCGATAACCGCATAAGATAGCAGCGCAGATGTGAAAAGTGTATGGCGGGATCGCGGGGATTATGCGTAAGACCCAAGCAGGTAAGTGCGCTTCACAAAAGAAAAAACCGCCTGAATGAGGCGGTTTTTTTCGACCTTTAAGCTTTGTCTGTAAGAAAGTCTTACAGTGACAGCTCCTTCAGGTACTTGCTGGTGACGGAAGAAGGCAGAGGCACATAACCGTCTTTCACGACCACTTCCTGGCCTTGCTTGGACATGATCATTTTGATGAATTCGCCAACGATCGGGTCCAGGTCTTTGTTTGGAGCCTTGTTAACGTATACGTACAAGAAGCGCGACAGTGGGTACTCGCCAGTGATTGCCGTTGCAGGCGAAGCTTCTACAAACTTGTCGCCTTCTTTCTTGGCAAGAGGAACCAGACGCACGCTGGCTGTCTTGTAGCCGATACCGGAATAACCAATGCCATTCACGGATTCAGATACGCCCTGAACAACTGACGCAGAGCCAGGCTGTTCGTTAACGTTGTTTTTGAAGTCGCCTTTACACAGTGCGTGCTCTTTAAAGTAACCGTAGGTGCCGGAAACAGAGTTACGACCAAACAACTGTACGGAACGGTTAGCCATGGAGCCAGTCAGCCCCAAATCGCCCCAAGTAGTGACGTCTTTGCTGTAACCGCACTTGCGAGTAGAGGAGAACACAGCGTCGATTTGCGCCATGGTCATGCCTTTAATAGGGTTGTCTTTGTGGACGAACACCGCCAGGGCGTCGATCGCGACAGGAATAGCGGTTGGCTTGTAGCCGAATTTCTTTTCGAACGCTTCCAACTCTTTGTCTTTCATCTTGCGGCTCATCGGGCCCATGTTGGAAGTGCCTTCAGTCAACGCTGGAGGCGCAGTGGAGGAGCCTGCAGCCTGGATCTGAATATTGACGTTTGGATAATTACGCTTGAACTCTTCGGCCCACAGCGTCATCAGGTTGGCCAGAGTATCGGAACCTACGCTGGATAGATTGCCGGAAACACCACTTGCTTTACTGTAATCAGACAGCTTCGGATCCAAATCCGCAGAAGCTGCGCCTGCCCAGAATGAAGCAGCAACAACTGTGGCTGCCGCAAAAAATTTTTTTAATTGCATAGGGATGAACTCCTGGTTTCGATTGCGACGTATCCGATAGGTTCGTCGGATTGATCGCCACTATAGGATTCGAATGTGACAAGGATGTTACAAAGTGACGCCTTGTGACATTCAGATTGCAACCTGTTTTCACCCAAGGCTCATCGCATTCCCATTTCACTCAGGTTAAACTTAGCGGTTGAATTCCCGCCCCCCGGTTAAGGAAACAAGAGACTGCTGCACATTAGGGATTTTTCGGGCGTCGTATGCATAGATATGTCAGAAGTAAGAGCTGTGGACATGAAGGGCTGCTGACTCGGTCGCTACACCGATAGCCCCATCTAACAACAAGAAGGAAAATCCATAATGACTAACGGCCTCACTGCGGTTGTGAGACTCATTGACGCATTCACCGAGAAAACCGGCGCCATTATTTCCTGGCTCAATATCGGAATGGTAGTCGGAACTGTCGCCGTCGTCCTGCTCCGGTATGTCTTCAATAACAGTTCCATCGCCCTTCAGGAATCCGTGCTTTATATGCATGGCTTCGTATTCATGATTGCTTCCGCCTACACCCTGAAACACGATGAACATGTGAGAGTGGATATTCTCTATCAACGATTTTCCGTGCGCGGCAAAGCCATTGTGAACTTATTGGGAACGCTTCTTCTCTTATTCCCTCTGCTTATTTATATCGGCATAGAAAGCTGGCCATACATAGCGCAGAGCTGGCGTATTCGCGAAATTTCTCCTGAAACAGCCGGATTGCCTGCAGTCTTCATCCTCAAATCGCTGATTCTGGCGTTGGTATTTGTCCTTGGCGCCCAAGGAACTGCGGAAGTGCTGCGTAACCTCTGTCTGATAATCAACCCCAGCCATTCCAACGGACAAGAGGAGCACGACTAATATGGAATATATGTCGCTGATCATGTTCGCGGTGGTCTGTCTGGTATTACTCTGTGGTTATCCCGTGGCCTTCTCCCTCGCCGGCACCGCCCTCGCCTTTGCAGGCATTGGGGCCATGGCCGGCGTTTTTGACCATAGCTTCTTACTGGCCACGCCCAGCCGCCTATATGGGTTAATGAATAACCAGACCTTATTGGCGGTGCCCTTGTTCGTGTTTATGGGCTGTATGCTGCAGAAGTCAAAGATCGCTGAAAATCTACTGGAAAGCATGGCCATGTTGTTCCGCAATGTTCCCGGCGGCCTGGGTATCTCTGTAGCCATCGTCGGTATGTTGCTGGCGGCCAGTACAGGCATCGTCGGCGCCACGGTAGTGACAATGGGCCTCATTTCCCTGCCGACCATGCTGAAAAGCAGATACAGCAAAGCGGTGGCCACCGGAACCATCTGCGCCACGGGCACTCTGGGCCAGATCATTCCTCCTTCGATCGCCCTGGTTTTGTTGGGAGATGTGTTATCCAGCTCCTATCAACAAGCACAACGGGATATGGGTATTTTCAACCCGGACACCGTCTCCGTGGGCGACCTTTTCGTCGGGGCGCTGATTCCAGGCCTGGTACTGGTTCTGTTGTACATCATTTATCTGTTTGTATTAGCGCTTGTTAAGCCAGACCTAATGCCCGCCGGCGAAAAGCTTAGCAAACAGGAAATGCACTCTCGTGAACTCTCTCTTCTGAAGGATCTGACGCCACCATTGGCGCTGATCATCGCGGTTCTGGGCTCAATCCTGTCAGGTATCGCCACGCCGACGGAAGCAGCTGGCGTCGGCGCATTTGGCGCTATTATCCTGGCGACCTATAAACGCCAGATTTCAGTTTCTGTATTAAGGGACGTTTGTCAGCAAACCACCCGCGTCACCTGTATGGTGTTTATGATACTGATTGGCGCTACTGTTTTTTCACTGGTGTTCCGCGCCTATGGCGGCGATGAACTGATCAAAGAGATTTTCACATCCATGCCCGGCGGCGTATTCATGGCGGTGCTGGTGGTGATGCTGGTTATTTTCCTATTGGGCTTTATTCTCGACTTTATCGAGATCACCTTCGTAGTCGTGCCGATCGTCGGCCCGGTATTGTTGGCAATGGGAGTCGACCCGATTTGGTTGGGTATTATGATCGGTTTAAATTTACAGACATCGTTCCTGACCCCGCCATTCGGATTTTCGCTGTTTTATTTACGCGGGGTCGCCCCAAGCCACGTGAAAACAACGGACATTTATATAGGCGTGGCACCTTTTATCGTCATCCAGGTATTAATGCTCTGTCTGCTGGCGGCCTGGCCGTCACTGGCCACCTGGTTGCCTGAGGTGGTTTACGGGCCGTAATCCCCTCCACCGTTTAGGCGCAATTGATACAATGGCGGAGAATCGCCTCCCCAGCGCCTAAACTTGCAGATAACGGATTTTCATAAATACAAGAGAACTGTCATGAAAGCTTCTAGTAGCTCAGCCCCCAACGGAGAACTGGCGCTTCGCGTCATTGCTCTCGATAAGGACACCAACTCCAACGGCGATATCTACGCTGGCTGGTTGATGTCGCAGATGGACCTGGCCGCAGCCAGCATGGCCGGTCGTATCGCCAAAGGCCGCACCGCGACCGTATCCGTCAAACAGTTAGATTTTCTGTCTCCGGTGAGAGTCGGCGCGGAAGTCAGTTGCTATGCGCGCATGGTTAATATCGGCACCAGCTCCATGCATATAGAAGTGGAGGTCTGGACCCGCGACAACCATCAAAATACGCCCCGCAAGGTAACGGAAGGCGTATTTGTTCTGGTGGCGATTGACGACTCCGGACGCATCCGCGCGGTGCCTGCCGGAGAG
Source organism: Hahella chejuensis KCTC 2396 (assembly GCF_000012985.1). Taxonomy (NCBI): domain Bacteria; kingdom Pseudomonadati; phylum Pseudomonadota; class Gammaproteobacteria; order Oceanospirillales; family Hahellaceae; genus Hahella; species Hahella chejuensis. The sequence goes on along the minus strand of NC_007645.1, from coordinate 738,625 downwards.
TGATCCGGGGTAAGACGCCAGGCATAAAAAAACCGCAGTCTAAGCTGCGGTTTTTTGTGTCTGTAGTGCGCGCCTTATGACCTGGCGTTGATATACGCTCTTTCTGAGATCTCATGGTATTTCCACACATTGCTGCGGAATTTCTCATAAGATTCATAAACCCTTTTCACTGCGGGATCTTTATCTGCAATCTCCTGAATTGTCTGACGGGAGATATCCTGCAGCTCCTTCAGCACGTCGTCAGGAAAGCGGCGGACGTCCACCCCATGGTTGTTCACCAGTTCATTCAGAGCCGCGTTGTTGCGCGCCGTATATTCATCCAGCATATCCTGGTTGGTCATACGCGCAGCCACTTCCACAATGGCTTGCAGATCTTTAGGCAAGGCTTCGAACGCTTTCTTGTTAAACGTGAACTCCAAGGAAGTGCCGGGCTCATGCCAGCCGGGATAATAATAGTATTTGGCCGCTTTATGCAGACCGAACGCCAAATCATTGTATGGGCCTACCCACTCTGTGGCGTCAATGGCGCCAGTCTGCAAAGCGGTGAAAATTTCGCCGCCCGGCAATTGCACCGGCGTACCGCCAGCCCGTTGCAAGACTTCTCCGCCTAATCCAGGAATGCGCATCTTGAGTCCTTTCAGGTCATCCAGAGAGTTGATCTCTTTGTTGAACCAGCCCCCCATCTGCACACCGGTATTACCGCCAAGCATAGGAATAACGCCGAATGGTTCATACAATTCACGCCACAACTCCAGGCCACCGCCGTAGCTGATCCATGAGTTGATTTCCTGCGCATTCAAACCAAAGGGAACTGTAGAGAAAAACTGTGCGGCGGGAATTTTGCCTTTCCAGTAGTATGATGCGGCATGGCCTGCTTCCGCAGTGCCTTGAGAGACGGCGTCAAATACCTCCAGTGCAGGAACCAGTTCGCCAGCGCCATAGACTTTGACCTTTAGGCGTCCGTCGCTCATGCGCTCAACTTCTTTAGCGAAACGCTCTGGGGCTTCGCCCAGACCAGGGAAGTTTTTCGGCCAGGAAGTCACCAACTTCCATTGAATGGTTTGCTTGGGCGCCTGCTGGGCAACCGGGGCCGCCGCTTCCTTCTCGGCGGAGCATCCGCCCAGAAGCATTCCCAACATGCCTGCGCCCATCAGGGAAAACAGATAGCGTCTTTTCATTCGATTGCGTTTCCTTTGTCTTTATTCTTATGTGATCTCGGCGCCTTGCGCAGCCAAGCATCCAGCGCCAGCCGCCAGGCCATCTAAAAAGGCGGATAAAACCTGCTTAGATGAGCCGACGAAAAGGCTGCGTTCCGCAGTATAACTCGATTATCCGGCAAAAGGACACTGGCGAAGCGCACGCAAAATCTAACGGATCAGTTAACAGCCAGGCCGATCAAATCGCTTCCAGTTTGGCGTATGAAAGCACCAGCCACTTACTGCCCTGATCGTCGAAGTTCACCTGAATCCGGGAATGCGGACCACTGCCTTCATAGTTCAGCACAACGCCTTCACCAAACTTTTCATGTCGCACCCGCTGCCCAAGAGAAATACCTGACTGTTGCGCAGACTCGCCAATCGCGCCATGCGCAGGCCCACGATCCCAAAACATAGGTTTGCTCACGACGGAGCGTAAGCGCACTTCACGCAATAGCTCATTGGGGATTTCGCGGACAAAACGAGAAATGGAGTGATATTTATCCTGGCCATACAAACGGCGACTTTCTGCAAAAGTAAGCACCAACTTCTCCATGGCGCGAGTAATGCCGACGTAGCACAACCGGCGTTCTTCCTCCAAACGTCCCGCCTCTTCCAAAGCCATCGAATGAGGAAACAGCTCTTCCTCCATGCCTGTCAGAAACACCAGGGGAAACTCCAAACCTTTGGCGGAGTGCAATGTCATCAGTTGCACCGCATCCTGATCCACCTCCGCCTGACGCTCGCCTGCGTCCAGCGCCGCCTGGGTCAGGAACTCCGCCAAGGGCGATTCATTGTCGAGTGTTTCGTACTCGGCAACCGCATTCACCAGTTCCAGCAGGTTTTCCTTGCGCGCTTCCGCCTTATCTCCCTTTTCATTGGCGTGATGCTCCAATATGCCGCTGACTTCCAGCATATGCTTGGTGAGATCCTGCAAACTGTTCTCTTTCGCAAATTCGCGCAGATTTTCGACTATTTCAATAAAATGCTTCAGCCCAGCTCCCGCTTTGCCTTTGATTAAGCCTGCGCTGACCGCCGCCACAGAAGTCCGCCATAACGACCCTCTGCGCTCGCGCGCTGCGTCGCGCAAGGTTTCCAACGACTTGGCGCCAACGCCGCGAGACGGAATGTTGACCACCCGCTCAAAGGCGGCGTCATCATCCGCGAAATGGGCCAGGCGCAAATACGCCACTGCGTTTTTAACCTCCAGACGATCATAGAAGCGTAAACCGCCATATATCCGATATGGCACGCCGTGGCGGATCAACGCTTCTTCCAATACCCGCGACTGCACGTTGGACCGGTACAACAGCGCCACTTCCGAACGCGACCGCCCCTGATTCACCCATGACTGCACGGATTCGACAATATAGTTGGCTTCATCCTGCTCGTTAAACGCAGCGTACACGTCAATCGCTTCGCCTTCGCCCTGATCCGTCCATAGCTGTTTGCCCAGACGACTGGGGTTGTGGGCAATGACGTGGTTGGCGGCCCGCAGAATGGTCTGCGTTGACCGGTAGTTCTGCTCAAGGCGCACCAGCGCCGCTTCGCCGAAGTCATTCTGGAAACGCTGAATATTCTCAATCTTGGCGCCGCGCCAGCCGTAGATGGACTGGTCGTCGTCTCCGACCACGGTCATGGGAACGCGGTCCCCCGCCAACACGCGCAGCCACGCATATTGAATGGTGTTGGTATCCTGAAACTCGTCAACCAGAATATGCTGGAAGCGCTGCTGATAGTGCCGCAACAGATCCGGCTTTTGCAGCCAGAGTTCATGAGAGCGCAGCAATAACTCGCCAAAGTCCACCAACCCGCTCTGCCGACAATATTCGTCGTAGCGCTGGTATATCTTGTTCATGGTCTGCCGCCAGGCGTCGCTACCCGGTTCAATATTATCCGGTCGCAGCCCTTCGTCTTTCTGGCTGTTGATAAAATACTGCGCCTGGCGCGCAGGCCACTTGGACTCATCCAGTCCCAATTCGCGAATCACTCGCTTCAGCATGCGCTGCTGGTCATCTGAGTCGATCACCTGGAAGTTTTCCGGCAAACCGGCTTCTCGCCAGTGCGCGCGCAGCAGTCTGTGCGCCAGGCTGTGAAAGGTTCCCAGCCACATTCCACGCGTCGGTATATGCAACAGCGACTCCACCCGCTCACGCATTTCCCGCGCCGCCTTGTTGGTGAACGTCACCGCCATTATTGCGTGAGCGCCAATACGCTCGACTTGAATCAACCATGCCATGCGGTGCACAAGAACGCGGGTTTTGCCGCTGCCGGCGCCGGCCAGCACCAGCAGGTTGCGAGCGCTGGCGGTAACCGCCTCACGTTGAGCATCGTTAAGCGGGTCCAAAACCGCCGTTACGTCCATTGCTGAGACTTACCTCTCTTTGTTTGAAGGGCTTTGTTGTTAACGGCTTTCCGCGAAAGACACGCCAGGAAATTAAACCGCAGACTCATCTCCGATTTTATTCGAAGTGCTTGTGCGCGAGTTCACTATCGGGTTAAATGGGACAACGAACAAAAAATAACAAAATGTTACATACAATAAGCACACTGAACCGCCAACCGGAGTCGCCGCCTTGCACATTTGCGGCGATTAATACTGGATAATTTTACAGCCCATTACAACATTGCATCGCTGCTTTCCAGGTTCGCCGACCGTCAAAAGCAGATATGACGGGTTTGTTTGTGCGGCGGGATTCCAGTGAAATCGGACAATTATACTAACATGCACCCCGGGACAAACGATATTCAAGCAAGCAGTTTAAAGCTGATGTCGACCATGGCGCGCCCTAAACCTCTCAAGGTGCGTCGGGAGCAACTTATAAAGCTGGGGCGTCGTAGTCGCCACGCCGCTGCATTGCTTTTTTTCATTACCATGGGCTTCGTCGCCACCGCCTCTCCCTATCACGCTGTAGCGCCCTTGATAGGACTTGCCACGCTGGGAGCTATCTGCGCCGTTCTGCTCGCCGTCTTCGGCTCACGGGCTCAGGCTCTATTACAGGATGAAAGCGCCAACTTACCTCGCAACGTCGCCAACCTTAGCAGGCTTTATGTGTTGCTCAGCGCCGCAATCGCGACCGTGTTGGGGCCAGTAGCCGCTTACATCATCCTGGAGCTCCCTTCGTCCTGGCTTGACAGCGCCACCATCGCCCAGTTCGTCGCCGCGGGCCTTCTATCCTTTTTTCTCGGCATCTGGCGCACTCCATTTATCATTCTTAGCGCCATGCCACTTCTCTGGTTGTCGGTCCTGTTAAGCGGCAGATCCCCCCTCCCCACGGAGTTAATGACCAACGCAGCCATCCTCAGCGTCTTTCTCTACCCACTCGCCGCGCTCTGGTATCTTGCGTCCAGCCGCTACCTTAATCAGAACCTGCAGATGCAAGGCCTCATCGCCTACTTGGATAACGCCCGCTCCGCCTCAGAACAGCTTAACCAACAGCTCGCCTATGAAATTACTCGTCGCGAGGAAATAGAACACGAGCTGCGCGAGACTCAAAAAGAGCTGGAAAACGCTATCTGCGAGCGCACAGACGAATTGTCCGAAGCCAATCGTATTTTGAGCCAGCAAATCAAATTGCGGAAAAACATCAGCGATGCGCTGATGAAAAGCCAAACCCGTTTATCGCAGGCTATTGAAGCCACAGGGTTGGCCTTGTGGGACTGGGATATTCCGAGAAACTCTCTCTATCAATCATTCTTTCATGACGCCTTCGGTCCCCGAGAAATGTCGGCGACCGCATTCGTGGAGCGCATGCATGGGTTGATACATACTGACGACCGTCCGCGCATCAGAAAGGAAATGATGCTCTGTCTGAAGGGCTTGAGTAATACATACCGGGTGCAATATCGCGTCACCACTGCTAAAGACGCCTGGATCTGGGTGGAAGATTGCGGCAAGCCGGTAAGTTTCGACAAACTCGGCCGCATTACCCGCATGATCGGGTCGCGCCGCGACATCAGCAAAGAGAAAAGTCGCGATGAGCAGCTGCTTCTGGCCAAGTCCGTCTTTGACCATACGCCCCAGGGCGTGTTCGCACTGGATACCGAGTTCCGATTCCTCACCGTCAACAACGCGTTTAGCCAGATCACCGGTTATGAGACGGAAGAAGTGATTGGCAGCAGCCTGGAGGATTTCAGCCAGGCTCCCAACAAGCGGCAAGTGTTCAGTCGTATTCGCGACGAGCTGTTTTTGCGGGGCCGCTGGCAAGGTGAGTTATATGAAAAGCGTAAATCCGGTGAGTTCTATTGTCAGTGGCTGCAAATTACCTCCATCATCAATACAGAAGGCGCAACCACCCATTACGCAGGCTTATTTTCCGATCTTACTGAACGAAAACAAGCAGACGAGAAGCTCCATTATCTGCTCAACTACGATGAGCTGACCGGACTGGCGAACCGCATGCTGTTCCGTGAGCGTCTGGATAAAATTCTACGTAAAGTACGGGAGCAAGGACTCAGCATCAATATGCTTCTTCTGAATGTCGACCGTTTTCGTCAGGTCAACGAAAGCCTGGGTCAGGACCGAGGGGATGAACTGTTAAAACAGGTTGCTACGCGGATCTCACAAACCGCATCCCACGCACATACCCTGGCGCGCCTCGGCAGCGATGAGTTTGCGATCCTCACCCCCGCGAAGAGCCGTTCCCAGATAAGCCGTTTCTGTGAGCAGCTGCTGGATGAACTGAAAGCGCCCTTCAATATCGACGGACATGAATTCTACGTATCCACCTCAATAGGCGTCACCCAAGCGCCCGATAACGGCTGGGAAATTCAAACCCTGATGCAACAGGCCAATATGGCTGTGCGGCAGGCAAAATACCTCGGCGGCAACACCTATGAATTTTACAGTCGCATGTTGCGCAGCATGTCGCGCATGCGTTTGGATGTGGAGACCGAGCTACGCCGGGCGATACAGAATCAACAAATGGAAGTTTTTTTCCAACCCAAGCTCTCACTGGATAGCGGCCGCATCACCGGTGTGGAGGCGCTGGCGCGCTGGCGACACCCACAAAGAGGCCTGATCGCTCCCAGCGACTTCGTGCCTATGGCGGAAGAAAGCGGCTTGATCACGGAGCTGGGAGAGCAAATGCTCGGCGCCGCCTGCGCTCAAGCCGCCGCCTGGAGCCGGGAGGGGCTGGATAATATCCAAGTGTCCGTCAACCTTTCCGCTCACCAGTTACGCCAGAGCAACCTGCCGCAAATGGTGCGCAAAGTACTGCAAGACACTGAACTGCCTCCGCATCTGCTCGACCTTGAGCTGACGGAAAGCACGCTAATGGAAAACATGAGCCGCACCCAGTTTATGCTGTCCCGCCTGCGAGAGATGGGGGTACGCATTACCGTGGATGATTTTGGTACGGGATACTCCTCTCTATCCTATCTCAAGCGCTTTCCGCTAAACGCACTGAAAATAGACCGGATGTTCATCAAAGACGCACACCACAACGCTGACGATGCAGCCATCACTCGCGCCGTCATCATGCTGGGTAAAAGTCTGAACCTGGAAGTCATCGCTGAAGGCGTAGAACATGAAGGGCATTTGCAGTTCTTGCGGGAGAGCGGCTGCCACACCGTGCAGGGATATCTGATCGCCGAGCCGCTGGGGGCCGAACAGATGGCGAGCCTTTTGCGCGAACAAAGCGTAGGCCCTGTAACGCTGCAAAGTCCAACTCCGGTTATTCAATAACGCCAACGACTATTTGTTTGTGCAATACTGCTTCGCTTTTGTCTATCCTTAAAACACGATTTCCAATGCCTGGCCCCAAAAGCGGATTCTCAAGCCATCCCGCCTGCTGAACCCCGCCGTCAGGCTGATATGACACACCAAGGTAATTGGATGGGACGCCCCCACGATATATTGAGCTGGCTTCGACAGAACCGGGACACGCTGCGCAAAAGCGAACAAAAAGTCGCGGAATGCGTGTTGCGCAACCCCAATGATGTCATTCATATGCGTATCGTCGACCTGGCTACCGAGGCGGGCGTTAGCGAACCAACCATTGTGCGATTCTGTCGCACTATCTGCTTCGACAGTTTTCAAAGCTTTAAGGTGAGCCTCGCCCAACAGCTAGCAAGCATGCAGAGGCAAACGCCATTCCGAGCACGATCTGGAGATAGCCTGCAGCAACTCGGCGCCAAAATATTTAGCGACGTACAGTCGTCATTGCAGCAGGTCTTCAATCAGCTCGCCTGGGATCGGATTGAGCAGGCATGCGCCTGGATTTCCAACTCCCCACGCTTATACTTTTTCGGCTATGGAGCGTCCGCCGCCGTGGCGGCGGACGCTCAGCAGAAATTCTTTCGCCTGAAGCCGAGTACCCATGCCTGCCCCGATCCTGATACGCAAATGTTGATCGCCGGCCTGGTGGAAACCAACGACGTTATAATCGCCATATCCCATAGCGGCCGCACGAATAACCTGATTCAATCCTGCATGCAGGCGCGCGCCTCCGGCGCCAAAGTTGTCGCCATCAGCCCGCCACAATCGGCGCTGGCCAATATCGCCAACCTTAACATCGGCGTCTCAGTGGACGAAAACGCTGACGCCTTCACGCCCTTGGCTTCTCGCCTTGCCCACTTGATGATTCTGGACACGATCGCCAGCAATCTATTTCAAAAGCTTGATGAGCAGCATGTGCAAAAGCTCAACCAAGCGAAAAAGAATCTAAGCTCGTTGCGGCTCTCGCCTAATTAATTGTACTATCGGTGAAATAATATACAGCATAAGACCGACGCTCCTCAGTCGGCTGGACAAGACATCACACCAACGCAGGAACGGATTGATAACAGGCGTTATCAAGCAGTAAGCCGGTTGTCATTCCAGTGTAAAAAATAACAATTACAGTGAACCGTCACTAGGCTAAGGGGAAAGCCATGCAAAACATGAATCAACCTTCCGATTCCGTCGCCAGTACCATTCTTGACGTTTTTTACGAAACCGAAACTCAAGAGAGGAAAAGCAAAGAGAAGCAAGCCTCCAAGCGACGCCTTCAAGCCCGCCGGGCAATAGAGGACTACCTCGAAAACAAGCGGTTGCGTGAGGCTACCGAAGACTACTATTTATCTGAATAAACGTTATCTGAATAAACGCCAAAACAGCGTTCTTCGCGTGCGCCCCACTTCCTCCCGGACGCACGCACGTTCTCCGCTTGACTAAGTAGTCGCTGGATATTTCGTGAAAATATACCAGACTTGTTGATGCCGTTTAACGGCTGAAACAGGCATGGGGACATTCAGGGAGCACGACGATGGAGACGCTGCAATTGCGGGATATTTCAGAAACCGCACTTCTCCCTTTGTGGGCCAGGGCGATGGAAACCTTGCGCCCCGACGCCATCATTCATGACGACAAGGCTCTGGAAATGTACCAGCGCCTCAATTATGACTTCAAGCGCTTCAGTAACGCCTGGTTATCACAGTTAGCCATCGCAATCCGTACAGACCTCATCGACAAACTGGTGATGGATTTTATCAACGCCCATCCTCAGGCGGTTATCATCAATCTCGGAGCGGGTTTCGACAGTCGCTATCTGCGCGTGGACAACGGCCAGATACACTGGTTCGATCTCGACCTGCCTAATGTCATCGCCGCTCGCCGTCTGTTTTTCAGCGATTCTGACCGCTACCGCATGTTGGAGCAGTCGCTGTTTGACGTCTCCTGGTTGGAGCACGCCGCCGGAGAGTCTGACAATTGTCTGATTTTGGCGGAAGGCGTCCTTATGTATTTCACCGAGCAACGCATCAAACAGTTCTTCAATGACCTTGCCGAACGTATCCCGCATGCCCGTATGCTATTGGAGATGCTGCCTCACGGAGCACTGGGTCAGGCGCACTTACATGAAGCCATTGGTTGGATGAACGCCGCTTTTCAATGGACTCTGCACAATATCCGTCGTCTGGAAAGTTGGAACTCTCACATAAAGGTCAGACAGGAGTGGTGCATCCTCGACTATCATTGGGAACGCTGGGGGGCCTTAAGCCTACTCGCCTGGTCTCCCTGGCATCGTTACCTGTTTGGTGAAAAGCTGGCGTTACTTGAGTTTGATTGAGCATCCGCTCGATATGCCCAGCCAACGTCTATACTAAAAGCAATCGCCTCCGCATCGCGGCGTAGTCGCACAAGGGGATGTCCGTATTCAACAGGAGCCCGATATGTCATGAAGCCAATTACCTGCCCGCAGTTTGTTGAGTTGGAAAAAGACCTGATTGACGAGTTTGTCGCCTGCTTTCAGGAAAACGTCGAAGAGATAGAGCACACAATTCAAACCCTGGAGCATCAGGTCAATCCTGAGTTAATCAACGAGCTGTTCCGCAGCATGCACTCCCTCAAAGGCAACTGCAGAATGGTTTTCCTGGACGCCATGGTGGATGTTATCCATGAATTGGAGGAAATCGTCTCCGACATGCGTAAGGGAGAACTCCCCTATCAGCCGATGTTCGGCGTTTTCTTTATGAGCATCATCGGCTACGTCGAAACCCTGGTCGGACAGTTAGCGAGTGATCACACCGCCGATGGAGATCTACAGGAGTCGTTGCTTAACGTTATCGCCAAAGTACGTAACGCCTCCCCCGGAAACGTGATAGCCGTTATCAACGAGGGGCTGGACGAACTGCTGTCTGGGCCTAAAGATGCTGGAGAGGTCGCGCGTCCGGAAGCCTCCATGCCGAGCTACTTCGCTCCAGGCAAAGACTCAGACCAACAGTTATTTCGCTTCCTGGCGCGCCAGTTGGATCAGCTCAGCATATATCGCAAGGATCGTACTCAGAAGGAATTAGAGCTCTGTATGGCCGTCAACGAAGAATTAGGCGGACAGCTCAACGAAGAACAACTCAGCGCCGCTGTGTTGCTGCACGATTTGGGCATGGCTTTCGTACCCGTAGGCTTGGCCCACAAACATGAAGAGCTGTTGTCGCGAGAAGAACAGAAAATAATGGCCGCCCATGTCGCCACCAGTTCACAGATACTGCACCGCTTCGGCGGCTGGGAAGACGCAGCGCAGATCGTTCTGCATCATCACGAACACTATGACGGGAGTGGTTACCCTTTTGGCGTCAGCGGCAAAGATATCCCCCTCGGCTCCAGAGTCCTGGCCATATGTGACGCATTTTTCGAGATAACCAGTGAACGTGAAGATCGCTCGTATAAGAAGTCGTTGTTTGAAGCTGTGCGCTACGTGAACAGTTACAACGGCTCGCTGTTCGATCCGGATTGCGTTGAAGCATTCAACATGGCAGTCAGAAAGCTCTATATAGCCAAAGAGAGCTAGTTCCACTATCAAACGCTAAAACATAAAAAAACCGCGCTGGGATAAGCCAACGCGGTTTTTTAATTCTGAGCGGAGAATCTAAATGCCCCGCCCTGCTTGCAATACTGTCTTAAGCAGACTGCTTACGACGACGCAGACCAACCACCGCCAGACCAAGGCCCATCAAAGCCAGTGCGCCAGGCTCCGGTACAGAGAAAGGAATCTTGCCTTCGATAGTATCGTTACCGCAGGTCATACCCCAGTGGAAAGCAATCTCATCGCCTTTCAGCAGATCAGTACCCGCAATGTCAAAGGTGAAAGATACTTTACCGTTTACGGTATCAACCAACCAAGAGCCGGAGCCAACGGAAGTTACGGTAGAGCTGCTGGTTTTAACAGCAACTTCCTGACCGTGACGGTAAGTGGCATATCTGCCGTTGATAAAGTTGTTGGACAGATATGCATTATCACGGTTTGCAGCGCCATTCAGCTCATACAAAGCGCCATCTCCGCCTACGGAGCTCCAACGGTCATCTAGATTGAAGCCATAGGTCCACTTGGTGCCAGTGCTATGCCTGTCATCCAAATAACCGGTATCAGCCTCGCCATTTGGCGTCCAAGTTGAAGAAAGGAACAAGTCTCCGAATGCAATACCTTTTTTCTGGCTCAATGCTGTGTCGGTGACGTAGTTATTAAAAACACCAACATGATTTACAAAGTGCGTGTAGACGTCGACAGTCAACATAGTGCCTGAAACACTTACATCAATTCCCTTTACATCGAATTTCGAGGTGTCTCCAATGACATCGCCATACCCATGATCCTTGCCCACATATTCATCGTTAATTTGGTAAGCATATGCAGAGACAGAAGAACCCAGCGCCACTACTGCAGCCAGTACTTTGAAAGTTTTCATAGACAATTACTACTCGATTATTGGTTTATTGATTTGTAAGCCATAAGGCCTGCCCAAATTAGTGGCCAAGTATTAGCATTTTTGGCGCCATCTTTTACAATCCATTGATATTATTGGCTCAAAAAAGAGACCAGGGTATAACTCGTCAGATCTATAGCTTAATGGTGTAAATTTAACCGACATATTAACCGGCGAACTGTAAGGTCTCGTTGAGCAATGCAGACCTCTCACATGACGATTGCTTGTGAGTGCACTTTACTTAATTTGTTCTACCTTTAGATAAGGAGGATGAGACTCATAGTGTGGGAGTTTCACTCTGAATGTCATCTCCACTGCGGCCAGGATGAAGTCAACCCGCAAAGCTAAACATCAAGCGAAAGCTATGTCAGATTTCGATGCGCTGTTAGCAATATCCGGTACGGCCTTAGTTATCGCCGGGCTAGTTTTGTTTGTTGCTGAAAAGATAATGCATCACAACCATCAGGGCCGGCTTCCGCCAGATATTTTATATCCCGCCCTTATGCTCACGGCCGCCGGCGTTGGCGTAACACTGATTCCGACGCTACAGCCAGAACTAACGCAACTTGAGCAGTTACCGCCTCCCGCAGCGGGATCTGTTTATGATACCGGCATAATGGTGCGCAGCAGCCCGACATTATTCACCGACTCAGTTATTCGAGCTCCGGAGCAGACTCCTTCCGACAGAAAAAGCGCTAAAGCTGGCTCTTTCGATCTGCTGTCTTATAGCGTTAATGGAACGCCCCAGCAGCTCAGCGGATCAATGGATATTCGCCCAACAGAAGACAATACGTATGAATGGATCGCAGATATTGAGTCTTACACTGACTTTGGCCTGCCTGTTATTTACTACTACACGGGCAGGCTCTATCAAGAAAACGGCGCTTGGCGCCTGCTGATTACATCAAGCAATGACCTTACCTGGGAGAAAGGTTTTTCAGCCCCGGCGCAAGTTGAAATGCGTAGCAACTACCTCAGTATGAGCTACGACTATAATGGCGTGAGCGTCCTTGCTGAGTGGAGTTTGGAGTAACACTCACGCCACACCAATCTGGCTAACCTTCTTCTATTGTCACCCCTCTCCAGAAAGCAACATAGTTTTGAATATTACTGGCCGTTTCTGAGGCTGTAGGGTAATACCAAGCTGCATCTCGATTGGTGGAGCCCTCAACTTCAATGTCGTAGTAGCAGGCTGTGCCTTTCCATCCACAAACTGTACGGGTATCGCTTGGCTTAAAATATTCTGACCGGATGGCGGAAGGAGGAAAGTAATGGTTTCCTTCCAAAATGATCGTGTTCTCACATTCGGCAATAACTGCGCCATTCCATATAGCTTTCATAGTCTCTCTCCTGATTGTCTATCGATTTTTGTTATTCTTGTTCGCATCCCGCGTTTCAATACCGACAGCACTGCATGCGCGAACTCAGTATAGATATACGGCGTCGCAGGGAAAAGGTATCAATTATCTTGTGAAGAAGGCGGGCTTCGATGCCCGAATTTAAATGCGACGTAGATAACGGCCAGACTCAACAGAAACCAGCCTACGCCCCAAAGCATGCCTGAGCCACCATAAGCCTCACCAAGCATAACTGCGTCAGACCGCAGGTGAGAGCGTTCAATCGTATCGCTGTAAATGTCCAATGGGGCGTACAACATACTGGTGACGCCAATAACTCGCAGGACCGCATCATTAAATGACATCGGCAGCCATATCGCGCTGGCTATCATGGCGCCTCCTGTAGCGAGCGCAAAACCCAGGGCAAAAACATCTCTTATCCACCAGGCGGCTATCGCCAATAAAGACAGTCCAAGAATGAACATAAGCGCGCGATCAAGGCGACTCAATAGCGCTGTCAGATAAATTAATACGCCCCAGATCAACGACCCAAGATAGCCGGCGGACAATGTCAGAAACCGATTACCGCCGCGGGATAGCACGTGTCCGCCTTGATCAACGGAGATAACCATTTCCACCACTTCACCTCCCGTCGCCACCGTCATAATGGCGTGTGAAGCTTCATGAAAGAAAACCACGAGTATTTTAAGAGGAATCAGCACCGGATAAGGCCAAAGCACCACAACCAAAAGAATAACGCCAATAAGAGGAAGGTATGCTTTGGCCAAAATTAGCTCCTTTATCGCTGGACTGAAATACAGGAAGCGACACTGCAGGCGCTTCTCAGGCTATTCGCCGTTTATATTCGGCCGCTATCTTACCTGAAAAACTAAGCTACCGTATCATACTCCATGATTTCATAGGATTCGCTCAGGCCTATCGCTGGCGTTCCATATCCCGCCAGATGCCAGAAACGGGGAAACCATCCCTGGAAAGCGGTCGTCGTCGGGAACCAGAACTCTCCAAAGTTAGGATCAAAAAAGGTTACATCCGTATCGCTCCATGCAGCCACGGCATGAGCGAAATTCGGCCCGGCGACGCCAATCATTTTGTATGACTTCGCACTGGAGGTAATCGCCCGCCCGATTTCCGCCGAAAAATCTCTGCGGCGCCCGCCCCTATCACCTGTCGATCCTCGCGACATGCCTTTAAACCAACTTGGACCACTGGAAACATGCTTACGTCTGGTCACGCCTTTAGATTGCAACCAACGCTCCGTCGCGTAGTTTTGATCTTCTCTGCCGATGCCTGGCTGGCCAACGACAGCCCCAGAGTTCATCGTACTGCCGATTATAAACATCTGCATAATCTGACGGACTTTATTAGGGTCGATCTCTCCGCCAGTGCGACTGATCCAGCCAGCCAAAGAAGTCGCCTCACCGGAGCGGGCATATTTCTCAGCATTGGCGTGAACTTCCAGCCACTTTGCCGCCAACATTTCGCAAATACCGCCACTGGTATCCGAATTGGTAAGAATTAAGCTTCGAACCGGATTCTTAACTTGCGAAAAGCGCCAAGTGCAATGACCGCCAGCGGCTGTTGCGGAGTTCTGTACTCCCGCCACACGCAATGACAAAATATTGTGCGCTAACCAATCAAACATAACGGGCATTTTACGTACTCCTGATAACAACAAATCTCGTAAAAATTCTTTTTACCCCACCGCCTCAGAGGCAACATCCAGAGTAAAAAGTAACGGAAGCGGCGAACTGAAATATTAATTCAGATCGATAGGCGCCTTGTATCTGGTAAAGCGCTCACAGACCCAGCTTCCACTCCTAGACTTTAGTCCAACTGCTGTCTTAAACACGTCAGACCCAGGATAGTCAGACTTGCAATATCCCGTCAGGTTCCCTCAGAGCTGTTATATTTATTAATGCGCCCTCTTCATCCGCGAACTGCACAGGTGACGTTATGGACCCAAGGGAAGTGAAATCCGTCGAAGACGCACGCACGCTTATCGAAGATTCCATGTTCAAACACATTAAAGTCGGTGTGTTTGATATAGACGGCGTCATGCGCGGCAAATATATGTCGCGAGACAAGTTCCTGTCCGCTCTCCACAAAGGCTTTGGCTTCTGCGATGTCGTCCTGGGTTGGGATGTGAAGGATCAACTCTATGACAATGTCGCATACACTGGTTGGCATACTGGATATCCCGACGCCCAGGTTCGCATTATCCCCTCAAGTTGCCGCACTTTGCCTCTTGAAAGCGGCGGCGTATTTTTTCTGGCTGAATTTGCTGATAAAGCGGAGGCAGTTTGTCCGCGCAGCTTGCTCAAAAGAGTTGTAAGCAAAGCTAAAGACATGGGAGTAGAAGTCGATTGCGGCTTTGAGTATGAATTCTTTGTTTTTGAAGAAACGCCTCACAGTATCCGGGAGAAGTCGTTCCAAGGCCTCACCCCCATGGCGCCGTCGGAGTTTGGCTACTCCGTTATCCGCAACAGTGTGGAATCGGATACGTATTTGAGTCTGCTCCAGTTGGCGGACGATATGGATTTCCCACTTGAAGGCCTTCATGAGGAAACTGGTCCCGGAGTCCTGGAGGCGGCAATTGCCCATGATGAGGCAATAAATGCAGCCGATAAAGCCGCCTTATTTAAAACTTTCACTAAAGTTGCGCTGCAAAAACAAGGCAAGACGGCCACATTCATGGCTAAGTGGTCAAAAGACTATCCAGGACAAAGCGGTCACATACATTTATCGTTAAAAGACAGGGACGGGCTGAACCTCTTTTATGACGGAGAAAGAGAGGCCAATATGAGCGCAACAATGCGCCATTTCGTCGCAGGTCAACAAAAGCTTATGCCGGACCTAATGGCGATGATTGCGCCAACAATTAATTCTTACCGGCGGCTGATTCCAGGCTTCTGGGCGCCCACTGAAGCCAGTATAGGAATCGACAACAGAACCTGTGCTATCCGAGTTATTCCCGGAGACATACAGTCTCAACGCTTGGAATATCGAATTGGCGCCGCAGACGCCAACCCCTATGTCATTCTCGCGGCGGTCATCGCTTCAGGACTGTGGGGAATGGAAAACAAGCTTGAACCAGAATGCATGGTGGAAGGCAACGCCTATGACAAGACATTTCCCGAACACTTACAGTTTCCCTCGACTTTATGGGAGGCGGCGCAACGCCTGAAAAACTGTCAGATGGCCAGAGACTTCTTTGGTTCCCCTTTTGTCGAACACTTTGCAGCAACTCGCGAATGGGAAGAGCGGGAATATAGAAAACATATTTCAATGTGGGAGTTGGAACGCTACTTCGAAATAATCTGAATATCAGCGCCAAGTCAAGAAGGGAGTAACGATGCCTGGACCAGAGGAAAAGACTCTCCCTCCGATCCAGAATCATTAAGCTAGCGGTAGTTATATCTTATTTAACGCGCTTTCTAGCCACCAGGCCAACTAGACCCAGGCCCAACAGTGCGAAAGTAGTGGGCTCAGGCACAGAGTGAACGGAGATTTTCCACTCTTCCGTTTCACCTTGATAGTAGTGACCGGTTGGAGTCATCAGGTTCTGATAGTTGCCAGTGTAGGTTGGAGTCCACTGATCGCCCCAAGAACCACCATACATGTTGGTGATAGAGTGGGTGCAAGTAACGATAGCGCGCAACCAGAAGTCGCCCACGTCAGAGTTGGTCAGAGTATATTCGCTTGAGAAAAATGAGAAATCGGGGTTAGTCGGCGCTTGCCACATACCTTGAACATGCTCGAAGTCATCCAGCTTGTGCTCGCCGTATGCGATTTCGTCACTAGCGTCGAATACGCCATTTTGGTCCCAGTCAATCCAGGCCTTCATCAGGTCGGCGTAGTGAGTACCCACGTTTTGCTTGTGAACGTTGAATTTGAATTGAACGGTTTGACCGACGGTCAGGTCATTACGACCCCAGCTTGCGCCGCCGTCAGTAGTCCAGGAAACGCCGTAGGAATCGCCATTAGGCGCGTCAGCCAGTTCTTGCCACGCAGTTGTGTCGTGAGTAGCAGTGCCGTAAGAAGCTGGAATAGCGTACGCGCTGGCTGCACCCAGCATTAGTGGAAGGCTTGCTAGAAATGCGAGTTTCTTCATGATGTCCTCTGAACAAATGTCGGTTAAATTGTTTTAGCGTAAATACTAGTTTTTATAGTGAAGAGTCTTACCCTTATTGTCCCCGTTATATAGCAACCAGCATGCCAACTATTAGACCTTTGATTTATAAGGACAAAGCATTTTTGTCTTACACGGCATGTAAAAATAATGGACTATTCGACAGAACTAGTGCAGAGCTCATTGACACCCTAACGCATATTAAAATCGGAACCCCAACTCCCTCCCTTTCGTCCGCCTATGGGAGCTTCAATATCAAATAGGAAACGTTCCACAAGATTTGTAAAACCCCGCGACAACCCCCAGGAATTTGCAATAATTAAAGCTGAGCAGAGGGAAATTTATTGCGACGACAAGCATAGGGAAGCAACGATTATGAGAATCATTTCACCCATTGACGGATCATTAGTGGCGGAAAGGGAACCAGCCACGGACACTCAAATCAACACAGCGCTCGAACGCGCACTCACAGCCCAAAGAATCTGGCGCACCGTCTCCATCACAGAACGGGCGCGCTACTGCCGTCTCGCAGTCGCCACGCTGGCGGCGCAAACGCGTGAAATCGCTCCTGAGATCACCTTATTAATAGGCCGTCCAGTACGCGAGACGCCCCAAGAAATCAAAGACACTGAAACTTGTGTCGAGTATATGATTGATATCGCTGAAAGGTATCTTGAAGACATCATAACGCAACCCAAAACCGGCTTCCGCCGCTACATGAGGCGCGAGCCGCTAGGCGTAGCATTGTGTATCGCCCCCTGGAGCCATCCTTATCTCGCCGCAGCCAGTGCGATTATCCCCGCACTCATGGCTGGCAACTGCGTTATTCTCAAACATTCCACACAGACGCTATTGTGCGCGGAGCGGTTCTCTCACATTTTCTTTGAGGCCGGACTACCGGACGGTGTATTTCAACATTTACACGTCAAAGACGCCGATATGTTGCGTTTGATCAGTGATCACAGAGTCAGACATGTCTCCTTTACAGGCTCCAGTGCGACCGGCGTAGCTATAGAGCGCGCCGCCGCAGGGACTTTCAAGAAACTAACCCTTGAATTAGGCGGCAATAATCCTGCTTATGTTTTTCCAGATGCACCATTGCACATGAGCGCCGCTGGTATTGCCAAAGGCGCTTTATTAAATTGCGGGCAATCCAATCACGCAATCGAGCGCATATACGCTCATGAAGACATCTATGAGGACTTCTTAGACGCTTTGGTGGCTGAAGTTAAACACTACAAGTTAGCAAACCCCATGCAACCCACCACCACATTGGGGCCAATGGTGAGCGCACAAAAAGCCATGGCGGTCAGAACACAACTGGACGCTGCTATCGCCCAAGGGGCCACGCCTTGCATTGAGAGCGCTCACTTCTCGGACTCATGTCTGGGCTCCACCTACCTCGCGCCACAGATATTAACGAATGTCGATCACTCCATGACATTGATGGCAAGTGAAACATTCGGTCCAGTTATGGGCGTCATGAAAGTGAAGGATGATGCTGAAGCCGTCCACTTTATGAATGACAGCCTCTACGGACTGAGGGCCTCACTGTGGGCCCAGGATATCGCCCGCGCCCAGGCAATTGGGGAGCAACTACAGACCGGCGCGGTGCTGATGAACCCAGGTATTCATATTGATCCCGCCCTGGCTTGGGGAGGCGTTAAGCAATCTGGATGCGGCTCACTGTTATCGGAGCTCGCCTACACGCAACTCACCCAGGCCAAATCTTACTATTTGCGTATGGCTTAACCTGATACATAACATCCTTTCGTCTCAGGGATGATCAGATTATATTAACATGGCAATGATATTGGCATGTTAATAAGACCCTGCGATGGGATTGGGTAATTATCGAATGTAACGACACCCAGGAATCTGGTTACGCCGGTATCCCGCTACTACAGCTCTGGCGCAACATTCTTGGCCTGGTCAGGGACAGTGTTCAGGGGCCCCATTAAGCGCCCCTCTTGCAAACGCGCTTATGGTTGGCGAAGATTCCGCGTATCTGTTTAAAGGACTTTTTCAGGCTGAAGTATGACAAGAAAAATATTCTGGGAAGACCCCTATCTCACAACTCTCAGCACCTACGTCACCAGCGTCCAGGACGCCGTGATTACGGTCGAGGAAACTATCTTTTATGCGCTCTCCGGCGGTCAGGAAAGCGACCATGGAACCATTGGCGGATTCAGAGTGATCAGCGCGCGCAAGGAAGAGCAGGAAATTTTTTACGAGCTGCCGGAAGATCATGCGCTTCAGGTCGGCGATCCAGTGGAAATCACCATTGACTGGGAAAGACGATATCGCCTTATGCGGCTGCATTTTGCAGCGGAGCTGGTGCTCGAACTGTTCTATCGCAAGCTGGGCAGAGTCGATAAAGTCGGTGCGCATATCGCCGAGGAAAAGGCGCGTATCGATTTCTCCTGGCCCCAAAGCATTTCCCCACTGTTGCCGGATATTGACGCCGACGCGCAACGTCTCATCGACGAAAACCGCGACATCATCAGCGCTTTCAGTGACGAAGATGCGGAAAGACGCTATTGGCGGGTGGAGGGATTCGCGGAGGTTCCTTGCGGCGGCACGCACCTGACCCGCACAGGCGAAGTGGGACGCATCTCCATGAAACGTAAGAATGTCGGCAAGGACAAAGAACGTGTGGAGATTTACCTGGACTAAGCTCCGGGCCGCGCCCGGAGCCAGCGTTATCGGTTATTCGCAGTATTTGATCGTATTGGTCACGCTGTGCACTTTTACACTGGCTCCAGCGCGTATGACAAACTCGCTCAATCCTACTTCCGACTCGGGGTTACCCCAATCATAGGTGTAACCCAAGCGAGTCCAGGGGTAGCCGTTCTCGCCATATGAGGTTTTACGCAAGTTCTTGAACCACGCCTTGTGATCCTTGCTTACAGTGACAAAACGGTCCGACACAGGGAAGTCCAACTCTGCTTCATGATCGCTGATTTCCGGATCTGGAGAGGGGCGGAACAGATCTGACGGACTCACCCACATTTCCACGAACTTGGTTTTATTATCCCCAGGCGGCAAACCCAGTAATTGCTCCAGGCGCAAAATGGTCTGCTCTGGAAACTTATAGCGAGCGCGACAGAAGCTTTTCACTTCAGGAACCACCGTCACCCAAACTTCTCTGGACAGAGTCTGCGTCTGGCCCACTGAGTTGTCGTAACCGTCCCAGGATGTCCAGGTGGTCACCAACACTTTCTGTCGATCTCCACTCCATTCCAGAGCTGGATTCAACGTCGTAATCGCCGTCAGATTTTTTGAAATTTCATTCGGCTCCACAATTTCAGCATCTCTGACCGCATTGGCGTACGCCTGATCCAGGTTTTTCTGCAAAGGCGGCTTGACGCTCTGCTGGGCGCAGGCGCTCAACGCCAGCGCCATCCCCACTGCGAGAATCTTTTTGATATCCCTATATCCGTTTCTCCTGAAGCTCATTCTTCACTCTCCGTTCTGACCAGAATCTGTTGATGCGCAAGTCTCCCAAAAGCCTTTTCGCCAACAGGGAGACAAGCATGAAATATATATTAAAATTAACCTCTTACATAATACTTACAGGGAAACATGCTATCATTCTCTACGCTAGCCATGATGTCTGCGCAGGACATGGGAGTCTTGGATATGATCGGCAAAGTATGCCTGTTTTCAGAAGTTTACGGCGTGATTACCTACGCCGGCGAACCTGTATCAGGCGCCACTGTGACCCGCTGGGTCGAATGGCGTCAAAAATCTTCCGACAGCGTACGCACCGCCCAGGATGGGAGCTTCCGTCTGCCCGCTCTATATAAAGCTTCTCTGCTGGCGACGCTGTTGCCGATCCCGTTCCGGGCGGCGCAAACCATTTACGTCGATGTAAACGGTACTGAACACCTGATCTGGAGCACAATCAAAATCGGCCCCGCCCCCAATGACGAGCTAGCGGGACGCCCTTTGCGCTTCACCTGCGAGCTGACGCGGGAACGAAGATATGTGCATCTGGGCGCGGCCAGCATTGAAAGTAACTGCGAGTGGCGCTGATCGCTACAGATCAGCTCATCTCCCGAACCGGCGCGCCATCCAGGTAAGCTTGAATCGCCTCGACGATCTGAGTGTAGTAAGTGCGATAGTTATTCTCTGTGACATAGCCCTGATGAGGAATCGCCAGCACATTCGGCAGCGTGCGCAGAACATGTCCTTCCGGCAGAGGCTCCTGTTCAAATACATCCAATCCCGCCCCGGCGATGCGCTTCTGCTGCAGCGCTTCCACCAGCGCCGTCTGGTCGACGATTTGAGCGCGGGAAGTATTAATCAACAACGCAGACTTTTTCATCCGCGACAACGCCTCCGCATCAATCAGCCCCCAGCTGCGCTCTCCTAACACCAGATGTATGGAGACGATATCGCTGCACTCCAGCAGAGCGTCCTTCGATTCCGCAAGCGTCACGCCCATTGAGCGGGTCAAATCCTCAGTGAGATTGGCGCTCCAGGCGATGATATTCATGCCAAACGCCTGACCAATCGTCGCCACTTTCTGTCCGATATGACCAAATCCCAGCAGCCCAAGCGTTTTACCTGCGAGGTCAACGCCTACTGTATTTTGCCAAGGCCCATTAGCTTTAAATGCAGCATCCTCTATCGCAGTGTGGCGCGCCAACCCCAGTATCAAGGCCCAGGTAAGCTCGGTCGGCGGCGCTTTAGAGGCCTGGGTGCCACACACTGTCACGCCGTTGGCCTTTGCTGCGGCAAGATCTATAGCGGCGTTACGAGGCCCGGAGGTCACCAGGAGCTTCAACCTCGGCAAGCGATTTAACAAAGAAGCGCCAAAGGGCGTTCTTTCACGCATGATGACAATAATATCGAATTCCGCCAGTTGCGCGGCGACCTCATCTTCATTGCCAAGATGGCGATTGAACACCTGTAGATCTATGCGCGTTTCCAGCGCACTCCAATCCGCATAGGTCTTAGCCACATTCTGATAGTCGTCCAATACCGCACAGCGCAGTCTCCTGTTCACTATCTCATCCATTACAGTGCTACTCCTGTATATCGTATTAAGAGATATGGCGCGGCAGTATAGCAGGGCTCTCGCTTACCACGCAGCGAGCGAGCCCTGTATAAGGCGAGCTAATTGCGTCCCGCCATGACGCCGCCGTCCACGTCCCAGATCGCGCCGGTCACCCAGCCAGCCTGATCCGACAACAGAAACATCGCGGCGCTCGCTACATCCCCGACTTCACCAATACGCCCAATGGGATGAAATGCGTTTAGCGTCGCCAGTGTCTCGTCGACCTCTTGCGGAGCGATAAAGGCCTCATAGATTGGCGTTCTCACCACCGCAGGCGCGATGGCGTTGACGCGCACGCCATACTCCGCCAGTTCCATCGCCATATGTTGAGTTAGCGCATGCAATCCCGCTTTGGCCATAGAGTAGGCTGAAGACGGCGTCGCTTTGACCGCCTGTTTCGCCCACATAGAGCCGATATTAAGTACAGCGCCCCCGCCATGATCGCGCATGTTTGCAGCAACGGCCTGGGAGATAAAGAACAAGGCTTTATTCAAACCCAGATATGCGTCGTAATCCGCCGGCGTATGCTCAAGAAACGGTTTGGGACTGAAGTAGCCCGCGGCGTTCACCAGATAGCGAACAGGTTCATCGAAAGCGTTCAGTTGTTTTATCAGCTGCGTCACTTGCTCCTGTTCATAGAGGTCCACATTCAATGTCTCGACCTCTACATTTCCGCGTAACGCTTCGCCGGCTTGTTGCAGTTTTTCCTGACGCTTGCCGACCAGCATGATGTTCACGCCAGCCGCCCCCATCCGCCGCGCAATTTCCAATCCCATCCCGCTGGAGCCACCGACGATTAAAGCCCATGAACCTTGTACCAATTGCATTTGCATCACCTCTCTGAAGTCATTCGAAACAGGCGCTCAGAGTAGGCTTGCTGGATGCATCAAAAAAGTAAGCACAAATTGGTCAGGTAGGCACATACTGGTATAGATTGTTGATTTCATGAAGGAAAAAATATTATTGCGCGCTGACTTCGTCTAGAGACGCATAAATGTCGCCTTCTGACCTTCGCATTGGGCCCGGCTTGTTCTATTATTCCGCCGGATATCCCGGGCATTATCTGATTGGAAGCAAGATGCTCAAACAACTCGCAATTCTTATTCTCACAAGCTTAATAAACCACGCCTCATATGCGGAGAACGTCGATCGCATTATCTGGGTTACGCCAGAGTGGGAAGGCAGCGTGGAAAAAGACGGCAAAGGACTCTACAACGAAATCATTTTCGCCGCATTCAGGCATGTGAATATCGAGGTAAACCAGATTATCGTGCCCTGGAAGCGGGCCGAGCTGATGGTGAAAGACGGACACGCCGATATGTATGGCGGGCTTGATCCCACTGAAGAGTACCCGCAGGCGCGCTACCCTGTTTCCGTTATCACCGAAGCTGTCACCTTTTTGCCGGATCATTTCGGAGAGTGGAAAGGACTGGAATCGCTAGCGGGGAAAAACGGCGTGTGGATTCGAGGTTATACGGACTATATCGACGATAAGGTGAAGCAGTATCTCCAGGGAGAAGATCTGAACTCCAGAGAAAGCGCGCTCTCCAAAGTCTATCTGAAACGGGCGGATTACTACTTCGACAACCTGCGTCAGACCAACATTACTTTCAGCAATATTCTGGTAGATAAAACCCAGTTTCGCACTGAGCCGGTGACCCGGGTCTTCTTGTACATGACCTTCGCCAATAACGAGCGTGGCGAATATCTACGGGAGAAGTATAACGAAGGCGTCGCTTACCTCATTGAAACCCATCAGCTCCTGCCGCTTTACGAAAAATATGGCAGAGAGTATCCCATTGAGTAACGCCTCTTAATGGGCTATCGATCCGCTTTCACTGCTCACGCCAAAGGTGGTCCGAGGAGAAACCGTAAAGATATATCGCCTGCGCCACGGCCAGTGTGAACAGTGGATCAATCACCAGTGTCCAGTCCAGCGCGGGCGGCTCATTAAATTGATACACGCCAAACCCGAACGGCAGGATAAAGGCATATGAGACAAACCAGACGACATATACTGGCAGCGCAGCCTTCCACAACTTCTGCATGCCGATGCGTTTGGAAAAAGCATACCCAAATAACCCAGCCAACATGACGCACTGTATGAGCCAATCAAAGTAATCCAGCGCGCCAGCGTTAAAATCTAAATCCACATAGTCTGCACCAATGAAAGACATAATCAGAAATGGCGCCACGATCAGATTCAACAGCACACAGATCACAAAGAATATTTTCCAGATGACGTTTGGCTCTTTAACCGACATCGCGACATCCGAAACCTGACTTTTGGGCGGCGCGTACAAGTCACTCATATTTATCTCCTAACTATTCTGATCTCGCTTCACGACGTGAAAGAGGTCATGCATTACCCATCCACAAAGGCTGCGACTTAAATCCATAATTATAAATACACCGGGAACTTACAACGGTGACGCCCAGCGGGAATATCATGGTCCAGTTTACGTATGCTCGCATGCCCAGCAGCGGGAAATCATAGCCAAACGGCAAGACAAACTGATACAGCAGCGACCAGACAGGGTAAACCCATAACAGGCATTTCCAGAGCCCGGCCCGCCCTACTCTTTTGTTAAAGGCGTAGCCATAAATCGCCGCCAGATTGATGTAGAAAAACGCAAAATCCACATAGTCATGCCAGGCAAACAGCGCCTGCGTAATAATCATCGCAAACACGACGGCAATCAGCGCGTACAGCAAGAAATAAAGTTTCCACCCCAGACGCCACGCGGCCAGTGTCTTAGTAAATTTCATTCAGGCGCCACAATAAGCTACTTGCCAGCACCTTTGACAGCGATGGGCTTAATCACTTCCGGTTTACTAGCGGCCTCATCGATCCCCTGCTTGACGAGCCGGTTGATCGACTCACTGTTAAAGTGATGGTACATCACCTTGTATTCCGGGTTGTCGTCATTCCTGAACAAAATCAGCGTCTCCACGCCCTCCCCGTTTGTATAGGTCGTCTTGTAAGTGAGTGTCACAAACATGCCGGACAACCCATTTGTCTGCACTTTGTCCTGCGCGCGCCATGTATCAAGGGAGTAACTACGCAAGTCGCCATTGGCCTTTTGCACCAGCCGACGAATGCTCTCCCACTCTTCAGGGTCCACGGAGTCCATAAAGTGCGACGAGTAAAAGCGATCCGCTCCGGGGCCGCCTTCCTTGATTCTGTCGTCAAAAAAGGTCGCGGCGGCAGCCTTGGCGTCATCAACGCCTTCCACAAAACCGCAACTGGCCAGTGACAGTAATAATACAATCCCCAAAACGCGCAGCATCTCTATCTCTCATTCCTGATTTTCAACGTTGGCTCGCATTATTGCCGGATTTGGGTCGAAGAAGAACCTTTTTGGCGGCGCGCCGCTGATCAAGCCAATGGCAAATAGATATCGATGATCGCTTCATGTTCAGGAACGTCCGGGTACATGGTCACGCGTTGGAGAAAACAAGGCGTGTCGCGCAATGTTCCAGCGCCGCGACCGGAATGGCCTCCTGCTCCACGATATTGACTGAATAGTTCTGGTTATCCGTCTGCATAATGTCCGCCCTCGCTTTGAAAAGAAATTCATCATGATCTCGCCAAGGCTCCCACCGCGGATCTCGCCGAAATTGGGAAGGCGTTTGTCCGCATGTTTTTTTGAAGGCTGGTCAATGTATGCCAGCACACGCCGTAGCCGGTTTTGATATGTGCTTACAGTCGTCTCATTCGCCATATTCGCCTCAACAGAGAGCAGTGTGGCGGCGCGTGCGCAGATTCGCCTGATTGATCTTGCTGACTATTTTTTAACGCTGGCGGCCAGAGTTTAACGTGCATGAACGCCGCCAGCATCTGGTTCATTTCAGCCCCAACTTCTTGGCCATTTTGTGCAGATTGCTCGAATCCACCTCCAGCTCACGGGCGGCGGCGGCCCAGGAACCATCGTGACGATTCACCGCCTCACGGATGGCTTCGCGTTGACAGTCCTCCACTGTGGCGCGCAGCGAGCGAACGTGGGTGACTTTTGCAAGAGTCAACGGCGGGCTCTCACTGGGAGCCGTCGCTTCTTCGCCATAATCCAGGTCCAGCAACGCCGCATCCAGCGTCACGATATCGTTTCGGCTGGCGCCGCGGCTGATGGCTTTGAGCGCTGCGCGACTGATGACATGCTCCAGCTCCCGCACATTGCCTGGCCAGGAGTAAGCGCACAAGGCCTGCTCCGCCGCTCGCGACAGCCGCAGACTGCGCACGCCCAGACGTGAGCGATTAAGCTCCAGAAAATGACCCGCCAGCACCAGCACATCGGCGTCGCGCTCACGCAGCGGCGGAATCCAGACAGGGTAGACGGACAGACGGTGATACAGATCCGCTCGAAAGTCGCCGGAGCGAACGCTCTCTTTCAATTGTCGATTGGTGGCTGCGATGACCCGCACATCCACTTGTCTCGGTTTGTCTTCGCCCAAACGCTGTATCTCACCGTTCTGCAACGTTCGTAATAATTTCGCCTGCACGCTCAGGGGCAGCTCCCCCACTTCATCCAGGAAAATCACGCCGCCATGCGCCGCTTCAAAGCGCCCTGCGCGATCCGCCGACGCGCCGGAGAATGCCCCCTTGCTGTGGCCGAACAACTCGCTTTCCACCAGGGATTCCGGCAATGCGGCGCAGTTCACATGAATCAACGGACGCTCTCTGCGCGGCGAACGACCATGCAGGCGTCGGGCGAACAACTCTTTTCCCACCCCGGTCTCGCCCATCAGCAGCACCGGCAACTCGGAGTCCGCCACCACATCCAGTTCCCGCAGCAGGTTTCGAATGCAATCGCTGGAGCCAATGATCTCGCTTTCATCCTGGGTCACGCCGCGCCGGTCTCCATCCTGCCGCATGAGCGCCAGATTTCTCCGCTCCTGTTCTAACCGGGTCACTCTTACTGAGGCTTCGATGATCAACGTGAACCGCGCCAGATCCTGCTGCGCCTGCGCATCAAAAGTCCCTTCCTGCAGGGCGTCCAGGGTCACCGCCCCCCACAGGAGGCCATCCACATACAGGCTCACACCCATGCAATCATGCACAGGCAAAGGTTCGCCGACGCAGCTCTCCAACAGACCGTCATAGGGATCGGGCAAGCCTGAGTCGCTCGCAAAGCACACCGGTCGCCGGCTGGCCAATATGGCTGCAAGACGGGGGTGCTGGGCGATGATAAAGCGGCGTCCCAGGGTTTCCTGCACCAGCCCTTCCGCCGCCAACGGCCGCAGGCTGTCGCCGTCAGCCCGCAACAGCGCCACTGCGCCGCACCGAAAATATTCTCGCATGGCGTTCATCAAACGCTGGTAACGCACGGCGTGGGGCAGTTCCGTCACCAGATCCGCCAACAGGCTGGCCTCAATCATGGTACTAATCACCTTAAAAGGGTTTTTATAACCCTATTAGATTCGGGTATAAAACACCACAGTTAATTTTAAATACTTAAAAATCATAATGTTAATAAATGGCACAAAGGTTGCCAAACCTGTTGCGAGTTAAACACTATTGAAGGAAACCCGCCATGACCTTACTTGATCGTCCCGTCGGCTGGATCGCTCGCAACCTCCCCGGCTCCACTCGCCTGTTTCGTGAATACCAACTGGATTTTTGTTGCGGAGGCGCGAAGAAGCTGCGGGACGCCCTGACTGAGAAGGAGCTGGAGCCAGACGTTGTGCTGGAACGACTCAACGCCCTACAGGAGGAGCCGGATGATAACTGGAGCAACGCCGGTCGCCCTGAGCTGATTGACCATATTCTCACCCGCTACCACGCCCGCCATCGCGAGCAACTTCCGGAACTGATACACCTCGCCCGCCGTGTGGAGCATGTCCATGGGGAGCGAGACGAGTGTCCGAACGGACTGGCTCAGCATCTGACGGAAATGTTTCAAGAGCTGGAAAGCCACATGATGAAAGAGGAGAACATTCTATTTCCCATACTATTGGCCGGGATGAGCGGCATGCAGGCGCAAGGCCCTATTTCCGTCATGCGCATGGAGCATGATCACCATGGCGAAGCGTTGGCGCAATTAGAGGCGTTAACCAACAACATCACCCCTCCCAAAGGCGCCTGCAATACCTGGCGCGCGCTTTACGCCGGCCTCGCCCAATTGCGAGACGATTTAATGCAGCATATCCATCTGGAGAACAACATTCTGTTCACCGACGTTGTGGAGGACGCCCATGGCTGAATACCGCAAACTCTGGTGGCTGCTCATCGCCGTATTGGGCGTCACTTTCTGCTTGCTCGGCTTCTTTGGCCGCGAGGTTTATCGGCAGGCGCCGCCGATTCCAGAGCGTTACGTCAACGCTACAGGCGAGACCATTTTTACCCAGGAAAATATTCTTGATGGACAAACCGCCTGGCAATCCGTGGGCGGCATGCAATTGGGCTCAATTTGGGGACATGGCGCCTATCAGGCGCCGGATTGGACCGCAGACTGGCTGCATCGCGAACTGGAGCGTTGGTTGCAACTCGCCGCGCAGGACGTGTACGGGGCATCCTATGCCGAGCTGGATGACGAGCAACAGAGCATCCTGCGCCATCGCCTGAAAAGCGAATACCGCCGCAACACCTACGACGCGGAGAGCCGCTCCGCATCAGTCAGCAACCGCCGCGCGCAAGCGATAACGGATACCGCGAAATACTACAGCCGCCTGTTCAGCGATGCGCCAGACTTGCGGGGAACCCGTGAAAGCTATGCGATGAAAGAAAATACTCTGCCCGACGCCCAGCGCCGAGAAGACCTGACCGCTTTCTTCTTCTGGACCGCCTGGGCCGCCGCCACGCAAAGGCCTGACAGCGAGGTCACCTACACCAATAACTGGCCTCACGAGCCCTTGATAGACAACCGCCCTACCGCGGAAAACATCATGTGGTCCATTGTCAGCGTCGCGCTGCTGATCGCCGGCGTCGGCTTGTTGATCTGGGGATGGGCGTTCCTGCATAAACACAATGAGGCGGAGCCTGCGGCGCCGCAGTCAGATCCATTGAGTCGCTTCGCGCTGACGCCCTCGCAACTGGCGCTGGGCAAATACCTGTTCCTGATCGTCGCGTTATTCGCCTTCCAGGTGTTGCTGGGCGGCTTTACCGCCCATTACACCGTTGAAGGTCACCACTTTTACGGTCTTGATGTTTCACAGTGGTTTCCCTACTCCCTGGTGCGCACCTGGCATATTCAGAGCGCGCTGTTCTGGATCGCCACCGGCTTTCTCGCCGCGGGGTTGTTTCTGGCGCCGATTATTAACGGCGGCAAAGATCCCAAATATCAAAAGCTGGGCGTCGACATTCTGTTTTGGGCGTTGGTGGCGGTCGTCGTCGGCTCCTTTGTCGGCAACTGGCTGGCGATCGCACAAATCCTGCCTCCAGAACTGAATTTCTGGCTCGGCCATCAAGGGTATGAATATGTGGATCTGGGAAGGCTCTGGCAGATCGGAAAATTCCTCGGCGTCGCGTTCTGGCTCGTATTGATGCTGCGTGGAATCGTCAATGGGTTGCGACGCCCTGGCGACAAAAACCTGTTAGCGTTGTTGACCGCGTCAGTGATCGCTATTGGGCTGTTTTACGGTTCCGCCTTCTTCTACGGCGAACGCACGCATCTTTCCATCATGGAATACTGGCGCTGGTGGGTGGTGCACTTGTGGGTGGAAGGGTTCTTCGAAGTGTTCGCCACAACGGCGCTGGCGTTTATTTTCTCCACCATGGGACTGGTGTCCCGCTCCATGGCGACCACCGCCAGTCTGGCTTCGGCCTCGCTGTTTATGCTCGGGGGCGTTCCCGGAACGTTTCACCATCTTTACTTCTCTGGGACCACTACGCCGGTGATGGCGGTAGGCGCCACCTTCAGCGCGCTGGAAGTGGTTCCTCTGATCGTGCTGGGCTACGAAGCCTGGGAGAACTGGCGCCTGAAAGCGCGCGCGCCATGGATGGAAAACCTGAAATGGCCGCTGCTGTGCTTCGTCGCCGTGGCGTTCTGGAATATGCTTGGCGCGGGAGTTTTCGGTTTCCTGATCAATCCGCCCATCTCGCTGTATTACATCCAGGGGTTGAACACCACGCCAGTGCATGCCCATTCGGCGCTGTTTGGCGTCTACGGATTCCTGGCCATTGGTTTCACTTTACTGGTGTTGCGCTATATCCGCCCGCAAATGGTCTTCAGCGACCGCTTGATGAAAACCGGCTTCTGGTGGCTGAACGCCGGTCTGGCGTTGATGGTGGTCGCCAGTCTGGCGCCGATAGGGCTGCTGCAATTCCACGCCAGCGCCAGTCAGGGGCTTTGGTACGCGCGCAGCGAAATTTTCATGCAGCAGGACATCATGGAAACCCTGCGCTGGGCGCGCACCTTCGGCGACGTCATTTTTATCATCGGCGCTTTCGCCGTTGGCTTACAGGTTGTACGCGGCCTGTTCGGCGAATCGGGGGAAACGCTGCAGCCTGAGGCTGTCGCTGACTAATGAGCCTTACATAACGCCCGGCCCGGAATTCCTGTTCAGGTTTCCGGGTCTTTTTGTTTATTATCTGGATTCATTGCAACCCTGACGCATCCGTCGCCCGTAATTGGTTCCGAGTCTATGTCCGAAGATACCGTCCCCCTGAAAACGCCCCCTTTGCAAAGCGCCCGTATGGTGGAAACCATTTATGGCTGTAAATGGTCGCTGACTGTGTTCAGCCTGCTGGCGAATGGCGTTAACCGACCTGGCGAAATGGTGCGTCGGGTGGATGGACTGACCACCAAAGTGCTTAACGACTGCCTGCGCAAAAACCAAAGCTTCGGCATTATCAAACGCATCGCTTATCCGGAAATTCCCCCGCGTGTGGAATATGAAATCACCCCTTTCGGGCGTAAATTCATCCGAATACTGGACGACCTGGAAAAGCTGCAAGAGGAAATCGTCGCCGCCACCAAGGATTCCCCCCAATGATGAGATCTCAGCCTAAATTGGTGATGTTGCCGGGGATGGACGGGACCGGTGAATTATTCGGTCCGTTTTTGGAGTGCCTGCCTAACGTGCAAGCCCAGGTTATTCCGCTGCCGCAAACCGGCCCCCAGGATTACGATTCGTTGGCCTCACATGTCCGCGAACAACTTCCTGATGATGAATTTTATCTGTTGGCGGAATCCTTTTCCGGCCCCATCGGCGCCATACTGGCGGCGGATGCGACGCCCGGTCTGCGTGGCGTGATTTTCGTCGCCACCTTTCTGTCCATCCCAAGCCCCTTGGCGGTGTGCATTGGACGCAGATTGCCGCTGCACAGGATGATGCGACTGCCTTTTTCCAGCTGGACGCAGCGACGCCTGCTGCTCGGCTCCGACGTTGGAGACGATTTTCTGCAGCGCTTCAACGCCGCCGTGCGCACCGTACCGCCGAACACCCTCAAGGCCCGCTTGAAGTCCCTGCAACAGCTGCACTGGCGCCATGAGCCAGCCCCCATCCCCTCTATCTACTTACAGGCCAGTGACGACTATCTGGTGTCGCCGGGAAAAGTGCAGGAAATACAACAGTACTTCCCTAACAACCGTCTGATGCGCATTAAAGGCCCTCATTTTCTGCTTCAGGCCAACCCCGCCGCCTGCGCCCGCACCCTGCTCGACACCTTCGCCATCTGGGAAAGCCGTCAGCGCGCAGCCCTGCCCTGACGCTCGCAATCACAAAGGCGTATACTCGAACAAAGTCGATGGGAAAGGAGCCGGAGATGAAAAAGCTTCTTACAGCAGCCACATTCGTAGTACTAGGCGCAACGCCCTGGCTTGGCGGTTGCGACGACGCTCAGTTCCGCCTCGGCGTGAACTCAGGCTGCAATGATCCCGCGCCGCTGAGCGGAGATATCGCCGGGGTAGAAAATGGCGCCACCGTCCTCCTGAAATCAGGCCATAGCGCGCTGACGGAAGCGAACCGCATGTCAGAACAGTTTTCCATCGAAGTCGCGGCGATTGACGTGGATGGCGGCAGCTTTTTTATTTACACATCCAGCTCCACCCTGGGCTCGCTGCGCTGTGAAGGGGTCGTCGCCAGCATCAGGATTTCCTGACCCGTTCAGCCCTACTGCAGAGTCACCCAGGCCAGGCAGTGGCGTTTTCCAACGTCCTTTCCACCTCTAGCAAGGCGTCCGCCGGCGGCTCCACAAAGTAACGGCGCATCAGCGCCTTATCCCGTCCCGCCGCTTTCAAACGATCAAAGCTTTTTTGTAACGCCTGTTTGATAGCGTCAGACGTTTTCGGGCTGACCACCGCCCACAACCGCCCTGACAACTCGTCAATTCTGAACAGCTTTTCAAAATTAGATGGGTTGAGATTCGCCTCTTTCAGGCGAATGGGGAAACTGACTTCGACCTGCATCATTAAATCTGTGAAGCCCCGGTATGCCCGCATGATGTTCTGGGAGTTATGCACCACTGTCTCCACCATTGTATTGTCCGGCGGAAAGCCGATTCCCTTGCGCTTCAGCAGTTCCTCGAAATTACTGCCGCTTTGCACGCTGATGCTGTAACCCTTGCCTATGATGTCCTCCCAGCCTTTTGCTTGAACATCTTCCCGGGAGCTGAGTTTGTACAGGTACACATCATAGGGCGCCACCCATCCCAGCCAGTGAAACTTGGTTTCCCGCTCAGGGGTGCGCGACAGAGAAAAGAAGACGACGTTCGGCTGGCTCTCCGCTAACAGCATGGCCCGCTTCCAGGGGGCGAACATAATGCTGCTCTCAATGTCGTTTTCTTTGCCGACGTCCGCCATCACTTCCTTCATAAAGTCGATGACGAAGCCGGTATACTCGCCATGACCAGTCATCACCTGCAATGGAGGAAACTCCTGCGTCACCAGCAATATTTTTTCTTTCGCCGTCGCGCCGCCAATCATGGCGATTAAAACAAGGGTAAATAGTAAATTTTCCGTTAGGCGCCTCATCAGGATTCCTTAGATAGAAATTGAGCCGCACGGGGCGACGCTTTAATGAGTATAGCCTCCGTCGTGGTTAGCCACTGCGTTCCTTGCCTGCGTTTGCGAACTGCGGCAATTCGCATACACTTATTAATCAGGTAGACAAATAGCTGCCTTCTATTTGTCTGCAACGACAGAGCCTGCACATGTC
This sequence comes from Hahella chejuensis KCTC 2396, assembly GCF_000012985.1. NCBI lineage: Bacteria > Pseudomonadati > Pseudomonadota > Gammaproteobacteria > Oceanospirillales > Hahellaceae > Hahella > Hahella chejuensis. The sequence goes on along the minus strand of NC_007645.1, from coordinate 705,604 downwards.
AGGCTCTGTCTCCCGCGGCTAGCCGCCGCGCAGGCGCATTCATGCGTCTGATTATTAACATGCCAAGATCATTGCCACGTTAATAATCTATTAGCGGATTGTCATGATGACATAACGGGAGAGACCCAAAGTCTGTCGCAGGATATGTTTTTCACTTGTACGGCCGTCTAACCATGAATACCTTTCTCTGGCGCTTCTTGTTTCTCGGGTGGGCTTTGAGCCTGTTGGGCTCGGCTCACGCCGCCGACGCCAAACGCGTCGTTCGTCTTACCAATGGCGAATGGCCGCCCTATGTCTCCCAGGACCTCAAGTACGATGGCGTCGTGTCGCTGATTGTCAAAGAAGCCTTCGCCAGCGAAGGCTACGAAGTGAAATTCACCTTCATGCCCTGGAAACGCGCCCTGCAAAGCGCTCAGGACGGCGAGTGGGACGGCTCCATCCTGTGGGCCTACCGCGAAGAGCGCACCCAGTATTTCATCTACAGCGACCCCATCTCCAGCACCCAATACGTGTTTTTTCATCTGCGTAACACCGATTTTGACTGGAAGGACTTCAGCGACCTGAAAAAGTACCGCTTCGGACTAACGCTGGGGTACAACTACAACGAAAGGTTCATGGAGATGGTCCGCAATGAGGAGCTCCCCCACGACTACGCCAGCGACATCGTCAGCAGCTTCAAAATGATGTTCAAACACCGGGTGGATGTGGTGCCGGAAGACGTTGAAGTGGGTTACTTCATTTTATCCAGCGAGTTCGCCCCCGGGGTCGACCGCATGGTCACCAGCCATTTGAAGCCGTTGTCCGAGGAGAAACACTATCTCCTTATGTCCCGCCGCATTCCTGACGCCAATGAACTGATAGAGGCCTTCAATCGCGGCTTGAAGAAAATGCGCGCCAGCGGACGCCTGGAGTCTTTGTTTGAAAAGTCCCGCATGGGCGACTTCATCCAGAAAAAATAGCCGCTAAAGCGTTTCCTCCCGACAGATTTCCCCCAGCCGGCTCACCGCCGCCAGCGCGCTGTCGTCAAACGGCCAGCCCGCATTTAATCTGATGCAGTGACGATAGCGTTCTGTAATGGAAAAAACCGTCCCCGGGGAGATACTCAGGCCTTCCTGCGCCGCCCTTTGAAACACCCGCCAGCCGTCGCACTGCGGCGGCAGAGTCACCCATAGCACATAACCGCCTTCCGGCTCCGTAACGGTTGAGCCATCAGGGAAAAACTGCAATACGGCCCGGCTCATGGCGTCCACCTGCTGCGCCAGGCTCAAGCGTAACTTGCGCAAGTGACTGCGATACTCGCCGCAATGAATGAAGTCCGCCAAGGCGGCTTGCAAAGGCAGGTTGATACTGATCGTGAGCGCCCGGCGATGCTGCAACGCCGCCTGTCGCCACTTACCTGGCGCGCACCAACCCAGGCGATACGCCGGCGTCAGCGTTTTCGATACTGAGCCGCACCAGAACACCCATCCCTCTTCATCCCAGGCTTTAATCGGCAACGGCCGCTGGCGGCCATAACCACACTCGCCGAAGATATCATCTTCAATCACAGGGCACTGGTACGCCGCCGCCCAGGCGGCGATATCCTTTTTCTCCTGCGCCGACAAAGTAAACCCTAGCGGATTATGGTTATTGGCGCTCAACAGACAGGCTTTCACATCCGGCTCCGCCATCGCTTCACGCAAACGATCCGGATAAATCCCCCGGTAGTGCAATGGTATCTCCAACACCTTGCGCCCAAGGCTCTCTATCACCTGCAATAGCCCGCTGAAGCAGGGAGTCAGCACCGCCACTGTTTCTCCGGGTTGCGTACACAGCTGCAACCCCAAACTCACCGCATCCATGCCACCGTTGCAGATCATCAGATCATCCGGCGAGAACGCCATGCCGTCCTCTTTGAAATGCCGCGCCAGCGCCTCCCGCAAACCAGCATCGCCTTGCGCGGGACCATAATGGAACAGACGCTCGCCCAAGCGCCGGGATGCGCGGACCAGGCTGCGCTGCAGCATGTCGGAAGGAACCAGCGAAGGCGCTAACAGGGAAACGCCGAAAGGAGCGAAATTCCGACGGCTGGAGACAGCCTGCACTTCTTCGATCGCCCCAATGTTGGCGACTCGCGCGGCGCGCCCGGTGAAAACCGGCAACTCCGGCCCCGCAGGGGGCTTTTCTTTATGCCTCACGTAAAAACCGGATTGCGGCCGCGCCTGGACGAACCCGTCGGCCTCCAACTGGCGATAGCATTGCAGCGCCGTCGTCAGGCTGACTTCATGCTGGCGACTGAAATGCCGCACCGAGGGCAGTCGCTCACCCGGTTGCAGGCGTCCACTGAGGATATCCTGCATCAGGCTTTCCGCGAGGGTCTGGTATAGCGCAGGCAAATTGTACTCTTTTTAAGATAGATAATTGTTACTGTTATGCTTTCACTCCTGCTCCGATAATGCAATTCCGATTCAGTAACCTCATTAAGGAGCACCGCCATGTCGCAGCTACACGACGACTTTCACGACCTGGACAGACTGACCACTGACGTCCGCCAATGGTGTCTGGACTTCATCCGCTCCGCCAACGATCGCCCAGCCGCCATGATCTCCGACACAACCCCCCCCGCATTAGCAGCGCCTGAGCTTGGAGAGGGCGCGGAAGCCGCCGTCGCGCGCTTCATCAGAGAGATAAGCCCCCATCTCGCCGCCGCCATTGGTCCCAGGTATTGGGGTTTCGTTACTGGCGGAGTGACTCCGGCGGCGCTGCTGGGCGACTGGATTGCGGCTGCGGTGGACCAGAATCTGTCTACCCCCGGAGACTCCATCGCGTCTGCGCTTGAAGTTCAAACCATTGAGTGGCTGCTCGCCCTTTGCGATCTGCCGGACAGTTTCTCCGGTTGTCTGACTACCGGCGCCACGGCATCCAATTTATTGGGCATTCTCTGTGGCCGCCAGTTCGCAGGACAAAGACAAGGCGTGGATATCGCCGCTGACGGTTTATCCGGTGTGGAGGTGGAAGTGTTCTCCGCCACGCCTCACGCCAGCGCCCTGAAAGGCATGGCGATCGCCGGATTGGGACGCAAGCGTCTGGTTCAGGTAGCGCGTCTCGCTGACAGTGAAGCTATGGATGTGGACGCCTTGCGTAATGCCCTGGAGAACAGCGACAGCGCAGGGAAAATCGTACTCGCCAGCGCAGGAACGGTGACAGGTACGGATTTCGATGACCTCGAAGCCATTGCTGAACTATGCGAACAACATGACGCCTGGCTGCACGTAGACGGCGCTTTCGGTTTATTTTCACGCTTATTGGAGGACCGTCGCGATTGGACCAAAGGGCTGGAGCGCGCGGACTCCATCACCTCCGATGCGCATAAATGGCTGAATACGCCTTATGACTGCGGCATTTTCTTCTGCCGCCACATGCCACTATTACAGTCCTGCCTGGAAGTCCCCGCCCCTTATCTGGCGGTAGACAGCGTCACGCCATCGTTCATGAATCTGGGTATCGAGAACTCGCGACGTTTTCGCGCCCTGCCCTTGTGGATCAGCCTGTTGGCTTACGGCAAGGCAGGTATCCGCCAGATAGTGCAAGACAATTGTTCGCAAGCGGAACGCTTGGCCCAGTGGCTGGAGCAGTCGCCTGACTACGAATTACTCAAGTCGGCCAAACTCAATGTGGTGGTGTTTCGTCCTCAAGGAATAGATGACGCAGAGGTCGCCCCTTTTCTGCAGCGACTCAACGCCACCGGAGAGGTCTTCATGACGCCGGGACAATGGCGGGGACGCAGCGCCATTCGGGCGGCCTTCAGTAACTGGCGCACCACACAGGACGATGTCGACCATGTCTGCGCCCTACTGGAAAGTTGCGCACGGCGGTAATCGGAGCCTAGAGCGCCAACAGCATCTAGGCCTGATACCGAGTCATGCGTTTAACGAAAGGGGCCAGGGAAAAGCCCAGCTGCGGCGAAAACCTCTTCGCCGCCGCAGTCAGTTGCTTCTCCGCAAACGTAACGGCGGGCTTGCCCGCCAGGATAATCCAGTTGCCTTCCTGAGTGGCGCACAGGTATACGCTGCGAAAACGTCGCCCCAACTCCGCCAGCATGACTTTCTCCAGGCGATGGTCCACCCAGCAGTTCATCACCAGCCAGCCGTCGTCGCTCAAAAGGCGCTCGCTCTGTTCAAGGAAAGTCGGCTGCAGCAGGCGGCCGTCCAGTCCGTCCCCTGTGAATACGTCGCATAGAAGCAAATCGGCTGAATGCGCCGCCACCGTCTCCAAATAGGCGGCGAAGTCAGCAATCGTAATCTGCACCCGCTCGTCCCGCGGCAACTGGAAAAAGCGCTGCGCCACTCGCACCACTTCCGCCCGCAGCTCCACCGCCTGCAACTGCAGGTTCGGAACCCGATGATACAGACAGTTGATCAGACTGCCGCCGCCCAAACCCAACATGACCGCGCGGCGCGGCTCATGCAGCAACAGACACAACAGCATGGCGCGGGTATAGCCGTGCGCCAGCAAAGAGGGGTTGTCTTTCAACAGACAGCTTTGCTCATCGTTGGAGCCAAACCCCAGGTAGCGCTTCTGGCCGTCGTCAAACACCTGGATGCACCCAAACTCGTCGTAGGTGCGGAATATTTCTCTACCGGGAATCGCCATAAAAAGCAGGCCTGGGCGTCATTCTTAAGCTTAAAAAATCGCGCAAAGTGTAAATGGCGCCGGGGACAAAAAACAGTAGTTAGCGAGCTGCGCACTTCCGCTTTGCGGGGAACCAAGGTTAAGCGTTATCCCCAAATAACCGCTTTCGCCCCGTTTTGATACGCACAGCATGGCCGGCGCCCCACATCAATACGTAGATATACAAAAAGTACATATAGGTATACGGCATTTCGATTGACCAAGTTAGCGCCTCTCTCCACACTCGTTGTCCAATGACTGGCATGATGCGTAATTAACAATAACTTAAAACTGATGCTGTACCATCACAGAGGCCTTCTGCGCTCTGAAAACGGGTCAGCCTCGTAACCAGTCCGCTATGGAAAAAACAATAAAACCATTGAGGACATCAACATTAAGACGAGAGGATTTTATGAGTTTTAAATCTCGCACAGGGAAAATATTTTCCGCCTTAACGCTGACACTTTCACTGCTGGGAGCGCCCATCGCCCAAGCTGACACAACACTTAGAATCGGCAACCAGGGAGAGCCGGCGTCACTGGACCCTCATTTCCTCAGCGGTGACTGGGAAAACCGCATCGCTGGGGATCTTTTTATGGGCCTGACGACTGAAGACCCTGAAGGCAACGCCATCCCCGGCGCTGCAGAGAGCTGGACCGTGAGCGACGACGGACTGGTGTATACATTTAAAATTCGCGATCACAAATGGAGCGACGGCCAGCCCGTCACCGCGCAGGATTTCGAGTACGCCATGCGTCGCATCCTGTTGCCGGAAACCGCCGCGGAATACGCATCACTGCTGTATATCATCAAAAACGGCGAAGAGTTGAACACTGGCAAAGCCAAGCCGGAAGACCTGGGCGTGCATGCGCTGGACGACAAGACTCTGGAAATCACACTGAAAGGACCTGCGCCTTTCCTGATCAGCATGCTGACCCATTACACCGCCTTCCCTGTGCCCAAGCATATTGTTGAGAAGTACGGTAAGGACTGGACCAAGAAAGAACATATCGCCACCAACGGCCCCTACAAGCTGGTGGAATGGCTGCCTAACACCCACGTCAAAGTGACCAAGAATGAACAGTTCTGGGACACGGCGAACGTCAAAATCGACAACGTCATCTTCTATCCCCAGGAAGACGCAGCGGCGCTGATCAAGCGTATGCGCGCTGGCGAAATCGACTGCATCTACAAGTTCCCTTCCGGCCAGATCGACTGGCTGCGTCAAAACATGCCGGAGGAAACCAAAATCGCGCCTTACCTCGGCACTTACTACTATCCGATCAACACCAAGCGCGCGCCCTTCACTGACAAACGTATCCGTCAGGCCCTGTCCATGGCCATCGACCGCGAAATCATCATGGACAAAGTGCTGAAAACCGGTGAGCTGCCTGCTTACAGCATGGTTCCTCCTGGCACCAGCAACTACAAAGAACCTTCTTACGTCACCTGGAAAAGCATGCCGATGGCGGACCGCATCACTAAAGCCAAAGAGCTGATGAAAGAAGCGGGTTACGGCGACGGCAAGAACCTGAAAGTGCAGCTGCGCTACAACACCGACGACAACCACAAGCGTATCGCCATCGCGGTTGCGCAGATGTGGAAGAAAATCGGCGTTGAAACCGAACTGTTCAACAGCGAAGTAAAAGTTCACTACGCAGAACTGAAGCAAGGTAACTTTGAAGTCGCCCGCGCAGGTTGGGTGGCTGACTACAACGATCCGCAGAACTTCCTGTTCCTGCTGGAAAGCACTTCCAAGTCTCTCAACTACGGTAACTACGACAATCCTGACTACGATAAGCTGATGGAAGAAGCCTATCTTGAGTCTGACCTGAAGAAACGCGCGCAGATCATGGGCAAAGCGGAAGCAATCGCCATGGAAGACGCGCCTATCATCCCTATCTACTACTACGTGTCCAAAAACCTGGTCTCCACCAAGATCAAAGGCTGGAAAGACGCTATCAACGATACCCACCGCACTCGCTGGTTAAGTATCGAGAATTAATCGCTAAACCTTTTCGCGGAGGCGCCCCTGTGGGCGGCCTCCGCTCAGCCTATTCTGCGTAACCGTTATGTTGAACTATTTCATTCGGCGGGTGTTGGCGTCTATTCCAACCCTGCTCATCGTTATTACTATTGCTTTTTTCATGATGCGGATCGCACCTGGCGGTCCCTGGGATAAGGAACGTTCGCTGCCTCCGGAAATCGAGGCGAACATTATGAAAGCCTACGACATGGATAAGCCCCTGGTGGAGCAATACGCCATCTACCTGGGCAAAATCCTGGTGGGAGATTTCGGCCCGTCTTACAAGTTTCGCGACTTCAGCGTCACCGACCTGTTGATGAGCGGCTTCCCCGCGAGCTTACAGATAGGCGGCATGGCGATTATCCTCGCGGTCATATTCGGCACCTTATTTGGAGCAATGGCCGCTTTGCGCAAAAACAGCGCAACCGATTACTCCGTGATGACCATGGCCATGACGGGCATCGCCATCCCCAACTTCGTCATGGCGCCGGTGCTTACTCTGATTTTCGGCGTCTATCTATCCTGGTTGCCCGTCGCGGGCTGGGGAGACGGTTCGCTCCAATACAAAATTCTGCCGGTGCTCGCCCTGGCGTTGCCGCAAATCGCCTACATCGCGCGTTTGACCCGCGGCAGCATGATTGAGGTCCTGCACTCCAACTACATTCGCACCGCCCGCGCCAAAGGTCTGCGCGAGCGTCTGGTATTGCTGCGCCATGCTCTGAAAGGCGCCATGTTGCCCGTGGTCTCTTACCTTGGACCCGCCACCGCCGCCGTCATCACCGGTTCGGTCGTCATCGAAACGATTTTCGATATTCCCGGCATCGGTCGTTACTTCATTCAGGGCGCCCTCAACCGGGACTATCCCCTGGTGATGGGAACCGTCATTTTCTACGGCGTGCTCATTATCGTTCTGAACCTCATCGTCGACATGCTGTACGGCCTGCTCGACCCTAAAGTCCGTCTTCACGACTGACGGGAGGCGCAGATGAATCAATCCCAGGACCAAGTCATGTACAGTCAAAAAAGTAAGCTCGCCGCCATGATGCCCGACGCGGAAAACGCCGTCGAAGGCCGCAGTCTGTGGCAGGACGCCAGACGCCGTTTGTTTCAGAACAAGGCGGCGGTGGTGTCCATGGTGATACTCGCCATCATCGCGCTCATGGCTATCTTCGCGCCTTTACTGAGCCCGCACCCACTCGATGAAATCTATTGGGACCGCATTCAGGCCGCCCCGGATTACGCCAACGCACACTGGTTCGGCACCGACAGCAGCGGACGCGACCTGTTTATCCGCGTTCTCTACGGCGCCCGCGTGTCTTTGATGGTGGGCATTCTCGCCACCGGCGTGAGTCTGATTATCGGTGTAACTTACGGCGCCATCGCCGGCTATTTCGGCGGCAGAGTGGATAACCTGATGATGCGCTTCGTCGACATCATGTATTCCCTGCCATTCATGTTTTTCGTCATCCTGTTGATGGTGGTGTTCGGTCGCAACATATTCCTGATCTTCGTCGCCCTGGGGGCGGTGGAATGGCTGACCATGGCGCGTATCGTGCGCGGCCAGACGCTGTCCATCAAGCGCAAGGAATACGTGGAAGCGGCCCATGCAGGCGGCGTCAGCAACCTGAAGATTATCTTCCGTCATATCATTCCGAATGTTCTGGGTCCGGTGATCGTTTACGTCACTCTGACAGTGCCCCAGGTCATTCTGACCGAAAGTTTCCTGTCGTTCCTGGGCTTAGGGGTGCAGGAGCCGCTGACCAGCTGGGGCGTGCTGATTTCCGAAGGCGCCAAGCTGATGGAAATGGCTCCCTGGATGCTGATTTACCCGGCTATTTTCCTGGCCACCACCCTGTTTTGCTTCAACTTCATCGGCGACGGGCTGCGTGACGCGCTCGATCCCAAAGACAGATAACGGCGGAGATTTTCAACATGCAACCCTTATTGGAAGTAAGCTATCTCTCCACCAAGTTCAGCACTCCCGACGGACAAGTGAACGCGGTCAATGACGTTAGCTTTCAATTGTTTCCCGGGGAAAGCCTGGGAATAGTGGGAGAATCCGGTTCCGGCAAGACCCAAGTCTTCATGTCCATCATGGGACTGTTGGCGGAAAACGGTAAAACCTCCGGCAGCGTCCGCTTTAAAGGACAGGAACTTCTACTAATGTCCAGAGAAAGGCTCAATGAGGTTCGCGGTAGTGATATGTCATTGATATTTCAAGACCCAATGACGTCCCTGAACCCTTTCTTAAAAGTATCTAAGCAGCTTACGGAAGTACTGATTGAGCACACCGGAATTTCCATGCAGGAAGCGCGCGCCGTTTGCATCGAAATGCTGAGCAAAGTGGGAATACCTGAACCTATCAAGCGATTCGATATGTACCCACATGAGTTCTCCGGTGGGATGCGTCAACGAGTGATGATCGCCATGGCGCTGTTATGTCAGCCGGACCTTTTGATTGCTGATGAGCCTACAACCGCACTGGACGTCACTATACAGGCGCAAATTCTCAAATTGATGAATGACCTCAAACGAGAAATGAACACCGCCATCGTTATGATCACCCATGATCTGGGCGTTGTAGCGGGATTATGTGATCGCGTGTTGGTCATGTACGGCGGACGCATCGTAGAGTCTGGAACCGTTCGGGAAATCTTTTATAACCCCAAACACCCTTACACCATGGGACTGCTGGCCTCTATGCCACGGCTGGACGGATCTGGGCATACTTCCTTGCAAGCAATACCGGGGCAGCCCCCTAACCTGCAAAATCTCCCTAAAGGATGCTCTTTCCACCCACGTTGCCCGTACGCTCAAGACCGCTGCAAGCTTGACCATCCACCACTACGTAAAGTAGGGGATAATCGATTAAGCGCCTGCCTTCTGGAGTCGTTTTCATGACCCAAATATCTTCTATTCAAACAAACTCCGAGGCTAACGCAGTCTCCAGTGGCAAAACGATCCTGACCGTTAACAACCTGAAGGTGCATTTCCCTCTCGGCAGCGACGGTTTTTTCAAGAAAAACGATCGCTTCGTCAAGGCGGTGGACGGGGTCTCCTTTGAAGTGCGCGAGGGAGAAACACTGGGCATCGTCGGCGAGTCCGGCTGCGGCAAGTCCACACTGGGACGCGCCGTGCTGCAATTAATCTCACCCACGGACGGCAAGGTCGTCTGGCTGGGACAGGACATCGCAGGGCTGGACAGCAAAACCATGCGTCCCCACCGCAAGTCCATGCAGATCATTTTTCAGGACCCGCTGGCCAGCCTTAACCCCCGTCGCACCATCGGCGACATCATCGCGGAGCCGTTGATGACGTTCTATCCTCAGCTCAGCAAACAGGAGCGTCGCGACAAAGTCAAAGCGATGATGGATAAAGTGGGTCTGTTGCCGCAGATGATCAACCGCTATCCGCATGAATTCTCCGGCGGCCAATGCCAGCGTATCGGCATCGCGCGGGCGATGATTCTGCAACCCAAGCTGATTGTCTGCGACGAGCCGGTTTCGGCGCTGGACGTCTCGATTCAGGCGCAGATCATCAACTTGCTGACGGAGCTGCAAAAAGAATTCGGCATGTCGCTGCTGTTCATCAGTCACGACCTGTCGGTGGTGCGCCACGTGAGCCATCGGGTGATGGTGTTGTATCTGGGCAAGGTAATGGAGCTCGCGGACAAGGACTCTATTTATCGGGACCCCAAGCATCCTTACACCAAGGCCCTGATTTCCGCCGTGCCGATTCCTGACCCGGATATCGAGCGCCAGAAAGAACAGGTCGTATTGAAGGGCGACCTGCCCTCGCCGATCAATCCGCCCAGCGGCTGCGTGTTCCGCACGCGTTGCAACTACGCCGAAAGCCGCTGCGCGGAGAAAGTTCCCGTTCTAGAGCAAACCGGTGTGGACCATCAGGTCTCATGCCTGAAATGGAAGGAAATCACTGACTAATCTTGTAGTCCCCGCTTCCACTTACCCAAGCGGAAGCGGGATTTCCAACCAGTCCTGCAACAAAAGTTTATTCCACTCTCGCCGGCGTCGCAGTTTGACCGCCGGCTCTTTTTCTCTTTCCTGAATAAAAAACAGCTCTGTTAGTCGCTCCATAGCGTTATTCCACTCTTGTTAGCGTTACGCTATGATGCCGCCCCTTAGACTTCCGTTATCTATACACTCACAAGGATTGACTTCGTGAACGCAGTAATCAAGTTCGCCTCCCTTACCCTTTTCCCTGTTTTTGCTTTTGCCGTTGATGGCGGCGTCGCCGACGTAAACTTTGACGCAGGTCTGGACTACACTCATAGTCGGCATTCTGACAGCTATCAACTGGCGGGAAGTGCAAACCTTCCCATTTACAGTTTTATCGGCGGCAACCTACACGGTAACGCCACACAGGTAGATGGTCACAACGAACGCGTTAATGCTGATGTCTACAGTTTGGGCGCAACTGTTTTTGCGCGAGATTACTTCCTCGGAAAAATTGGTTTGAGTTACTCATACTCAGAAACCGACTTTGACTTACCATGGGCAGATACAGCAGATACCGATAACTACGGAGTATTTGCGCAATATTACCTAACAGACTTCACTTTGAGCGCTTCACGTAACATCGCAAAATTCGACAACCTGGAAGACAATCACAACAGTTGGAATCTAGGCGCCACTTGGTACGCTAATGAAAACGTGCGTACATCGCTCCATGCTTCTGGCATGGATTCAAAAGACAACTACGGTATTGCCGTCGAGTACCAGCCAGAGTTATTTCAGAACGCAGCAAGCGTCGACTTTTCCTACTCCGATGGTAGAAAAGATGACACCTTTTCTGTGGGCTTCAATTACTTCTTCGGAACCAAAGTCAGTCTGAAAGACAGAGACCGTAAGTACCGTTAAGCCTTTGAGCTGGACGTCGCCTCCGCAACGTCCAGCGCTCAGCCCCCCACCCCATATCTCGCCATTTTCTTCAGCAACCCCTGTCTTGTAAGCCCTAATTGCGCGGCGGCGCGGGTTTTGTTGCCTTGCTGTTCGCTCAGGGCCTGTTGGATCAGGTGGATCTCCAGTGAACTGACTTGTTCGTCCAGCGTGTCGCCTTTGATTTGCGCTGTCGGGACGGAGGCGGTTCCGCTGATCAGGTTGACTTCCTGCATGGTCAGCACGTCTCCCATGCAAATAGCGGCGGCGCTTTCCAGGGTGTTTTTCAGCTCCCGTACGGCGCCGGGCCAGGGGTGCGCGCAGAACCAGCGCATGGTTTCGCCGTCCACCTGTAACTCGCGCCCGCTCTTACGCGCCATGCCTTGCAAAAAGTGGCGCACCAGCAGCGGAATATCCGAGCGCCGCTCCTGTAGTGGAGGCGTCATCAAGGTGAGCCCCTTGATCCGATAGTACAGATCGTCACGGAAACTACCCTCCTCAACCGCTTTAGGCAGGTTCCGGTTAGTGGCGCTGACCAGACGCACATCAATATGTTCCACTTCCCGACTGCCAACCGGGTAATAACATCCTTCCTGCAGCACCCGCAGCAGTTTCACCTGCATGGGCAGGGGCATTTCCCCTATTTCGTCGAGAAACAAAGTGCCTTTATCCGCCATGAACAACAATCCCTTGCGATCTTTGTCCGCGCCGGTGAACGCGCCTTTTTTATAGCCGAAAAGTTCACTTTCCAGCAGTTCGCCTGGAATGGCGCCGCAGTGGACGGAAATAAACGCCTCTCCCGAACGCTGGCTCAGACGGTGCAACGCCTGGGCGATCACTTCTTTACCGGTACCGCTGGGGCCCTGAATCAATACCGGCACGTCGGTGGGGGCGATACGGCGGACTAATTCGCGCAGGGCGTCCATGCTCGCGCTGGCGCCGATCAAACCCAAATCATCGGACTCCGGGGGACGCCCCACCACCCGCCGCAGGCGCTCCACTTCCTTCGCCAGACGTCGCCGCTCGATGGCGCGTTGCGCCACCACCCGCAACATATCCGGATCGACAGGCTTGCCGATAAAATCCCAGGCGCCCGCCTGCATCGCCTTAATCGCCAGTTCCTTTTCGTCGTGCCCCGTCAACACCACCACCGGGGTGTCCGCGTACAGTGCGATCAGTTGCAGTCCCTCTTCCGGCAGGAAGGTCGGCGGCAACGCCAGGTCCTGCAATACCAGGTCAAAGTCCTGCTCATTGAACAGGCGTCGCGCCGACTCTGCGTCGCCGCAACTGCTGACCTCGTATCCCGCTTGCTCAAGCCATAATGCGCACAGCTCGCAAAAGGCGCTTTCATCATCCACTATTAAAATTTTCGCTGCGCTCATGCTGTTTCCTTTTCATTCTGTTCCAGAGGAAGGCGAATCATGAAGCTAACCGGCCACCCTTCTTCATCGCTATGCCAGACCTCGCCACGGTGAGCGTCGACGATGCGTCGGACTATCGCCAATCCTAATCCGCTCCCGCCCGCTCTTTTGCTGACAAAGGCCTGAAACAGGCGCGGCTTCATCGCTTCAGGCACCGCCGGTCCGTTGTTATGAATCGCTATCAAGACGCCATGCTCATCATGCGTCACCGCCACCAGAATCCGGCCCAGCGGTATTTGCCTGACAAAGGCGGCGGCGTTATCCAACAGGTTGATCAACACTTGCTGCAGACGTTGTGGATCAACGGATAGCCAGACTTCTTCAGGAGCCTGCAGTGCTATTTCCACCCCGTGCAGTTGCCGAATCTGCGCCACGGTGGCGGCCGTCAGTGCATACAGGTTGGTCGGCTTCAGCTCCAGGCGAATCTGGCCCGCGTAGGTGAGTACGTCCTTGATCAACAGCTCCGCCCGCTCCACCTGCTTGGAAATATGCTCGCGGATGCGTGGATCGGTCTGCGCCGCCGCCATGGTGATGATATTCAGAGGGTTGCGAAGTTCGTGAGCAATCGCCGCCGTCAGGCCGCCCAGCTCCACCAAGTGTTGTTGCTCCAAACGTTTGCGCTCCGCTTCAGCCAACAACAATGAACGCTCCAAAGTCGCACAGGCGGACGGCAACAGTTTCGCCATAAATTCCGCCAGACGCTGATGAGACGGCGCTACGTCCTCCCAGCCCTGCAAGCGGCAATCCCACTGCTCCCGCTTTTCGCAGACGAACACAGGTCCCTGTGGGTAATCGAAACGACCGTCGATATTCACACTGGCGGCCACACCACTCTTTCTCAACCAAAGCTGCTCCGCCGTCTGGCGCAGCTCTCCCCAGCCTCTTACCGCATTGAGACGGGTGACCCATTGATCCAACGTAGACTTATCCAGCACCGCCCCCGGATACACCAGACGGTCGGCGAACTCTTTGGCGGGCCCGTACGCCAACCAGGCGAACACCAGCAAGATACCGGAGTAAACCACCAGCTGACTCAGCGGCGCCTGCGCCAGTTCCTCCAGTCCCAGGGGCGCCAGCAGCGCCAGAATCAGCGACATGGCCAGCATACTGGTGGCGAGCAACGCCAGCCAGATCACCGCCTGATTCACCCAGCGATTCACCTCCACCAGGCGATAGCGCACCACGCTGTATACCACCAGCACGGCGTAACTGGGCAGCGCCAGCATCGCGTAGGGGAACAGGTTGATATCCAGCGAAGGGAAAATAAAACTGGTGGAAAGGGTGAATCCCCAGCCGCCAGTGATAAACATTGCGGTAATGGAGCGTCTAAGATTACCTTTGCTGCGCCGGAACGCCATCAGCAAAAGCAAATGCCCGACAACGCCAATCGCAACGGTGTACGCCAGATTCAACCAGCCGGTGAAAGCCAGATGAAAAAAGCCCTCAAACTGCATCCAGGGAGAAATGTAGCCGCCGCCCGTCACCCAGCTGGCCAACACAACCGCCACTGCAGTGAAGTAGAACAAGGGGGCGAGTTTACGAAGCTGTTGCGGGAGATCCAGGGGATCGCCCAGCCATAGCAGAACAAAATGGAGGAAAGCAGTCGGCATTAATGGGTTGCCCAGCAGGATCAGCGTCCCCACCGCTTGATGGTCCTGAAGCACCAGGATATGGCCAAAACACCAGATTGCCATCGACAGGCAAAACCCGGACAATGCCCTCAGCGCGGGCTCTTGCCGACGCCGCGACCACAGCCACAGTGAGACGCCACCGGCGGACAACACCGTGGTCCACATGGAAACGGAAAAAAGCTGAATCGTATTCATGTCTCCAAGCGTAAACTTTGTTTACGCCAGCCTCCCCAAAAACAGTAAACGAAGTTTACACCCAGAACCCAAAATTAGGAAAAAATTGCCGTACATCAAGGCGTCTCGGCGCATTTTGTGATTGGCGCGCATGTTGCTCTTATTCCTGCAAAGCGAATTTCATACCCAGCCGCATCCATAGTGACAAGCGATCACCTCAGTCGAAGCGGCGAAATCAAAGTTGTGAAGTCATAGAACCTTTGAAGTAATAAGAGATAGGAGTATTCGTATGAGCGCCTGGTTAATCGATCTGCTTTCCGTTTCCGCCGTCATTCTGTTAGCTTGTGGCATGACCCTCGCCCCAGTGCTGCAACGCAATCGACGTTCCCGCAAAGCCGCGCTCAGAACCTCACGCCTACAATTCGAGGGAGGAGAGCAAAATGCCTGATCCCGCGTTACTGTCACGCTTCCAGTTCGCATTCACGATTAGTTATCACATCATATTTCCCACTATCACCATCGGGCTGTCGCTGTATCTGGCGCTGATGGAAGGACTCTGGCTCAAGACTCGTCGCCAGGTATACCTGCAACAGGCGCGCTTCTGGCAGAAACCTTTCGCCATCACCTTCGGCATGGGCGTCGTCTCCGGCGTCGTGCTTTCTTATGAATTTGGAACCAACTTCAGTCGCTTTTCAGAGATAGTCGGGCCCGTTTTGAGTCCCCTGCTGACCTATGAAGTGCTCACAGCTTTCTTTCTGGAAGCAGGCTTCCTCGGCATCATGTTGTTCGGTTGGAAGAAAGTCTCGCCTCGCGTGCATTTCATGGCTACCTGCGTGGTCTGCGTCGGCACCATGATTTCCGCCTTCTGGATTCTGGCGGCCAACTCCTGGATGCACACCCCGGCTGGCTATGAAATCGTTGACGGCGTATTCCATCCGACAGACTGGTGGGCAGTGATCTTCAACCCTTCTTTCCCCTATCGACTGACTCATATGCTGCTGGCCAGTTTTCTGTCTGCGTCGCTGTTGTTCGCCGGCGTCAATGCGATCTATCTGTTGCGGAAGCAGCATACCGAGTTCGCCAAAAGCGGCTTTTCCATCTCCATGTGGGCGATTCTGGTTCTGGCGCCGCTGCAGATTCTGGCGGGGGACATGCACGGTCTGAATGTGCATGAGCACCAGCCAGTAAAAGTGGCCGCCATGGAAGCGGTATGGGAAACCGAACAGGGCGCGGGGTTCCGCCTGTTCGCGCTACCCAACCAAAAGGAAGCCAAGAATGATTTCGAGATCGTTATTCCCAAGGCCGCCAGCCTGATTCTGACTCATGACATCAACGGCGAAATCGCCGGACTGGATCAAGTGGCGCCGGAAAACCGGCCGCCCGTCGCCGTGGTGTTCTTTTCCTTCCGCATCATGCTGGCGCTGGGTGGGCTAATGCTATTGCTGGGCGTATTGGGCTTTTGGGCCCGCCGCAAGGGCCGTCTGTTCGATCACCGCCTGCTGCTGAACTTCTCTCGCCTGATGATTCCCGCGGGGGTCATCGCCACCCTGGCGGGCTGGTACGTGGTCGAGGTCGGTCGTCAGCCCTGGCTGGTGCAGGGACTGGTGCGCACCATGGATGTGACGTCGCCGCTGCCGGCCTCGCAAGTCATGTCTACGCTGATTCTGTTTGTCGCAGTGTACTCCCTGCTGTTCGGCGTCTATCTGTACTTCATGCGCAAGTTGATCCGCCAGGGTCCCCCTGACGTCACCGGCGCAGCTCAGGACGAAGATCTGCCCACTACGCTAAATCCCGCACATTAAGGAGGATCGCCATGGACTTTGCGCTTATCTACCTGTTACTCATCGCCGTCGGCGTTCTGATGTACGTATTGCTGGACGGCTTTTCCCTTGGCGTAGGCATCCTCTCGCCCTGGCTTAGCAAAGCGGATGACCGCGCTATCGCCATAAAAAGCCTCTCCCATCTCTGGGACAGCAACCAGACTTGGCTGGTGTTCGGCGGCGTCGTGCTGTTCGCAGGATTTCCCAAAGCTTACGCAACCGTGCTGTCGCAGCTTTACCTGCCGATAATCCTGATGCTGATCGCGCTGATTTTTCGCGGCGTGGCGTTTGAGTTTTACTTTAAATCTCACACCAGTCGCGGTTGGTGGGACTTCAGTTTCAGCTTCGGCTCCACGTTGGCGACGTTGAGTCAGGGCATTGTTCTCGGCTCTTTGGTGCAGGGCTTTTCTCTCGAGCCCCAACCTTCCGAGCAGATCGCCTGGTTTACGCCTTTTTCTTTGATGACCGCCGTCGCCCTGGTCTGCGGCTACGCCCTGCTCGGCAGTTGCTGGCTGGTGCGCAAGAGCTCGGGTCGTCTGCAGGTATCCGTGAGGCGCCTGGGCATCATCAGTCTGTTCGCCGTTATGTTCTTCCTGGCGCTGGTCAGCGTCTGGATGTTGCTCGCCCAGCCCCAGGTATTCCAGCGCTGGCTGACCTGGCCCACTGGCCTGCTGCTGGCGCCCGTGCCTTTGCTGAGCGCCTATGTGGGGCTCCGTCTGTGGCAGATGCTGCGCAGCGGCGAAGGCAACGACCTGAAGCCTTTAGGACTGGCCATGGCGCTGTTCGGGCTAGCCTTTATTGGCCTGGCGGCCGGTATGTTCCCCTACATCATTCCTGGCCAACTCACCATCTGGGAGGCTATCGCTCCTGAGCGCAGCACCAGCTTCACTCTAATAGGGATTGTGCTGTTCCTTCCCATTGTCATCGCTTACAACATCTACAACTACCGGGTGTTCAGCGGAAAAACCAACACACAGGATGGCTACTGATGAACAAATGGCGTCAGGCGCGCAACGCCGTCCTGCTCTATCTGGCGGGAGTCGTCGTTCTGACGCTCGCCGCCGGCGCAGTGCGTATGGCTATGCAGACATTGTTTACTTGAAGTCTGGGTATTTGGCGGAGCTGAACGATGAGTGAGCTAGTGGCGACGGAAACCGTTTCCGATATCAGTATCCACCCCATTCAAAGCGAGGGGTGCATCCGCAGAAACAAGCTACGTAGCTGCATACGCGCATTTCTGCTAATGCTGACCTCTCTCCTGAATTTCACTTTGGCGGGTCCCTTTGTCGGCGGACACCTGTTTTCATTTACGCCTTTGATTGGCGTCGTTTACATGATTGGCGGCATTCCAGCCGCCTTCGCCGGCGCGCTGTTCGGAGCGAGTCTGATATACATCGACTACCGAACCCAACAGTTACCCAACGATAACGGCTGGCTGCGCGGCTTGTACTGCGGGTTGGCGCCCATACTGATATTCGCCGCGTTAACTGCAGTCCAGGGTGACGCTAAAAACGACGGCATGGCGGGAGTCATCGTATTTTTCGGGTTTTCCTGCGCTATCGCCGGGACGACCTGCGGCGCTCTGACCATGCTCTTGCTCAGGTTAATGCAACGTTAACCTCTCCCATTCAGGTCTTAAAAACGCCCCGAAGCACTCTGCATTTTCATGTAAGCCTTACAATTCCCTGGAATAATTACCGTCTATTGCTCTCAATCAACGCTCCTCGACCGCCAGCCAATAATCTCTAATTCAACGCGTCCCAAGGGCTTCATCAAATCGGCACACTTTCTGCGTTTCAGGTTCAGGCAGCCACGCAAAAACGTCAGCGCGGCGTTGAATGCAATCTATTGAGTCATTAAAAAACGAAAAGGAAAAGTAGCCATGAAACACTTAATTGCCGCCATCGGTCTGATCGCCATCCCTCCCATCGCATACTCCGCGCCGGATGTGGGAACGCAAGAGTTTTCCATTTCCGGATCAGGGTCCAGCGATAAAGACTTCGACAGCAACATCTTCTCCATGGACGCCGCTTACGGGCAATATCTGTCGCCCGATGCGGAAGTGGGCGTGCGCCAATCGGTCAGCGTCTCTGACCACGAGGGAGAAGAAAGCGTCTGGAACGGCTCCACCCGGGTCTTTTACGACCATCACTTTGGCCGCGACACTCTGAAGCCTTATCTCGGCGCCAACCTCGGCTACATCTACGGAGAATCAGTGGATGAAAGCTTTATCGCCGCACCCGAAGCCGGTTTGAAATACTACGTGGCGGACAGCACTTTCGTAGTCGGTCAGGTTGAGTATCAGTTTTTATTTGAAGACGCAGACGAGGCGGACAATCGCTTCAGCGACGGCGTATTCGTCTATGGCGTCGGAATGGGCTATAACTTCTAGTTCCTGCTATGGACGCTTTTCTTACCGAATATCAAGGGCAGTTGTGGGTGCTGATGCATGTCTGCATCGCCCTTGTCCTGGGCGGAGCCATCGGCTTTGAGCGGGAAATGAAAAAGCGCCCCGCCGGGTTTCGCACCCATATGCTGGTGGCCGCCACCGCCGCGCTGTTTACGGATCTGGCGACGTTACTGACGTCATCCATAGACGCCAATCTCACCTCCACGGTCAATGCGGACCCAACCAGAGTGATTGTCGCCATCGCCACCGGCATCAGTTTTCTCGGCGCCGGCACTATCTTCCGCAGCGAGGATGGCGTCACCGGCCTCACCACCGCCGCAACATTGCTGATGGCCAGCGCATTGGGCGTAGCGGCGGCGCTGGAGCAATATGTGCTGGCCGTCGGCCTGACCATTATTGTGCTAATTGTTCTAAGTGCCTTGGGATGTCTCAGCAATCGCCTGACGGACAATGGCGACGGCCCCTGATATTCGCAACCGACAAACAAGGAAAACAAGGAGGTCATCATGAATAGCAAGATGAACAGTAAGCCGGTTTTTCAGACACGCGAGAACGAGCGCGGCGCGCATCTCTCCGACTATCAGCCCCTGCTGGCTTTGCTCGCCGTGTCCGCTCTCGCCGCGCTGGCCGCGTCACTGCCCGAACCTTTCAGCGGAATGGTCTGGATGCATTACTTTATGGGATTTTTCCTGTGTATTTTCGCCATGCTCAAGTTGTTCCACCCCAAAGCCTTCGCCAATGGCTTTGAAATGTACGATCTGCTGGCCAAACGGTTTCGCGGCTATGCTTACGTTTATCCTTATATCGAGCTTGGGTTGGGACTGGCGTATTTATCCTTCACAGCGCCTTATCTGACATATGTTCTGACGATTATCGTCTTGTCTTTTGGGGCCGCTGGCGTGCTCTCCGCTTTGCGCAAGGGGCTGGACATTAACTGCCCCTGTATGGGCACCGTGCTGGATGTTCCCCTGAGCACAGTGACGTTAACGGAGGATCTGGGCATGGCGGCCATGGCGTTAATGCTCATCCTGATGCGCAGCGGCGTGATTTAAACGCCACTGCGCCAAAGGCTACCTCGCTTTGGCGACGGCATAGGTTTCGCTGAAGCCCAACAGTATGCTGCCGCCCTCACCGGTATCGATCTGCAGTAATGCGCTGCTCGCGCCATGGGGCGCTTCAGCCAGACGCTTGGGGCAAAAAATGGAGATCTCATGTGGCTTGCCAGTATCGAGCACACTGAGCTGAAAGACATCGTCATGTTCGTCATAATCCAGACTCTGCAGCGGCAAATTCTGAAACTTCATTTCTCTATGTCGCTGCTTCGCCGCCGGTTCTTCCTCGCGAAAAGACACTAACCAGCCATGATGCTCATGGCTGAATTGCCGGCAGTATTCGGTCCAGCTGGTTTTCTCCAGGGAATGAGGCTCTTCATCGGCGTTTGTCGCTTCCTGCGCCCAGGCGGCCTGCAGAATGTCCGTCACTTCCTTATCTGACGTCTGTCCAAAGTCCGTATAACAACCGCCAATCGCGTAGAACGGCTCAGGCGTGTCCAGGCACACGACTTCATCGACCATCGCTTTTAATTCCGTCACCGTATCCCTGGGCGCCACAGGGATGGCCACCACGATACGTTCAGGCTGCATTCCCCGCAGCGCTGCGACGCCCGCTTTCATAGTCGCGCCGGTGGCCATCCCATCATCCACAACTATCACGCAACGGCCTTTAATCTCCGGCATGGGCCTGTCGCCGCGATACGCCAGGTCTCTGCGCCGCAGCTCCTTCTCCTCCCTCTCTCTGACAATGGCGATATCATCTTCACTGATATGGTGGATGTTCACGACATCGTCGTTCATGACAATTGCGCCGCCGCTGGCGATGGCTCCCATCGCCAATTCCGGATACATGGGCGCGCCCAGCTTTCGCACCAGAAGCAGGTCCAGCGGCGCCGCCAGGGCGGAAGCGATTTCCCGGGCCACAGGCGCGCCGCCTCTGGGTAGGGCCAATATAAGCAGGTTATTGCGGGAGCGGTAGGAAATAAGGGACTGCGCCAGCATCCGGCCGGCGGTAGTACGGTTTTTGATCGGGAGTTCCATGATTATCCCCCTTGTATGTAAATAGACTGTATGTGGATAGACTGTACGACGATGAATGGAGAAAGCGGGCCATTTCGCAGCCTCGCCGCGTCTGACAATAACTGTAACTCCCTCAAGCGCAGTCTGCACAAGGAAAGGACAAATTTTTCTCAACGTTCTTTGGCGACAGTGGTCAACAGGGTCTGTAACTGCTCTCGATCATTAGCGGAAAATCCGGCTGCAAATGCAATCGTTACTGATTCCAGAGGGTATTTCTTTACTAACGTGGCCGCACCGGCATAAGGATCATGGGCGTCTTCGCTCGCAGCAGCGGTCTGGCGTCGCGCTTTTCTGCGCAAGCCGCCCCAAACCAACAGACACGGGACCGCCAAGGCCAGAAAGCAGGCCAGCCCCGTCAGGGAATACGCCGCAGCAGCCCCCAGCATAGGCTGCAACAGCGTGACCAGCGCCTTAAACTGAAAAGCCAGACCGCCAAGAATCAAGGCCAACGCGAGCAGCCATATTCCCACGGCTGTCAGCACGTAGAACAACAGCCATCGCACCGCTTCTTTCATGGTAAATTCCTCCATGCCGAAATTAACAAGGCCGCCAATGCGGCCTCACTACACTCGCTCAGCTTGAGCGGGAGGGTCCGGTCGTTCAGGAGTGATTTCTGGATTCCAACACCTTCGCCAACACCAGCCCCAGTACAAAGCTCATCAGCAGGCTCAAAAACGGGCGTTCACCGATTTTCTCCTCCGCCGCATGCACCGCTTTGCTGGACTTTTCATTGACAGCGCTGACGGCTTCACCCGCGCGGGCTTTAGTGTCGTTGTAAACGCCTGCGGACAATTTAGCGATGTCTTTGCGCAGCGCGTCCAAGTCGCGTTTCAGGTTGGCGTAATCGGGGTTTTCAGTTCTGTCGCGAACAAATGCTTCTTCTCTGACACTCATTTCAAGTCTCCTTGTTAGTTAGCAGGCGTCGCTTGAATGGTCGCCTGTCTGCAACAGGGAGGCGGCAAATACCGTGCCGATCCACGAAACGTCCTTTCCGTTGGGGTGTTGCGGAAATCAGCGGGCTGACTGACATGCATAAATCAGCTCTGAGTGCAGCGTAATTTTTGCAAAGCCCTTGCGTAAAATTGCATATTTTGCAAAGCCGATTACCTATAACGTCGAATTAGAGCGAAAGTTCATTGCCACTGCGCCGATCTTCGACCAAGCTTAAGCCATATCCCGAGTCTTTTCCGGACCAGTCCAGGGAGGCGCGGTGGAAACTTCCGGTTGCCTTCACATGCATTCTTATCGGGGGTGGGATGATGGTTGATACAGTCCGTGACAACGTCAGCGTTTCTTCTATTGTTCGGGAGGCGCCCGCCACCGAACAACCAGCCAGGTTCAAAGAACTCACTGAAATCGCCTGCGCCAGGCCACTGGAAACACTCAGCTCTGAACAACTACGCGAATTACAAATCGCATTGCATCGGCTGGGATACCCCGTCGGCGAGATCGACGGCCTCTATGGCCCCAAGACCCGCAGCGCCTGGGCCGAATTCAAAATTGACGTGTTTCCCGGCAATCCAACGCTGGTCGGCCCCCAATCTCTGGCGGAACTGATCCGGCGGGCGACAGAGTGCTATGAATCCGTACGCTATGATTTTTCCAGCACGTCCAGCGTTAAACAGGCCATTTGTGGCGAGTGCAGAAAGCAGGGCATCGGGCTGCCACAACAAATCGCCTACGTGCTGGCGACGGTTCAGTGGGAAACGGCGCAAACCTTTGAACCAGTCAAAGAAGCGTTTTGGCTAAGTGAGGAATGGAGAAAGCACAACCTGCGCTATTATCCTTACTACGGGCGCGGCTATGTGCAGCTCACCTGGGAGAACAACTACCGGAAATATCAGCAGCTCCTGGGTGCGCCGCTGGTGCAAGACCCCGACCTCGCCATGCAGCCGGAAATCGCACTGTTTGTGCTAACGCATGGCTTCATGACCGGCGCCTTCACCGGCCACAAAATTTCGGATTACATCAACGAAAACAAAAAGGACTTTATTAACGCCCGCCGCTGCATCAACGGGCGCGACCGCGCCCATGAAATAGCGGAAATAGCAAGGGCTTATCTGGCTAGTGGAGAAGTAAACGGCCGCGGATGACGACTGGAAATCGCCTCAAGCCGCCGCACGTAATTGCTTTTTCAGTGCGGCGCGAGCGCGAAAGATACTACGCCACTCTTTAAATGGGCCTCTGATATCGTCAGAGCAACGAACATCGAATTCCTCACATAAGGTAAAGTGTGGATTAAGGTCCGGGTTCGGGATACGTCTTGCGAAAATGGCTTTCACCAGGGTATTAAATTCAGACAAGAGCCATACCCCATGCAAGACTGGAAGCATAACGAAACACAGGATTATCCAATTGCTGAGGTCTCCGGAAGACCGGGTATATCCAACGAAAAAAAGTAGAGAAAATACAAAGAAAATCAACAGATTTGCGACCATCTTCCGTTCACGCACGGCTTTGAGCCCCAAACAAAAAGCCGCCCCTTCGTATTCCGCACCAAAGGCCGCAATCTCCTTTAAAATCTTTCTCCGATGGAACAGGCGATTGCCAACGGAGAAAAAATCATATTTATGATAACTGAGCACATCTCCAAACAGCTTCATTCCCAAGCCGCGCATCAGTGGAAGCAGTGTCGTCAGATCCTGAGTCGGCGCAATAAACCGCACATACTGTTTATCCAACACAATTCCGTCAATCCGTCGTAGCGCTTCAAAAAACAGCCGGGCGCCATCGCCGCACAGGGTCCATTCAATCTCTTGCCCTTTTTCTTGCGCTTCAATAATTGCATCGGCAAGCAATGCTGACGCCTTTTCAATAAAGGCCTCCTGAGATGCTTTGAGCTTTCCCTCCGACTTCGCATACAAAAAAGGCGGCAGGTAAAACAACTCATAGTCAGGGCCTATGACGTCCTCGCCTTGGGCTCTCCAATTGAAAGGGGCCCCGATCCATGGCAATTGTTCACGTATAACCATGTCCATACCCAGGTTCATGCCATTGACTACAACAGAAGAGCAGCGAACTCGCTGTGCCGGCTCACCTGCAATGCGGGCCTCTTTCGTCTGATGGATGAGATAAAAGCCCGGTGTTGCGTTTATTAAATCAAAGGAGTCAGCTTCTCTATCCAACATTTTTCTTTCCGCTTACAGAAATGCCCCATAGCGCCGTAAAATACGAGCGGCGCCACCAAACCTCCAAACGCGATGACAAAAGGACGTTTATCAATAGATTGGCTCTCACTTACGCCAAAGAGCTCAGGGGAAGTTAGTCCAAAGGCGACCGCGAAAAAGATCAGAACGCTATACGCCAGCACCAGCGCGTCGAAACCATGGTATTGCAGTTTCTTGTAAAACATCCTGAAACCTCGCCATACCGGTTTATCTCTGGTCTCAATCTGGCTTAGCAGCTCCATAGCCTCGGCATTATCTTTATTCGCGCCAAGCACCCAGAATATATGGCCTCGCGCTTCGTCATACTTATGCAACTGAATGCAAACTCGCGCCATCAACATCAGCGCTCGCTGACTAGTCGCCTCCAAACGTAACGCGCGCCCGGCATAGAGATACGCTTGCTCCCATTCTGAACTGTCGCAATAGCACTCCGCCAGGGCGTAAATGACAGCCAAATCATTGGGACGCTCAGACAAGAGCGTCTTCAACGGCTCCAGGATATCTGATCCCTGCTGCAGGCGATCCAGCCGAAGTGAAGCGATTTGATAGGCGCTAGTTTGCGGCTCTAATTCCAAAGCCAGTTCAATATGCCTGCGAGCGGCGTCATAGTGTTTGCCAGCTTCAGAAGCGGCGGCAGCGGCGTAATGGCAAAATGCGCTGCGACGATCTTCCGCCACGCCACGCTGGGCTTCCACTCGCGCCGCCAATATCCGGTTTTGCGGAATAAGACATAACGCCAGCAATGCATGTCCCTCAGCCGACGGAGCCGAGTCAAGCGCACTTTTCAGGTTCCGCGTGGCCTTTTCATAGTCGAGCTGATTAAAGCTAAGCCACGCTTCACTGAGGTTTTTATCCCGTTTCATATAAACCCAAGAGAACAAGACGGCCTATCTCCGAGAAGTGGTCAGGCACGTCAAAACTCATCACAACCGCGATAAAACAGAAGATAAGCATTGGCTCAAACTCCTCGCTCTTATCCCGGTATTTCGTTCTATCTCGCCCTTGATTTTGCGATATAAAAACATAAACAGTGGCGCTCAATTTCCACGCGAACAGCGCCAGCAAACAGCTCTCATATCCTGTGCCGCCGGGCGTAAACCAAGGCAGCAGAAATCCAGCCAACAAATAGGCGCCAATAATCCCCACAACCATAACGACAACTTCTCTGGCGTAGTTTGGGTTCCCCGCAATCCACCCTCCCAAAATAAACAAGGGCCAGCCAAGCCAGACGCCGTGCACTAGAAAAGCCATCAAAGGCGTTATCGGGTTGGAGATCAAAGACGCAAAATAGTAACGGTGGGACCAGCGATCTTCATCCGCAAGTTTATAGTCGCTCATTGCCGCTCCCGGTCTTTGTTCCGGTCATGGTCGCCGGCCAATCGGCCTTGCGCAGGAGCGGAAACCTCCCCGACTCTGTCTCACTGGGCTTGTAACAAACGCTGTCGAGAAACTCCGCCATATTTTGTTTGACCAGTTCCATAAAGTTGGTGTCTTTGGTGTCGCTGGGACCTTTTTGAGAGGAAAGCTCCACTGAAACCTGGAGGAGATGCTCACTTGTCAGGGGAAGCAGATAGAAAAGTCGCCGATAGGTTCCTGGGATACGCACCTCATAGTGAAACCACGTCAGCCCATTAATTTCATTTTCCATCAGATCATCCATGGTCATGGGGTACTGAAGCTGCTGTCCCGAATACACCTTGCCCGCTTCAAAGCGTATTACTTTATGCATAGATTTTTTCGGTAAATAGACAGTCGCATACACCTCCCGCCAGTCATCCTCACACGCTTTTAATAGCCACCGCTTCAGCGACTCAGCGCTACGAAAGTCAGTGTCGCTATTCCTGCAGGGCAACCGCCATAGTTTCACCTCCAAAAGGGCCTCTCCCACAACGCCCTCATGATCGCAATAGCCCCACCCGGCATAAACAATGGATAGCCTTCTGACCGAAACATCGTCCAGCCTCGCCAGTAAAGTATCGTTGTAAATATCCGCTTGCCTGGAGATAAAGTACGATTTTCTCTGCTCGCCCCAGGGGTTCGTCTGAGAGGCCGAGCTTACTGGCAGCGAAAAGCTCAAAATGTTCCGAGATAGCAGGACCTCATACCTTGGCGCCGACTTAAAATCCGGTCCTGACAAACTGGATCGGGACCCTAAACGCAGGACAGATTCACTATGCTGGGAAGCGCTTTTTCGCAGTGCGCGGTTAAACCACTTCATCCTCTCTCCCGTTCTCAATATATGCATCCGTTCTGGCGTAGGGGGAATATATGATCCGCATTTCGCGCATCAGATTTCGGATATCGCGAGGGATGATACCTTCAAAGTTCAAGTTGGGACTGAAATAGTCCAATGTTTTGTCGTCGAGATAAAAAGTAAGGGAGACAACATGTCTGGGTGTAATCGCCGCGTGGGCGACCACGTGGCCATGATCATGAGGTTTATAGGCTTCATACACTAGCCAGGGAACGCCATTGATCAGGCAAGTAAGCAGCTCCTCTGGACGTCGAGGGCGTCGCCAAAGCCGCAGGTCTTCAACGATATCCTGTCCCGCCAGCTCTCTTCCGTAAACAGCCTTGACCAGTTTGCCAAACGCTTTTTCCGGGCTTTTGTGACTACCCCGCGCCCCTAGATTCAATTCTTCGAGGCGTTCAGCAATGATCTGCTTATCTTTCGCCCTATACTCCTTCTGCACGGAGGTTAACAGCCACTCCGCCAACTGCTCGATGTCGCGTAAATCCAAACCATCACTGTCTTGCGCCCACACCAGCTTGGCGAACACGCGCAGTTCCGCCACAGGACTCGCTTTCTTTGATGCACCGGATAAATGATAGGGAAGGACGAATTTCAGAAGATCAATATACGGGAGGTCCCACACCTCATAACTCAACTCCTGATAGATATCGTACACGCCACACAAGCCCAGAGAGATGTGACGAGCTTGCGCCGGGTAAGGAACGCTAAGCACGATGCCAGAAAGGTTAATCAGATAACGAGGCATCGCGGCGAAATCATGTCGGATAACGGCGTTTTGAGTCGAATGCGGTGCAGCTGATATGGACATGTACTCCCTTAACTTCGTGTGTCATCCATATAGAAACTGGATGCGGGCCGTTTTGAGCGGGCAGGAAATTTCGGGAGAAAAGTTTAAAGAATCGGGCAGTGAGATAAATAATCCATTCAGACTATTTAGCCCGACTCTTTCTGGGCTGCGCTAAACCTGTCAGCGTCCACTAATTCCTAGCGGGCGGCGCCGCGCAATATGGCGATCCAACGCCATAAACGGAACATGTCCGCCAACGTGTTGGCGACATAGGTGAAAGATTCCGCTCTCAGTATGCGGCGCACGGCGGCTTCCTGACGAGGGTTGATGTATTCGCCGTCCACCAGTATCGGCAGCGCCTTGTTAAAGCTGGCGTCCCATTCCAGCGGCAATACGATCATCTGCGCCGCCACAGAGGCCAGCAAGGCGATCAAGCCGGTGGCGACGGTCAGCAGCGCCAGCTGTGGAACGTGCAATACCGCCAGGATGACAGGGGAAAACATGAAAATGGTGAGCGCCAGTTTTTCTGCGGACTGAGCGGCTGGGGAGTATTTCGCGCGCAGTTTGGTGATGTTCTCGCCGCGAGCGTATTGAATTGCGTGCCCGACTTCATGGGCGGCGACAGCGACGGCGGTCAGGGATTTTCCGCGGAATGTCTCAGGGCTCAAACGAATGATTTTTTCTTTTGTCGAGTAATGATCGCCGCCGGAACGGGCCATCACCACCCTCACATCATCCAGCCCAAAACGCTGCACCAGATGAGAAGCCAACTCACCGCCGGTTCCCGGCATATCTGCGATATCGGCGGAATACTTTTTCTTTACATGGCGGACCCACAGGTGTGGACCAGCGATGACGATGACTAACACGGATGCGATTATTATTATCAGGTGCATACTAATTCGCTCTCACAAAAACCAAGCCTACCTTCACTACATCCGCATCGGTTATCCGATGCATTTCGTGCAGCAGTTTCTGCTTCGCCTGGGAACCCTCCGAGCCAGACGAGTTTCGGGCTGTCTTCGCCAAGCCGGCTTCCTGCCGCCTTCTTAGTAAGGAACTAAACGCCTGCGCTGTCGAAAGTTATTTCAACCAACTTTTTTATTCCTTAGACAGGGATAGAGTGTAGCGCCAATATTCAGCTTAGGCAAAAAAGACTACTCGATGAGAATTATGGGCTAATCCCCCTTATTTACCCATAGCGTCATCTTGCCGCCATAGGCCTCAATGAATGTTTATTCATTCTTCTCCCGCCTCCTCTTCAGGCTGGGTTACCGGAAGCCAGATCGTGAATGTCGTCCCTTCTCCAGGTTTACTGGCGACCTCCATACGCCCATGATGTTTCTGCACGATGCTGTAGGACACGGACAACCCCAACCCTGTTCCTTTACCTACAGGTTTAGTCGTGAAAAACGGCTCGAAGATACGATTGAGGTTTTCCGACGAGATCCCCGCCCCGGTATCAGACACGCGGATAAACACCATGTCGCCTTCGCAACCGGTGGTGATTTTGATAATCCCCTGCTTTTCAATGGCATGCGCCGCATTGACGATCAGATTCATAAACACCTGATTGATCTGAGACGGGATACATTCCACCCGGGGAATATCCCCATATTCTTTCTGCACTTCCGCCTTGAACTTCACCTCATTCCAAACGACGTTCAAAGTGCTGTCCATGCCGTTATGCAAATCCGCCTCCTGCCAGTCAGACTCGCCGACATGAGAAAACCCTTTGAGGTCCTGCACGATGCGTTTGACTCGCTCTATGCCATCCTTGGATTCATTGACCAACGTCACCAGATCTTCTTTCAGGTAATCGAAGTCGTATTCTTCTTTCGCCTTGTTGACGGCTTCCCGAATGGCTGTATCGCCAACCTTCTCAAATTGTTGTTCATAAACCGCAATGACCGCCAACAAGTCGTTCACCATATGCCCCAGAGAGCCCATGTTGGAATAGACATAACCAGTAGGATTGTTGATCTCATGGGCCACGCCCGCCGCCAACTGACCGATCGCCGCCATCTTCTCAGACTGCAACAGTTGGTTCTGCGCCTCTTCCAGCTTGGCGATAAGCTTCTTCTGCTCTTGCTTTTCATGTTCCAGGCGAGCGGTCAGCCGCTCCAGTTGCAGGGTCTGCTCCGCCACTTCAGTGACGTCAGTGATCATGATCAGTACCCCGGTGACTTCGCCCTTTTCATCCGTTAGCGGAGAAAAGGTAGCGTTCTGATACATCACATCGAGCCCGCCGGTCATCGGACGGCTGGTGGGAAAGTGGAAGACGTAGGGGCGTTTTTTCCAGTCAGTGAACGCCATGTTTTGAATGGTGTACACCGTGTCGATTTTTTTCTTGAACCAGCTTTGCGGCAGGTCGGGAAAAACGTCAAAAATGCTTTTGTCGATCGCGCTCGTTTCACCGCTGTTAATCTGCATGAATTCATTCCAGAAGCAGATCCGACAGTCCTGATCCAGAATGACGATCCCCATACTGATTTGCTGCAGCACATTCTCCAACAGTTTTTGTTCGAACGACATCCCCACTCCTTCCCGCAAATTCCTTTACTTACGCGCGCCTTCAGCCAATCGCGCGCCATGGGTCAAACGCCTTTGAGCAACTTATCCACTGCAGTGATGACAGAAGCGATGGATTCATTCGCAATACAGATCAGCAGTTCACAGAAAAAGGCGTGCGCCTCAATCTTGAATTGGATTTCCACCAGCAGCGCTTCTGAATCCTGAGGCAGGCGCTGGTTTTCGAGAGCTTCCGTCACTGACTTTCCTTCCACCAACAGCCCAGGGGTGGAGAACGACGACTTGCCTATATTCAGCTGCTGACTCAGGCCGGTAATACAGGCGCCCACCAAAATATTGGTAACGTCGAGAATCAACTCTTCCTTGACTCGTTGAGTATCGCTGTCCTGGGAGTATCCCATCAATTCGGCCAGTTCATTGGCGCCGTTCATGCCGAAAAAGATCACCACTTCGCCCCGCAATGGCCCCACAAACGACTGCCGGGTGGCGATGATGGGCGTATCGCCGAGTCGCTTGATCAGTTCCGGGTCGGCTTGGGATTTGAGGGAGTACAGCTTCGGCGCGGACAGGACGACAAATGTTTCAACGAGGCGAGCAAGCCTGTTAGCGCCCTGCCCCATGGCGATATTGAATATTTCCTGCAGCGCGTCTAACTGGTCTCGAGTAAACATCTTTAAAGTAAACCGATATCGTGAATACGCTTTCTCAACAATTCCGTGGTGACGGGTTTACCGATAAAGCAGGCCGCCCCCAACGCCAGCACTCGCTGCTGCGCCTCGGGCTGAATATCGGCGCTGATGACGCAGACAATAGTGTTCGCTTCCGCTTCCTTCAGCTTTTTAAGAACGGTGTAGCCGTCCATTTCCGGCATGGTCAAATCCAGAAACATAACATCAGCCTTACCGGCGTAATAGGCGTCCAAGGCTTCTTTACCATTCCGGGCGAACGTGATTTCCACATCACTAAGCTGCGGAGGCAGAGCGTTCATCACCATTTTCCGTGACAGTGACGAATCGTCTGCAATAACAATATTCATTGTCATAGGCATTCTCCATTGCGGGCCGTACCGTTTAAGTATAGACAATGAAAAACAGCTGGTGCGGAATCACCGCCAATGGGGGGAAATCAGCGAGAAAAAGACTACATGGAGTCGATATTGACGCCTTCGACGTAGGCCAGCAACTCAGGATAAAAGCCTAGAAAGCAGGCCTCTAACGCCTGATATTGAAGCTCCACTTCCTCGCCTGCGCCGTACATTGCGGTGCGCCGGCTCAGCCTGGCGGCAATATTGTCGAGTGATCGGTATATATTCGGCAGGCGCGCATAGCCGTTCAGCCAGTCATGTTCGCTCATATGTCGTACTGTGCGCTGCGCTCTTGGCGGCATCAGTTCATATTCCACCAGAAGCGACGTATAGACTCCGTCCGCGAAATCCTGCAGAGAGTCCGCATGCCAGTCTCGCCAGCTCCGAGCCAGGAAATGATCAAACGCCACATCCACTATAATGCCGGCGAAGCGGCGGCGGGCGGGGGAAATAAGCGCTATGGCCTCTTTAACCAGAGCATGATTATCCGTATATAAATCGATGGCTCGATGCAGGCGAATTCCAGTAGCCACCGACGCAGGCAGATGATTCAACTCCGCGCCTTTTACGAAATCGCCCAGAAAGTTACCTGTGAATGAGGTCGCGGAGAGATCCGCCAAATGGAAGTGCGCCAGGAAGTTCATAAGATACTATTCAGGAAGGAACAACGGTGTACAGAAAGCCCTCCCTGGCCTCCTTTCTGTTAGCGGTAGCGGGCGATAATTTCGTCGACTTTACCTTCGCTGCGCATCTTCGCCAGGGTTTCGTTAAGCAGATCGACGTACTTCTGCGGCGTTTCCACATTCAACGCCAAATACATTTCCGCCTGGTTGAAAACATAAGCTGGTTGCGGCGAGGGATATCCCGCCTGTTTCGCATAATAAGGGCCGGAGTAAGGGCCAGAGATCCACAAGTCAATGTACTTGCCGTACAGACGCTTGAGGTTCAGCGTATCATCATCGATCAGGCTGACATTCACGCCTTTTTCAATCAGATATTCGCTGGCGATATCGCCTTTGTATCCGCCCACCCGATACTTTTTCAAATCTTCAATGCTGGTGATGCTCATGGATTCATTGGGTCGACTGAACGCAACCCAGGAATCCTCCACCAATGGTCCCACCCACTGGAACATGCTCTCACGCTCTTCTGTACGGGTGGTGGAGAATACACCGCGATAAGCTTTGCGCTGGGCGTGCTCAAAGGCGTAATGCCAGGCGCGCAGCTTCATGTTGTAGGGCAGTTTGGCGCGTTCGAACAACATTTTCACAATATCCGCCGAGACGCCGTATATCTGGTCGCCGGAGTGTTCGTACTCACTATTGTTCATGCTCATGTTGTACGGCGGGTAGTTTTCCGTAACCAGAAGAAATGTCTCCACCTTTTCCGCCGCAGAGGCGGAGCCCGCGCATAAAAACAGCGCCAGCAGTAGAGAATGGAAAGAATGTGAGATCAAAAATTTAAAGACCCGCATTTCGAACAGATGCTCCCCTTTTGGAAATAGTTTTGCTCAAACTAGTTTGGTTCTTGTTTGGAAGATTCGCCAGTATATCAGCTAATTAGCTTAGGAACGCGGAAATAGCGCTGCAGCGCCGCATTTTCAGCGTTATGATGGTCGTCTGGATAACCCGGAAACATCCGACTCCCCCTGCCATGCAAAGGCGGGGCGAAAATGAATTTAATCATGTAAAATTAACTAGCCCAAAGTTGATAAGTACAGCCACATGGGCTATTTACGATAAAGGGAAAGCAGAGCAAACTACTCAGAAATAAAATGGATTTAAGGTGATGGATATGCCGACTCTGGTGCAAGCAATATTCGGAAGGGGACAAGCCAAACTCAAACGGCTGCTGAAGGACTATCCGCCCTATCAGGCCCCGCATTCACAGGAACCGTTTTCCTTAACGATTGAGCAAGCCTACGCCAATCTCAACTACCTGATCGCGGAAAAAGCCAACCGTCTGGTTATCTATGGCGAACTGCTGCGCAAGTTCGGCCTGGACCTAGACGAAGGGCTGCACAACGCCTCGCCGGAACCCTTCTTGCCCGATCTTCACGCCTGGGCCTATAAACACTGGCCGGAAGTCTATGAGCCCGCATCTGGCGCGCAAAGATATATGGTTGAACTCCAAGCGGGACGGCGATCACATTGTTTTCTCCATGCTGATGGACACCGCCCTCGCCCTGGGTGAAATCGTAGTGAAGCATCGCCCACGCACTTACTGGGGCCTGGATCTGAGCAACAGCAGCTGGCGCCTGCGCTACGTCAGCTATCAGCGGCCGGTGCTGTTAGGCGTTCCCGATCCTTACCAAAACAATGCGTTCATGGCGCTGGATTTTGAGAACACGGCTTTCTTTCATTACTCCAATATTCTGGCTACGCCACAGCCGGCGCAGCCATTGGGCGTCAAAGTCCTGTACGCCCTGCGCGAAGAAGAAACCCTGACCCAGGACCCCGCCGGCTTGTTCGGCAGACGGGCGTAACCTCCGTTTTACGCCCGTAGTGTTGAGAGCTAGTCGCTGCTCAAGGGTTCCCCAGGTCAGTGACATACAGGGTGTTGGCGTCTATGCGCCCTGTAGCCGGCGGTACTTTTTGCACTACGTCGCCGTTCCGTTCGGCCACAGCGAAATCATCGTCATTGATCGCCGCCACTTTGTTCGCATCCATAATCCACAAGCCCTCCAGCTTATCGTGCGGATAATTCATCTGCGCCAACAAGTCGAAAACCAATGTCTTGCTCACAGGTTACACACCCGCCGCCGCAAGCTCATCCCAGCTCAGCTCCTCCAACGCCTTGCTGTTGATTTGCATGCCGGTTTGCGAGTCAGAGTCTCCGCTGACATCCGTCGCTCCACGCAAATCAATCTTATATTAATATGGCAATGATATTGACATGTTAATATCTGGCGCATGGATGCGCCTGCGCGGGAGACAGGGCCTGACATGTGCAGGCCCTGTCGTTGCAGACAAATAGAAGGAAGCTATTTGTCTGCCTGATTAATATAAACGCTTATTTTTGGCTTTTTCTCCCGCACATCCACCGTCCCGCTCAACCATTAGAAACTCATCCTGCGCAGACGCCGTTGTGACGATTTCCCCCAAACAGAACGCCAATGCCCCCTGCTGAAAATTGTTCGCATAGAGATTCCTTAAGAAAAACGTTAAGCCCTTCTCTGACATCAACCTTCCATCACAAATTCATGAAAATTTGTCACTTTTTAAACAACTCTCTGAAAAATAAGCAATAAACTCTCACGGTTTTATAAAAACATGAACTATAGTTAATGCGTGCGCAGAGGACATTCATTTTGCGTGCGGCCGTTCAGGATCTCGTTAGTCAACCGGCGGCGATAACAACTAATGATACCAATCTGCTTTTCAGGGACACCCAGGACTTTACACCATGCTTTGCTGTTCAATCGGCTGCGGCTTACTACGCGCCTTGCCCAGACTTTCCTTATTACGCAGCGACGCGAAATCGCCTCTCTCCAGCGCCGACAAGCCTAATGTGAGGCGCTTAACCCTCGCCATATGCGCACCAGCGTTATTACTGCTGAGCGTCACGGCATGCCGCCAGACTGAAGAACCCACAGGCAGCACGACTGACGCGCCGCCAACGGGACCAGGCAGTGCGTCTGAGGTAATCCACTTGGAGCAAGGCTGGTCCGGCGCCACTCGGGACCAGGCTCATTTCGCCTCTTTCGGCTCGCGTATTATTCCCTATGACTGGCTTCTGCATTTGGAGCAAGCGGATAAGGAAGCGCCTTTCCTGGCAGAGTCGCATATGAATGAATTGGGATTTCTGAGCGCGCCGGCGTCCGAACACAACCCCGACGCATTGCCGGTAGGCTTCGCCCAGGATGTGGACGCAAATGGAGTCGCCTGGGCGGGATTAGGATGCGCCGCTTGCCACACGGCGGAAGTGCGTTACCAAGGTAAAAGCATCCGTATTGACGGCGGCTCGGCGCTGATCAACTACAGCGGTCTGGAATTCGCTATTCGCGACAGTTTGCAGGCGACCTTGGCGCAGCCAGAAAAGTTCTCCCGCTTCGCGAAAGCGTTCTCGGCGTCGTCGGAAGTGCAACTGAGAACAGCGTTGCAGCAACGCCTGGACTACTTCACCGAGCGCTTCGCCATGAATAGCACAGAGGTCCCCTACGGCCGTGGCAGGCTGGATGCGTTCGGACAGATCTTCAATGTGATCACCTCTGAAATCACTCATCAACCAGAAAACCGGCGTTCTCCGGATGCGCCAGTCAGCTTTCCTGTCCTGTGGGGAACTCCGCGCATGGATCTGGTGCAGTGGAACGGCTCCGCCAGCAACGCCGCCCCGGGGCCTTTGGCGCAAAACGTAACAACTGCGCTGGCGGTGTATGGCGCAGCGACCGTCGATGGTCACAGCGAACTTCCCGGGTATCCCAGCAGCGTCAATTTCAACAACCTGGGCGATATTCAAAAGCGCAACGAAGCCCTGCAAGCGCCAAAGTGGCCTGAGCCGATACTTGGCAAACTGAACACGCATCTCGTTGATCAAGGTCGCAGTCTTTACGCTGAGCGCTGCCTGTCCTGTCATACCTTGGCAGAGCACAACCCGTCGGATGCAAAAATCAGCGTCGCCCTAACCCCGCTCGATGAAGTCGGCACAGACCCCAGAATGGCCATGAATTTCCTGCGCGCGAGCGCGCAAAGCGGGCCCTACCAGGGACGTAAACTGATGGTGTTCGGCGGCGCAACGATCGGGGCGACGGAACCCAGCATCAAGCTCGTCATTCACGCGTCAATCGGCGCCATATTGCGCCATCCCATCGCCGCCACCCTGGATATGGCGGAAGCATCACACCCCAGCGGCAAGCCTGACGCGACGGCGATTCCCCGCTATTACAAGGGGCGTCCGCTGGATGGCGTGTGGTCGTCCGCCCCTTATTTGCACAACGGCTCCGTCCCCAATCTGCAATCACTGCTGCTGCCGCCGGAACAGCGCCCGCAAACTTTCTTTGTCGGCGATCGCGAATTCGATCCCGTCAAGGTCGGCGTCAGTACACGAAAAGCGCCCGGCGCCACGCTATTCGACACGCGTCTGCCCGGTAACAGCAACGCAGGACATCTGTTTGGCGTGGACCTGAGCTCCGACGACAAACTAGCGCTGCTTGAATATCTGAAATCTCTATAACCACGCAATAAAAACGAAATAGGTGCGAAGGAAAGGATATGACCTCCAAGGGAAGTATGAAGTTTATCCAACAAAAACGTAGCGCGCCGCTGCGATTGATCAAATGGCTGGCGTTCGTCGTGATCGTATTGGTTGTCGCCGCATGCGCCGGGTTCGCCTGGTTTGTGCTGTATCCCAATAAAAACCTGCCGGCGGCGGAGCCGGTCGATGAATATGTGTATCTGGATCAGGGCTGGGAGGGCGACAACGCTTCCTTGCGGGAGCTTTACTACTACACTCCCCAAGGAGTTTCCATGCCCCAGGGCGCATCTGCCGGCGCCGTGCGTTATAACTGGTTCATACACTTGGAGGAACCTTTCAGCGAACAGCGTCTGGCGGACCCGGAGCGCATGCGACTTTTTCGTTTTATTGTCGACCCTGTTCCCAGCGCCGCCAATCCCGACCAGCTTCCGCTGGGCTTCAGCAAGCATTTCGATCCCGCTATCGGCGAAGACGTGCTGGATATCTCCTGCGCCGCCTGCCATAGCAGTGAGCTGCATTATCAGCGCGATGGCGTCCGTTACGCAGTGCGCATCGACGGCGGTCCCGCCATGCATGCGCTCACCAGCATGCAGCGCGGCGCGTTCGCGCCGACCTTGGTGGCCTCGCTGTTTTATACAGCCGTCAATCCCTGGAAATTTGACCGTTTCGCGCAAAAAGTGCTGAACGACCGCTATCCGGAAGGCAAGGACGGACTGCGCTCCGCTTTGTGGCGCAGCGTCGGCGGTTTTGTCGGCGCCGGTCAAAATAACCCGCTGCGTAAACTCTACCCTGTGGAAGAAGGCTACGGTCGCACCGACGCGCTGGGCCGCATAGGCAACACCCTGTTCGGCGACCATCTGAGCGCATCTAACTATCAAGTCGGAGCGGCGCCAGTCAGCTATCCCTACTTGTGGGACATCTGGAAATTTAATTGGGTGCAATATAACGGCTCGGTGGCGCAGCCACTGGCGCGCAACATCGGTGAGGCGCTTGGCGTCGGCGCGCGCATCGATCTGGTCAACGCCGACGGCTCCCCTGTCCCTCCCGGCAAACGCTTTCACAGCGCCGTGCGCATCGAAGACCTCGCCCGTATCGAAAGCGCATTGCAAACGCTCAAGGCGCCTACTTGGCCGGAAAAGGTATTCGGACCAGTGGATCAGGTCCTCGCCGCCAAAGGCGAAGGTCTGTTCCGGCGCTACTGTCAGGGCTGTCACGGACCGCATGAAGCCGACGTCGCCGACTTGGAGATCAATGCGCCCCTGAAACCGGCGCCCTGGTCGGAATGGATGATTTCTGTAGCGCCGCTCAGTGTGATCGGCACTGATCCCAGCGCCGCCCAGGCCTTTATCGACAAGCACTATGACTTGTCTGCGACCGGACTGAACAATCAAGACATCGACGACGCTTTACGCCCCTTGTTGACCCAGCGACTGATTCGCGAGGTGCGCGCCAGACTGCGCCAAATCATCACACTGCGCCAGGAGCGGGAACTCCCCTTGGGAGAGTTGTCAGAGTTGCTGGCCGCTTATCCCTCCAACGACGTCATTCCCGTCGTCGCGCCGATTGGCGATTTCGCCGCTATCGCGGCTGCGCTTAACAGTCTGTCAACGCCGCTGGATAGCGCTCCATCGAAACCGTCCTATCGTCCCCACTACGTGAAAAGCTGCGACTTGATTTGCCTCAACGAGGAGCTGATAAGGCTCACCCAGAAGGGAGTCAAGGAAATCGACAACCTCCTGGCGAAACAGGACATCCATAGACTTTCCGAAGGACTTGCGTTGAATCTTATTGGCGTCCTGGTGAAAAACCGTTACTACGCAGACAACAACATCGACTATGCGCAGCGGCAATGTCTGGAAGGCTTCGGCACGCTCGACCTGCCTCAAGAGGTTGCGGGCTACAAGCCCCGCCCCCTGGAGGGGGTTTGGGCGACGCCGCCCTTCCTGCACAATGGCTCGGCGCCAAACCTATATCAACTGTTATCACCGCCCGAGCAGCGGGCAAGTCGCTTTCAGGTGGGCTACAGAGATTTCGACCCTGAACGCGTCGGCTTCGTCACAGAGCCGCCGCAAGGCGCGGAAGCCAACGGTTTTTGGTTCGATACCCGTTTGCCAGGCAACAGCAACAGCGGTCACGCTTTCTCCGCATCCGTCACGGATTGGCGCGCGTTCCTGCGGGACCCGGAAGCCAATCCATTGCCCAAAGGCGTTATTGGCCCCATGCTCACCGAGAAACAGCGCATGGCGATTGTCGAGTACCTGAAAGTGCATCGTGACAAGCCGGAAACGCCCGCGGAATTTAGGACTCCCGGGTGCTCGACAGTCTCCGAATATTGAGCGCCGAAGGACGCTCACAACGTCTGACGATGAAGGAAAGAGGCCTGCAAAGGGGGCTTGCAACAGCCTGCTGTAAAGTCGACAATGCGGCCTTTATTGGTAATACTAACAGACTATTGCGCCTTTCCTCCGGCGTGAGCTAGGAGAGGGCATGGAAGCTATTTCTTCCAAAGGAACATAAGTTAGTCAACTTTTTGGAGATGGCCAAATGCCTCGCCATAGCTATACGCTAGCTTGCTTAGTGTTTGTGTTGCTTTTTGCCCGTAGTTTGGAGGCTGTCGCGGCGAGCGGCGAGGGCCCGACTCCCTTCAACGTGGACAAAGGCCTCGACATGGCGGGGCTGACGCCGCATCTGGCGTTATTGGAAGATCCTACGCAATCCCTGCGCTTCGAAGAAGTCAGCTCTGCTGAGTTCGCCGACCGGTTCAAATCAACGGCAGGCCAGTCACCTAACTTTGGCTTTTCCGAATCCGCCTGGTGGGTTCGGTTCACTCTGAAAAACACCACTGCAGAAGATCTGGCGGTGACGCTGCGCCAGGATTACCCCCTGATCGACCACCTGACATTATGGGAACCGCTTGCCGACGGTTCCTGGAAACGCCACGCTACAGGCGATCGCCTCTCGTTTTACTCAAGAGACGTTGAGCACAGAGACTACTTGTTCCCTCTGGAATTGCCCGCCTACGCATCCCGCACCTATTACATGCGCTTCAGCAGCGACGGCTCCATGAACATCGGTCTGTCTCTGTACGCGCCTGAGTCGCTACTGGAACGCATCGGCAAGGAACAACTGGCCTACGGCGCTTATTACGGCGGGTTTCTGGTCCTCGTCATCTATAACTTTTTCATGTTCATCGCCGTCCGCGACCGCACCTTCGCCCATTATCTGCTGTACGTCACCAGTTATGGTCTGTATATGGCGGTGCATAACGGCCTGACATTCCAGTTTCTGTGGCCGAACTTTCCCTGGTTCGCCAATCACAGTCTGCTGATTCTGCTGATTCTGTCTCTGCTGGGCGCCTTGCAGTTCGCCCGCTCAATTCTGGTGACTCAGCAAATCGCGCCGCGAACGGATTTCGCCGCCCGCGTGCTGGAATGGCTGATGCTGATCAGCCTCGCCTGCACGCCGTTTTTCACCTATCACACAATGATTGTGCCGATATCCCTGCTGACTTTCGTCATCGCCGCCCAGTTGCTGCTGATGGGCGTGCTTGCGTTAATGGCGGGTTCGCGCCCCGCGCGCTACTACATGACCGCCTGGACGGCGTTGTTGATCGGCGTGCTGGCGTACATGCTGAAAACCTTCGGCCTGCTGCCGCATAACGTGCTCACCCAGAACGGGTTTCAAATCGGCTCGCTGACGGAAATGGTGTTGCTGTCCCTGGCGCTGAGCAGCCGGGTAAATGAGTTGCAGCGCAAAACCTACACGGACGCCCTGACCGGCCTGTTCAACCGCCGTCATTTCGACGACAAATTCGCAACAGAATTTCATCGCGCCCAGCAAAGTAAACAGCCACTGACCCTGCTGGTGATCGATATCGACTGCTTCAAGCAATTCAATGACACCTACGGCCACAACGTCGGCGACCATGCGTTGAAGGAGGTCGCTCGCATACTGGCGAAAGGCGTGCGCAAACCGAATTGTCCCTGTCGTTATGGCGGTGAAGAATTCGCGGTCATCCTGCCTAATACCGACCACGACGCCGCCATGAGTCTGGCCAATCGTCTAAGGGTCAAAGTCGAAGAAGAAACGGAGTCAGGCTACAAGCTCTCTATCAGCGTCGGCGTGGCGAGTATGGCTCATGACGAGTTCGACTGCCCCAATAAGCTGTTCGAGCGTGCGGACTACGCCTTGTACACCGCCAAACAGCAAGGCCGCAACCGGGTTATCGACTATCGTTCCTGCGCCCCGCGCCGGGAATCAGAGATGTCGAAAAATGCGCTGATTGGCGCGGAAAGCTGATTGCCTGAACCGCCGTTTTCAAGTATCAGAGACTCTCGATAAACTGACTGATGGCGCGCCAGTACTCAGGATACATACTGATGTCGTTGTGGTCCGCCGCGTCCAGGGTAACCGTGTTTTGCGGACCGCCCCAAGCCTCCATCAAGCGCCGCCCATGTTCCGCAGGCACAATTCTGTCTCTCCCCGCCAACAACGCCAGCGCAGGCGTTTTAATCGTCGCCGCATGGGTCAGTGAATTGAAGGGATGACGCACCAGTAAACCGACTGGCAACCAGGGGTAATGCCGCTTGCCGACGGCGGCCAGACTGTCGAATGGAGTGGTCAGCACCAACGCGCGCACCGGACGCCGACTGGCCAACTGCACCGCCACGCCGGACCCCAGGCTGCGACCCAGCAGAACAATATGCTGAGGGTCGATTTTCAATTTGCGAGTGAGATGATCATATAAGGCGACGGCGTCTCCCACCAACGCCTCTTCCCCCGGGGAGCCCTCACTGTCGCCGTAGCCCCGGTAGTTCAACAGAAGAAATGAGTCGACCGGCAGTTTTTCCATCTCCCAGGCGTTCCATGACACCTCTTCGCCGTTCCCGCCAAAGTACAGTAACAAAGGCTTGCTTGCGGAGATTTCACCATGCTGAAACCATCCGGATAAAGTCACGCCCTCATGTTCGAATTTGAATTCGATGGATTTCAGTCTGCTGCGGTTACCGGCGTCCACGGGCTGCGGAAAGAAAATCATCCGATCCTGATATAACCAGAAAAACGCCGCGCCGGAAAAGCAGATTAGCAGAAGAGTGCTGATTAACGCCCACATGAAGGTTCGCGCCTTAGCCCAGGATTGTCTCATGTTCGAATTGTCATACCGTCCGCCAGGGAGTAGCGATAGGCCCGATAGGCAGGCGCCGCTCCGATTAATACGCCCGCCAGAATGATGCCGCCCAATACGGCCAGATTATCGACGGTCAACGGGTCCACGCCGATAAACAAACCGAAGTAATTCTCCAGCGCAGGTTGAGCGGCGAACAACGTCAAAAACAGCATTCCGACGCCAACCAACACGCCGCAAACCGCCATCAAACCAGCCTCAATCATCAGTAGAACGAATATATGCCGCGGTTTGGCGCCTACGGAACGCAAGATGGCCATTTCCCGACGGCGTTCGTTCAACCCTGACCAGATTACCGTCAACATGCCGATCAAGCCAGTCGCGACGACAAATGCCGACACCGCCAGCAAGGCCACCTCCGCTACGCCCATCATGCTCCACAACTCCTGTAGCGCAACCCCCGGCAATATCGCCAGCAAAGGCTCGCCGCGATAATCGTTGATCGCACGCTGTAAGGTGAATGTGGCGATTTTCGAATCCAGCCCAACCAGAAACGCCGTTATCAGCTTCGGCTGCAAGTCGGCATGTCGCGCCTGCTCCGCGCTGATGGAACCGCTTGGCGCGCCGCTGTCCCATCCCAAATGGATGGCTTCAATGCCTTCCAGAGAGACATGCACTGTGCGATCCACCGGCGTGCCGGTCTTCTTCAAAATGCCGACGACTTTGAAAGGTTTATCGTCATGATTGGCAAAACTGACCTCGCCGGCGCCATGGGAAATCACGATGGACTGACCCAGTTTATAGCCCAGCTTCTCCGCCACTTCTGCGCCTAATACGGCGTCGTATACGTCATCGAAACGGTCGCCTTCGCTAAAAACCAGCGAGCGTTTGGAGCCATAACGAAAGTGCTCAAAATAGTCCGTATTGGTGCCCAGAACGCGATAACCGCGGTGTGAATCGCCTAACGACAGTGGGATCGTCCACTTCACCCGCTTCATGCCGGCCACGTCCTGATAACTGCGCCAGGAAATATTGTTGGTGGCGTTGCCGATGCGGAAAACCGAGTACAGTAGCAACTGCACGGAACCGCTACGGGCGCCGACAATCAGGTCCGCGCCGGAGATCGTATTGGCGAAGCCCGCTTTGGCTTCCCGGCGAATGTTGTCCACACCCAACAGCAGCATGACGCTGACGGCGATGGAGAAAATCGTCAGCAGCGCCGTTGTTTTGCGATTCAACAGGCTGCGCAGCGTTAAACTGTAAATAGACATCGAAAAGCGCCTCCGCAGGTCAAGATTCCGGTGACTGATAAGCGCGATTGATTTCCGCCAGACTGACAGTGCGGTCAAACAGGTCCTGCAAAGCGGGATCGTGGCTGACAAACACCAGCGTCGATCCGCTGGCGGCCACCTCCTGAAACAGCAGCTCGATAAACGCCACCCGGGCGTCCGCATCCAGGGCGGAGGTGGGTTCATCGGCGATAATCAGCCCTGGCGAGCCGATCAGGGCCCGCGCCACGGCGACCCGTTGCTGCTGCCCCACACTGAGGTCAGTCACCGGCCTGCGCCCGAGTTTACCCACATCCAGACGTAAATGGGATAACAGGCGCTCCGCCTCCTGGGTCAGACTGATTCCACGGGCGGCCACTCGTTGTCGACGCGCCTTGGAAAAACGGCAGGATAAAGTCACGTTATCCACTAAGGACAAGTAGGGAATCAGGTTAAACATCTGGAAAATGAAGCCGATGTTATCCGCCCTAAAGCTATCCCGGCGTGAAGCGCTGAGCGCGCTCAGCTCCGTATCCATCACCTTGACGCTTCCCTCCCTGGGCTGGATCACCCCTCCCAGCAGGCTCAGCAGCGTTGTTTTGCCGCTGCCGCTGGCGCCACGCAGAAAGATACGTTCTCCCTCCCGCACCTGCAGCGCCGGGATATCCAATACATCGTCCTCTCCCCCGGGCCAACGAAATTTCAGCCCCTCCAACTGCACCAGGGCAGGCTCTGGCGCAGGGCCAGTCGCCGCCGCTGCGTCTCGCACTGCCGCGATGGAGGGTTCGCTTAGATTCTGCATGACGCCATTCTCACTACTTACAAAT
Organism: Hahella chejuensis KCTC 2396; assembly: GCF_000012985.1. Lineage (NCBI taxonomy): Bacteria > Pseudomonadati > Pseudomonadota > Gammaproteobacteria > Oceanospirillales > Hahellaceae > Hahella > Hahella chejuensis. The sequence goes on along the minus strand of NC_007645.1, from coordinate 662,208 downwards.
TAATCTGATGTTTTTCCGGATTCAGCTCCATGGCGGTCTGCCCCTTCGGCCCAATGACCTGTACATCAAGATCGTTTAGAGCAGGAAAGTGCTTGAACAGCAATACGTCCACTGAAGTGAGCTTGTCCGCATCGCCACATTCGAAAATATAGGAAGCGTCGATATCGGAGTGGCCGTCTTCATGATGGTCATGATCGTTTTTATCATCACTGTGTTCCTGATGGGCGTCATCACTGTGACCATGCTCATCGTGGTCCGCCTCCTCATGCTTGCCGCCGTCCTCGTCGTGTTCGAAAACATCACCGTCCACTTCAGCCGACAACAGCTTACACCCCGCGGCCGGGGTCAGGCCAAACAGTTCTTCGCCCTTTTTCAACAAAGCAGCCGCCTTCTCTACTTGCTGACGCTCTTCATCCGTAGCGGGCGCATGCTCAAAGCCCACAAGATTCATCGCCGGGCTTTCCAGCTCCACGACCAGTTTCCCCTCTTCCAGCGCCAGATTCATGGTCGCCGCGCCATGCACATGGGCCCCATGCTGCTCAAATTCTTCCGCTTGCGTGAGCTGGCTGGCCGCCAGCATCATCATACCTACCCACAGGCGATTCCTATAATTCATAAAATTTAATGCTCCTGAACTTAGAGAGTGATTCTTCCACTTGGCTTTTTATGTTATAACATAACGAAACGAAATAGTTATAGGGTGAATTTAATTCAAAACAGTTAACCTTGGGCTCGCGCGGACATACAATGTGTTGCGCCTATCCGGGGTGGGGAACGGCTGTCGGCGGTCTGTGTCGCCTTTCCACGTTTTGACGAAAACACTGATTCCATAGGGTATTTATGAACAGATTGCTCTCGACGCTGATCGCGCTCGTATTTTCCTCCCTGCTCTCCGGCGGAGTACTCGCGGAAAGTTTCAAGACCGTGCAATGGCAGGATTTGATTCCCAAGTCCGCCCAGCAGACAACCGTTAGCGGCACAGTGGAGCATGGCCAGATCGCCATGGAGCCGCAGCCTCAGGCCAACGCCCCAATCGTGCCGGAACTGAACAAACAGAAAGTTCGCATCGCAGGCTTTGCGGTGCCGCTGGAAGGCGACGAAAGCGGCGTAACCGAGTTCCTGCTGGTGCCGTACATGGGCGCCTGTATTCACGTACCGCCGCCGCCTTCAAACCAGATCGTTTACGTGAAAGCCAACAAGAAGCCTCTGCCGTTGGATTACCTCTATGACGCATTCTGGGTATCCGGGGCGATCAGCGTGGAGGCGGTTAGCAGCGAGCTGGCGGAGAGCGGTTATAGCATGCAGGCGGACGCCTTCGAGCCTTATCAGTACAACTAAGCGGCCTTGCATATTTCCAGAGTCATGCTCCTGATCTCGACTACACTTTAAGTATTCGCGCTCCTGCGGAGCTTCAAGGGAAGTTACATCGACAAACCGGGAGAATGACTGTGGCCAGCGAGTATCAGCCTGATTCTCTGGACCTCCTCAACCACCAGGGCAGCGTCCAGCAGAAACTGGAATATCTGCTGGAAAACCTCCAGCAGACCTATCCCTTTATCTGTCGCATCGCCATCGCTATTTACGACGCCTTGCAGGATCAGCTCAAAACCTTCGCTGTCGCCGGCGTTGGCCATCCTTTGCTGGAGCACTATCAGACGGCGCTGCACGATGTCGCCTCCCTGCAACAGATGAAAGACAACCAGTTCATCCGCGTCATTAATGACATAGGCGGTGAATTGGGCGGCGGAGAGAGCCCAACCCAACACACGAAAGCCCTGCTGAAAGCGGGATTTCACGCCTCTTACACCTTCCCCATGCGCTACAACGAGCGCTTTCTCGGCTTCGTATTTTTTAATGGCGCAGAGAAAGACTGTTTTCAGGGCCGCGCGCTGGTGGATATGGATATGATCGGACACATGATCACCTTGATCGTGTATAACGAGCGCAGCAACATCCGCACGCTGATCGCCACCGTAAAATCGGCCATGTTGTTGACCCATTCCCGCGACCCAGAAACCGGCGGTCACTTAGAACGCATGGCGCGCTACTCCAGACTGATCGCCGCGCGCCTGGCGTCAAAGCATGGCTTCTCTGACGAATATGTGGAGCACATTTGTCTGTTCGCGCCCTTACATGATCTCGGCAAAATAAAAGTGCCCGACAGCATTTTGCTAAAGCCGGGTCGCCTGGAGGAAGAAGAACTGGATGAAATGCGTCGCCACCCCATGTACGGGCACGAGCTGGTGGACGCTTTGATTGATAACTATGGCCTCAACGGCGTCAGTCATGTGAACATGCTGCGCAACATCGTGCTGTATCACCATGAAACCCTGGATGGAGCGGGCTATCCCGAGCATCTGCGCGGCGAGCAAATTCCCATTGAATCCCGAATCGTCAGCGTCGCTGATGTCTTCGACGCCCTTACCAGCGCCCGTCCCTACAAACCCGCCTGGAGTAATGACAAAGCCTTCGCTGAACTCAAGCGACTGGCGGGAGCCAAATTAGACAAGGAGTGCGTGCTGGCGCTGATGGATTGCCGCAAACACATTGAGGAAATCCAGCAGCGCTTTCGCGAGAACGAATACGGTTAAAGCGGACGATACACCAGGACTTTACGTCCATTTCCGTTGAGGTGGCTGGCGTGCAGCTGACTCATGACGCCTTTGTCGCAGAACAGCAGATAACGGGCTTCGCCATCCAGGTCAGCCATGCGGCTTTCCAGCTCATAAAAAGGAATCTGCAGAATTTTGTTGTTAGTCAGGGTCAGCGGCGCCTTTTCCTGTTCGTTGGGGTGACGGATATCGATTATTATGTCGTCCAGCGACGGCGTCGACACCACTTCAACTTCATCTACCGTCAGTTCCGACTGCATGATCTCGTCAATATTAATCGCCCGGCGATTAGCCAGCGCCTGTTCCAGCACCTGCATGTCGAACCGCTTCTCATCGTTCTCAATGCGATAATCCCGCGCTTTGGTGGTGGGACGATCGGAAATAACGCCACAGTATTCCGGCATGTTGCGGGCGAATTCTTCCACGCCAATCTGGCCGGCCATGCGGATAATATCCTGCTTGTCAGTGACGATCAGCGGACGCAGCACCAGCATGTCGGTAGCGGAGTCAATGACGTTCAGGTTGGTCAGAGTTTGACTGGACACCTGCGCCACACACTCGCCGGTAACCAGCGCCGTGGCGGACAGATCACGCGCGACCTGGGTCGCCGCCCGCAGCATCATGCGCTTCAGTACTACGCCCATGTTGGAGTGATAGATCTTGTCCAGAATTTCCGCCACTACGCCTTCAAAAGGCACCGTGATGAATTTAACCCGCTGGCCGCCGCCGTACTTCTCCCACAAATACAGCGCCGCCTGCTTCACACCTACTTCGTGAGCGGTTCCACCCAGGTTGAAGAAGCAAAAGTGGGTGCGCATGCCCCGCTTCATGGTCAGGTAGCTCGCCACGCCGGAATCATAGCCGCCGGACATCAGCGACACCACTGGCTCCAGGCCGCCGACGGGATACCCGCCCAGGCCTTCGTAGCGTTTCTCCACCAGATAATATTTATCGTCGCGCACTTCGATGGAAATGATGACTTCCGGGTTCGACAGGTCCACTCCCGCCGCCTTGGTGTGCTGACGCAGTCCGCCGCCGACGTAGCGCTCCAGATCCATGGAGGTGAAATCATGCTTGCCGGCGCGCTTGACCCGCACCTGGAAACGCTTGCCTTCCAGTTGCTCTTCGTAAAGGGCTTTCGCATTCAGGTAGATGGTATGGAAATCCACCAGGGGATATTCATGCACCACCAGGAAGTTGGTGATTCCAGACACCCTTTGCAGGGCTTCAATCGCCCGTTTACTGGTGCGTTCGTCCGCGTCCGGCAGCAAGACTTCAATTTTGTCCCAGGAGCCTTCAACCACCACGTTTTCGTCAATTTGACGCAATACGCGACGAATATTTATGCGTAACTGCTTGACCAGATCCTTACGCACCGGTTTACTTTTAATTGTGATTTCGGGAAATAATTTGACGAGAAACTTCATAATCTGGCCTGATCCAAATCTCAGCGGGGGCGCTATTCTACTACCATTCCCCCTGTCATGCATGGGCCGTTCGCCAAAAATCCCCCTGCGCGGACGACGCCAGGGAGTGATAGCCAACTTCGCCCGGACGACTTACTATTTAGACTCCATCCGGAAAACCCGCTTACCTGCGCCGCCCCGGTCATCCTTGCATAACCCTGCTCCCGGATGGGCTCTTATAAATGATAACAATAGCAGATTAGGCTCTATTGGCATTGCAGCGTCACCGTTATCACGCCTGCAAACGCGTCAGGCTCTGGCTCGCTCCCACAGCCGTCCGCCGGAATCGGAACCGCCGGCCCCGCCGGCAAGTAGAAGTATTAGAAAAGGAAAGATATAGATATGAGTAACAAAATAACCGCACGCATCGCCCCGGAAGGCAGCCTCGATCTGGTCTCGCAACACGAAGTCAACCTGTTGAAGGACCGCAGCAATCGCGGCGTGTACCGCCTGTTCCGGCAATGCGCACTGGCCGTATTAAACTGCGGCAACGAATCCGACGACCCCAACACCATTCTGGCTGAATTCGCCGATTTCGATATCCAGTTGATTCAGCAGGCCCGCGGCATCAAGCTGGAGGTGATCAACGCGCCTCACAACGCTTTCGTCGACGGCAAGATGATCAAAGGGATTCAAGAGCACCTTTACGCCGTGCTGCGCGATATCATTTACGCCAACAACGTGCTGTCCCACAACACTCAGCTGAACTTGAACAACGGCGAGGACATCACCAACTTCATTTTCCATATGCTGCGTAACGCCGGCGTGCTGATTCCGCGTCGCTACCCCAACATCGTGGTGTGCTGGGGAGGCCACTCCATCAGCCGGGACGAGTATGATTTCACCAAGGAGGTCGGACATTCCCTGGGACTGCGCGGGCTGGATATCTGCACCGGCTGCGGCCCCGGCGCAATGAAAGGGCCAATGAAAGGCGCCACCATAGCCCACGCCAAACAACGCATTCAAAGCGGACGTTATATCGGTCTGACCGAGCCTGGCATCATCGCGGCGGAGTCGCCAAACCCCATCGTTAACGAGCTGGTGATTTTGCCGGATATCGAAAAGCGCCTGGAAGCTTTTGTGCGCCTGGGTCACGGCATCGTCGTCTTCCCTGGCGGCGCCGGTACGGCGGAAGAGATTCTTTATCTGTTGGGCATTCTCCTCAATCCCGAGAACGATTCACTGCCCTTCCCTGTGATTTTCGCCGGAGCCAAGAAAAACGAAGAGTATTTTGGGCAAATCAATGAGTTTATCGGTCTGACGTTAGGCAAAGCCGCCCAACGCCGTTATCGCATCATCATTGACGATCCTGAACTGGTTGCGCTGGAAATGAAGAAAGGCATCCAGGACGTCACTTACCACCGCAAAGGCTCCAGCGACGCTTACTATTACAACTGGCTGTTGAAGGTTCAGCCCGAATTCCAGCACCCCTTCCAGCCCACTCACGAGAGCATGCGCGCGCTGGCGCTGCACCGAGAGCAGCCAATCCACGATCTGGCGGCGAACCTGCGACGGGCGTTCTCCGGCATTGTATCCGGCAACGTGAAAGAGGAAGGCGTGCAGCTGGTGGAGCGTCTGGGACCGTTCGAAATCAGCGGCGACAAGACCATTGTCGGCTCTTTCGGATCACTGCTGGAGTCTTTCGTGAAGCAGCAGCGGATGAAGTTGCCGGGCAGCAAATACGTGCCCAGCTATCGCATTGTGGACTAAGAATGCGTCCTTGCTAGAAAAGAGAAGCACTGGCGGCGGCAAGCCGCCAGCGATCAGGTTTCCTGCAGCCAGCGCGTCGCATCCAGGGCGTGATAACTGATAATCATGTCCGCGCCCGCCCGTTTCATACTCAACAAGGTTTCCAACACCACGCTGCGTTCGTCGATCCAACCGTTGGCCGCCGCGGCTTTCACCATGGCGTATTCGCCACTGACGTTATAGGCCGCCATCGGCAGATCGAATCGATCGCGAAGCTTGCGCAATACATCCAGATACACCATCGCCGGCTTCACCATCAGAAAATCTGCGCCTTCCGCTGCGTCCAGCTCCGCCTCCCGCATTGCTTCCCGCAAGTTGGCCGGGTCCATCTGATAGTGTTTGCGGTCGCCGCCCGCGGGCGCGGAGTTCGCCGCATCCCGGAAGGGTCCGTAAAAGGCGGAAGCGTACTTCACCGCATAGGACATGACGGAGACGTGCTGGAATCCGTCTGCGTCCAGCGCGCGCCTAATCGCCGCCACCTGGCCGTCCATCATGGCGGCGGGAGCGACGACGTCCGCTCCTGCTCGCGCGTGACTCAACGCCACCTTGGCCAACAGCGCCAGGGTGCGATCATTATCGACGCCATCGCCGCAAAGCACGCCGCAATGGCCGTGCTCCGCATACTGGCATAGGCACACATCCGTGATCAGCATCAGCCCTGGCGCCGCCTGCCGGATCAGCCGCAACGCCTGTTGCACCGGCCCGTCTTCCCATGCGCTGCGCCCCTGCGGGTCTTTATGCTCAGGCAGCCCGAACAACAACACCGCCTTCACGCCGCTGCGCCAGGCGCCAACGCAAAGCTCCACCGCCAGATCCGGCGACAGGCGCTCGACTCCGGGCATGAACGCAACCGTCTCGCGCTGCTGAATACCGGGGATGACAAACAGGGGGTACACCAAATCCTCCACCCGCAACGCGGTCTCCCGCACCAAATCGCGTATGGAGTTATTACGACGTAGACGCCGGGGGCGAGCCACGGGAAAAGAAGCCTTCATAGTGAGCATCGCCTTTCAGTGATATGCATTGAAACTCTCTCCCTTTATTCTTAACCGCCTCTGCATCAATGACCCAAAGGCCCGGACTTCATATCCTTCTTCGGTCAGGCTAGCGTTGGGATACACGCGAATATCCACCTGCGCGCCCATATCCTCGAAAATAGCCGCCGCTTCCCATGTATTTTCCATTAAAGCCGTCGCCTCTATGTCTCTCAGGGTGATCAACATAGGAAGCCCCTCCAAATCTTCAGCGCAGTATTCAGCCACGCTTTTTTCGCTTAACGCCACGCAGTTTAAGAAGGCAATTGCGTCAAGCCGCACGGAATTACGGTACAGATATTCAGCTGCGACACGCGCGCCTTCACGGAACCCCACCAAAACAATGCGCGCCCGTTTATTCATCCTCGCCAACAAGTACTCAATCAAATTGGACACAACCGTCACAGCATCGCCAATCCAAAAAGAATCAGAAGAAGCGGCATGTAACGGACAACAGAGTTGCGTATCTCTTCGCCACACCGATGCAGAAACATAAACGACGCCATCCAGTCGCAGACCGTTCGCCAACTCACGCGCTCGCATCTCACGCTTTTTGCCAGGCACATAAACAAGAACAGCTTCAGCGCTTTCAGGCTTACCGCCATATATCTCCAATGTGTTCAGACGCATAGCCGCTAACTCTCATATCCCTGATAGATTTTCCTTCACCTCGGCAATCCTACGCCTGTGCAGCCCGCCCTACTTCCTGAGAGAAGCCAATGTTTACGCCGAACCAGACAAACTTATTAATATGGCAATGATATTGACATGTTAATAATCAGGCGCATGGATGCGCCTGCGCGGCGGCCAGCCACGGGAGACAGGGCCTGACCTGTGCAGGCCCTGTCGTTGCAGACAAATAGAAGGAAGCTATTTGTCCGCCTGATTAATAATAAAAAGTCAGCTTTCTGATTGGCGCTGAAAATAAAGACTGGGAGCGACGCCCATAATGCGTCGAAACATAGCGGAAAAGGCGCTCGGCGTTTCGTAGCCAAGATCCGCAGCGATCAGTGTCACCGGGTCGCCGGCGGCGAGCCGGGGGATTGCGTTGAGCGCGGCGACCTGCTGGCGCCAGTATTGATAAGACACTCCCAGCTCATTGCGAAACAAGCGGGACAGCGTGCGTTCGGAGGCCCCGATTACCGTTGACCAATCTTTCAGCTCGCGCGGATCAGCCGGATTGGCCAGGATAGCCCGGCACAGGTTCTGCAAGCGGGAGTCGCGGGTGGCGGGAAGCCGTAGTGGCCGCTCACCGGACCATTCAATCTCTTCCAAAATCAAGGACATGATACGGCCATCCCGACCACCTTCGTCGTAATTGCTGGGAACTCGCATCGCGCGAATGATCAGCTCCCTCAACAACGGCGATATTTGCAGCGTGCGCGGCTTTTGGGGAAAGCTCACGGGACAGGCATGGGGTTGGATGTACATGGTTCGCAGGGACACGTCGCCACGGGCGCGCATGCCATGCTCCACATTGGGCGGCATCCACACCGCTCGTTGCGGGGGTATCAGCCATATCCCCTCGTCGGTGACCAGCTCCATCACGCCTGAGGTGGCGAAAATAAGCTGACAACACTCGTGTTTATGCGGCGTAACCCGATATCCGCTGGGAAATTCACGGGCCCTGGCGACGATAGGTCGCTCGCCCCGGATAGGCATATATTCTCCAGAATCTGAATCGGCCGCCTTCGAATCGACATATGGTCTGACTGTCTGCTCTGTCATAACGCCCTGTTTTAACTCCTTTGGCAGCGATATTCAGCGTAACGCAGCCCAATTATCCATGGCGTAAAGACAAGCTCAAGAAAGGAAAATCCCCCATACAGTCAATCGGTTGGAAAGTCAGCGCAGAAAAATGCGAAAGGAGGGCGAAAACAGGAAGGGGCGAAACAGCGCAGCCGTTGATCCGCAGCTGCGCGTAGCAAGGAGTTGTTATTTCATTCCAGCGTAATAAGCCGCCAGATTGGCGATATCTTCGTCAGACAAAGCCGCCGCCTGGCCTTGCATAATAACCGCCTGACCGCCACTGCGATTCTTACTGCGGTACGCTTTCATCGCTTCCACCAGATACTGTTCATTCTGGCCGGCCAGACTCGGATAGGTGGGGATAACGGCTTTGCCGTCCGCGCCATGGCATGCCGCACAAACGGCCGACTTGGCTTTGCCCGCCGCCGCATCCGCCGCCTGTACGGAGACGGAAAGCAATATGGAAGCCACGCCGACCAGGATTACAGGGACTTTCTTGGCTACTCTCATCAGTTATTCTCCTTCTTGGAGTGTTGGAATTTTTGTCAGGCCTTTATAGCATAGGTCGCTCGCCGCCCACCAGCCGCCGCGGCCTTGCGCGCAGGCTGTTGAATGGGCGGAAGAAATGATCCGTCCACGCAGGGGAAGCGTAGACACATTTCGATCTGTGAAGACGCTATAATTCAACGTCATACGCTCGGGATCGCCATTGTAGGAAGTCAGACTGCGTGCTTGCCTTGATCCACTGCAGTTTTCCACGCGCTGTCCCGATATAAAATTAATGTCCCCTAGCTGGAATGCCTATCTGAATGATCATTAGTCCTGATAACACCCGGAGCGCCGTGCTGCTTGTCAACCTGGGCACGCCGGACGCCCCAGACGCCCCCTCTATACGCCGTTACCTGAAGCAGTTCCTCAGCGATCCCAGAGTGATCGAGGCGCCGCGCCTGATCTGGTGGGCGGTCCTGAATCTGGTCATTCTCCGTTTTCGCCCCAGAAAGCTCATTCCCAACTATCGCAAGATCTGGACGCCGAAGGGCTCACCGATCAAAACCATCACGCAACAACAGGCCTGCGGCCTGCAAAACGCACTGGGACAGGAGCTGGGCGCTCGCGTGCTGGTGGATTTCGCCATGACTTATGGCGCGCCGTCCCTGCCGGATAAGCTTGCAGCGTTGCAACGCCAGGGCATCGAGAAAGTCCTGGTGCTGCCCCTTTATCCGCAGTACTCCGCCACCACCACCGCCGCCAGCTTTGACGCGCTGGCTCAGGCCATGGCTAAGATGCGCGACATTCCGGAGCTTCGTTTCGTGAAGCGCTACCATAATCATCCCGCCTACATCGCCTCCTTAGTGGATAGCGTGCGCGCCCACTGGCGGGTGCGAGGGCGTCAGGGCAAGTTACTGTTTTCCTTTCATGGCCTGCCTAAAGCCTATGTGGAGAAAGGCGATCCTTACCGCCGCGATGCGGAAGAGACCGCCCTGGCTGTGGCGAGAGAGCTGAAACTGGATGAGTCGCAATGGCTGATGAGCTTTCAGTCCCGGGTTGGAACGGCGGAGTGGCTGAAGCCTTACACCGACGCCACCGTTACGGAGCTGGGCGCCAACGGTTGTGAAGCGCTGGACGTCATTTGCCCTGGCTTCTCCGCAGACTGCCTGGAAACGCTGGAAGAAATCGAAGAAGAAAACCGGGGGCTGTATGAACAGGCCGGCGGCAAGGATTTTCATTATATCCCCGCCTTAAATGCAGAACCGGAACATATTGAGCTATTGCAGGAACTCTGTGAGCAACACTTACGAGGTTGGATCTGACCGCAGCAGGCGACCGGTTATCCTGCGCTCTGCGCCTCGACGCCGTCGCCATAGGTTCCCTCGAACTTACTCCGCAGGTGCTGGAAACGGGGATATTGCTTGTGGGTGGGCTTGATATGAATAATCCGATCAAAACAGGCGGCGCAGGCCCTACGCGCCGCGCCATCATTTGGCGATGAACTAAGCTGTTTCAGCAGCACCTGAGCCAGATTCAGGTTTAAGGCGGGATGTCTGGCGGAATACTCCAGCGCCTCGTTAAAGGCCGCAACAGCGCCTTTAAGATCATCCTGCTCGGCCAGCTTAATCCCCTGTTTGTTCAGTTCCGCCGCCTTTTGCCGCGCCGCCGGACTGACCGGCTCGTCGCGCATTTCCTCAATCCGCTTTTGCAGCTCCGGCTCATCGCCATGCATCAGCGATAATTGCGACAGAATAAACTCCGCCTCCAGATCTTTCCCACTGGCCAGCAACACCTGGGCGTATTCCATAACGCGAGCGCTCGGCAAACTCAGCCCCACAGATTGATAGTATGTTTCAGCCCTCGCAAGCCGCTCGTCCCGTTCTTCTTCATGCTTCAGCATGCTACAGGTCTTCGCAGCCACCACTTCGTATTGAAAGCGGGCGGCGTCATTCATGACAAAACGTTCGTCTATATTGCGCAGGACCTCAACGGTTTCCTGCAGCGCCGCTTCACGCATGACTTTTGGCAGCGCGCCGGCGCGTTCACAAAGACTGCGGGAAAAACCCAGATGATTTTCGAGCCGGTCAAAGATGCTTTTGCGTCCCAACTCGACGGCGTTACGAAACGCTTCCACTGCGCAGTCCACATCCTGATTATCCCAGGCGATATCCCCCAGCCTGGCATGTCTGAGAATGGCCGTCGGCGATAGACTCACAGCGTCCACCAACCATTCCTGCGCTTCTTTGCCCCGGTGTGTATCCACCAGCACTCGCGCCAGCAAGTCATAAGCCACCAGACAGTTTGGAGCAGCCGCCACGACCTTACGCAGCAATTCCTCCGCCAGATCGTAATCCGCCTGAGCGATATGAACTCTGGCCACCCCCACCTGCGCCCAAATCAGCGTGCGCTCCGACAACACCTGTTGATAGACCCGCAGGGCCTCATGGAGGGCGCCCGTCTGAAAATACAGCTCCGCCACGGTTTTCTCGCACCAGCGCAGGTATTTGCTGCCGCGGGCGATTTTTTCTTCGCAACGGGAAATAGCTTCGCTCCAGCGCTCCATATCGATGGCGTGCTTCAGCTCATATAACACTTCGTTGTCCACCAGCAGGTTATCCAGGCGCTGCTTCAGAACATCAGAAGTAATGGGCTTGTTGATATAGGCGTCGGGTTGATGATCGATGGCGGCCAGCACCATCTCCCGGGTGGTTTCCGCTGACATCATCACAAACAAAGAGGTATAGCGGAGGATTTTACGTTCCCTCAGTTCCTCCAGCACATGCTGTCCATTTCGGCCGGAAAGCTGATAGTCGCAGATGACGACGTCGAACAGACCATGCTCACACTTGTTGATGGCTTCATCCCCGTCCGCCGCCATATCGATATACCAGGCGCCGAATGATTTCAGCATTTTCTCCAGAGCCAGACGCAATTGGGTATTGCCGTCCACTATCAGGAAGCGTGCGTTGCGGTATTCCCTGTTAAACATCAGTCTTCAGCTCAGTTTGAAATCTAGTAGGAAGCGTGCGTCAACATCTTCAAAGCGAGAATGTTTTAAGCATAGCATCGCCGCCACGGAGCGTCGGAAGACACGTCCGTTTTTTGACCCATTTCAATTTATGCTTGCGACCAGATTGGCCCATAACGCGCCTAAATACTCGTGCCAGGCCTTCTGTGTCGCAGCCAGTCCGCCAAGCGCAGGCCGAAAGCGACGCCAGTCCAATTCCTGATGTTGTTTAATGGTATGCCCGGTGGGCGCTGGAATGGGATGCAGTCCCACGCCCTCAAACAGCTGCATCGCCCGTGGCATATGGTAAGCCGAAGTCACCAACGCGAAAGGCTGCTCCCCCATTCGCGCCTGCGCCGCCAGTGCTTCTTCATGGGTATCCCGGGGGTCTTCCTGCAGATCGATCCGTTCACGAGGAAAACCCAGCGACTCCGCCAGTCTGGCGTAGGCCTCCGCATTGGACAGAGGGTCGGTACGGGCGTAACCGGAAACCAGCAACCTTGACTCCGGATTTAGCAGAGCCACTCGCATGCCTTCAATAATGCGATAGATTGCATCTCCCTCAATATAACTGGTGATAGGAAGGCTCGAATCCGACTCATGATAGCCTCCCAACACCACTACGTAGCGGACTTCCTGACCGGCGTAGGGGGGATATTGGCTTTCCAGCGGAGCCATCAACTTATCGGAGAACCAGGGCGTACTGATGACGAACAGCCCCAGCCAAACAACGCCGAGCATTCCCAGCGCCAGTTTCCGTCTGCGCCCCCTGATCAGCATCATTAGCGCAATAAATGAGATCAGCAAGGCAAGGGGTAACGGCATCGCCCAGTAACTAATAAATTTCTTTATAAAAAACATAAATTTGCCACTTTTATCCTTGTACACAAAAGCGTCAAAAAGGCCAAGCTTTGCACAATTTAACAAAGCTCCGCCTTGAACCGCCCGCTCTAATTGGTTATTCTGCGGCCGCTTTTTCGAACAGCCGTTTACTCCTTGAGAACGTTAAATTTTCACTAACACAGGAGGAAAGCTTTGGTTAGCTCGATGTAGTCAGTCAGTGCGCTAACCAAAGTTTTCATCTTAAATCTCGGGAGAAACCATGTTATTGGAAGCGCCTATCGAATCAACGCTGGCTGCGGCCCTGACGTTGTTCGGCATAACCTACACTGTTCGCACCGTACTTAACCACTTGATCAAGCGCGCGCAGGAAAAGCGCGACGCAGCCACCGTCGAAGCGGGAGACACAGGAGCCTCCTCCACCGCTGACGCCTGATCGGACATTCGTCCAGATTACCCAAGCAACTGACCCAATGTCAGTTGCTGCTCTTACTTCTTCAAACCGCCCCTTCACTTTCAAATACAACCACTCGGAAGCTCTAATAACTTAACGGCGTTTACTCGTATACTCCGGGCCCCTCACGCTGACGCCGCTTCTATCGAACGTTTCCTGGTTATTCCGTTTTACGCACGCAGTCACGAGATTTTCTCCTTTTAAATAGCGCATTTACGTTACCTCTTGGTGGTTATGGCTAATTCCCGTGGAGGATTCTGCAATGCCGTTACGCCGTCATAAGGTCTAGAATAATCCTATGCGAGCCAAGGCTCTGAGCGTAGCGGAAGCATGTGTGACATCTTCCGGAGCAGGCTCATTCTATCCATAAAAATAAGATTACAAGGAGTCCCAAAATGCAAACCAGGGTCCCGTTATATATAGACGGCTCATTTACGGAAAGCGCAGCCACCCGCCACATCCCGAACCTGAATCCGGCCACGCAGCTAAATCTGGCCAATACTCCCTGCGCCACGCCTGACGAAGTCAACCGGGCGGTGGCCAGCGCCAAACAGGCGTTTGAAACCTGGAAAGACGTTCCCGTCATCGACAGGGCGCGCCTGATGATGAAGTTCGTGCATCTTCTCAAGCAGAATCAGGACGAAATCGCAGAAATTCTCAGCCAGGAGACCGGCAAGATTTTCGCCGACGCCAAAGGCGATGTCTGGCGCGGCATTGAAGTCGTCGAGCACGCCTGCAACATCCCATCAATGATGATGGGCGAAACCGTTGAGAACGTAGCGCGGGATATCGATACCAGTTCCTACATGCATCCCCTTGGCGTTTGCGCCGGCATCACGCCGTTCAATTTCCCGGCGATGATCCCCCTGTGGATGTTCCCCATGGCGCTGGCTTGCGGCAACACCTTCGTGCTCAAGCCCTCTGAGCAAGACCCGCTCACTCCCATGCGCATCGCGCAACTGTTTGACGAAGCGGGCTTTCCCAAAGGCGTTCTGCAGGTTCTGCACGGCGACCGCGAACAAGTGGACATGCTGCTGACGCATCCAGACATCAAAGCCATCTCCTTCGTCGGCTCCGCGCCAGTGGGCCAGCACATCTATCGCACCGGCGCCCAGCACCTGAAGCGCGTGCAATGTATGACCGGCGCCAAGAACCACATGGTCATCATGCCGGATGCGGACAAGAAGCAGGTTATCTCGCATCTGACTGGCGCCTCCGTCGGCGCAGCAGGGCAACGCTGCATGGCCATCTCGGTAGCGGTGTTCGTAGGCGAGTCCGCACAATGGCTGGACGAGCTCAAGGACTCTATGGCGGAAGTGAAGCCCGGCGCCTGGAACGACGAAGCCGCTGGCTACGGCCCGCTGATAAGCCGCGGCTCCAGAGATCGCGTATTGGGGCTGCTCGCCAAGGGCAAAGAAGAAGGCGCGCAATGTCTTCTCGATGGCTCCAGTTTCACCCATCCGGACTTCCCGGAAGGCAACTGGGTCGGACCCTCACTGTTCAGTAATGTCACCCCGGAAATGACGATCTATCGCGAAGAAATCTTCGGGCCCGTGCTGCTCGCCATGCAAGTGGAAACCATTGACGACGCCCTCAAGCTGATCAATGACAATCCCTACGGCAACGGCGTCTCGCTGTTCACTAATTCCGGCGGGGCGGCGCGTCACTTCCAGCGCAATGTGCAAGTGGGACAAGTCGGCATCAACATCCCTATTCCCGTGCCTCTTCCCTTCTTCTCCTTCACTGGTTGGCGCAACTCTTTCTACGGCGACCAGCATGCCTACGGCAAACAGGCGGTGCGTTTCTATACCGAAACCAAAACCGTTATCAGCCGTTGGTTCCACCATGGCGAAGAAGTGCAAGGCCCGAACCTGACCATTCAAATGCGGTAAGGATGCGGTGATAGGCAACTGTTAAGAGTGTATGTATCGTGAATTTTGAACTATCCGAACAGCAAATCGCTTTCCGCGACAGCGCCCGCGCTTTCGCTGAGAAAGAACTGGCGCCCTACGCCGCCGAATGGGACGCTACCGCTCACTTCCCCGTGGAGACAATCCGCAAAGCGGGCGAAATGGGCTTTCTGTCCCTGTATACCCCCGAGGAATGGGGCGGCCTGGGACTGCCCAGACTGGACAGCTCAATCATTTTCGAAGAGCTGTCATGGGGTTGCACCTCCACAACCGCCTACCTGACGATTCACAACATGGCGACATGGATGATCGCCAGCTTCGGCCATGATGAGCTGCGTCAGGCCTGGCTGCCCAAACTGGTCAGCGGTGAATTACTGGCGTCTTACTGTCTCACGGAGCCCAACGCGGGCTCTGATGCGGCGTCTTTGCGCACATCAGCGAAAAAAGACGGCTCCGACTACGTCATCAACGGCTCCAAAATGTTTATTTCCGGCGCCGGCAGCACTGACGTATTGGTGGTGATGGCGCGCACCGGAGAACCCGGCGCCAAAGGCGTGTCTGCTCTGGTCGTACCCGCTGACGCCCCTGGCGTCGCCTACGGTCGTAAGGAAGACAAAATGGGCTGGAACAGCCAGCCCACGCGCGCCATTACTTTCGATAATGTGCGGATTCCCCAGACCAACCGCCTTGGCGCTGAAGGCGAAGGCTTCAAGTTCGCCATGATGGGTCTGGATGGCGGTCGCATTAATATCGCCACCTGCTCCATCGGCACCGCCCAGGCGGCGCTGGAAACCGCACAGCGTTACATGCAGGAGCGAGAGCAGTTCGGGCGCAAGCTGTCCGACTTTCAGGCGTTGCAATTCAAACTGGCGGATATGGCCACAGATTTAGTGGCGGCCCGGCAGATGGTGCGACTCGCAGCGTTCAAGCTGGACTCCAAACACCCGGAAGCCTCCACCTATAGCGCCATGGCCAAACGCTTCGCGACAGACGCCGGCTTCAAGATCTGTAATGACGCATTGCAAATTCACGGCGGCTATGGCTACATCAGGGAGTATCCGTTGGAGCGTTACGTTCGCGACAGCCGGGTGCATCAGATCCTGGAGGGAACCAACGAAATCATGCGCGTCATCATTGCACGTCGCCTACTCCTCGAACACGCCATGGAGACTATTCGCTAATGACAGGCACAGAGAAACTCCAACTTGAAATCATTGAGCGCACCGCCGTGCTCACTATCGCCAACCCGCCCGCCAATACCTGGGATGAAACCAGTCTGCCGGCGCTCAAGGCGTTGATTCAGCAGCTCAACGACAATAAAGACGTCTATGCCCTGGTGATCACCGGGCAAGGTGAAAAATTCTTCTCAGCCGGCGCTGACCTGAACCTGTTCGCCGATGGCGACAAAGCCAGAGCGCGCCATATGGCGCGTATCTTTGGCGAAGCATTCGAAACCCTATCCAACTACCGCGGCGTATCCATCGCCGCAATCAACGGCTACGCCATGGGCGGCGGCTTGGAGTGCGCGCTCGCCTGCGACCTGCGCATCGCCGAGACTCATGCGCAAATGGCGCTGCCTGAGGCCAGCGTAGGCCTGCTTCCCTGCGCAGGCGGCACACAGAATCTTCCCTGGCTGGTCGGTGAAGGCTGGGCGAAGCGCATGATCTTAATGGGCGAAAGAGTCAACGCAGAAACGGCTCTCAATATCGGACTGGTGGAAGCGGTGGTGGAAAAAGGCGACGCCCGCGAGACCGCTCTGGCCTGGGCGGAAAAAGTCGCGCGTCAGAGTCCGCCCGCCGTGCGCGCCTGTAAAGAGCTGATCCAGTCCGCGCGTAGCGCTCCGCAGCGTATGGGCCTGCCGGTAGAAAGAGAGCTGTTTGTAGATCTGTTTGATACGGAAGACCAGAAAGAAGGCGTCAACGCCTTCCTCGGAAAACGCTCGCCGCAATGGAAAAACCGCTGAAAGGCGACTCCTGACAATGTTGAATAGATGGAAGAGAGTGGAATGAGCGATAAACCAGTTTTATTCGAAGAGCGCGAATGCAGCGACGGTCACCGCATCGGCGTGATCACCCTGAACGTGGAGAAATCGCTTAACGCGCTGAAGCTGAGCATGATTGAGTCGATGTACAGCGTCATGCAGGAATGGCGTCTGGACGACAAAATCGTCGCGGTATTTATGCAGGGGGCTGGCGATAAAGCCTTCTGCGCCGGCGGCGATATCGTGCAGATGTATGAATCCATATGCGAGGCAAACAATGGTCCGCCCGCTTACGCAGAAGAGTTCTTCACGCGGGAATATCGTCTCGACTACCTCATCCACGTCTATCCTAAGCCTGTCGTCTGCTGGGGCAACGGCATTGTCATGGGCGGCGGCCTGGGTCTGATGGCCGGCGCCAGCCACCGCATCGTCACGGAGACTTCCCGTATCGCCATGCCTGAAGTCACCATCGGGCTCTTTCCCGATGTCGGCGGGACTTGGTTCCTCAACCGCATGCCCGACGGAGCAGGCCTTTATCTTGGCTTGACCGGCGCCGCCTGTAACGCCGCCGATGCGCTTGAGCTGGGTTGGGCCGACGGCTTTTTGCCCCATGCGCAAAAGGAAGCCTTTCTACAAGCGCTGACCCGAACCTCCTGGAGCAGCCCTGAAAGTAATCATACCCGCGTCACGCAACTGCTGCGTTCCTGGAATGAGCAGCATCAGTCGCAACGTCCGGGTGGTCAGGTGGCGCAGCATCGCGCCATGATCAAGCAGGTTACCCAGGGCAAATCCCTCACCCAGGTAGTGGGCGCGATTCTGGACTACCCCACGGTGGATGAATGGGTCGGCAAAGCGCAGAAATCTCTGCGTAACGGCTGCCCGACCACCGCGCACCTGGTATGGCGGCAAATTCGCGAGGGCGGCGGATTGAGTCTGCCTGACGTCTTTAAACGCGAACTGATCATGGCGGTGCAATGTGCGATGCACCCCGAGTTCCGCGAAGGCGTGCGAGCCCTGCTCATAGATAAAGACTTCAAACCGCAATGGCGTTATCCGTCGTTTGCGGATGTTCCGGAGGCGTGGGTGGATGAATTCTTCTCCTCCCCCTGGGATATCAGTCCCTTGCATGACTTAGCAGTACTGTAAGCACAGGCAACGGTCCCGGACCTTCAATTAATCACCCAGACAAAAATAACAATCTGGAGGGAAACCATGAAAACTATCGGATTTATAGGTCTTGGGCACATGGGCGGCCCAATGGCCCACAATCTACTAAAGGCCGGCTTTGAATTACGCGTTTTCGACTTGGTCAAAGACGCTGTGTCGGCTGCGGAGAAAGCGGGAGCCACCGCTTGCAGCAGTGCGCTGGAAGCGGCCCACGGCGTGGACGCGGTGGTTACCATGCTACCGGCCAGCGAGCACTCCGAAGCAGTCTATCTCGGTGAAAACGGCCTGCTGAACCAACTCAGCGAGCGCCCTCTGCTGATCGATTGTTCCACCATCGCGCCAGAGACATCTCGCCGCATCGCTGCGGAAGCCAGCAAAAAAGGCTTCGCCATGCTGGACGCGCCGGTTTCCGGCGGCACCGCTGGAGCCACGGCGGGGACGCTGACCTTTATTATCGGTGGCGCGCCTCAGGATCTGGAAAAGGCGCAACCGATCCTGTCAGCAATGGGTAAAAACCTGTTTCACGCCGGCGATCATGGCGCAGGGCAAGCCGCGAAAATCTGCAACAACATGCTGCTCGCCGTTCATATGATCGGCACCGCCGAGGCCTTACAGCTGGGGGTCAACCTGGGGCTGGACCCTAAGGTGCTTTCCGACATCATGCTGAAAAGCTCAGGCAGAAACTGGTCTCTGGAGCTATATAACCCCTATCCTGGGGTTATGGAGAACGCGCCGGCTGGGCGTGAGTATGAAGGCGGCTTCGCCGTTAATCTGATGAACAAGGATCTGGGCCTGGCTTTGGAGGCCGCCATTCAGAGCCGCTCCAGCACGCCGATGGGTGGTTTGGCCAAGTCCCTGTATCAGGCGCACAGCAAACAGGGGTCCGGTCTCCTGGACTTCTCCAGCATTCAAAAATTATTCGCCGACAAAACGTGACAACTTTGTAAAATCACGTCAAAAAAGGCGGCTCTAGCGCCGCCTTAATTTTTCGCTCAAACCGCATCCCATAGGGTTTCTCGCCTCACCCGAACAGCCTAGACCATACTCACTAAATAAATATGAGAGAATATCAGGCAAGATAAAAACTGATCAAAGTTGAAGCGACTTTGAGCAAGTACCGGCCACTCTACCTGGCCCGGCAGTTGGAATCCAAAACCATCCACCAGCACCCGCGGCATCTTCCGGCGTCAACGCGCCCGCCCCGCTTTTGTCCGGATGGGAGACAGAATAATTTGTCCAGATCTGAATAGGGACGTTGATGACGGCTATTGCAAAGTTCACAACAGACACTCCGGCGCCCGCTTTCTTCGAGGACGCTACGGGCTATAACAGCGCCGATTCAATGCTCGGCCGCGTGCTTAAAGGCATGTACCGCCTGGAATATCTCCTGGCCGATGGCGGCATGAGCCGGGTTTATGTCGCCCGTCAGTTGTCGCTGGACCGGCTGGTCGTCGTCAAAGTATTGCGCTCCGGCGCTCCCAATGTGGGCTATATCCAGCTTTTCTATCGCGAAGCCCGCATCGCCAGCCAGCTAAATCATCCCAATGTCATGCAGGTCTTCGACTTCGGCGCAACCGAAGACAATATGCTGTATCTGGTGGCGGAGTTCCTGCAAGGAGAAGTCCTTTCCGACCTGATGGAAAAGCATGGGAACGGACTGCCTCTGGAAAACGTCGTCTGGCTTATTGAGCAGATGGCTGCGGGTCTGCAGGCCGCGCATCAGCTCAATATTGTTCATCGTGACCTGAAGCCCGGCAACATCATGGTGGCCAAAGTATCGGGCAATCATTCCGTCGCCAAACTGCTCGACTTCGGCATCAGCAAACCCCTGGAAGAGCAGGATCTGCAATACACCCAAATGGGCTTGGTGGTAGGAACCCCAGGCTACCTTGCCCCGGAGCAGATCGACAGTTCGAAAGACATCGACGGACGCGCCGATATCTATGCGCTCGGCGCCGTTCTTTACTATTGCATCACCGGTGAACGCCCTTTTAACGGTGAGACGCATCACCAGATTATGGCGCAGCAGCGCAAATACCTGCCACAGCCATTGAGCGATAAGGAACTTGCCGACCCTCGCAATAAAATATTGGAGCCAGTCATCACCAAGGCCATGGCGATTGCCCCTGCTGATCGCTACGAAAGCTGTCTTGATATGGTCCGCGATCTGCAGTTGCGGGCGCGCAACGCCGTACGTAACAGCAATGATCACGGCCTGAAGCTGGTCAATCTGACAACTTACGCGTTTATCTTTACTGGTGAACTGGCGGAAGGCGCCGAACGCGCCGTCGTCCTGAAAAAACTGAAGAACAAGTTTTCCATCAGCGACGCCGGCCTGAAAAAAATGTTCAGCGGTAAGCGTATTATCGTTCGCAAGAACCTGAACCTGAGTCAGGCCAAAAAGTTTCAATCCGCCTTTAAGTCAGCCGGCGCCATTGGCTATGTAGAGGATATGAATCCGGCGACGCTGGTTGACCCCGCACATTCAAGAGAAGAACGCGCCTTCAGTCAGCCTATTGAAGTGGACTCAACCACGCTTAACAAATCCCTTCATCTCACTCGAAACGGAACTTCCGGCTCAACCAGTCAGTCTCATTCCGGTATTGCAACGCAATTGCCACAGGCGCAGGAGTCGAAGAAGCGCACGGAATTCCGCATCCCTGCCGGAGTAAAGTACTTTTGCGCTGGGGCCGCCATCGTCTTGGGCCTGTTATCCGCCAGTCTGTTGTCGCCACAAGTACGCTATCAACTATCCGACCTGACCGCAGGTCTCAATGGCTGGTCTACGCCACGCGGCGTGAACGAAAATGAAATACGCATAGGCATGAGCGCTCCGATTAGTGAAGATGGGCAAGCGCAAGGCAGCTCCGCCAGACGCGGAGTACAGACCCGCTTTGAGGAAATCAACGCCAGTGGCGGCATACACGGGCGTATGCTGACATTACAGGCCTTCGACGACGCGAATCAGCCGCTGAAGTCCCGCATCAACATGCAAACGCTGCTATCACAGAACGGCTCATTCGCTCTTATTGGCAATATTGGCGCACCGGACGTCCTCCTCCCAGCGATCATGGAGCAACAGACGCTGGTGATCGGCGTGCAATCCGGCGCCGCGGCGCTACGTCGCAATCCTCCTGATCGTTACGTTTTTAATTTCCGGGTCGGATATGCAGACGAAACCTTCGCTATCGTGCGCCACTTTGTAGATATCCAGGAAGTTGAACCCAGCAGGATCGCCGTGCTTTATGAAGACACCGCATCAGGACGTGACGGGTTAGCGGGGATGGAGCGGGCGCTTGCCTTCTATAATGTGCATGCGCGGGACATTCCGCAGTTCACATATCAACCCTACGTGGAACAGATCGAAGGCCCTGCCCGTCTTATTCTTGAAGAGCAAAGCGAACTACAGGCCTTGGTTATTATCGGGAACCATTCCGCCACAGCCAAAACGATTAGTCGCATCCGCAAAGCAGGTTGGGAAGGACGAATCGCCGTCGTTTCCTCCGCCAGCGCCAATGCACTGGCGCAAGACTTAAAAAGTTTGGAGGCGCCGCACACCGCCGGAATTATCGCAACCCAGGCAACCCCTCCGGTGCATTCCTATGCAACCGGCGTCCTGCGCCACCGTCAGGCAATGCGCCGCTACTTTCCTGACCACAAACCTGACGCACAATCCCTTGAGGGCTATCTGGCCGCGTCATTACTTACTGAAGCTTTACAACGGGCCGGACGCAACTTCGACACGGAAACAATGGTCTCCACACTGGAAAACCTGAAAGATATTGACCTCGGCATTGGAGAGTTGATTTCTTTTAGCTCCATTGATCATCAGGCCAGCGAAAACGTCTGGGCTCTTCAACTTAACAGGACCGGCGCTTTCGAGCCGCTCACGCTGACCTCGAGAAGCTGGTGACGACCAGTCTTCTCGAATGAGTCACTCCCCCTCAATCAGTTCCGCTCGCGAATAATATCGTTCTCTCCCGTTACCTGTTTCTTAAAGTTCTTTTTTCTTACACTCGAATCCGAACAAAATATATACAAATCATTTATCGCACCGACAAAATCCAACTTAAATTCATTATCAACAACCCCCAAATAAAACAATAGGATTATGCCTTTTGATTGCTTTCATCCCAGTTGTAAGTACTATCATGAAAACACATAAAAATAATTTCAATTAATAAGGCACAGAGTGAAAAGCTGGAATCTATATCAAACCTCATTAAATAGTGTCAGAGTGATTTTAAAAATAGGGACAGAGTCAAACAACAGACATATAAGAGCTTTAAAGACATCATTACATTTTCAACAAAATAAATAGGGCCAGAGTGAGCTAAGATTGCTCAAAATAAAGCCTTCAGAGTGGACACGAAGCATTGCTCTCTTTCAAATTAAATAGTGTCAGAGTCGAATTAACTTATTAAAAAATAAGGATTTTACGTATTGTGATGTTTCACTCCCTTCTCTATTATGCTGTCTCAACGGAATGCCGCTGGCCTCTGAAAAAAATTTACTTTTTCATAAATTTTTCTGACGGCATTTTCGATTGATAGACGCTTTATATAATGTCGATCACAAAACATTCGTAAACTACAGAATAGGGAATACACCATGGCTATTTACATGAACTACGACGGTCTGAAAGTTAAAGGCAACGTAACTGCTGAAGGCTACAAAGACTGGATTCGTCTGGACAGCTTCCAATTCGGCGTTGGTCGCCACATCACTATGGAAGCAGGCCATATGTCCAACCGTGAAGCTACTCGTCCCAGCATCAGCGAAATCTCTGTTTCCAAGCTGATGGACAGCGCCTCTTCCGGTCTGTTCAAAGAGTCTTTGACTGGTACTGCTGGCGTTAAAGTTGTGGTCGACATCGTTCGCACCCAGGCTGACAAAATCGAAAAATACGTTTCCTACGAAATGGAAGACGTAATGATCAGCAGCTACAGCGTTTCCGCTGGCGCAGAGTCCGCTCCTAGCGAGTCTGTATCTCTGAGCTTCTCTAAAGTGACTATGTCTTACACTGCTTCTGACAAGAAGCACGCTGGCAAAACTCCAGAGCGCGTTGGTTACGACCTGGAAGCTGGCAAAAAACTGTAATAGTTTTTTCGCTAACCAGCAAAAAGTGCGGATGGGCTTCGGCCCCTCCGCATTTTTCTTTTTCGGCCTCCAAGCACCCCAAACTTTTATTGTTTCCTCGCTAACATCCTCTCTCTATAAGCCAAAGTCATAGGCAGTTCAGACAGAACGCACTCGTCCATGTTCCTGATGTAAATCCGGGAAATCTCCCTACAATCTCAAGTTTTATTAACCGTTTAGATTCCGGCGGTTAGGACTCAGACTTTAAGTTGGAGGGGAAATATGGATTGGGAAATAGACTCTATCATGCAGGAGGCTGAGCACAGCTCAGGCTTAAAAGTCGCATTCAAACTCACTGGCGGCGAGCTCAGCCAGATAACGCCATTCAACGTGCCAACCAGTATGGACCCAACCACACTGTGCGCGCTTATACGTTCCGCCCGTGAAACCATTCTAGCCCGCCAACACGCCAAGCCCTATAATTCCCGATACCCGGTACAGAATTCGACGCAACCGCCTCGAACAGAGGTGAAGATCATACGCCGTCGAAAACTGCTGGTTAAGGAAAGTTAATCTAAGAATTGGCTTTGTTGCAGAAGTGGTGTGAACTTTTTTCTTCGCAGCAAGTCAAAATTGCCAGCACCAAACATTCAGTGCATTGCAATTTATCAAACCCAATCAGTTAAAGGATAAAGTAGATGAAAGCTAAAAATACTGCCGCAGCCACCGCTATCGCAGCCGTACTTGCTCTGGGCGTCGCAGGTTCCGCCAACGCGGCCAAACCAGGCTTCGAAAAATGCGCTGGCGTCGTCAAAGCCGGCATGAACGACTGCGCCGCAGGCAATCATGGTTGCGCAGGTCAATCCACTGCAGACAATGTCGCTGATGAATGGATCTATGTTCCCGCTGGTACTTGCGAAAAGCTGACAGGCGGTAAAGTTAAGTCATGATTCCAATGCCGCTTTGGCGGCAGACGGTAGGGCCGATTTCCGGAGCGGGAATCGGCCTGCGTTCTTGCCACTTCGGTCATATCCTCGAAAAACACCCATCTCTTCCCTGGTTCGAAGCCCTCACCGACAACTACCTGACTGCTGGCGGCGTGGCCAAAAAGCGGCTGCTTGATATCGCCTCGAACTATCCTGTCGCATTACACGGCGTAGGAATGTCGTTGGGCGGCACAGAACCGTTAGACAAAAACTATTTACGCAAACTCCAAGATTTGATCCATGAGCTCCGTCCGGCCTGGATTTCAGAACACCTTTGTTGGACCTCTGTCCATGGCGTCGATTTGCATGAGCTCATGCCGCTACCCTACACAGAGGAAACCATCCGTCACGTCGCTGAACGTATAAAAATCGTGCAGGATATTTTTGAGACCCGTATTCTGTTGGAAAACGTATCCAGTTACCTCACTTATGACAGCTCCTGCATGAGCGAGTGGGATTTCCTGAGCCAGATTGCAGAAGAAGCAGATTGCCTACTGTTGCTCGATATCAATAATATCTATGTCAGCGCCGTCAATCATGAGTTTGACCCGCGCACTTATATCGACGCCATTCCTGCACAACGCGTAGCGGAATACCATTTGGCGGGATTCGAAGACAAACAAACCTACCTCCTTGATACCCACGGAGCGCCTGTGGATCAGAGAGTCTGGGAGTTATATGGATACGCCCTGAGAACCATTGGCGCAAGACCCACCCTCATTGAACGGGATAATGACATTCCCAGCTTTGATGACGTCGCCGCCGAAGCCGCAATCGCTCAGCGCATGTTGGAGGAACCCGATGTCGCTGCGTGAACTACAGCTAAACATGCTCGCGGAGATTCGCCGACAAGGCGATTGCATACAGGTCAAAGACAAAACCAACTTAAGCGCGCGCATGTGTGTGGATATCTATCGCGATAGTTTACGGGAAACGCATGTCCGCGCTTTGCAAACCATGTTTCCGGTATGCCAGGAGCTGTTAGGAGAAGAGTGCTTCCGTGCAACGAGTCGACGCTATTTTGCAGAGGTTCCCTCTAGAGAAAATTCCTTTACAGAGTTTGGCGCAACATTTGTCGCCTTTCTCTCTGACTTTTCGCCTCTGCAACATATCAAATTTCTAACCGATATCGCCAAACTGGAGTTGCTGATCCATATTGCGGAAGAGGCTGACGACCATATTAGCGATGACTGGACGCAGTTCAATGATTACTGCGCTCAAGGCCTTCCGCTCCAGTTTCGCCTGCCGGCAAACGCCACGCTCTTGCAGTGCGCCTACCCGGCGCACGAGATATGGGCCGCGCATCAACCCGGCGGAGATCTCGCCTCCGTAGAGCTATCGGAGGATGACTTTCACTTGATAGTCTGGCGTCCGGAGTGGAGCGCCAGAATAGACGTGCTGGACGCGCCGACTTTCCGCTTCCTGCAACTCATTGCAGAATTCACTGACTTCGAAGCTGTGTGTGAGCGATTTGCCGAGGACTTCCCGGAAGCAGATTTGGGCAGCTTGTTACAACAATGCATTCAAGCCGGATTCATCGCCGGATATATTCCATCACCATAAAAAAGGGAGCTAAAACAGCTCCCTTTTTCCAAGCGGATGTTGCAATCAGGCGGACGGCAAATAACGTTTACGCAGCCAATGATCCGCAGACAGTAAGCCTGGCCCATAGGCGACAACTACAGATAGTAACCCGCCCCAGAACAACAGCTCTTTCACTCCTATTGCGCCAATCAACTCAGCCGCAGAGTAGATACCGACAACACTCAACGCCAACAAGCCAGCCGCGCCAACGCGGGCACCCAGGCCCACCACCAGCAGAACAGAGCAGATCAGCTCAACGGCCGTAGCGGAGTACGCGGCGAAGACGGGAGAAACAACAGGAACAGAGTATTCATACTCGAACAACGCCAATGTGGTGCTCCAGCTCTTTATCTTGGTCATTCCGGACATAAAATAGATTTTCGCCAAATAAATCCGGATGGCCAGCAAATACACTGGCTGCAACATCTCCACTGCCTTGATTCCCCATTGAAAAGGCATGATTAGCGCGTTCGGCATTGTTTTTTCCTCTAGATATATTGAATTGCACAATTAGACCGGGCGGCGAGCCGAAGGTTCCATGCGCATTGCAAATGATCACGAGTATTGCTTTTCCTGATACATCCTGTTGTCCGCCACATTCAACAATGTATCCAGGCAAGCGCCGTCTCCAGGATAAGCAGCGTACCCAATGCTGACGTCCACGTTACAACTGACGTTCTTAATATGGATAGGGCCTCGCAGGCTGTGCTTGGTCTTGTGGATGATGCCGTGTAGTTGATCTTTGGAGCAGTGGCCATTTAAAAGGATGACAAATTCGTCGCCTCCAATTCTCGCCACCGTATCGGATTCGCGGAAACTTTCCCGCAAGCGCTGCGCCACCGCCACTAATACCGCATCGCCGACATCATGCCCGTATTGATCATTGATCGGTTTGAACTTATCCAGATCGCAATACAGAACCACTATTTCATTCGCACACCGCCGCGCCATATGTTCCGCCTTGGTGAACAGTTCATCCAACAGACGCCGGTTGGCGAGACCTGTGAGATCATCATGATTCGCCATCTCTTTGAAGCGGGACTCCGCCTCTTTCAGCTGAGTGACGTCAATAACCGACCCCAAAATGGACGTACGCCCATCCCGATGGCTGATAGGACGGCTGGTGTAATTGAAATAACAGAGAGAGCCGTCTTTCCGGATAGTACGCAGGCAGCCGTGAAAAGGTTGATTGATCTTCAAGGCGCGCTCCGTTGCATTACGCAGCTCTTCACGGTCTGATGGATGTATGAAACTCATAAAGGCTTCAACACTGAGGCTTCGCGCCTCAAAAGGCAGCCCCACCATGGAGCAAAACTCCGCGTTACAGCATACGCTCCACTGTTCAGGCAAATACTCAAAAGAACCCAATTGGGCGATCGCCTGCACCAGACTGAGCTGCGTGTTTTTCTCCTCCAGTTGTTCAGTGCGTTCCTTTACTTTGGACTCCAGGTCGATATTGATTTTCATAACCTCTCGTTGAGTTCGCACCCGCATACGCAAGCTGACGATCAGTAGCATGACCAACAAAGCGAGAAAGCCCACGATCAGCACTACGCCCCAAAACAACGCTTTGTGCTGCTGATACAAGGTCACCGGTCGAAACAACAATAAACTGTCCAGCGGTAAATCATCCTCTCCAATGTCAAATCGAAGCATCTCGCGGAAATCAAACACATAGCGGTTTGGGCTGTCGGTCACAACGGGGATATCGCCCACCTTTTCCCCCCTGAGCGCCCTCAATCCGATATTGGCTGCGACACGCGCCTGCTCGAAATGAGAAATCACTTTCCCACCCAGAATGCCTTGGCCAATACCATGCATCCATAAGTGAAACAGCGGCGCCTTCAGGTGATCCCGGATCAAAGACAGACTCTTCTGAAACTCAAGCGTCGCGCCATTCTTATCTCTAAACGGAGAGATCAGGAGCACAGGATCACTGGCGGGGATCGCGCGCAACTCCGCGTATAACTCTCCAAAACTCAGTTGCTCTAATGACAACACCCGAAAGTTGCGGTCCTGACTTCTCGTCATAAAATGGATAAAGCTGCGAAGATCGTTACGCCCCGTGGTAGTCGCATCCGTAATCACAGTAATCGGCGCCTTAGCGCCATATAAGCGCCGCATCAACTGCACGGTGTCGTCCATTGAAATAGCTTCCACAACGCCAGTCACCCCACTTCTTCCGCTGAGGCTTGCCGCGAGTCGCGCGTCATTGACGCCAAAGAACACAATTGGCGTCGCAGCGAAGAGTTCCGCTTGACGCTCAAGCGCAAAATTAAGCGCGTTATCATCGCCCACGATCAGCAGCTCATAGGCAGGCAGCGCTTCCAACTTCCCCTTCAACAATTCGTGAAAGCGTTGATAGTGATCAGGGCTGTTAAGGCGTTTGCTGTCCATGAACTCAATATCAAGTTCAATATTTTGCCCGTCAAAAGCGCTATTGAGCCCTCTGATCTGCTCAGAAAACGTAGGAAATTGAGGATGATACGAGCTGATGAACAACACGCGACGGGTTGCATCATGAATACCAGGGGTTATCGCAAGCACTCCGTTACACGCCAACATCCCCCAAAGGACGCCAACGGCGAAGAACACCCCCAGACTTCGCCCGGGAGATACGCACATAAACCTGATTCCGACCAACACCGCAGCGCGTTGATTTGGGCGAACGCCACGCTGGTTATTATTTTCTGCGCCCTTTATCAGTCTAGGACGCAGTTCAAATTTTATCCAACTCTGACTAGGAACGAGCGCCAGACTGCAATAACAGCATTTGCAGGTCCTGCAGTCCTTTCTGCTGCGCCGTGCTGAGTGCGCTCTCACCCGAGGAGTTGCGGTAGTTAACGTCAACACCGGCGTCAACCAATAGCTGCGCCATCAACAAGGAGTTCTGCTCCACCACGTACATCAACAGTGATCTGTCCGCATACACCACATTTACATCCGCTCCGGCTTTGATCAGCGCTTTGGCGGTGGATAAATGACCTTTTTGCACCGCCAGCGCCAGCGCTGTGGCGCCATTCGCCATTGGATAATCCAGCTTCGCGCCGGCCGCCGCCAGCACTTTC
Organism: Hahella chejuensis KCTC 2396; assembly: GCF_000012985.1. Taxonomy (NCBI): domain Bacteria; kingdom Pseudomonadati; phylum Pseudomonadota; class Gammaproteobacteria; order Oceanospirillales; family Hahellaceae; genus Hahella; species Hahella chejuensis. The sequence continues at coordinate 633,033 of NC_007645.1, read as the reverse complement.
ACCCCTGTGGCGTCGCCCCGTTCAGCCAGATAGTGCAATGGCGACGGCGCACCTGCGCGACGCCCCACATTGGGGTCCGCACCGGCTCTCAGCAAGGCGATCACTGCTTCCGTGTCGCCATTTTGCGCAGCGACATCCAGCGCGGAGCCCACTGGCGTCACAACATTCACCGGGCTGCCCGAGGCCAGCAGACTGCGCAGCCGTGCCTGATCGCCTTGCTGAGCCGCTACAATGACTTTTGTCGGCTGCTCAGCGGTGAGCACCGCAGTTTGCTGCTGAGACGGTTGCGAACTGCAAGCGCTCAGTAAGGCGCCTGTCGTCAGCGTAAACAGTATTTTTTCAAGTAACGCCAACAGGAGCCTGACGCCCTTTCGGCTTGAGAAGAGAAAATAATATAGGGGGAGTTGACGGTTTCGAGTGCGAAGCATGTTGGTTTCCTATGCCGCTGCTTGTGTCTTAATTATTATTCGCGTTGGAAATGCAAGTGTCCGACGATGCTTACCGCACTCTCATCGTCGTCTCACCTTCAATTTATAATAGGGAAAAAATCACGAGGAATATGCGGACCACACCATGAAACCCAAAATATCCATACGTTACTGTCCACTGTGCGGCTGGCTGCTGCGCTCCGCCTGGATGGCGCAGGAGTTGCTGACGACATTCACTGACGAGCTGCAGGAAGTCGCCCTGGTTCCCGCCGGCAAAGGCGAGTTCAAGATACTTTGTGATGACGAAATCATCTGGGATCGCAGCGCGAACGAAGGCTTTCCCGATGTCGCAACACTTAAGCAGACAGTCAGAGACGCGGCCTGTCCAGATAAGTCTCTGGGCCATATAGACAAATCCCGCAACAAAGGATAGTTCCACTCACCCGCGTCTGAAATTAGGCTGGAGACCAACCTCTCCTGTGGTTAAACTTAGGCCCCTCGATCAGGGGCCAAACTCATATTCATAGACAACCAAAAAGATCCAGCAGATCAAAGAAGCTATTGATAATAAAGGATAATTAGTCCAGCATTATCCGACACAAGTCACCCACAATCATTTCAAATGCGTACCGGGGAATGTACCGGTTTACAGCATAGATTCCTTCAATAAATTTTCGAATGGACTTATGGAGAGCAGTATTAATGGGAAAACTGAGCGACACCAAAATACGTAATGCTAAAACGGAGACTGACACCTGTCTTTCGGACGGTAACGGCCTTTCTCTTCGCATCTACCCCAAACGAGGAAAAATAGCTCGGACCTGGGTGTTTCGCTACCGTCGCCCCGCCACCAAGAAACCCGCCAAGCTGTCATTGGGCGATTATCCTGTTATTTCTTTACGTGCCGCTCGCCAACAAGCAGAAATAATGCGCCAGCAACTATTTGAAGGACTTGATCCTCAATATGTGCAGAAGGAGCAGCGAGCTGAAAACGCAAACGCCATCACCACGCAACAATTATTCGAATCCTGGCTGACATTACAAAAGTCAGCGAAGGAAGTAACCGACAGGACTTTAGCTGATCATGAGGCACGCTGGCGCGTCCACCTAGAGAAGTCGCTTGGGCCGCTGCTGGCCAAGCATGTCATTCGTCGTCAAATTGCAGCAGTGCTTGACTCCATGGTCGCCAAAGGGATAAAGGAAGAAACGCGTAAATGCTTGTGTTTGTTAAAGATGTTGTTTCGATTTGCAGAAGAGCGTCATCTGATCAAAGAGAACCCCATTGAGGGATTAAGCGCTAAAAGCTTCAAAATTACCGCTGGAGCACCAAGAGATCGAGCGCTGCCGCTCTCCGAGTTACGCTCATTCTGGCGTCTACTAGATAGTGCTTCTATCACTCCTGCAACTGCCAACGCATTTAAATTACTAATTCTCACTGGAGCCCGACGTGGTGAAGTCACAATGATGCGCTGGAGCGAACTGGATTTAACACAAGGCATGTGGGTACTGCCTCCCGAGCGCACCAAAAACCGCAAGGCCCATACTCTATACCTGCCTAATCTGGCAATGCGACTCATTGAATCCATGCGCCCTATCAGTGGACATGGCGAGTATGTGCTTAGTCTAGGCAATGGAATCACACCGTTAAGTACAGAGGGCCTAACCGTCACTCTTCGGCGACTGTCAACACGGCTGGAAAGTGTTCCACACTTCACTGTGCATGATCTGCGTCGCTCAGCTGCTACGGCTTGGGGAGAGCATCTGAAAACCTCACCACACGTTATAGAAAAGATGTTGAATCACCAGCCTCGTGACCGACTGGTAGCAACCTACCAACGGGCCGCCTATATAGACGAGCAAAAGATGGCCTGGAAAGCTTGGGGGGAGATGGTGGAGAACCATGTCGCCAACGACTTTGGAAACGTAGTTCCTCTTCACGCCCGTCAAGACTAACTCTCTCTATGGCGGCGCATTTCAGTTAACGCCGCCATGCCTACTCAGGATCTTAAAGCGTTAGTAACGTCGCCAATTTACGCATGCTTTAATTTTCTTTCGAATATAAATAAATCGTAATGAAAGCACTGGCTAAAACTAGAGCCATGCACATTATTACTCATTAAATCTCATTCTTGCACATTAGTAAGAGGCACCCTTTTTCGTATTTGCCCCTAAAGCGACTGATACGGTCTAAATCAGCCACCAAAATCATTTTAACCTTTTGATTTTGTTGATAATAAAACGGATACCAGTATCATTTCACGACGATTTGCAACATCCGTTTTCGAGCCAAGGAGTCCGATAAAGCATGGCGGAAATGATTTTCAGAATTAAAGAAACAACCAAGTTAACAGGCCTTTCCAGATCGACAATTTACGAGCGCGTAGCCTCTGGCAGCTTTCCTCCTCCTGTATCCCTGGGACACAGGGCGGTAGGTTGGTTTGAATCGTCTCTAGACGACTGGCAAGCCTCATTAAAAGCTGGCGTTCCTTATAACCAGTGGGTTAAACGCAAGGAAGCATGACATTGAGAAATAATAGATTTTCAGCAGTGATAGGAAGCCTGAACGAGGGCCCTACCAATTCGAACACTGGCAACCACCGATTACACTCTGAGTTTGTCAATATCATGGACGACCTGGGGCGATTCACCGAGCAATCGACAGCGATAGTGGTGGCGCTCTCAGCGGATTGCGAGTTGGGCGAAGTACTAAGCCCCTCCATCAAACTCAGCCTGTTCTCGCTGCTCAAGGACCGCCTGGAAGATATAGCCTCTCTGGAGCTGCGCTTAGGTCGTTGCTTCAAAGAGCAAAGTAGGCCTCTGTCCGTACCTGGTTATGACAGGCCTTGTAATGTCCATTATTCTAGAGGTGGTTTCCGGCAAGCCGGAGATAACTCAAGGTGATGAAGGTATTCATTGCGGTCCTGTATATGGGCCGCGTTTTTTCTTTCCCACCCTCGCGCCTCGTCAGTGGTTGAAGTTAACCATCAATCCTGTTTCAGCATCCCAATTCCAGCATACAGACACCTGCTTAGAACCTACCTGAGTCCAATGTATTTTTGGACATAGAAATAAGGCTATGTACTCTGGGCCGTCCAGAGTCGCAGTCACCGGTCGTTACGCGATACGCCTTGATCCCTAAAGATTGATATCGATACTTCTTTCCAAAAGAGTCCGATTTCGCAAGTTGACACAAAGGACCATTGGTCCTATCATACATCCATCCTATTTTGAACGACCGGCCATTAAGGCAAGGTCACCAACCGGAGAGAAACCGTTGAAAGGCGATCAAATCATTAAGCAGGCATTGACCATTCTGACTAGCAGACTGACCCAGCCCGGCGCAGTCATCACTAGCCCTGAATTAGCGTACGACTTCCTGAAACTAAAATTAGCCGAACTGCAATATGAAGTGTTCGGTGTTATGTTTCTGGATAACCAGCACCGCGTAATTGAATTTGACGCCATGTTCCGGGGAACCTTTGATAAAGCCACCATTCATGTCCGTGAAATCGCTAAAAAAGCATTGCTCCTGAATGCGGCGGCGGTCATCCTCTCGCATAATCACCCGTCGCAAAACTCCACCCCTAGTCAGGCTGACATTCGCATCACGGAGGAAATTAAGAAGTCTCTTAACTTTTTTGAAGTGCGAGTGTTGGATCACGTTATTATCGGCGGGACGAACAAATACAGTTTTGCGGAAAACGGGCTCTTGTAGCCCGCTCCCACTCATTTTTGAGGCAACAATGACGGAAGAAAAAGGCATTTACGAAACTCAAACTCAAGGTGAGAAACTAACTCAGGGAACGCTGGAGCCATTCGCCAGCCCAAACTACCACCCTCCCAAGGAAAGCGACGTCAGACTCTTACTGCGTATTGCTGGTTTGACCGGAGCCGAAGCTGGAAAGCTGGTAGGGGTTGATGCTCGTAGTGTACGCCGCTGGTGTGCGCCGCCCGATACTAGCAATCACCGCCCGATTCCATACAGCGCTTGGCGCTTGTTGCTCATAGAGGCTGGGCTCGTTCCTGGCAAACAGAATATTCAAGAACCGTGAAATAAGCGCTACTCCAGCAAGAGCCAGCCTGTATAACTTAAGTCAGGTCTAGCCGAGCCAAGGCAGAAGAAGCGAGAAGGAGTGACTTTAGTTCTAACTCTGAAATCTACGAATTAACGCTATACAAATACGCCAAGCTCGAAATGAGGATTTTTGCGCGTGAAAATTCAGCTCAAATAAATCTGTCGCTACGTCATTTTATAACGTGCATAAATCAACAAGGTCAGTTGAGTAGCTGCTGTTTTACTCATTATTGTAGGAAAAATACGAGACACTCATGAACAACCAAACCGAAAACCAGAAACCCGCGTTCCCTAACGTGATACAAATGATGCTTCTAGCTTCACCTTTCACACTTTCCGCTGCTGAGCTAGAGGCTTACCTGAGAGAGGCATTGGATAATCAGTCTGTTTCTGTACAAGGCTCAGATGAATCGGAAGGATGCTTTATGATTACATGGGGAGGGTTGATATTTACAATAATGTCAATTGACAAACCTATTCCAGCGGACGAATTCGATGTTGCTCTACGTACTAGTTTCCGCCTAAAAAATGGCGAGAATCTCATCAAGAGCCATAAAGCACATTTGATCATTTCTCCAATGAACGCTATGAATGATCAGTTGCAAGCCATCTATCTAGCCTTGCGAGTAATGACAATTGCCGACTTGCTAGCCCAGCAGTCAGAACCTTTGGCATTTTATTGGAATAAGTCACAAGTGTTGGCAGACTGCGAGCAATTCTCTCAAGCGGTGCGTGAGGCTGGTGATGCGATGCAAAAATTTAACAGTAACATCCCTAATGCACTGTATGAATTGCCCACAACTTACTTGGCTGGATTGCGAATTCTGTCGTCAGATAATAAAAGCAGATTCGGAGCGATTACTAAAGGTCTTGATGTCTTAACTGGTTTTGAAATCCAGATAGATCCTTTCGATGGCAAACCATCTGAAGTCGCCAGGCATCTGTATGGTATGGTCGGTTATATCCTAGCAAATGGCCCCGTATTCAGTGAAGGCAATACCATCGGCATGGAGCAGGATAAGCTGTTCAGTATGCGAATGATCCCTAGCAATGAGGAACTCCCTCCTCGTTGGGCGATGAAACTTGAGTCTATAAATTGATATAAAACACGCCATAAACCTATTTTATATTCAACATGATAATTATGAACGAGAAAGCCATATATTCAGATTGCGAATCTTTTACCGCCTTCCCAGATCCAGGTAAAGTATTTTCTTCCGAGCTAGAAAAGCGCCTCCTCCTTCCTCTGGGCATTTATAAACTTGGAGACGATATAGAAAGCGAAGTATTGCTTGCGATTCCACTTGGGAATGAAGAAGGTCTTTTAGGCATTGAAAATATCGGTGACAATTGTGGAGATCTTTGGCTAACGTATACAAACAAGGATGGAAGGTGGTCTCTAGATTGCACTGAAAATAACCTCCATTCCTTCGAGCATTTCTCGGAGGTAGCGAAAGAGAGGTTCCAAGAAACTAAAGAGTCATTCAAAAAAGATGGATACATAACATCTTTAGGCGATATAAGCTCGAAGCTCCCACTTCTCCATACAGGAGGGAGTATAACAAGCTATTCAAACTGCTTCTGTGAAATACAGGACCACTTCTGCCACACTCTTTCAGACATCCCAGGAGACGAAGGTAGTCTTAATAAATACGTTAAAGTTTTTGACAAACTGGGTCACGAGTACAGGTATATAGGGTATGCGGAAGGTGCAAATTACTCTCATAGGTATATGCCGGAATTCCATTTCTTCTATAAAAAGGAAACAAAAACCACTCTTGTCATTTCAGAGTTTTCTTAACTTTTAACCCTCAACAAGCCAACGCCAGGATAATTCGGCCCCCTCTTAGCGGCAACATGGAGACCCTGGGAGAAAACGCTTACAGATACAGACCTAGGGGAGCACCCTTAGCCGCGCACATAAAAAGTTACGTCACTGTTCCTAATTTTCAGTAGCCGGACTGCCTGAAAGATGTAAAATACGCCCTTATTTCTCGCCTGCCTTAAGGGAATATCACACTAATCATGAAGACAACCTATCTCCGCCGCCACAGAGCCTTTTTTCCCGTCACCATCCTGGGCAATACCCCCTGATTCAGAGTGCAAGAGTTCCGCCGCTAGCAGAGCTGTTAGCGCCTTAATACTTACGACTGCTCTCTATAACCGAATAAATCTGTCGCTACATCATGTTATAACATGCATAAGTCAGCAGGCTTCGTTTTGTACCCACACTAACGGAACTTGCATTACTCTTTTTTATGGAAAAGAAAATACGAGTCAATCATGAACAACCAAACCGCAAACCAAAATCCCGCCTTCCCCGGCGCTATCCAAATGATGCTCCTCGCCTCCCCCTTCACCCTTTCCGTCACTGAGTTGGAGGCTTACCTTAGGGAAGAACTGGATAACCAGTCTGTAACGGTTCAAGGTTCAGAGAATGCCGAAGATGGCTACGTTATTACCTGGGGAGGTATGGCGTTTGCGGTAATGGTCATTGATAAGCCGATTCCAGCTGACACTTTCAATGTTGCGCTACGCACCAGCCACCGCCTAAAGAATGGCGAGCAACTTATCAAAGACCATAAAGCGCACCTGATTATTTCACCGCTGAATACAACCGACGATCAACTTCGAGCGATATATTCCGCTCTTCGAGTAATGACAATCGCCGACCTGCTGGCCCAAAGAGCAAAGCCCTTGGCATTCTACTGGAGTAACTCAGAAGTGCTGGCTGACAATGAGCAGTTTGCTCAAGCCGTTCGCGTTGCAGGGGAAGCCATGGAGAAGTTCAACAGTGACGTCCCCAACGCTTTGTATGGATTGCCAACAACTTACTTGGCTGGAATACGTATTTTGTCTTCAAAGGACAAAAACATGTTCGGAGCGATCACTAAAGGCCTCGACGCTTTAACCGGATTTGAAATCCAGATCGATCCTTTCCAGTGCAAACCCTCAGAGGTCGCCAAGCACCTGTATAGCATGGTCGGCTACATCCTGGCTAACGGCCCAGTGTTCAGCGAAGGCAACACCATCGGCATCGAACGGGACAAGCAGTTCAGAATGCGCAAAATTCCGGCTAATGATGTGCTGCCTGCTCGTTGGGCGATGAACGTGGAAACCATTAATTAATTCAATAAAGCAGACTGTAAGGATTCTAATCATGTTTTATAGATTTTTATCAAAGCTGGCGACACAAGAGCGTTTGGAAGCGTTCCCTGTTCCTCGCCCCGGAAGCGACGCGAGAGAGCGCTGGGGAGTGGGCCTAATCCATTACGAAAAAAAATTCACTCCCGCACCGGACATCTTTCAACAGCCAGGTGTTAAGTTTTTTCAAGCGCCGCTTTTATCTGATCGCCCAGTCATGACTTGCTTACGTTTTCACCAAGGGAAAGAGGTGGAACCAATACCGGACTTGTGGGGTGTTGGTGGTTATCTATTTATCTCCGAACGAGCAAAATCTGTGATCAAAAATATAGACACAATGGAGCATGAATACTTTCCCGTGCAATTGCTCAACCACAAGGAAGAGCCAATTGCTTCTGAGCAAGCTTATTACTGGTTTAATGAGCGACGCTTTCTAACTATTACGCCGTCTAATCGAGTAGCCACAGCGGCTGAGCTTGGCTTTTATCCTATACCAAAGGAAGAGGACTTTATGGCCAGGGTTAAGGACTCCCCTACTTTAAGGGAGCAGTTGGGGCAAATCCCTTTGTGGCGACATTGCATAGCTGACATTGATCAACGGCATTTAAAAGCTCGCACAGTCCTTTACCTAAATGAAACTCTAGTAGAGGCATTTCGTGTAGAAGGTATAAAAGGATTAGACCTATATAGTGAAAAATATGGCATTACCGAAGAGTCGCTATGCAGTATTTAAACACAAAAAAAGACTAATGTTTATTACTTTAACTAGCTTTATAAATCATGGATGCATAGGACTACAAAATGATTTACAGACTAAAAACTGACTACGGAAACCTACCATCAGGCATACACTTTTCTGTACAAAGTACTCTTCCATTCAAAATGGATCGTAAACCAGGGCCTGGCGAGTACACCAATAATCTAGAAGAGATCACCCCTGAGAATTCTCCACACTGCAAACTATATAAAGCACCGCTGTTGGCAGAGTGGCGCATGAACACACCACTTGAGGCCACATTAATCGACTGGGAAATACCAGACATTCTAGTTTTGCTTGAGCATATATATGTATCAAATAAAGCAAAAATAATAATAGAGAATAATGACCCATTTCTTCACCAGTTCTGGCCAGTTGAAGTTTTTGATAAAAAAGGAAACCAGATTACAGGCAAACAATTCTATCACATGAACATGCGTAGATACGTGACCATTGAGAATCTCAATTTGCCACTTATAGGCATGGACTACAATGCTGCGAGTAGTATTGAAGAAGAGTTTATACCTACGATTCAGCATATCACCTCAGTCAGAAACTATATAGAGACTCTCCCTCTTTGGAAGCATTTTCACCCACCACACTATTTAGTTAGCCCTTTATTTATAAATGAGGCGATGTTTATGGCGCTCCAGCAAGGAGGCGTTTCTGGCATCAAAGAGTATACGCAGTTATATGGAAAGCAAGGAGAAATGGTAGCTCATGTCTAATGTGTTTGTTGATGGAAGCGGGACCGCTCTCCGCAAAGAAATGGATAATGTAAACGAAAGCCTCCCGAATGAAATAGCTTTCAATAAGAATGCATATGGCACGGGGGCAAGTGTCGAAGGGCATCACCTTATTCCTACCGAGGTGGCAAAGGAGTTTGAAGGCTTCTTTCAAGAAATTGCTGATCACTCAGAGGGTCACTTAGTTTACAACCAAGACAACCCAAGTAATGGGGTCTATCTTCCTAAAGAAAAGGGCGCTGGCAAGAAGGGACCAAATTTTGCGGCAGTTCATAGCGGATCGCATCCAGCTTACTCCGAGTTTGTCCGCCAAAGGCTAGTGTTTTTGCAGAAAGAGTATAGTGATAAAGTCGCTATTTTGGCGAACCAATATGGGGATGCCAGTGACCCAGACTACCTTGATAACCGCAAAGCGATGGCTGCGGAGGCATTTAATAAAATTGCCTTATTCCAGCAAGAATTACGCAACAGTCTAATTTCGAACACACCCAATGGAGTCACATTTTTCCTTAATAAAAATGATGAGCTCTATAAAAGCCGCTATTCGACACACCCAGATTATAACCCCAATTCATCACAAACAGACCCGATGGCGAAAATCATCTATAACAATGCCGGGCCGCAATTTGATGAGAAGTTAAAAAAGTCAAAACTCACTGCTGAATACTTTATGTGGGACGGCAAAAGTGAGACATATAAAATTGGGTACATATTTGGCGGCTTTACCCCCGACAAATTCAATAAGGCTGTTACCGGCATTAGTGGCCTAACTGGTAAGGCAACATTGGCAATTGCTTTACTATCCGTCTCCGCTATCGCGAAGGCAGATTTTATTGATAATGACGACCTCACTCTTGAGGATATCGCTGAGATTATTGGGAACTCCAATTTGGAAATGTCGGCGGATGTTTTCAAGTCGCTTATTGCAGATATTGCAACAGAAGGGGTAATTGCCATCGCTGCTAAATTGCTAGGCGGGCCTTTCGCCTGGATTGGCACAGCTTACGAGATTTACGAAAACTACGGCGCTCTGACCGCCTCACTCCAAATTGCGGAAGTGGCTTTCCCTGGAAATGAAACCTTGGCGCAGCTAAACGACACGCTCAAGGCCATGGAAGAAACCCTCAGCGGCATTTGGGAGTCAGAACCCGGCAAGTCAAACGAAGTGATCGAAGTCGTGTTTGGCGAGAGTATCGAAGGCGGAGAAACCAACGATGAATTGGTAGGCGGCGCTGGCGGCGACTGGCTCTTTGGTTTGGCTGGCGACGATACGCTGAAGGGCGAAGGCGGCAACGACGAGCTTTATGGCGGCGACGGCCATGACACTCTGGAGGGCGGCGCAGGCAATGATCGCCTGGAGGGAGGTATCGGAGACGACACCTACGTCTACACCAAAGGCGATGGCGCGGACTACCTGCTTGACTATAACGGCGCCAACCGAATCCTGCTCAAAGCCAACGCATCCGATCCTGGCAAAGTCGTCACCGAAATTACCCGTGTGGCGGCTGACAGCAACATCTTCGAAGACGCGGACGGCAACCGGTTTGTCCTGACCGATTCCAACAAACTGATCATCACCATGAAGGATGACGACTCCGGCGGCTCTCTCACAATCAGCTTTTTTAACTCCATCGACCCCAACTTGAACTTTGGCATTACGCTGAAAGATCCCATCGAGGAAACCGAGCCCGACCCTGTTGACGCCTACAACGTCGGTACAGGCGAAATCCTCCGACCCGGAACCACTTCCACCATCATCAAAACCAGATGGGAAGCGCGTGACGGCTTGGCTTATCAGGATGAGATCAATAAATCCGGCCTGATATTTAAAGCGGAAGACGCGACCAAGCTGTGGGACTACGCCAATGGCAAAGACCATAATGGCGCTTCGCTGCCGGAGTGGAAAAAAGGACAGGCGGACAGCGGCTATGTGTTCTTCTTTGAAGGCACTGATCATAAAGACCAGTTTTATGGCGGCCATCAGTCAGGCGATTCCTTTTATGGACGCGCTGGCGACGACTTTATGGATGGCGCGGCGGGCTCGGACCTGTTAGTCGGCGGTAGCGGCAGTGATCGCATTCTTGGCGGCTCAGGCAATGACTGGATTTGGGGCAACGACAGCCAACGCCTGTTTGACGACACTGGCGCGCCAACTCCCAACTATGCCAAGGAGTCCGCTTCTTCCGAAGATTATCTGGACGGCGGCGATGGCGATGACTGGATTTCCGGGGATGAAGGCAACGACACCCTTCTGGGCGGTAAAGGCAATGACCTGCTTAGCGGCGGCGCAGGCGCAGACATGATATCCGGCGGCGAAGGCGACGACCACATTCACGGCGACAGCCGCAATGAGTATCGGTCCAACGCTTCGTCAGGCAGCGCTCAAATCAGCAATGACGACCTGCTCACGGAAGTGGAGGAAGGCGTCTCCTATGACGACGTTCTCTCCGGCGGCGAAGGCGCGGACAGGATTTGGGGCGAAGCCGGTTCCGACGTTATTGACGGAGGCGAAGGCGACGATATCCTCTGGGGCGACCGCAGTCAGGTGACGGATCTACCTGACCTGGACCCTCTACTGCATGGCAACGACACCATCTCTGGCGGTGCAGGCAGCGATCAGATTTACGGTCATGGCGGCGATGACGTCATCGATGGCGGAGCCGATAAAGACTACATCTGGGGCGATCACGATAAGCTGGCCGGCGAGTTTCATGGAAACGACCATATTGACGCCGGTGACGGCGAAGGTCAGATCATCATCGGCGGAGGCGGCAGCGACGTCATCCTGAGCGGCAGCGGTCGGGATATGATCTGGGCGGACAGCACCTATGACGCCACCAGCATCACCTCAAATGGCAATACCTTCGTCGCGCCTACGACGCCACAAGGACTGGACGAGGCTTTCCATGGCGATGACGAGGTGCACGCAGGCGGAGGCGATGACCAAATCCTCGCTGGCGCAGGAAATGACAGAATATACGGCGACGCTGGCGAAGATGTGATCTACGGCATTGCAGGCAATAACTACCTGGATGGCGGCGATGACAAGGACTTCATCTACGGCGGAGTCGATATTGACCATATCGTTGGCGGCGCTGGCGCCGACACGCTGTATGGGAACAAAGGCGACGACTGGCTGCAAGGCGGCTTGGGCGGCGACTTCCTGTATGGCGACGAAGGTAACGACACCCTGGACGGCGGCGGCGAAGGCGACGTGCTGGCGGGGGGAGAAGGCGACGATACTTACATCGTCAAAAGGGGTTATGGCGTCACGCATATCAAAGATGAAGAAGGGATTTCCACCATCAAGTTTGCGGATACATACGCCTCGTCAACAATCAACGTCATTCAAGGCGAAGACAAAGTCACCATTCGATATGGCGCGGAAGGCGACGCCGTTGTCATGTCAACTCAGACTTTCAAGAACGCCAAACTGGTATTGGCGGATACCAGGGGTCCCGCTACACCTGGATATGACGCAGCAGGCTCCGAAGGCCCTGTTTCCGGCAGTCTCAACAATGATGTGATCGACTTTTCCGACAAAGAGAGCGACACCAGCATATATGCTGGTGAAGGTAATGACATCCTTTATGGCGGAACGGGCGACGACAAGTTATTTGGCGAAGGCGGCGATGACACTTTAGATGGCGGGCTCGGCAATGATCGCCTCAACGGAGGCCTTGGCGCCGATACGTATAACGTCGAAATTGTTGGTGGATTTAACGACATCATAGATGAAACCGGCTCTGACAAAAACCACTTGAACATTACCGGCGTTGACAGCCTTGACGATCTGGTTGTCACCAATGACAGGGAGTGGGGACTGGTCATCACTACTCGTCAGATTAATGCTCGTTCATTATGGTTGGGCAACCTCCCCGAACACTATCATCTAGAGGGTATAACAACATACGATATCGCACTTCCAGCCTTGGGACTTAATCTGGATAGTGACGCCATTCTTGATAAATTAATGGAAGGCAATAGTTTCTCTCAGATTATCAGAGGCAATGAAAGCGCCAATGTCATTACGGCGGAAGGCGGCGACGATAATGTTCACAGCTATGGCGGCAATGATTACCTGTATGGCGGCTCTGGTCAGGATTATCTCAACGGCGGCGATGACAATGACGTCATCTACGGCGGCAGGGATAACGACGAGCTACAAGGTGGCAATGGCGATGATGTTTATGTTTATCAAAGTGGCGATGGCGTCGACACAATCGTCCTCAATAAGTCAGGGCTTGGCGACAAAGACATCCTGGTGATTCAAGGCTTGTCGAAGCACGAGCTATGGTTCTCCCAATCATCAGCGGATCTGACCATCTCCAAAGCTGGCGACCCCAGCTCACAAATCCGTATACCGAACTGGTTCAATGCGGACTATCAGGCATTAAGCGCCATTCGACTGGAAGACAGCTGGCTGAGCAGTGACGATGTGGCCCACTTGGCGGACGCTATGACGCGCAAAGAGGGAGAAACCATGGAGGCGTTCCGTGCCCGAGTGGGCCAGGAAATCGATCTAACCTGGAAACCTCATACGCGCACCGACAACCATGGCCCGACTATCGGTCGCCCTGTAGAAACCATTGTCGTTAATGAAGATTCTCGCTGGACCTATTCTTTACCGACAGGGACCTTTGTGGATGCGGATGGGGACATTCTGACCTACCAGGTAAAAATGGAAAGTGGCGAAGAGCTGCCCTCATGGTTTGGCTTTCATGAAAGCGGTACTCTCTACGGGCTCGCCACCAATGACGAGGTGGGAGAGCACGCTCTCATCGTCACCGCTACGGACGGCATTGCTTCAACCTCCATGCGCGTCACCTTATCCGTGCAAAACGTCAATGACGCTCCTGTCGTCAGACAGCCGATTAAGGATCTGCAAACACAGGCGAATAGCGATTTCACCTACACCCTGCCGGATAACACCTTCAGGGATGACGATGCAGGCGACACGCTGGAGTACAGCGCCACCTTACCCGACGGCGCCCCCCTGCCCGACTGGCTGTATTTTGACCCCGACACTCGAACCTTCAGCGGCGTCAGCGACACCGCTGGCGTACTGGAGGTCAAAGTTACTGTCAAGGACAGCGCGGGTATTGAAGCATCAGATAACTTCAAGCTGACCACCTATCCCGAACCCACTGAGCCCACTGGCGATCCAAGCCATGAGTTTAGTTTTACCGACAACAATCTATACGCCACTATCGGCCAAGCGGATATTGTCGGCGACTGGACACTGGAAGCGCGGGTGAAGCGCTCCGCTGACTCCGATGGGACGTCCATCTTACTGAACTCAAGCAAGCACTCCATTCGCCTGGGACAATCCGGCGACGGGAAAGTGGGCATTGGCGTGTATGGCCGCAGCTATCAGGCATTTGACTATACGCTTCCAGTTGATAAGTGGGTGAACTTGACGCTGGTGAAGCGGAGTGGTCGAACCCACTTATACGTGAATGGCGAATTAGCAAACACTCTATATAGCTCGATCAGTCTGCCGCTTAGCACATTAAGCAAGAACAGTGCTCTAGCTGACTTGGATGACAGCCTGTGCGACCTGAGAGTGTGGAACTACGCCAAAGACGCTGACGCCGTCGCGGCGGCCTGGTATACGCCATTGACCGGCGAAGAAACCGGTCTCCATCTCTGGTACGACTTCAGCGAGGGAGAAGGCGCTCTGCTTAATGACCGAAGTGGAAACGGGCGTAATGCCGTACTCGCCTCCACAGATACGACCGGCGTCTGGGGCGAGGTTGTGTCAGGGACGGATTCCAGCGGTTCCGGTGAAAATCACGCTCCCGAAGTCATCGGCTTGCAGGAAGGCGTCAGCATCTCTGAAGACGCGCCCTGGAGCTTTACCGTTCCTTCCGGCCTTTTCACGGACTCAGATGGCGACGCGCTTAACTATGTCGCCAAGCTGGCCAATGGAAACGCCCTGCCCTCCTGGTTGAACTTCAACGGCGTTAAATTTACGGGGACTCCCCGAAACGCAGACGTGGGAGCCTATGAGATAGCGCTTACGGCGTCGGATGGCCAAGCCTCAGCCTCCACCGTATTCAACTTAACGGTCGAAAACGTCAATGACGCGCCGGGGGTCAGTATGGAGCTTCTTAACGTGCTGGCGAAAACCGGTGAGACGTTAAACTTCACCGCTCCGGCTGAAACCTTCAGCGACCCGGATGTGGGCGATGCGCTGACTTACGCCGCCACCCTGGCGGACGGCAGCCCATTGCCTGACTGGCTGAGCTTTGATGCGGAGACATTGACCTTTAGCGGTATCGTCGGCAACGAAGGCGTTTACAACGTCATGCTGACGGCCACTGACCGCGCTGGCGCACGAGCCTCTGAAAGCTTTACGTTGAATGTGTCGCCAGGGGAAGCCCCCTCCCCTGGCTCCTCCAGCCATGAGTTCAGTCTCCCTGACAACAACCGATACGCCACCATTGGCGAAGCGGATCTGGCGGGGGACTGGACGCTGGAGGCGCGAGTCAAACGCTCGGCGGACGTCGATGGCGCGTCAATTCTGCTGAACTCCTCCAGGCACTCCATCAGGATGAGTCAGTCCAATAGTGGAAAGCTAGGCCTCGGTGAATACGGACGCTCCTACCAAGAGCTTAATTACTCCGCTCCATTAGATAAGTGGGTTAGCCTGACGTTAGTAAGAGAAGGCAAAACCACACACCTATATGAAAACGGTGAATTAAAGGCGACCCTCAACTCCAGCATTGACCTGCCTTTGGGCACGCTGAGCAAGAATAGCGAGATTGCCGATCTGGAAGGAAGCCTCAGTGATTTACGCGTGTGGAGTTTCGCTAAGAATGCCGACTCGGTTGCCGAGACATGGAACGCAACTTTAACTGGTAACGAAAGCGGCCTGCACCTCTGGTACGACTTCCGAGAAGGCGAAGGAACCACGGTGCATGACCAAAGCGGCCACGGCCGCGATGCGGTCCTGGCTTCCGGCAATACCACAGGCGTGTGGGGTGACGTGATTCCTGGCACAGGCGGAGCCACCATGGCGGCTCTCACCATGAGCGATTGGCCGGAGCCCGTTCTGGCGGATGATTCAGACATGGCGCATAAGGTAGAAGCGCTGGTCAGCGCCATGGCGGCGTTTGATGCGCCATCGGGTGGTGAAATTCTGCTTCCACATGATCCGCACAATCAGCCGAGCATGACCATAGCGGCGGCCTGGTAAGCCCTGACGTCCGTTATCTAACTCAATCTCAGGCCGTCTACTAGACGGCCTTTTTTATGCATCAGGAAAGGCTGTAAATGACAAGGCTAAATTTTTAATTTCGCGGGTATAAAAAAAGACTTAAGGGTGCGGTGTTGGGCGCTCAGGTATTAGAGATCTGACCCGCCCCCCTCCTCAGAGGAGCCGACGCTTCCAACTATCGCCTGACATAGAGCTTGCGTCTCCTCATCAGCTCTTGCAATTAAGAACTCAACCAATGATCTCATATAGGTATTAAAGTCAGGGTATGAATCACCAAACTCAATTTCATAGCCCGGAAACCAGTATTGAAGGCCATACTCACCAGTTACTGGATCATACTTCGACTTATCTAAAACCAAGTTACGAGAGTCATGACCGGCCTTGATTAATACGAAATGCCTTGGCATCACATAACACCATCGCCTGCCTTTCCTTCTGCGAATATTCTTATAATAGCTGTTTGCTCGAATGATGTGATTCCAAGACTGGTAGCTCTCATCAAATAGACAAAGAGAATCTGCATAGTATTTGCTGGCCTGCATAAATCTAATTAACGACGCAGGGAGAGTGATTTCATAATGAGCATTGATTTTCTCAATACTGCTTTCGGTGGGACGCCCTGCTTCGCACTTGCTCCAGCTCAGTACGTCAAATAAAACAGGTAGCTTTTCTTCAGGAATCATGACTTCATCCCCCTATGCTCAGTAGAACTCCAGGCCAACCAGAACACGTCTTGTAGGCGCACAATACAAGAAATGGAGTTGAGGGTTTAGACAACGTGTATACACATCTGAATACAGATAACCTAAATATTGATAAGCATTTCCAGACCCATCATAAAATATGGCTAACTTGGAGCTATACTCACTGGTCTGGTCAAGCAACCTGAAAGGCACTCTTTTGCTTAAACTCGCAAACCAATTCGAGCCGCTGGAAATTTCTTCCTTTGGGATAAACAAAGGGTAATTTCCACCTGGTGATGTACATTTTGAGGGTTTGGGTAAGCTCCCAAACTCTATCAATTTCTTCTTTGTTTCTAGGTAGCTTTTTAGGGTTTCTGCTTTCGTCCCTCGGAAGTTATACTCAAATGGACTTAAATCCTCAGGGGTGCAATCAAGCTTCCATTTATCTTCCACCTTCGAGTAGGAATACCATTCCTCTCCGATGAACTCATTAAGGTCTTCTTTTCCAACCAGCCCCTCACTGTCACCGAAAGGCGTTGCCAGTAGTATTTCCTCATTAAACCTTTCCGGCCTATACATAGCCAAAGGCAGCATTACTGACTTTTCAAAATCACTCGCAAAGACATCACCCGGCTCAGGAAAGGCCGTAAAGTTATCGCTGTTTGTGTAAATGCTCTCGGCTATCATTACTGATCCCATAATTTATAAGCGCAGAACATAATCATCAATCTGCCCTGAAAGTAAAATATCTGTTATATTTATGGACCACGAAGTTCATTTATATATTCCAATTCATTAATGGCCACATCATTGTCTGGCTCAATTATCAAGGATTTTTGCAGAGCTTCTTCCGCTTCATCAAGCCTTTCCATTTCGATCAAAATAAACCCTATACCGCGCAGCGCCGCAGCTTTAAACATAGACTGACTTGAGTATCTATTAGCAAGAAAAAGAGCATCCTGATAGGTTTTATGGGCCAGAGCAAAATCATTCAATTGACCTAAATATATATCCTTTTTCTATTTTGGCTCCAGCGGAGATTGGAGCGATACTATCTATCTTATTAAGCTCCGCTAAAGCCATTTCAAAATACCGATTTGAAGAATATATATATGCCTTAATTCGAAGCGCTTCCGTATAATACCAATCTATTCTCTGAACTGTTTTTTTATCGCTAGCAATAAACTCCTCAAACTCAGCTTCCGTTTTAAAGGCATATTGCTT
The DNA here is from genome assembly GCF_000012985.1 of Hahella chejuensis KCTC 2396. NCBI lineage: Bacteria > Pseudomonadati > Pseudomonadota > Gammaproteobacteria > Oceanospirillales > Hahellaceae > Hahella > Hahella chejuensis. Next base: position 614,754 of record NC_007645.1, on the reverse strand, counting down.
GACTTTCTTGTTAAAAGACTCTTCAATCTTTGATGTCATCTCATCAGCAATTGCAAAGGCCTTTGAGTACTGATCATCATGAACAAGCTTCCAAGCATTTACAATGTCTTTGTGGTATTGATTGCCTTCCACTGGATTGGGTAGAGATTCTATAGATGTTGAAACAGTTTCTGTGGCTTCAAAGGCCATAGATGGAATTGAAAAAAAACACAATGTAGTACAGACAAATAACACAACAATCTATTTTTAATCATCATCTTACGACCTAAACCCTTACTTTCCAGCCTGAAACGAACTGATTCGTTTTTTTATTCTTCCAACTTGGAGCAAACAATCTATTTAGAGTATCCCTAGCATAAATATCACAAGACTATATCAAATTGATTCTACTTCTATAAGAGATATCAATTATGTCACATGGAGAATCATGACATGAAAAAGAAAATGGAAATTCACAATACTTTGAGTTTTTTATTGCACGACAACTTGCCCAAAGAACCATCATATAGACAAAAAGCCGAGCAATTTCATGATCTTTCGAATATGCATCAAATTCTAACCCTAAATCATTCCAACACAACAATTCCTCAGCGACTTCGATTTGTCCGGTATCATGATAGAATCCCCCAATCCAGTCATGATTATATTGTGAATATTCACTACAACCACAAAGAACCGAGCTTACATAATACAACCCAGGGTTATAGCACAAATAAATAGCATCTACTGGATATCTACGGTGCTGTATTTCTTCTTGTAAAAACAGCTTATCTAAATTTTCAAGGAGATTATTCTCATACTCCAAAAAACACAATTCTATCTTTTTAGGGTCTAGTCTCGAAAAATAAGAGTAGATGAATTCACTGAATTCGGATTTAAATAAGCTCAGGCTGCCTGAGGCCACACATTTATTAATGCAATCAATAAACATTTGATAAACTTCAGACAACTTACCTCCAAACTCAGCGTAATCAGCTGGGAGGTTTTCTAGTTCTCTGATCAGAGATTTTGGGTCCATTCTTCACCTACTGCTTTATTTAAGGATAAACCTGCGCATAATGACCTACCAAAATTGCATACGATGCACCATCAATAATGGTTATAAGCAAATCGAAATCTATTGTATTAAATTCTATCAAAATATTTTCCTTTTTCGCCACAATAATAAGAGGTTATTCACATCTAACTCTCCAGCAGACCCATTACATACAGAGCCGGAGTTTTATTGCTTCGAAAAGTTGACCAAGAGGCAAGTGGTAAACCGAGATTGCCACCTCTCCATGATCTGCGTGACCAAAACGAGAGTAGATGCAATTACTATTCTCATTGGTTCTTCAGGACAAAGCATGAAAAGTATTCAAGGAATAAAGCCCCTTTGAAAGAGGCGTTAAATCTAGAATGGGTTTGGAGCTTTCAGGCTGGATTAAAAGACTAACCAGCTTTCAACTTTTTCTTTACCGTATTTTTCTTTCCACTCATTCAGCACTTTGTGGTTTCCGCCGCGAGTCTCTACCGTTTCTCCAGTTTTTGGGTTCTTATATACTTTTAACGGACGAGTGCCGCGACGTTTGTCGGACGCCGACGCTTTAGAGGCCGCTTTCCCGCCACCGCCAAGCAGATTGATCACTTCATCCCGTGAGACTCCATACTTGGACATTAAGTCTTCCAGCTTCTTCTTGAACTCCAGGCTCTTCTTCAGGCCTTCATCATTTTCAAGCGCCTCAAGCTTCTTCTTGAGGGCTTCAATTTCGGCCAGAGTATTCGCATACGCATTTATTTTTTTCATTTTATCCCCAAATTTTATACGGTGAACTAACAGTTTAATGTTGACTATCAAGCTCATCTATTACGAGTTGAATAACGAGTATAGCCCACTTAATTTCAGCAATATACCGCTGGGAATATCAAAGTATATGCGATGGCCAAGTACGGTTTGGGAGTGTGAGCAACAAGCATTAAGAGACTCGTTGCTCTCACTTATTAAGCCTGTTCAGTTGCCGCCACGGGCTTCTTTACAGGCGTCCTCATAGATAGAAATATTCCTGAAACCGTGACCAGCATAGCAATCAAAGCAAGCGCATCCTGCTCTTCCCCTAAAAATATCCAGGCCATAATGCTTGCGGAGATGGGCGTAGACATTCCTATTATGTTGTGAACCGTTGGATTCAACTTCATAGACGATAGGTTGTTCAGCATATTCGGGACAAAGGTGGCGATAACGCCAAGACCAAGTAGATAAGAAATATTAGGGGCAGTAAGTAGCAAAATAAAAATTTTCTAATAAAATAGGCGACTTACGACCACTCAATCTGATCATATTTTGCACCGTGAAGTACGTCAATCATCTTAAGCCCGCTGAAATAAAGACTCTTACCGATGGATTTCGCTACAGCCCGAGCTCCCGCTTCCGTATTCGCTGTCACGCCATACTGCTCAGCAATAAGGGGTATAAAATCGATAAAATTGCCGACATTATCGACTTCCACCGCAACACCATTTCGATCTGGATTGAGCAGTGGGAAAGCATGGGAATATGCGGCCTCATTAGCGACGCCTCCCCGGGAAGACCGCCCATTTACACGGAGCAGGAACAAGAAAAGGTTTGTAAGTGGATTGACGAGCAGCCCCAACAACTACGAGACGTCCAGATACGTCTGGAGAAAGAAACTGGAAAAAGCGCTAGTCTGGAGACCGTTAAACGGAACTTAAAAAAAATCAAAGTATAGCTTCAAGCGATTCCGCTTTTCGCTGCGCGCGCTTCGGGATGAAGTCGCCTTCCGCCAGTTTCAGGGCGTTGTGAAAGATCTTCAATCCTGGGAGGATGCAGGCGAAATCGAGCTTTACTACTTTGATGAATCAGGCTTCAGTCAGCGTTCCAACTTACCTTATGGCTGGAGCCCTGTGGGGAAGCCGACGCAAATGAAATCCTATCCACACAATAAGAGACTGAACGTTCTGGGGTTTATGAGTCGCCGCCAGAAGCTGATATTCCATGCCACAGAGGAGCGGGTGGACTCCGCCAAAGTCGTAGCGCTTTTTAATAAGCTGGCGGAGAGCAAAGATCCGCTTAAGCCAGCCGTGGTGCTTCTGGACAACGCCTCCATACATCGCTCTGCGGAGTTTCGCCGACATAGGTTGGATTGGATAGATAAAGGCATCTGGCCGATCTATTTGCCGAAATATTCACCGGAGCTAAACCTGATAGAGATCTTGTGGCGAAAGGTGAAGTACAGCTGGCTGCCTTTGGATTCGTATGAGACTTTCGACAGGCTGAAAGAGTCAGTGAACGACATCCTGTCAAAGTTTGGACAGGAATATAAGATTAATTTCGTTTAGGTGCTTAATAGCGCCAGACACGCTCTGGAAAAAGAGCGCAGGACTCAACAAAATGACGCCCAATAGCAGCGTATTGTTATTAATATTAGCGGCATCTACGGAGCGTCCTTTTCCAACGCTCTCCCAAACAATGAACGAAAAGGCCGCCCTCAAAATAGCGGCGCTGAGCGCACAGACGCCTCCCAGTATTATCGCATCCGTACTGTATCCCTCTCCAGCATAGTCCTTGCCGTAGAAGTAAAGCATGAGTCCCAAAAAGGCGATGATAAAGCCCAGTAACTCATTGCGATGGAATTCACCTTTGATAAACAGCCGTAGCAAAAATGTGAATAAAGGAGCTAGTGCAATAAGCAGCGCCGCCACGGCGACAGGCGCGTAAAAGAACGAATAAGTCGCCAGTACATAATAGGCGGTCATCATCAAGGCTAATGCATATTCGCTGTATGAGCGTTGCTGGAGAGGCGTAAATTGAAACTTGGCTCTGCTTTGAACAAAGAGAAGCCCGAATAAGAAGGCGATGAGAAAACGCCCCCAGATAATGTGCGGTACGCTCAGACCATCAATATACTTAACGAAAATTCCTGTCGAGGCCCATAGAGTGGCGCAAAGAAAGCTGTAAAGCATCTACCTGTCCTTGTTAACGATAATTCCGTGGTTTCGTTTATTCAGTGACTGAACAAACTTTTCCTATGCTTGAGTGGGTTAGGCCTCTACTGTGGAGTCTTATCACTGATTCCGAGTGTTAATAAATTTGCCGCCGAATTGTCTTCGCTATCTCGGACGGCATATCATGCCACTGGACTGGCGCTCCTTCCCAATGAAACGCGGATTCCGCCATTTCCCGTATAAGGGAAACGTTTATCAACGGTTTGCCGGAGGCGATGCTGGCGGCGGCTTGCCTCAGCAGCTCAATCTCCTTGCGTCTTCCTTTGCGCTCATGAAGGAAGCAAGCCAAAAGGGCGCAACGCTCCAGCCAGCTTTCCCGTTGCGGCTCCAGATATTCAAGGATTAGCGCCTCACTCGTTGGGCGCTCGTTTGTCCATTCCGACCGTAACCAAGGTTGCGTCAGACTGCGCATGTCTTGCGCAAAGTCCCATTGGTCCGCAGGCAGTTCTCCCGCATCCGTCAGCATTTCTATGATGCCCTCCATATTGATGGCGTCCGGCAACGACCATTCCCCTTCGACATGGCTGATCAGCCATAGCAGCTCTGGCGCCGGTAGCGTTCCCGAATCGCGGTTTTTCAGCAGGAAGTGGCGAATGATTTTTTGCAGGGTGAAAAGGGAGAGTTCGCCAAGGTGAAAGTGGTGTTTGCCGCCCTCAATGTGATGTTCGAGCGACTCGAAATCTGGAAATACCAGCACGCCGCCCTTGGTGACGCCAACGCCCTGTTGCAGGCGAGCGCTCCAGATCTTCCAGGCGTCTTCATGACGCAGCGCCAGGACGGCATAGAACGCCCCCTGAGAATCAAATGGGGAGACATAGCCCCCTAGTATCTCCGCCTTGCTGGAAGGCGTCACAGCGCCGCCCACACGAAGGCGCTGCAATCCCTTAACCACGATATCTATAAGCTCTCTATCCTCCTCAGGCAGCCATTTACGGGCAGCCACCAGCCGGGCTAGGTCCGTTTCATTGGCAAGCGTCTGACACTCCGGCGACAGCCAGGCTTCAATGGCGCTCTGTCGGTTTTTCCTGATCGGGTCCATGGCCAGCAACGCCGCGCAGTCGCGCCAGGGCGCTTCAAGGTCTAACAGCGCTGGCACATACAATGCCGTCGCGCCTTCGGGCATTTGCGCTCCCAGATGGGTCAACACTTGCAGCAAATCCCACTCGGTTTTACAGCCATTAATCTCGACCAGCTCCAGGATGGCTCTCGCCATCGATTCGGTCGTGGGAACGCCAATGAACGGCGGGCTGTCTTCCACTTCTTTCTCGTTAATCCGAAATATCACGTCTTCTCTGATTTCGAGTCTGGCGTAGGTGGCGCATTGTATGATTCTTCGCAGCCTCATCGTGTCCACGCCGGCTTCCAACGCAAGCCCAAGTTGTTCATCAACCCAGATGCTAATTTCCGCCAACCGGTTGGGGCTTGGACAGCGATCTGTCACCGCATTCATCACCGCCATCAGCGAGGCGAACGCCAAGTCGGCGATAACCTCGCTCTCATCCAGACAATCGGTGGCGCAGATCACCGCCATCAGCGCTTGCAGCATGTCTTCTTCGTTGTCTGTGACCTGCTCCAGCGCACGCAGCGTGATCATTAACAGATCCCGTATTCCGCCTTTCTCGTGTTCGTTGGCGAAGGTTCTGAGCATGTCGCAAATAAAGTCCTGTCTGGAGTCTGTCACGGTAGCGGTCCAAAAGTGTGGGAGTGAAGGCGGAACCTTAATTAACTCAATGGTCCCGCACAATACGCCATACGAAATAGTTAGAGGACGCTACACACTTAGCCCGCCATCGTTTCCTACAGCTCCCTTCTCTCCTGTCACTGCAATGTGTGTGAGTAAAGCGTAGCGTCGATCCAGGCGACGCCCGACTTAACCAGCAGGTCCGCCTTGCGCCGATCCAGTTTCGGCATGCGTCTGACGACATAAGACAGGTTCTCTCCCGCCATGTAATACAGCCGCACGACCTCTCCCATCTCTTCATCCCGCGTCCGCAGTTTGGACACCGCCAAATCCACCGCCGCCGCTTCCTGATCCGTGATAACGGGGGAACGCGTCGCGCTGCCGTTCAAACGGGAAAAGGGCGTTGATGACGAATAGCCCAGGCTTGCATCCATCTTTGACCACTGAGCCCATTGCTCCAACAGCCACGGCGTTTCATTCATCGTTCTGTTCATATCAATTCTCTAAAAATATTCTGTTGTTCCCACTTCGCTTTTTTGGCTACCGCCCTACTCCCAGAAAGCAGATATCCAGGGACTCTCATTCTTGCCCTAGTTGGGCGAGATGGATTTCAGCAACTCCGCCATCCTCCGGCGGGCCTCCTCTTTCGGAACCGGGCGAGAGGCTTTAACGGGCTCCTCAGGCAGCGCCTTGGGGATGTCCGCCTGGATGTCCTCTCCGTTCATGACGCGGCGACAGACGATGTCGTAATTGCGGGTGAACAGCGGCAGCATTTCGCTTTCCAGACGTGTTCTAAGCTCATACCAGCCCGTTTCCCTCGCTGCAATGCGCACGGCCAGATGGGCAAGGCTGTCACTGTGTTCGAGCTTCTGACCCCCCTCGCACGCCAGACGGTAGGCCGCCTGCACCGGCATCAGCCCAAGGTCTTCCGCTGTCGGCTTACACCATGCGATGAACTGACCCACGCTGGGAATGTGCGGAGTATTCAGTCTGCGCGCTCTCACCAACCCCACTTGAACCTGCTGCATAGTGAGAATTCCGTTTTCGATGAAGCCCTTGGTCCAAGCTTTCTTGGCCTGCTGGATGACTTCATGGTCTGGAAAGGCGTACTTCCAAGCCGGGAATATCCCGCTAAGCTCCGTGAACAGGCGATTGACAACCTCCGCCGCCTGCTTGGAAATGGCCGCCTCAGACTGTCCATAAGCTTTACGTTGGGCCGCATGCTGTAGCGTGTCGCATCGGCGTACCGTTCGACTGATTGCGTCTTGAATTTGCTGTGATCCGATGGGTTTTGTTTCCATGGTTATATCCCTAAATCATCCGCCCAACTTGTGTCGTGAAATCCGTAAACATCCCCAGGCACTGTGCTGTTGCCCGCTGCGCCGTATTCGTTGAGGTGCGATTGACGGGTTGGCTTTGGCGCAAACCTCATGCTGTTGCGCATCCAGTTACGCCATGCGGATTTCCAGCACTGGAATTTCGTTCCCTTGGCCCGGTGGTGGTCCAGGAACTTGTCGGTCTCGATGGCAAGGTCCGTGGTGATCTGGTTTTTGATCGCCCAGGCGAACAGCGCGTCGGTGATGTCGAAATCATCCGGCGCTCGGGTAGGGCCCTTCGTGCGCGCTATGTCTTTTGTAACAATGTCTTTCATGTCTATATGTCTTTTGTGGTCCCCTAATTCGGGACGAATACCCCCTTTTTCGGATACATCCGCCCCCGAATCCGGGTTTATTCTTCCCGAATCCGGGAACAGCTCCGCACCCGAATCCGGTTTTTTTCGTCCCAAATCCGGGTTTATTGCTCCCGAATCCGGGGCGCTCGCTTCCTCGGTCGCTGGTGCTGGATTCTCTGGATCGTCTTTTTTCTCGCCTTTTTTGAGTGATAAATCCCACTCGCCCAGGCGAGTGTTGACCGCATATTTTTTTACGTTGGACTCCCCCTCCCGGCGTATCACCTTCGCACGCACCAAGCCCGTGATTAAAGACGGAAGGTGACGCCGGGAAATGCCCGTCATCTCAACGAGCTGCTCCAGCGAAATCCAGTCCATCGCCTTGTTGAAGCCAAACGTCTTACGCATCACCGCGTTAACAATCTTGAATTCCCGACCGCTTAAATCGATGCGAGCCAGCGCGTTGAGCAACTCATTGGCCACGCGCGTGTAGCCATTGTCCAAATCGGCTTTGATAGGGCTCGCCTCCTGTGGCGCTCCTGTTGACTCCGGTGGCGCTTCACTCGACGCCTGCGGCGCTCTGAAAGGCACCACATTACCCATTTCATTAGATTGCGCCGTCATACTGATTTCCTTCTCCGTCTTCATACTCTCCGCCCGATCTGGGCCACCACTCTTTTCCGAACTCTTAACTTTCCGCCAGTCATGCGCTCAACCTGATAGGCGCGTAACATTGGCAGAAACTCGCCCCGCTGAGACACTGACGCGGGAGCCACGCCCAGCGCGTTGGCGAGCTTTGATTTGCCTCCGAAATAGGCAACGGCGTCTGCTTTTCTCATCGACATTCCTTTCTCATGAATTTAAGATTTGATAAATTTGAACATTAAAGATATGTTTCGTCAATATCGCTTAAGATCTCTTTCATGACAGACTTAGGACAGCGCCTGCGAGAAAGGCGGAATTTTCTCGGATTAACTCAAGGTCGCCTGGGCAAGATGGTGAGGGTTTCGCACGTCACCATCTCCCAATGGGAAAAGGGGGAAACCTCTCCCCGAGGCGAGAATCTTCACTTGCTTTGCTCGGCGCTCAGTTGCCAGCCGGACTGGCTGCTTTACGGGAAGGCGGAGAGGGCCGGAGATGAAAAGATAGCGGGTTACCAGCCTTACGCCAGCCTTGGGAAAGTGCCCTTAATTACACCCCAGCAAGCTCGTGTGTGGAAGGAGATCGCGAATACGTTCCACCATAAGGACGCGATAGCCTGGCGCGGGATCAGTGTCGTTGTCGGACCGCACGCCTTCGCCATGAAAGCGGTGGGTGACTCCATGGCGAACCCGCATGGAACGCCGTCCATTCCTGAGGGAGCCATTGTGGTCGTTGACCCCGACATCACCCCGGTAAGCGGTATGGTTGTGGTTGTCGGGCTGAAAGGTTCAAAAGAGGCCATTATTAAGAAGCTGGTTGTTGACGGCCCGAACCAATACTTGATGTCGCTGAACCCCGATTACAAGCCAATAGAGCTGACAGAAGAAAGCGCCGTCATTGGCGTTGTGAAAAGGCTTGAATTCGATTTGTTGCCGGATTAACCCGTCGTCATGGCGGGCTACGCCAATAACAGGCTTTGGCTTTATAGCAAAACCTAAACTCCTCTCTATCAGAAAGCTTCAATTTTAAAGTTAGTCAGGTTTTCAGACATTCCGAGGGCTAGCGAATAAAAACATATCTTAAATCCTTGCCCCCAGATTGCGACATATTAAGTCTAAAAGCATGTGAGCGTTAAGCAGGTAAACATTAGGGCTGTGCTTACAGTGGGATTCTGAAAAGAACTGTTACCTCTCCGCTTTAGGTCATGATGTTTCAAACGCTTCACTAAAACAGGCGGCGAGCCTCTTCTCATCATGACAGTTTCTTCTCGCTTTTCTAACGAGATCAATTCGTCGCCACCGCTGCTCTAGCGCTTCCCTTAGAGTGGTCGCAGGTTGCTGAATGTAGTGCATGAGTCGCTTCGTAGCATGACATTTTCCCCATGAGAAAAGTTGCGTCTCACTGAACAGTTAATGTCGTAAAGATTCAAATGGGGTTATGAGATACAGACTTATGTCACATACTCCATAAATTAGACGTCTATTATGACTAAATAGCTGACGGCTTAGTGCTTGGATTTACGCTTTACTTATTGGAGGTAGTTACTAATTGCCTCTAGCCACAGCTTCTGTAACACAAATTCAAGGAGTTGAATAAATGATCCTAGTATTTTTTTATGGGGATGAGCCCCCCGAGTCGCGTCAAAAACTCATAAAAGATGCTGAAAACATTCGTGATAAGCTGATAAGAAATAATAAAGAGTATGATGCCAATATAGTTATGCAGGCTCAATATCTTGAATATATGCAATCAACGGCATCGAAAGATGACAAAAAGATTCATATTGTTGCTCATGGCAATCAGGTTCAAGTTGGTGATTTTAAAGCGCAGGACCTTGCAAAGTTTCTTGTTGTAGATACCGATAGTCCGATATTGCTAAGACGCAAGAATATTGTAAAAGTAACTATCCACTCTTGCTTTTCGGCAGCCCCGCACCCGGATGGAGTCACTAAACGTTTCCTAGAGAGCTTTACAAGATATATGGCCGCATATTTACCTGATGTGGCTTACATGCAGTTTCGCGGATCTAACGGAGAGTCAGTAACCGATAGTCGAGGGCGTAATTGGGTTATTGATGGCCGCTATACTATGTCAGATATAAGAAAACCCAGATCAGTTGAAGATGAGGATGAGATAAATGCTACCTATATGAAGCCTAGGGACCGTGCTCGACCAAAGCTATTGATTTCTATGGGAGCGGTGATGAGGGGGTAATACCTACCTCGTCTTATTTCGTCTCTTAAAGCAAGACAAAATTTTGTTATTTCTATCCAATTGATAACAGCAGTTTCCATACTCCGCACTACTACGCCCTGGAGATTCCCAGGGCGCTTTCATTTAAAGACCTAATGTCCGTATGCTCTTTGGAGCCTTGTAGGGGGTTGCTTATGCTAATGAGAGTTTACTCGATAGACTCCATCGTGCTGGTGTTAAATGGTATTGCCTGTCGAAATGCGGTTTATAAGCCCGCAAATCCCTAGCAATGCTTGGCGTTCGCTTAGCTATTCCGGTAGATACTTGGGATCAACTAATAAGTGTAGCGACGAAATGGGGGTAACTTGGTTAATGTTTATCCATTGCCTTTTCCTCTTCCGGTGATCTCAGGCGCTTGGACCTTATCCAAAGTAAGACAATAACTAGAGCAGCCAAGCACATACAGCCCTTAATAAACCGAAAAATTCACTCCTCCCCACGCCTGCGGGTTTTGCAAAATACTTTGTGGAGGGAAAGTCGGAAAACGGGGAACCCCTTATGCTGGAAGCACTGACGCCTAAGTGCTGAATTTCATCTATTGAAGGTTTTTGAGGCGTTTTGAATTGTAAGTGAGAGAAAAATCACCTCTCGCGGGGGCGACTTATGCTGTCTCCATGCCCTAATCTCTAGACGATACGTTTCATGCCACACCCTCACACGGAGGGCTACTCCTCAACTATAGCTCGCTGTTTTCTATAATGTTAATTACGCTTTGTCGTACCAAATGGCTCGGCTTTTCGATGAAGTTTTCCTGAAAAGTGCTTCTATTCAATAACTTGGGATCTAGCCCGTTGTGATAACGAGCCCCCAAGCAAGTGTATATGCGTGCGCAAAGTTTTTCGTAAATGAGGTAGTTTGACTTCGCGGGATTTTTTGCACTGGAATCAGTGGGCTAGAGGAACTATCTTCAAAGTGTTGGAATGGGGCAATGCGCATGCGCGATATACAAAATAGGGAGGACAATTGATGCCGCTTCAAATGACAAGTGAGCTTAGATTTCCCATGGGCTCAACGACACCACTCAGTGATCTGTCTGTAGATGATTTTATTTCATTGATCAGAAAAGTATCGGGGGCAATGGATCGGCAGCGAATAATTGAAGTATTTAAACAGCACTTGTGCAAAGTTTCTGGTGATTATTATGCCCGCAGTTCTTCGCTTGACTGGGCCGAGTCTGATATGTCCAGACTGGCTCAGAATGCAGCACAAGATGCTCCTAATTTTATCGCTGCTGTATATGAGACTTTAGAAGAGCTAGAGCGTAGTGGCGCTACTGTCCCAACGGTGCAGCATATCAATCAGATTCTGCTTAAAAACCAGGACCATTATCAAGTTGTTGATGGTCAGTTAAATCAAACAGCTGGCAGTGTTGCTGCGCCAGAATTCAGTGAATCTATTTCGACTTCGGTGATAAGAGCTTTGGGAGACGCGAAGGCTTTAATCGGCACAGTGGATTCTTCAAGCGCCATTGATCGTGCGCATACTGCACTCCATGGATATTTGGTGCAACTTTGTACCGACAATCAAATTGATCTTCCCAGTGACCCTACGGCATCCAAAGCATTCAAGCAACTTCGACAGTTTCATCCGGCATTGCAAGCGTCAGGTCATAGGGCTGAAGACGTTACTAAAGTCCTTAATTCGTTTGCTGCATCAATTGACGCCTTTTCTACGCTCAGAAATAGGGCGAGCCTCGCACATGTGAATGACTTGCTAGATGTCCCTGAAGCAACCGCCATTGTTAACGCGATGTATACCGTTTTTAGGTACATTCAAGACTGTATACAGAGAGGGTAGTAGAGATTTTGTATAACAAGCGCAAGCACACGGATTAGTTTTCCGCTGCGCTCCAAGTTGCCTTTCGTGCGTGATAGCCCATCCAAATTGAAATGAGAACCTATTGCAATAATCTCTTCATCAGAGCTAGCCTCCGCAGCTTCGTCTATGCCCATAAATCCTCCTCATATTTTTATTTGGCCAAGTAAAAATATGATAGTTCACTAAATACATTGCCGCGTATTAGTTGTTTTGCACCGATGGCAGCCCTTACAAATTGCCCGCAGGCTTTTGCCTTGATCGTCGCCGCCTCTCGCCTTTGGCCAGATGTGATCCACCTCACTGGCCACACTGGTTCACCCTGCCTTAAGCAGACCTGACACAAGTAGTTATCTCGCCGCCTTAAACTTGTGCCATTGCCGGCCATGGCCGCGCAGACCAACTAAGATCATGGTTTGGTGGTTAGAGATTGAGTAAAAGCAGCTATTACGTGGAGAGCTTTCCTTGAAAGCCGATGATGTTATCCATAGACCAATTCTGTAAAATCCGGATGTGTCCGACACACTACAGAGAAATAATAATCTTGCTCAATATTTCCACCGAGCCAGAAAATGTCCCAGTGGTGTACCAGATTTACGATAACCGGGGTGATAGCGGAAAATGACAAGCGTAATATACTGAAAAACAACAACTTTATATGACTCATCATGTTTTAATCACCCCCTCGATCAGGGGCCATGAGCCCGGTTTCCCCAACCATCACCATCAGGCGAGCATGCAGTTAACCGAAGAGCAGCAGCGGATCATTCAGTCCGGCTTTGAGCACAGCGTTATCACCGCCGTCGCCGGCAGCGGCAAAACGACCACCCTCGCCCACCGCATCCATCATCTGATGGACCAGGGACATGACCCTCGCCGCATTTTGATACTGATGTTCAACCGCGCCGCCAAGGAAGACTTCGAGCGCAAATTACGCCAAGTCGCGGGAACGCATTATCGCGAGCAGCCTGAAGTTCGCACTTACCACGCCATGGGGTTACGCCTTTACCAGCGCTTCATCCGCGAAGGCGTACTGCCAGCCTTTGTTGGCCAGGTTCTGTCGGATCAGGAGATTCATTTCCAGCTCTGGCAATTGCTGCGTCGGCATGCCCCTGAGTCGCATCAGGACAGCGTCAAGCGCAATAAAAAGGAATATATCGAGCTGGCTTCCCGCCTGTTGGACATGAGCAAAACCTCTCTGTTGCCATTGCAGACGGTCTTCGAGCAACTGGAATATCGCAAAGAGCTGGCGTTTCTCATTGAAGTCGTCAACAGCTTTGAAGCCTGGCGCAAGTCGCATTCGCGCATCAGCTTCGCCGACATGCTTTACGAACCAGTGAAATGTTTGCAGGAATCGCCGGATCTGGTGAAACTGGTGGCGGATAAAATGGATGTAATCCTGGTGGACGAATATCAGGACACCAATGAAATTCAGCACTTACTGCTACGTTATATCGCCGGCGCGCGCGCCAGGGTCACTGTGGTAGGGGACCCCGATCAAACCATCTACGAATTTCGCGGCGCCCAGCCGGAGTTTATTCTTAACCGTTTCGCGGAAGAGTTTGAAAGCCCTCGTGAGTTCACCCTTTCGTATACGTTTCGCTACGGCCATAAAGTCGCCCTGCTCGCCAACCACCTGATTACTCACAATCACGGGCGCAAGGACCTTCTGTGTCGCTCTCACAAGGGGACGCCCTCCACGGACGTCAACGTTCTGCAAGGCGGAGATGAAACCCGCCAACTGGTGCTGCAATTAGGACGGTTACTTAACGGCGGCGGCGAACCGGAAGATATCGCGATTCTGTTCAGAGTATGGTCTCAGGCCGTGCCCGTTGAGCTGGCTCTTCTGGCCCATCGCATTCCCTATCGTATTGATGGAGATAAAGGCGCTCTGGCGAATCGGGAAGTCATGCATATTCAGTATGTTCTGGAAATGGCCTCTGGGCGGCTGGGTATGCTTGAGGAAAACAAACGGGCGGAAGTGCTCGCCGGTCTGCTGCGCTTCCCTCATGTGGGACTGAAGGACGACACGCTGCGCGAGCTGGCGCATATACTGGCGCAACACGACGCTCACTGGGGCGATCAGCTATTGGAGTGGATTCCTGACTCACTGCATGCCCTGCAAAAACGCAAATTGAAACGCACTGCTCAAGCCTGGAGTCTCTTGCCGAAAATGAAAGGCTCAGCAGCGGACATTGTGCGTTTTTATATTGACGATACCGAGTTGTTCAAGACACTTGAAGAACTTGCCCTCACTCATGACACTGCTGACGAGCGCATTAATAACGTGCTGGGCGTTGAGCACTATCTCGCCACGCTGAACTTACCTTCGCTGGAGACTCTGCAACATTTCGATGAGCTGCGACGTCTGGCCAGTGCGCAAAAACAACAGGGCGGCGTCACCTTATCCACCATGCATCGCACCAAAGGTCTGGAGTGGCCCGTGGTGATGCTCATCGGGCTGAATGAACAATATCTTCCTTACAGTATGCGCGGCGGCGAAGACATCGTTGACCACCTGCAGGCGGAACGGCGTCTGCTATATGTGGCCATGACCCGGGCCAAAGAGGCCCTGTATTTGTTTACTCCGACACTGAACGACAAGACCGCGCTCAGCAAAGATGACAAGCCCAGCCGCTTTGTAAAAGAAGCCTGCATGGACGTTTCCATGGCGGTGGGGGAGTTTCTGGAT